>NZ_CP022377.1:1226155-1839233 GCF_003347135.1 Francisella opportunistica | reverse complement strand
TTTTTTTTATCTTTTTTAAACATTTATCCCATGTAGTCATAATAAAAAAATATCCCAACAACCCTTAAAATATCAAGGATAGCCAAATCTAGGCAAAAGTATTAATTGAATGAGTAAGATTTTATTGCAATAAAAATAAATAAGCAATCATAATTAAGCATACCTGTGGATAATTATGTTAATTAATTTGTTTATTTTTTGTCCAAATAGTTGTTTAATAAGTTATTCACAAATATGTTAATATTTCTGTTAATAAATTTGATAATTTTTTATCCACATTTTTATTCAGATCTTTTTTACTACTTTTTTACACGCTTATACATTTATTTTCATCTATGCCTATAACTTGATATCTCTATATTTCACAAAGTTATCCACAGTAAAATACTCACATAATAAATAATAATATAAAACTAAGAAAATAAAGTTTATATATAATAAATAATAGAAAGAATACTCAAAAATATGAAAATAATTTTTTTTCTTTATAATTGATGTTAATAAAATTAAAAAATATTTATTCTAATGTCATTTAATACAGAAATCTTTTTAAATATAAACAAATATGAGCAAAGAATAGCCATAAAAGAAAATAATATCCTCAAGGAAATTTTGATAGAAAGAGATAATCAAAAGAGGATTGTTGGAAATATCTATAAAGGGAAAATAATAAGAGTACTACCAGGTATGCAAGCAGCCTTTGTAGATATTGGTTTAGAAAAAGCTGGATTTTTACATCTATCTGAAGTTATACCTTTAGAAAAAGAAGATGATGACTCAGATGAGAACTTTAAACTCAAAAAATTAAATACTGAAGATATAAATAAATGGTTACGTGAAGGTCAAGAAGTTCTAGTCCAAGTAGTCAAAGAAAGTATCGGTAATAAAGGTGTAAAATTAACATCTCATTTATCAGTATCTTCGCGTTTTTTAGTTTTTTTACCTGACTTAGATCATATAGGTATCTCACTTAAAATAACTAATGAACAAGAAAAGCAACGATTGGTAGAATCAATCAAAAAAATTACTCAAAGTGAAAATCCACGTGGATATATTCTAAGGACAGCTGCTGAAGGTGCTAGTTATGAAGAGTTAGAAAATGATATAAAATTTTTGAATAATTTATGGCAAGATATTTTAGATATTTCTAGTACAATCATTAAGCCTGGAGTTGTTTATGAAGATTTTAGTTTAATAATCAAAACTATCAATATATTTGCTAATGATAATCTAGATAAAATTCTTGTAGATAATATTGATTCGTACAAGGAAATTTGTCATTTTGCAGATAAATACATTCCTGGTTTGAGAGACAAAATAGAACTCTATCAAAAACATAATATCTTTGAAGAATATGATATTGAAAACGAAATAAACAAAGCTTTAGATAAGACTGTATATCTAAAATCAGGTGGCTATTTAGTTATCGAACAAACAGAAGCGATGATAACTATCGATATCAATACTGGCGGTTTTATCGGCACAAAAAATCTTGAAGAGACTATATTTAAAACAAATCTAGAAGCTACAAAAGAGTTAGCAAGGCAGTTAAGATTAAGAAATTTAGGTGGCATAATAATTATAGATTTTATTGATATGATGGATCAGTCACATAAAATACAAGTTTTAGAGGCCTTAAAGAAAGAATTAGAGCTTGATAAGGCTAAGACTAGCGTAAGTAATATTTCTGAGTTAGGATTAGTCGAAATGACGCGTAAAAGAGTCCATGAAAGTTTGCTTAGGACTTTATGTCAGCCATGTGAACATTGTAATGGTAAAGGAAGTGTTAAAACATTACAAACAATTTGCTACGATATTTTTAGAGAAATAAAGTCAGAATCAAAAAATTATCCAACCTATAATAATTTTTTACTAATTTCTTGTGAAAAAATTATTGATTATATTGAAAAAGAAGAATCTATCTGGCTTGCAGAATTAGAATTAGAAATACAAAAAAACATCCATCTAAAAGTAGAAAACAGCCATATATACAATCAATACGATATAATTCCATTAAATTAAAAAAATTTCTAAAACATTGTTGACAGCATTCTAAAAAAAGCTATAATACTTACTCATAGTCGCCGACTTAGCTCAATAGGTAGAGCAACTGACTTGTAATCAGTAGGTCGCCAGTTCGATTCCGGCAGTCGGCACCATAACGGAGTGGTAGTTCAGTTGGTTAGAATACCTGCCTGTCACGCAGGGGGTCGCGGGTTCGAGTCCCGTCCATTCCGCCATATTCATATTAAGGTCTAGTTCTTAAAACTCAGTTTTCCCCTTTTTACTTCTGATATCTTGATCTAGACCTTAATCTATTTAAGTTTTAAGATAATTAATCCAAACAAGATCTTCTTAAGAACTTCAAACTATGGCCTACTAGGCATAAAAGTAGTACATTCTGTCACAATCCTGAACTCGTTTCAGGATCTCAATAAAATCAATACTTATAGTGAGATGCTGAAATAAACATGTGCTGGACTTGATCCAGTATTCAGCATGACATTTTTATATGTAGTTAGCTGCAATTAAAAAATTTATTATTTATCATTTTCATAAAGGTAGAAGTTATTTTTTACTTTAAAGACTGTTTTTTATATTTATCGGATTGTAATTAAAATTATTGGTTTAGTCTCTATTCACATAACCACAATTTGGCTGAGTTAAATCAAAAGCTGAAACTTAAAAACTACAAAAGTTTATTAGCAAGTCCAAAACTTTATATTTAAAAATTAGCATAAAAAGCTTACTGATAAATTGTTGTTATTTATATTGTAATGATGTAACATTACAAAAATACATAATAATTTTAAACATATGAATATAACTAATAATGGTTGGCTACAATTAATAAACATTTTATCTGAAAATTCAGATCCACAAGATATTAATATTATTTGTGATTTTTTATTAACTAAAGAGGAGAAAGAACAGTTAAGTAAGAGAGTGCTTCTAACCAAAGAACTTATAAAAAAATCTAAATCTCAAAGGGAAATATCTAAAGAAATAGGTATTAGTATTTGTACGGTAACTAGATGTTCTAATGCTTTAAAAGATTGTCCTTCAAGAGTAAAAGAAATATTTAGTGAAAATATCAAAAATAGGTGAATAAATGTCAGTTAAAGAGCCAGAAAAATTTTTAGCATCGCATATTTATAATATAGAGTATCAAGAAGATTTAAATAAATGTTTTGCTAATTTATGTACAAATAAAAAAAACACTATTTTATTAGAATCAGCAGAAATAGACACAAAAGATAAGCTCAAAAGTATCTTAGTACTTAATAGCGCTTTACGCATAGCTTGTTTTAAAAATAAAGTGTTTATTAAAGCTTTATCTAAAAATGGTGAATATGCTCTAAAGGCTATACAGGAAAATATCAAAGAAGGTGCTGATTACAAGTATGATAATAACCAGTTAGTTTTAACATTTGAGTTTATTAAAGATTATCTACTTAGCGAACACCAAAAACTAAAAAAACCATCGGTATTTGATGCTTTGAGATTTATAAAAGATAGTTTTGAGATATTTAATGAGTTTAGTATTTTCTTAGCAGGATTGTTTGCTTATGATGTTGTCGCAAGTTTTGAGGATATAGGTAAAGTTAAACGTAAAAATAAGTGTCCTGATTATGTGTTTTATCTTGCTGATACAATACTAGTTAGTGACCACCAAGAGCAAAAAACTTTTATCCAAATAAATAGTTTTGCGCATAAAACAATAAATGAGTTAGAGAGTAGTGTTGAAGCAATTAAACAAAACATAAATAATGATATTAAAGTAAAAATTGAAAAATTTAAAAATTTACAACCTAATGAATCTCTAAATGATAGAGATTTTTGTAGTATTGTAGACAAGCTAAAAGCACATATTATCAATGGTGATATATTCCAAGTAGTGCCATCAAGAAGTTTCTTTTTGCCATGTCAAAATTCTCTAGAAGTTTATAAAGAACTTAAACGAACTAACCCTAGTCCATATATGTTTTATATGCAAGATGAGGATTTTATCCTTTTTGGAGCATCACCTGAGAGTGCTTTAAAATATCAAAAAGATACTAATCAAGTAGAAATCTATCCTATAGCAGGTACACGCAGAAGAGCTAAAAACCCTGATGGAAGTATAAATCATGATTTAGATAGTAGAATTGAACTAGAGCTTAGATTAGATGCAAAAGAAAATGCCGAACATATGATGCTTGTTGATTTAGCTCGCAATGATGTTGCAAGAATATCAAAAACTGGTACTCGCTATGTAGCAGATCTTTTGAAAGTTGATAGATATAGTCATGTGATGCATTTAGTATCTAGAGTAGTAGGTCAACTTGCTGATGATTTAGATGCCTTACATGCTTATCAAGCTTCTATGAATATGGGTACTTTGACAGGAGCTCCAAAAATAAAAGCTATGCAGCTAATATCAGAAGTTGAAAAGCAAACAAGAGGTGGTTATGGTGGGGCGATAGGTTACTTTAATGGCTATGGGGATTTAGATAGTTGTATAGTTATACGTTCTGCTTATGTGGAAGATCAAATTGCCGAAATTCAAGCTGGTGCAGGTGTAGTTTTGGATTCTATACCAATAGCAGAAGCTGATGAGACTAGGACAAAAGCGCAGGCTGTAATATCAGCTATCAACAATGTACATGGAGTGTAACAATGGCTAATATTATATTTATAGATAACTTTGATTCATTTTCTTATAATTTGGTTGATGAGTTTAGAGTTCTAGGGAATCATGTTGAGGTATTTAGAAATAATTTATATTTAGATGTTTTATTAGATAAAATAAATTCCGTAGAAAACCCTATAGTTGTAATATCTCCAGGCCCTGGTAATCCAGCTAGTGCAGGATGTATAGTTGATCTAATCTCAATACTTAAAGGTAAAGTTCCTATAATAGGTATTTGTTTAGGGCATCAAGCTATAGTAGAGGCTTATGGTGGTATAGTTTCACATGCTAATGAAATAATTCATGGTAAAACAGCTAAAGTAAAATTTATAAAGCATGATATTTTTAAAGGTTTAGAATCACCTTTAAATGTAGCAAGATATCACTCCTTAGTGGCTATAAAAGTGCCAACAGGCTTAGAAACTGTAGCAGAAGTTAATGATCTAATAATGGCTGTAGTAGATGATAAAAATAAAGTTTGTGGCCTACAATTTCATCCTGAATCGATAATGACTATACATGGTTCTAAACTCTTAGATAATATAGTTAAATGGATACAACAATGAGTAATTTAAGAATTATCATTGATAAACTCTATAATTTAGAAGATCTTAGTTATCAAGAAAGTTACCAGCTTTTTGATTATTTTATAAAAGGTGAAATAGAATTAGCTTTGCAGACCAGTATATTAACTGCGCTTAAATTAAAAAAAGAAACAGCCATAGAAATAGCTGCAGCAGCACAGGCTTTGCTTGATAATACTGTAGAGTTTCCAAAAATAAATGATGATTTAGCAAGTATAGTTGGTACAGGTGGAGATGGATTTAATACTATTAATATTTCTACAACTGCGGCTATAGTTGCTGCAGCTGCAGGCTACAAAGTAGCTAAACATGGTGGTCGTAGCGTATCAAGTAAATCTGGTTCTTTTGATCTTTTGGAAACTTTTGGTGTAAATATAGAATTATCACCTCAACAAACCAAAGAGTGTCTTGAAAAATATAATTTAGGCTTTTTATTTGCGCCCTTTTATAGCCAAGGTTTTAGCTATATAAAACAAGCTAGAGCTATTCTAAAAACTAGAACTATATTTAATATTCTAGGGCCTCTAATAAATCCAGCAAGGCCAAATAAGGTTGTTATAGGAGTTTATACGAAAGACTTAATTTTGCCAATGGCAAAAACTTTAATTAACCTAGGGGTAGAACGAGCAGTTGTAGTATACGGAAGTGGTTTAGATGAAGTTGCAGTACATGGCGTTACTTATGTTGCTGAGATAAAAGGTGATAAAATTAATCAATATGTAGTTTCACCGCATGATTTTGGTATAGATACTTTTACTATTAAAGAGCTTGAAGGTGGTTTACCAGAGGAAAATAGAGATATTATAAAACAAATACTTACAGGTAAAGGTAAGGAAGCTCATAACGCTGCGGTTGCTGTGAATGTAGCTATGCTAATGAAACTTTATGATAGAGATAATTTAAAGCAAAATACACAAGTTATTTTAGAGTTAATTAAATCTGGTAAGTGTTTTGCTACACTAGAAAAAGTTATAAATCATCGTAAAAAATAAACGGCCTATTCAAGTAACCAAAAAATATCATTATTTGATTTGTATTTTAATTTTAAATTCTTTTTTATTGTCTTTTTGGTGGCTAACACCTCCGTCTTTTCAGACGGAAAAGCTTTAGCTCCCAAATTCTAAATATAACTGTGACAAAGTAGTTGTTAAAACCATGTAATTTTTCATATTTTATAAGTAAAAAATATGCAACTATGAAAAGATATAATCAACATAGATTATGAAGAGCTAATTAAGATAGAAACTTTGTTAGAAGAAGGTTATGCTGTAGCAGAGGTAGCAAAACTTCGTAGTAAGTGTGCACAATCAGTACTTGAAGCAATGCTTGATGAATTTAGCAATTTGCCAACTAAACTATATATTAGCATAATATATGATAGCGGTAAGGAATTTGCTTCTCATCAAGGTATCGAAAAAGGAACTGCTATGACGTTTTAATTTGCTAGGGCATATGGCTTGTTAGCAGAGAGGCTCTAGTGAGAGCATTAATGGATTGCTTAGAGAGTTTATTCCTAAAGGAACTAATTTTGATATTGTTACTGAGGATGATTTGCAAAAATATGTTAATCTATTGAACAATAGACCTAAAAATGTTTAAATTATTTAACTCCTAATTGAGGCACACTTCGGAATCAACATAAACATTGAGAGTACAATCTAGCAGTGATATGACCGAATTTTACACGTTTTGTTACTCTACCACTAACTAAGGAAATTACAAATGTTTTTAAACATTAATAAGGATATGTTATTCCAAGATCCAGATGTTCAATTCTGTGATTCTATTATGAAAAATCTTAAAAAAATACTGCCGTGGGATGTCCAAGTAAAAACAACATTTAGTACAAAAGGGACTATAATGTTTAGTTTAACTATCAACGATTCTGAATATAATGAAGCACAACTAAATAGATTAAGAGAATCAGCTATGATTGATTTAAAACAAGGTAGACTTAAACGTTCTAATATTTCTGATAAATCGACAATATTTAACTTAATGCTAGCTAAGCGAGATAATAGAGAATCTTATACATTTGCAATACAGTCTGCATATGTTGGACCGTTGCTCTGTGAAATTGGATTATCTTTTAGGGTTGTTGCAAAATATGCATTGTGGAAATGTATTTCAGAATCTGGATGGCCTTCGATTGATTTAGCTAGAATTGAAGTAGTAGGGATTGCAGAGAAACGAACAATAGAAGCTTATGAAAAGGCTAAGAAAGATCCAACTACAAAACTCGAATTTAATGTTAAAAACGGGAACCCTTATTTTAAATTTATCAAAGATGAAAAATCAAGTTCGTCTAAAGAAAAAAATGCTTTTCTTGATTATTTTAAATTTAATAAAGATAAAGCAAAAAATAATTTTCTTGAAAAAAAAGGAGAAGGATGGGGAGATATAATTAACAAATTCATTCAATCACTAAACGGGCGTGTTTATGTTTTAAAATATAATACTAATGTTTTCCCCACTGAGGTTAATCCTCACATCTCTAAGAATATTGAGAAATTGAATATGGAAGGTGGGGTTTTGATAGCAAAAGTATGTTCACGCGAATCTTCCTATATTTCAGAAGCACTACAGTTAGCGCATAAAATTAAAGATCGCTTAGATTATAATAATAAAATCATGCAAATTCACAAATTTCAAGTAAAGAAAGAAACTTAGTTTTTGACTGATAAGGATCTGGAGGTTATAAATAGGATTTTAATTTATCGATATCAGCAAGTGACTGACTTGACGATAGAGGATTATAAAAAATTCCTGGATATGATTTATCCTGAAAAAGAAAAACCTCCGATTCAATGTGACCCATGTAATATTTTTTAACTTAGACTATTGGAAGCTGATGAAATTAACTTAACTAACTTGTAAAAGTCTAGACCTAATGTGACAGTTACTTGTTTTAGACAAGTATTTACTGTCAAGTCAGCTTGAGTTTATCAACCTTCTCCATCCAGATTTTTTTACCATCAAGTAATGTGTGGTTTACGTCCACAAACATTTTCCTTTGATGGGTTCTTTGATGATTATATATAGCCTACTAGGCATAAAAGTAGTACATTCTGTCATCAACTATGTTGCTAATTTATTTATAAAATCTTCAAATCTCTTTTTAGATCTCTAATTTTAGCATTAGCAATGACTATAATTTTTCTCATAACAGCTACAAGGGCTACCATCTTCTTTTTACCCTTTTCAACAAGGTCTCTATAAAATATTCCAAGTTTACCTTTACTTCTAGCAGCAGTTAATGCTGACATAAATAATATAGGTTTTAAATCAGCTCTACCGCCGTAAGTCTTTCTATAGCCAACTTTCTTGCCACTTTCATACGGATATGGAGCTACTCCTGCTAAAGAAGCCACTTGTTTACGGTTTAAGTTTCCTAACTCAGGCATCAAAGCAAGTAAAGATGTGGCTGTAGCATTTCCTAGACCAGTAACCTCTTTAACTAATAGATCTCTAGCTTTTGCTAAGTATTGGCAATCATCGACTAACTCATTTATAAGGCTTTCTATAATCATAATTTCTTGTTTATAGAACTCTATCATTCTTTGGTGAGAATCTTTTGTATATTTTTGGTCTGGTGCTTGATATCTATTTTTTTCAGCTGTTAACTGTTTTTTAATATCTTGTTTTCTAAGAATATATTTTATAAGCTTTTGCATTTTATCATCATTAGGTTGATAAAATTCTAGGTCACGGTGTCTTTCATACCCATACTTAGCTAGTCCAAAAGCATCAATATTATCTGATTTACCTAATTGACCTGTAGAGCGAATAAAATGTTTAACTATTCTAGTATTAGCTCTGTGAACAACTATATTTTTAGTTATTAAATATTCAAGTAAAGCTTTTTCATAGCCTCCGGTAGTTTCAACAACTACAAAAGATTTATCCTTGAGTATAGGATGATCTGATAAAAGTTCATCAAAGCCAGTTAAGTTATTAAGGTATTTAAAAGTCTTTTTCTTACCATGAATTGCTACTACAAAATCATTCTTTGATATATCAATACCGATGAAATTATGATACATTTTAAATATCTCCTTAGTATGTTTACAAATATTTGCGATTGTAAGCGGTCGTTAAAACCAAGCAACTATACAAACGTATTAAGGAGATAACCCAAGTACCTTGATGACAACGATTGTTTAAATCTATCCTGAACCGGTCGCTTGGGTTATAATCAAAACTATTAAAATAGTCTTGATTTAACTCCTTGGTAAACACATTATACTAAGAATTTAACTTACAATCCTATGGCTTGACCATAGGATTCACCTATTTTGCTTAGATATAGTTTAAAAATTGGATTCTACGATCAAACCGCAGAATAACATTTTTCTACAAAACACATATATTGAAATTTTTTGATAGTTTTAGGAAACTTATCCCTTCTGCTTTAAATTTTAATATTTTCTTAATAAAATGATGTAAGTTGGTCAGAGGTTAAAGTATACTACTTTTATATGTATTTAGCTATATAGGTAAAAAGCCTTTGGCATTAGAAATTTTGAGTATCCAAAATGTGGAACTAGAGAAATTGATAGAGATGTAAATGCTGCTATCAGTATTTACAATTATGGACTAGATCAAATTAAACAAAGATATGTAGCAAGAACTGTTGGAATACAAGCTTGTAGAGTATCCTCTAGCAGGTCTTAGTATGATATTATAAAGCAAAAAGCCCAGTGGCCTTTAACCGTTTAGGTAGTTCATAAAAAACTATTAGTTTGTAAAAGTTTTTCTTTGAATTAAAGCGTTTAAAAGCATAGTTATAAATGTAATTAATGCTCCAATGACAAGTATATAAGCAGGAGCCAGATTATTACCAGAAAATTTGATGGCGCTAATTACGATCATTGGTGTTAGACCTCCAAAAACTGCAAAGCCTAAATTATAAGCAAAGCCTATGCCTGTGTAGCGAACATCTTGCTTAAATAGGTCGATTAGCATAGCAGGAATATTACCCCAACAAAGAGCTACTAAAATAGCACTAATAATTATAGCAACAAAATAAAATTCTTGATAGGAAGTATATATTGTATAAATAATAAAGCTAAAAGCAAAAGTCGCTATTAAACTGATTAAGAGAATAAAGGACCGGTTAATTTTATCAGCAAAAAAACCTACAATTACACAAAAAATAGAAATGATAAAAACGCCTAAACTATTAATCCAAATGAAGTTTTTTAAATGCAAATTTAGAATAGTTGTAAAGTAGGCCGGTAGTAATAAAAACAATGTCACAAAACAAAGAGCGCCAAAAGAAACTATTATTGTTGAATAAATTAAATTCCAACGATGCGTTAGAAACATCTTTGTTATTGGTAAAGAAAATTCATCTTTTATAAATGGACTAAAATCTTCAATATCAATTAATTTACGTCTAAGGTAATATGCAATAAGACCAAATAATCCACCTAAAATAAAAGGTATACGCCAACCATAAGATAGCATTTTCTCAGTAGTAAAAAATTCTAATAGCAAACTTTCAACAATAAACCCTATAGCTACTCCAAGTACCAAGAAACCAAAAATTACCGCAGTTATAAAGCCACGTTTGTCAGGAACTGCTTCACCAATATAGGTAATAGCCCCAGGTATTTCTCCACCTACAGAAATGCCTTGAGCTACCCTACAAAGTAAGAGTAAAACAGGCGCGATAATACCAATATTATTATATGTAGGTAGTACACCAATTAAAAAAGTAGCTAAGGCCATAACTAGAATTGAGATTGTGAAAGTCTTTTTTCTTCCATATTTATCTCCAAAATGGCCGAAAATAACTCCACCAAAAGGTCTAGCAAGGTATCCTACAGCATAAGCGCTAAAAGCAACTAGCAAAGACGTAATCGCTGACTGAATAGGAAAGAAAAGTTTAGAAATATAACTAGCAAGAAGAGCGTATATAATAAAATCATAAAACTCAAGCATACCGCCTAGACTTGATAATAGAAGTGCTTCACGTTGTTTTTTTTGTAACATATTTATTTTACTCTCCTTTTTATATTTTGAAAATGATTTTAAATTTTTTAGTCATTCCAAATCTTTCTAGTTTGATACGTTTAGATTTAATTTCTCTAATATGAGCTATAGCATAACAGGCTTTTGTGAGGTTTTTCAGTGGTTATGACAAAAATAATTTTTGTATAAGTAGAATTATAACTTAAGCTATTAGATAATGAATAATAAACAAATACCTAAGTAACCAATAAATATGGGTGCAAGCCAAAAAAATCAAGAACTCATCGGTGGTTTAATTCTTTTCTCTGCGGCGTTGTTGGCTATTGTTGTCAATAACTCGCCACTAGCAAGCTACTATGCAATGCTTGAAACTATCAATGTAAAACTTGGGATTGAAAATCTAGTAATTGATAAGAATCTAATGCATTGGATAAATGATGGTTTAATGGCAATATATTTTTTGTATATTGGTTTAGAAATAAAAAGAGAAATTATCGTTGGTGCGCTTTCAAAGCCATCGAATGTAATAACACCAGCCATAGCAGCATTTGCAGGGTTAGTGACACCAAGTTTGATATACTTATCAATAAATCATGATATTAAACTTATCAATGGTTGGGCAATACCATCAGCTACAGATATAGCATTTACTTTAGGAATATTAGCATTACTAGGTACAAGAGTTCCTGCTAAATTAAAGTTGTTGGTTATTACTATAGCTATTTTTGATGATATAGCTGCAATAGCTATCATAGCAATATTTTATACCAAATTATAGTGGTACGGTTTTTTCGGACAGGTAGCTAAGAAGGTAAAATAGGTGTCTTCGATAAGAAAAGGAGACATAAATGAAGAAGAAAAAATCTCATAGTGCTGCATTTAAATATGAGGTATCAGTTGTAGCCATAAAAGGTGAATTAACCCAAGCTCAAATCAGTAGTAAATACGAAATTCACTCTAGCCAGATTACAAGCTGGAAGAAGCAGGCTTTAGAGAGCATAAAACAACTATTTTCAGGTAAACTTCCGCCAGGTAAGCAAGATTTATTAGACGAAAAAGAAAAATCAAAGCTATACGAAGAAATTGGTAGGCTCAAAGTGGAGCTTGACTGGATGAAAAAAAAATCTAATTTTGAGTTGTAGGGATAAGAAAATGTTAATAGAACCAAATAATCCAGATATCTCAATAGTCAGACAGTGTCAACTTTTGGGCTTAAATAGATCAGTATATTATTATCAGTATAAAGGTATAGATGAGCATACTGAAAACTTAATGCGTCTAATAGATGAGCGTTATACAGCAAGGCCACATGAAGGCTCTAGAAAGATTATGGTATACCTAAATAACCTTGGATACGATGTTACTCGAAATCAAGTAAAATACTTGATGGATAAAATGGGTTTACAAGCTATATACCCAAAGCCAATCACAAGCGCAAAATCTAGACAAGAACATATTATATATCCATATCTACTAAATGATATTTGTGTTTACTACCCTAACCAAGTATGGTGCTCAGATATAACATATATTCGTATGAAACATGGGCATATATATCTTGTAGCAATAATGGACTGGTATAGTAGGTATGTAATTGATTGGCAGTTGAGCATTAGTTTAGAAGCAGAATTTTGTATTGATACTCTTAAGAGAGCTTTAGCTAGTAGTAGCTGTGGTATTTTCAATACAGATCAAGGAGCACAGTATACTTCAAACGCTTGGATAAATACCTTGCTAAATAAAGGTATCTCAATTAGTATGGATGCTAAAGGTAGATGTTTTGATAATATATTTATTGAGCGTCTATGGAGAAGTGTTAAATACGAATGTATATACCTAAAAGAATTTGAGTCAGTAGCTGAAGTTAGGGAAGCTCTGACTGATTACTTTGAATATTATAATACTGATAGATATCATCAAAGTTTAGAATATAAGACTCCTGCTGATGTGTATTTTAGTAAAGTTAAAATAGAAAATATTTTTGATAATTTGACATCTATTTTTTGACTAAATACTGTCCGAAAAAATTCACCACTATAAATCTTTATCTTTGCTTTCGCTATCTTTAGGAACTCTTTTTATCGTTGCGATGATTATTTGTAATCGTATCTTTAAGATAAATAGAAGTTCAGTATATGTCGTTCTTGGCTTTTTTGCTTGGTTTTGTACAATTAAATCTGGGGTACACGCGACTTTAGCTGGTTTTACTACCGCATTGTGTATTCCTTTTAGAGAGAATGATAAAGACTCTCCAGCTAATTTTATGGAAGATTCACTTCATCCTTGGGTTATCTATTTTATACTGCCAGTTTTTGCATTTGCTAATGCTGGTATAAGTTTTGCGGGTATAAATATAGCCATACTGTTTGAACCTATTACTCTAGGTATTATTTTAGGTTTATTTGTTGGTAAACAGCTTGGGATTTTTTCGATATTAGCAATTTTTAAGAAATTAAAATTGTTTAAACTTGGCGAGTCTTTATCAAATTTGCAATTATATGGTATAAGCTTGTTGTGTGGTATAGGCTTTACAATGAGTTTGTTTATAGGAGTTCTTGCATTTAGTGATAATTACTTACTTAATGCTGTAAAAATAGGTGTAATTATAGGTTCGGTTCTCTCAGGATTTTTTGGTTATATCGTTTTGAGATTTATTGCAACAAAATCCTAACTAATTAATTTTATCTAATAATTTTAATATATAATAAAATTATGATAATCCAACTCTAAGTGGTTAGATGTTTGAAGTAAATTCAAAAGATAATCATTCTAAAAAATTCTGTTTGATGAGTTGGAACTCCTATAAGATAGATCATAAAGATTCTAAGGCTTTTAGTGCATTTATCAGACATGTGTATTTAAACTATAATATTGATATTTTTTGCTTGCAAGAAGCTGTTCATCATCATGATAGTAAGTTTCCTATAGACAAATTTGATGTAAATTTTGCTTCAAATATTATATTACGTTCACATAACTATGGTGTAGCGACTGTTAGTCATTATCCAGTGATAAAAAATGTCAAAATACTGACAACTTATCGTGAGTCAGTTATAAATACACATAAAGCTTCTTTGATAACACATTTAAATATCAACAATACTAAAGTAATCATCGTAAATATCCATGCGATAAACTTTAAAAGCAACAAAGTTTATGAGTATGAGTTTGAAAAGATAAAAGAATTTATAGCACCAGAGAAATACAAACATCCAATTATAATTGCTGGAGATTTTAATACTTGGAATAGAAAACGAGTCAAGCTAATAAAAGATTTTTGTCGTGAATTTAGTTTTAGAGTGGCGTTTATAGATGAACCTCAGTTAGTTAAATCTTTCCAGAATAATCACTTAGACTTTGTTTTGTATCGAGGCCTAAATCTTGAAAGAGCTGCGGTGTTAGATTGTAAAAAAATATCTGACCATAATCCAATTATTGCTGAGTTTTGTGTTAAATAGATATACTTTAACCACCAAAAGATTTTGTTTTATCATTAATTATGTCATAACACATAGCTGTTAATTCAGCGACAGAATGGTTTTTAGGATCTATAGGCTTTTCAAAAGACATTCTAGCAATACCAGGTTTAACAAAATCTCCTTGTTTACGTCCAAAATAAACACCAAAATTATGTGCCACAGGTATAATTGGTATATTTGTAACCGTTGCTAGTTTCATTGCTGAACGATGAAATTTTGGGTATTCACCTACAGGAACTCGAGTTCCCTCAGGAAATATTATGATACTAAGATTTTTATTTATCACCCTATCTTTACCGTCTTCAAGTACTTTCTTAATTGCTGAAAGACCCTTAGATCTATCTACTCCTATTGCTTCGGCAAAGGTATTAGTCTTACCGAAGATGGGTTTCTCAAGAAGTTCTTGTTTCATAACAAAACAGCAGTTGCGTACTAGACCATAAAAAACAAAAGTCTCAAGCATTGATTGATGCTTAGAAACATAGATACACGGATAGTGAGGAATATTTTCTTTTCCGTCTATTTTTACATATATTTGTAGCAGAATAAGTACGCCTAAACGGTATAAGCAAGACCATATCCAACAGACAAATAGCCTGACCTTTAAAGATGCACCTAAAACTCCAACTATATTCATTAGAATACAGCATAACAGTAGCACAATATACGCATATATTTTAAAAATTTGCATTCTTGCTATTAATAGTAGTTGAAGTATCTTTTTCATCTGAGTGCCTCTTTAACCATTAAACTCTTTAGTTTTCTTAGTTATGACTTTATGACAATAGCTTGTTAGAGTTTTGGAGTCAAAATCTCTAGGATCTATTCTCTTACCAAAATCCATCCTAGCTATACCAGGCTTGATAACTTGCCCCCACCTTCTTGGAAAAAATCTACCAAAATTATGTGCAACAGGAATAATATATACATTAGCATCTGCTGCTAGCTTCATTGCTGAACGCTGAAATTCTGGGTATTCACCAACATTAACTCGTGTTCCTTCAGGGAAAATAACAACGTTTATTCCATCAGCCAAACTCTGTTTGCCATCACTGACAACTTTTTTCAATGATTCCCTTGGTTTATCTCTATCTATGGCAATACTACCTAAGTTTTTCATAGCAGGGCCAAAAATTGGAGCATCAAAAAGCTCTTGCTTCATGATAAAATGACATTTGCCAAGCAAACCATAAAACATAAAAGTCTCAAGCATTGATTGATGCTTAGAAACATAGATACACGGATAATCTTTATCTATATTTACACGACCTGTTATACGGATGAAGACTTGTAGAAAGACTAACATACCTATCCAATAAAGGTAAGTCCATACATAGCAAACAGCCATTCTCCATGATAAAGGTAATTTAAAAAATGCAAAAATATTTATAAGGATACTACAGCCACCAATTACTGCAAAAGAGTAAAGCTGAAAAGCCGTCATCCTTGCCCACATTAAAATATTCCAAATCTTTTTAAGAAAAGATTTCATTAAAGGTTCTCCATAAAATTTTGTTCAAAAAATAAGTTATATACTATACTGCAGCCGCTAACTAAGGCTTAATTTTACCTACAACATTATACACTTTTTAGAAAGAGCTGCCGATAAAAAAATAAATATAATCTATAACATATTAAGAGAAATCAAAATAAAATCTCATACATAGCTTTTTAAAGTAAACAAACTTTATATTAGATTAAATATAACAATAAAAAACTACTGATAAGTTAGTCAAATATTGCTATAAAAAAATAAAGATTTTTCATAGCCTAGCATATTTATAAAAGTTACAAACTGTTACATAGCATAAACATCTTAGATAAATTCATCTATTAGTATTTCAATACCGAAAGTAACAAGATATGCAAAAGTCAAAAAATAAGTTAGATGTTTTTTGTTAAAAATAAGTATAAAAATGTATTCTAAGGAGTCGTCATGATTAAATTTATTTCTAAAGAAGTTTTAAAGTTAGCTTTTTCAAGAGGAATCGATAACTTTATGGAAATTTATAAATTACAATCAAATAAAAATTATGTAAGCGAAACTTTGGGGAACTTAGCGATAAACTTTAAAAGTAAAGAAGCTGTCCATACAAACCATATATTTAGCTCTGAAGTAGAGCAAGCTAATCGTATTAAAGCAATTTTAAATAGAGATGGAGAACTTCAAGATTTTTTTTCTCGTTTTGGTAAAAAATTAAAACAAATAGCTCAAGAAAAGTCTAATCAATGTTTTATTACTAGTCATTATTCATTTATAACCCTGGCTATTTTTCATTATGCTTCAGTAATAGATGTCTTAAATAGTAATGAAGGTTATAACTATTATCTTAATATGAATGAGTTGACTAGTTACTATTTAACGCCCAATACACGTAAAAAAGAAGTAATTTTAAACCTTTATAATATAGTTGGAGATGCATTATCTAAAATTGATACATCAGTGCTTAGTGATAGTGATAAACTAAATCAATTAAATATTCATGTTTCAGATACAGAAAAATTATGGGCATTTTTATGTAGTGATAATTCACCAACTAGAGTTCAGGTAGAATCATTTTTAGATGTAGATACATTTAAAAAATATTCTAATTTAAGCAAGAGTCTTTTAAATACAAAGAAAAATAATAACTATGAGCATGATTTACCGTTAGGTGAAACTGCTAAGGTTAAAATAAAAAATGCATTTGATAACTCTGAAATATTGTTGAAAAAGTTTAATAAAATAGGTAATGCTATTGCAGCATATAATCTCAAATTTGAGCAAAATACTTCAAGTCCTATAGCTGGTAATAATACTGCTAGTCAATTATCTGCTAAATATTCTGAAACAATAATGGAGGCTCCTGTAACCCAACTTATGACTGGAATAGGAAGAGGTTCGCTTAGTTGTTTAAAAACGATGTTTCCGCCAGCATTTATTACTTCACTAGTAACAGAACTTGGCTTTAAGCTAATAGAAATTAGTACCGAGTCTAAAGGTTATGGTGTTATAAATAGACATGGTATAACCGGTCAACTTAGATCACATTTGCTAAAAGTATATATTGATATGATTTCGGTATTTATCAAAAATAATTATTACTACATTTTCTCTCAAGGAAATGAAGCTGATGTTGTGAAGGTTTGTAAGATCGTTATAGATACAGTTGCATCTTTTTTCGATAGTTATAAAAAAGCGATAGAACTTTTACCAAATAAAAATCAAAATGGTAGTTTATATTATTACCTTGGTATGTATGTCGAAAGTGAGAAAACTAAAATTGATCAATGGAATAAGTCTAAATTAGGTAGTATTTATAAATAGAATAAAGCTAGTATGAGCTTATATATTAGCAGTTATATAATACTCTGATGCTTATAAAGAAAATAGTTAGAAAATTTAATATTACTTCTTAGTTTATAAGTTTTTTAACTTAAATTTTAATAGTTAATTTAGATAATTCGGTTCTTCTTTGTTTTTCAGAATCAAAAATAGTTTTAGCGTGCCACATTTCTAAAATAGTTCTAATAACTCTCTCTCAGCCTTACCATGTGGTTTGCGGTCTAGCTATTTAGTAAATTTTTGATTGATTTGTAGTCTTTACAAGCTTTTACAAGCTCATGTTTAGCAGTGCCTTTATATTCTGTACCATTTATCAGTATAAGCTATCTCTATAGTATAATGGACATTCATCAACCAATCTATAAAGAAACATCGCTGATGAGAACTGACTCTTGTCAGGCAATATATCAGCATATAATTCTCTAGAGTAAGCATCTATAGCTAACCACATATAAAAATGTCATGCTGAATTTATTTCAGCATCTCACTATAATTGTTGATTTTATTGAGATCCTGAAACGAGTTCAGGATTGTAAGTTAAATTCTTAGTATAATGTGTTTACCAAGGAGTTAAATCAAGACTATTTTAATAGTTTTGATTATAACCCAAGCGACCGGTTCAGGATAGATTTAAACAATCGTTGTCATCAAGGTACTTGGGTTATCTCCTTAATACGTTTGTATAGTTGCTTGGTTTTAACGACCGCTTACAATCGCAAATATTTGTAAACATACTAAGGAGATATTTAAAATGTATCATAATTTCATCGGTATTGATATATCAAAGAATGATTTTGTAGTAGCAATTCATGGTAAGAAAAAGACTTTTAAATACCTTAATAACTTAACTGGCTTTGATGAACTTTTATCAGATCATCCTATACTCAAGGATAAATCTTTTGTAGTTGTTGAAACTACCGGAGGCTATGAAAAAGCTTTACTTGAATATTTAATAACTAAAAATATAGTTGTTCACAGAGCTAATACTAGAATAGTTAAACATTTTATTCGCTCTACAGGTCAATTAGGTAAATCAGATAATATTGATGCTTTTGGACTAGCTAAGTATGGGTATGAAAGACACCGTGACCTAGAATTTTATCAACCTAATGATGATAAAATGCAAAAGCTTATAAAATATATTCTTAGAAAACAAGATATTAAAAAACAGTTAACAGCTGAAAAAAATAGATATCAAGCACCAGACCAAAAATATACAAAAGATTCTCACCAAAGAATGATAGAGTTCTATAAACAAGAAATTATGATTATAGAAAGCCTTATAAATGAGTTAGTCGATGATTGCCAATACTTAGCAAAAGCTAGAGATCTATTAGTTAAAGAGGTTACTGGTCTAGGAAATGCTACAGCCACATCTTTACTTGCTTTGATGCCTGAGTTAGGAAACTTAAACCGTAAACAAGTGGCTTCTTTAGCAGGAGTAGCTCCATATCCGTATGAAAGTGGCAAGAAAGTTGGCTATAGAAAGACTTACGGCGGTAGAGCTGATTTAAAACCTATATTATTTATGTCAGCATTAACTGCTGCTAGAAGTAAAGGTAAACTTGAAATATTTTATAGAGACCTTGTTGAAAAGGGTAAAAAGAAGATGGTAGCCCTTGTAGCTGTTATGAGAAAAATTATAGTCATTGCTAATGCTAAAATTAGAGATCTAAAAAGAGATTTGAAGATTTTATAAATAAATTAGCAACATAGTTGATGACAGAATGTACTACTTTTATGCTTAGTAGGCTATATAACAACAAATAGATATTCCCTAAGAGATGAACCTTTTATCGCAGGTAGTCGCTTAGTATCTATATTAAACTTTTCACCAGGGTACGATTTATTAATCTTCTTGGCTTTAGCTTTGATTTTTAACTCTATTTGTCTTTCTATCTTTGATAGTCTACGGATTCCATAATAAGAACTCTTGTATCGATGGCTAGTAATATCCTTGGGATAAAAATTACCTCTACGACATCCTTTCAATACTTTTGATATTGTTTGCCTAGGTACTTACTCCAAATGACTGTAAGTATGAATCAACAATATTTCGATAATCCATTACAACATTCCTTCTGTATGATGCCAATAAATCTTATGACATAGTTTTCAGACGGAGCATATTCTCTATAATACCCTGATGTAGATAGTTTCTGAGAATAGTATGCTTGCTATCTTTTATTATTATTCCACATGATCCTAACCAACCTGGTATATTATCAGTTATCATTATAGACAAATTCCAAACAGTTGAACAAACTTTTTTAAGTTCAAATATTTTACATACCTAGCAGCTACTAACCAGTAATAGCTGACAGTGAATACTTGTCGAAAACAGGTAACTGTCACAACAAATCTAGACTTTTACAACTTATATTATAGTAAGTTTCTTTTTATAATGAGTTGGAGACCAACCATCAGCTATTTGCTGGGTTTGTATCTTTAAAAATTCACCATCATCATAATCTTTTTGATTACTTTTTCGATTTACTAAAATGTATCCTGGACTTTCTGCCAAATATAACTCTGTGGATGGAAACCAATTATATGTAGCTTGTGAATAGTATGTCTCATCTTTTTCACCTCTAACTAGACTTAAGCATATATTTATATATTTTGGAAGGCTATCACTATTACTATCATATTTGTATAATATAGTTAAATCTTTAATTGACTTAGAGATAATAGGGATAGTTAAGTAATAATTAATACGACTCAATGGTTTTTCAATTGTTTCACGTATAAAAATACAATTATTACTACTTTCATTTTCACATGGTTCTACTGCATTAGAACAAAAATCTTTTGAGTTTAAAAAAATAGTATTATCTTGTTTAGAGCGATTTTTTAATTCAAATTTATCAACTACTATTACATTAGCAAGTACTAGTTCATGTATATTTAATATAATTAAAATTATAAAATAATTTAAATATATATATTTTCATTTTTTAAATCCTTTTTGTATATTTATTTTATAGTTTCAAAAAAGTCACCCCTACCATTGGAGTATATTTTATTTATTTCTATATACCTTTATTCAATACCTATTAGCTTCTTATGAAAAGCCTCATCTATATTTCTCTCTACTTCTATGTACTTGTATATAGATAATTTATTGATTAATTTTTTTATTAATAAATATTTCGGGTTATTTAATATATTATAAAGTAAAGATGTTGTTCTAGTTAATTTTGGTTTTGAATTTATCCTATGAACAGATATTTGAATTAACTTCATAAGAATTTGATAAAAATTTAATTGATCTATTTTAATTTGTCGGTCAATCATTATCTTCTTATAATTACTGCAATTAGATCTTAGTTCTTTAACCAAGTTAGTAATTAATGTTTTATCTCCAATATATTCAGGACATAAACATAAATTTTGAATATAAAATATAGACTCAAACCAAGCGCTAAAATTAATTTCTTTGGTATAATCATTCTTTTTATATGTATCCGTAATTGATTGAAGGGCTTTTAGTTTAAGTTCTTGTTTTTCGTATTTAAATAAAACCATTGAAAGCCTTATTGTAATTAAATCAATAATATTATTTGTAGATTTATTATATATATTAAGAATAATTAAAAACCTATTTATTACTTCACTAGAAGCTTTTTGTAAAGCTTCGATAAGCTTCTTTTTGAAAGTCTCTTCAGTTGGTATATAATAAGAAGTGTTTTGTTTAGCGATGTAACTTTTACATTCCTCATCATTTATCATTAAAAAGGGTATTGTTTTACCGTAATATAATAGCATTAATCTGCTATAATATAATGCATCAACAAATGCATTAGCTGATTCTTGCGTTGATAAATTATCCAATACACAAAAACATGTTATAGCTTGATGAGATAACCCTACCCAAACCTCATATTGAAGACTGTGTAATTTATTATTGTTATTATAATCTTTAACTAAATCTTATTTTTGTTTATCAAAGTTAAGATAGTAATATGATGTTATAATATCCTCTGAGACCTTTGTGAAATCTTCTTTGTTATTGAGTAATTCCGGAGATATTCTATATATTTTAGAGTCTGAATGAGGGGTAGCAAAACTATATTTATTATCGTGTAAATTTACTAAATAATTACCAAATTTATCTTTTATTCTATATAAAGTTGTGATTCTGCTTACAGCAAAATTGTAATTAAAATAACCATAACAGTATCTTGTATTTTGCTTTTTAGCATATATTATACCATTTTCATTCTTTTTCTTTTTATGCTTTATTTTATAAACCGCATCAAACTTATTATCTTTAAAGTTATACTTTAAATATGATAATTTATCTTTTTCTGAACTATATAAACTATAATCTTGGTTAATTTGTGCTTCATGAGATGGTGTATATGTAGTTATTGGTAGGCCAGTAGATTTTGTTTTAGCGTGATAATTGCATTTATACTGATTCATTTCATTATAAGCATTATAGTTTATTTCTTCAGCTTTTTTGCCACCACCAATCTCAGCTTTTTTCTTACGAGAGTATTGCTCCAAAAGTGTAGCATGATTTTCGCTATGAGTTGATAATAAATCATATAAACAGCTTTCTGAAAGTGAACTATACAGACAATTAAGGTTATATATATCTTCATATATATTAGACAGAGTCGTTATTCTATTTATATAAGGATTGCGTAGATTTTCTGAGGTTGGCTTTAAACTCTCCTGATATCTTTTTGCTAAAGTTTCGAATCTTTTATCATTAGAAAGTTGAAATACAGGTTTAGAAAAGAATTTGTCAATACTTAATATTGGATATTTTTCTTCTTTGGAATTAAATAAATATGTGTTTGCAGACATTAGTATCTCATCTACAGTATGGTCAACACTATGTGCCATAAAAATACAATAAAGATAAGTCATATATAGCAACTGATCTTCATCTAATACTTTACTATCCCCTTTTTTTGTAGTTGCCATACCAAGTAGTAAAGCTTGAGTCATTGCTTGGTCTAAATTCCCTGAAATACCTACTTTAAAATCAAGGTTATATGATTGTGCCAACTTTAGTATAGCTTTTCTTAGGCCATTATCATTTTTATTAGTTAGATTAAGACTAAATAAAGACATACCATTGTCAATAGAATGATCTTTGGCTTTACTAACAGATTTTGGCATGATGCTTTTTTCTTTTTCTGAATACTGATTGTGTAATCTTTCAGGCGAGTCATATAACTCAAATTCCATTCTATTTGCAACATTTGCGTTTGATCTTATCAATGCAGTTGTTGACGCGAATGCTCCGTATCTAAAAACTACAGGGATATAGTTTGGTTTAATTGAGGAGAAGCTCTGTTTAAGTATATTAACAATGTCGGGATCTATAAAATCTTTTATATATTTTTCATGTGAGTTATATATATTCTTGATATATTTATTTTCAAGTAATTTATTACTCTTTACTTTATCAGAGTACCAATTTATGAATTTATCATCTGCTATTACTGAACTTAAGAATCCTGGGAGATAGCATATAATGTATAGTTTGTTTCTAATATTAGCTAAACAATCTTCTTTAGAGTTTCTATGTTTCCCAGTTTCTAGCATACAATTGTAATAAGTTAGAGGATTGTTACCTAAATAACCATATGGTACTAGGTAATCCTTAGTAGAACATAAAAATGCAGATATGTAATTTAAAACTCTGAACTTTGGATCTTCAAGAATAGTTGATAATTTTTCTGCATGGGCTTGCCTAGCACTATTATTCTCATTAAGGTTAATTTTAGCACTAATTTTTGGGTTAATACTTCTTTCTTCTAAAAGTTTACATAGTTCTTCTGCTTCTTCTATATCTAAGCCATGAAATGTCTCTCTATAATGTCCCTAGAAAAAAATACTGGTTTAAAAAGGATTTTTATTCCTAGATGTTAAACTTTAATTAGAAAGACTAGGAAATAGAAAAATGAGTAAAAAGAGAGTAACGTATACAGCTGATTTTAAAGCTAAAGTAATTATAGAATTACTAGAAGGTGATAAGACAGTTAATGAGATAGCGAGTAAATATGACTTACTCCCTAAAAACGTACACAATTGGAAGCAACAATTTTTATCTAATGCTTGTATGGCATTTGATAAAAGCTCTGTAGTTAAAGAATATAAGCAAGAAATAGATGAGCTTAAAAAAGAAAAAGATGCTACGAGTAAAAAACTTGGAGAAGTTATAGTTGAGAGAGATTTTTTGATGGGAAAGCTAAAAAGCTTGGTATCATCAAATGATAGAGTAAAGTCTATAGATACTAAGCTAGATTTATCCTTAAACAATCAGCTTAAACTATTATCCGTATCAAAGACTTTGTACTACTATACTCCAATAGCAAGATTTAGTAGTGCTGCTAATATTAAACTATTGAATACAATAGATTTGATACATACCAAGCATCCGTATTATGGGCGTGTTGAAAACTAGCCATATATAGAATAATATTTGTTAAAATATAGTTATATTAATTTTCATATGCTTATCTGATGAATCAACTAGAGATGATAAGTCTTAATGACTTAGTACCGAGAAATCATATATATCGTAAGTTTGTATCGATTTGGAATTTTAAAAATGTTGCTAAGAAATTAAAGAAGTTTGAAAAAGATAACCCTTATAAAGGTTATGGAATGCTACGTTTATTTAAATGTTTACTATTACAATTTATGGAAGATCTTAGCGATAGAGAATTAGAGAAATATCTACAAGAGAATAACGCAGCAAAATGGTTTTGTGAATTTACATTATTAGAAAAAACTCCCGATCATAGTGTATTTTGTAAATTTAGAAAGAATATAGGTACTCGTTTTATATCGGAAATTTTTAATGATTTAAGAAAGCAATTAAAACAACAAGGATTTATCAATGAAGTCTTTAGTTTTGTTGATGCTAGTCACTTAATAGCTAAAGCTAATCTTTGGAAAGAAAGAGATAAAGCTATCAAAGAGAAATATGAAAAGTTAAATAATGAAATACTTCCTAAAGTAGCTATAGATAAGCAAGCACGTATAGGCTGTAAAGGTAAAGATAAATTTTGGTATGGTTATAAGAAACATACTAGTGTAGATATGCAGAGTGGACTGATTAATAAAGTAGCTGTGACACCTGCCAATGTTACAGACGCAAAGGGTATAAAATATGTTTGCCCTGATGGTGGTGCGATTTATGCTGATAAGGGATACTGTACAAAATATGCTAACAAAACTGCCAGGGATAACTGTTGTGACCTTAAAGCTATAAAGAAGAATAATATGCTTGGTAAAAATCATGATCAAGACAGTTGGTTTAGTGCTATACGTTCACCTTATGAAAGAGTGTTTGCTCATCAGGATAAACGTGTTAGATATAGAGGAGTTTCAAAAAATCACTTTGCTGAACTGATGAAATCTATTTGCTTCAATCTTAAGCGACTTGTAGTGCTTGACCCACTCAATTTGTGCTTGAACTAGGATACGTGTATCCAAATATCAGAAATATTAATAAAACATAAAGAAAAACTTTAGAATAGTGGCCTAAGATGCACAGCGTTAAAGAATTAAGCTTTAAACACACAAATTGGGTAAGCTTTCAACAGCCCCATTATGGTACAAGAAGATTAGTGAAATTATTAAATAGATTGGGCTTTTTAGTTGGTAGAAAATTAATCAAAAGTGCAATGGAGTTTATGGGTATTAAGGCTTTGTATCCTAAGAAAAAGACAACCACTATTAATAAGCAACATAATAAATATCCATATTTACTTAATGCATTTAAGAATGGCTTAAATCAAGTGGTCATAGACAAAGCTAATAAAGTTTGGAGCGCTGACATCACCTATATTAGGTTAGAGAATGGTTATGCATATTTAGCTGCTATAATAGATTGGTATAGTAAGAAGATATTAGCTTGGAAGCTTTCTAATACTATGGATACATTGCTAACAACGAGTGTGTTAAATGAAGCATTATTAAAATATGAAAAACCTGATATTTTTAACTCTGATCAAGGAGTCCAATATACTGCTAAAGAACATATTAAAATACTATCTGATAGAAATATACAGATCTCTATGGATGCTAAAGGAAGATCTATAGATAACATTGTAATTGAAAGATTTTGGAGAACATTAAAATATGAAAACGTTTATCCATCATCTTATAGAACAATGAATGAGGCAAAGCTAGGTATTAAAGAATATATTGAGATTTATAACAACGAAAGAATGCATTCAAGTATTGGATATATGACGCCTGATGAAGCATATTCTGGTATTTTGAAAGTTGCATAATAAGGAAGGAATAAAAATATCTTATAAATTGGTATTGACTAACAGGGACAGTTTACTCCCAGCCAAATACTAGTGTTTATTTTACTTGTATTTGTGACTAGATTTTCTTCAATATCTTTATTTAATAGCCCTGCTTTTAATAATTTACTATATTCAGGTTTTACTGATCTAATACTATTTTCTATTTCATAGACAGAATATACTACTAACGTAAATAAATGTCTTATGACCAATGTCTCTAGGAAAGTCATGAGCTAACTTTTGAGCTTCTGAGAAAAAACTATCAGATGAATTTATTTCAAAATTTTTTTATCTTATCTATTTTATCTTTTAAGTTTTTGATTTCTATGTCTGATAAATTTTCATTAAAATTAAATTTGTTTTCTTTTTGATCACCTCTCACCCAAAATGGATTTGGGATTTTTGCCACTAAATTTCTAGCATTTTCTCGATTTAAATTATAATACTCTGGTGTATGATAGATATATAAAAAATCAGAATGGTAAGGTAAATTAAGAATATTTTGATTGGCATAAGTTATTGATGGTATAAAAGATGTAAATTTATGATGAACCCAGTTTTTATCATTTGTATGGACTGCTATAAAATCAACCAATCCCCATATTTTCTTGAAATCAAAAATAACAGATTTATGTCCAAATGTAACAAATTTAATTTTATCAACTATTTCGTCTAAAGATAAAACTATTATGATATAAGCTTTTTCTTTATTTCTAATATTTTCTATGTGTTCCATAAAACTTTCTGATGGATTAAGAAGTTTTGAACTCGCTGTTAGAAAACTCTTACCGCTAAGTGTTAAAATATACAGATTTGAACCGCCTAATGATTTTTTATCAGATTTATTTGTAAACTCACTTAATTTAGTGGGTAAACTAACTTCTTCAAAATTTATATTTAATGTTTTCTTTATATCCATGGTCTTCAATCAACGATAATTATTTTAATCATAAATATAAAAAAAATATTTAATAAATCTATGGTTTAGCTTTATTGTTACAAACTGTTACATAACCTAAATATTTGAGATAAATTGTGAAATTTATATTTAATAATAAGTGCTAAAATTAGCTTATTTATGGAAGCTGAAATCCACCCCCACCCCAGATTAACCTGAGTAAATTGTATGAAGAAACAAATAATGCCGGTTATGTTTGTCGTCACTGTGGCATATCAAGACCAACTTTAAGATCCAGAGGATTCAACAGATAGATCTAGAGAATTTTTTGCTATTGATGTGCAAAAGAAACTGATGTCATATGGTATTAAATTTAGATCAAATAAGCCTGGTTGGCTTTGTTTCTTAACCCCTTATAGAGTTAAATCATATTTTTTGCTCTTTAATAGCTTCTTGTAAACTAGAAATGTTAAAAATAATCACTAAAAATTTATCTACTAGATAACAAAAATTACAGACTGTTACAAATAAGAAATATCTTAGTTAGCTTTTGAAGATATGATTTTTGCAAACAATTATTTCAACTAATTCTATTAATTTTAATTAAAGGACGATTAATACAATAGCCAAAAAATAAAAAAGCTGAAATAAAAGTCATAAAACAAACTTAGTTAGTGGATGTTTGTATAATTTAAAGGAGATAAAATCAATGTGTAATATAAATAAATCTAAGTCGAAATTAGAAAATAATAAAAATACTACTAATAAATTGTTGTTAGATTATGCTTTGAGAGGGAATAATTTTTTTTTCACAATACAGTTATTTGATCAAGTTTTACCAAGACAGACTGGCTATTTAAACTTTAAAAACTCACTTAGTCAGGCAGCATATTTGATTGAAATTATTATGTCACTTAATGCAGGGATTGCTAGTTATGAGGATGAAGAAGGAAATATTCGAATGAGTTTTGATGCTTCAACTGATAAAGCTGACAATTATCCTTTGAATTCTACCTTGATTCTTAGGCATGATATCTTACGTAAGGCGATGCTTACTTGCTTGGGTTTACTTAATTATGCTTCACCAACCTCTGTTAGGAGTTATTCTCATGCGGTCCTAAGGAATCTTTGTAGTGATCTTTATATTTGCAAAGACTTTAAAATCAAAGAGGTTAATGACACTTTTAGAAACAATTTAATCAATTTTGCAGAAAAAGCTTTATTCGTTTCACAGGGTGAAGTGGAGAAATTCTTACTGCGCTGTGGGGAGATAGGTTGTGCCTATAAAAAAATGCCGAAAAAGATTATTAGAGAGTCAAGTTCACAAGCTGAAACTTTTAGAACAGTTACAACGCCACTTAAACCAATACCTCAAGATTTAGATGGGATCAAAAACGATAATTTAATCTACTTATCGAGACAAAAAGCTTCTGCTACTAAGGCTCTTTTAGGTAACAGTCTTGATACTGATAATCAGGTATTGACTTCGCAGGCAAGAAAATTTATGCCTTATAGTATGCGCAATACTTATACAGTTGATGTAAAAGACTTGCATAGTAACAAACAATATCACTTTGTCCTTACAGCTAGTCCAAGTCCTGAAGTTGCAAATATCAATACTAGTGAGTGCACACTTAAGTACTATAACCGACTTATTAATGCGATACAGTCTAGATATAATATAGCTAATGATCGTATTCAACTAATTTCTTTAGTATCTGAATCTCAGCCAGGAAAGTTATATATTGGTCGAGATGGTAATACAGCTGCACGCAGATTAGGAATAAAGCGAGCTAATTTTCAAGTAACCTACACAAAAGGGCGTGGTATGCGCGATGCAACTAAGGAGGTATTAAAACACCAACAAAAAAATGGCACTTATGTCAGCATTTTGCATTGTGAAAGTGGTGTTGATCGTGCAGGGACATTGCTCGAACATATTCTTTATAAACTAGCAGGTGACTCTTCGAATATAATTGGTGGAATGGCTCATGGGGCTTTTAATGCGATGCTTTATAACTTACAATTTGGCATGAAAGCAAAAGGAATTGGTTATGCCGGGCTAGAGCGTTGCAAAAAGCGATTTCAGGGTGTACTTTCTGATAAAAATAAGAAGTTTATGACTATGTAAATTATTTATTTCATTGAGAAAATCTATTATTGATAAATATTCAAAACTTACCGCTATAGTTAATGATTTTCGCTCAATTTTACCAAAATTTATTAGGTTCCATGAACAAAAAAATTGAATAAAGCAGTTAAGTATATTTAAATAGTTTTGTGAAACAAAAAAACATACTTAACATATATGGAATATTACATATCAGAAACAAATTGGTCAACTATTTTAACTTTTCTAACAGCTCAAAAAGGATTGCATACAAAAGATGTAGTTAAGCTTAGAAGATTCATAGAAGCAGTGTTTTTTATCTTAAAAACAGGAGCTCAGTGGAAATATCTTCACAAGGATTATGGTAATAGTAGAGCCATCCATAAGCGTTATAAATACTGGGCTGACAAAGGTGTTTGGAATAATCTAATGACTTATGTTTCAGACATTGATTCACAACAGTTCATGATAGATTCACTATCTGTTAAAGCACATGCGTGTGCTAGTGGTTATGAGATAAATGGTAATGAAATCAATGCTTTGGGTAGAAGTGTGGGTGGCTTAACAACAAAGATTCATACTCTTACAGATGCTTTAGGAAATCCCGTTAGATTTATAATAACTGCTGGTAATGTCCATGATATTGTACCCTCACAACAACTCTTAGAAGGAATAACAAATGCTTATATTCTTGCTGATAAGGCATATTTCTCTGAAGAAAATATAAAATTCCTTGAGGAAAATAAAAATAAACCAGTCATTCCTGCTAGAGAAAACTATACCAAAGGCCATAATGTTGACTGGCATATTTATAAGGAAAGACATTTGATAGAGAACTTTTTCTCTAAAATTAAGCATTTTAGAAGGGTTTTCTCTAGGTTTGATAAGACTTGTTCTGCTTTCCTCGGCTTTATAGCATTAGCAAGCACCTTTATTTGGCTTAGATGATTTTTTTGTTCATGGAACCTAACTATAGCATAATTTTTGTTATTTTTATTGTGTAGAGAGTTTGAAGTTACAAATTGTTACACATCTTAAATATTTTAGATAATTTCATCTATTAATATTCTAAACATTAAAAGGTTAAACTTTTTGTCAATAGGGGTACATAAGATGATATTAGATGTCATAAATCAAGTAAGTGAAGAAAAAGATATTTGTTATAGAGCAGAAGTAAATGAGTTTGAACCGATATATGAAGCTTTAGAGCGTGAAGAATATTTAAATGCTAAAGAGTTATCTTTGGAACTAATTAATAAAGGATGCTTAGATCCTCGTTATGTTATCTATGCTGAATTCGGCTATTGGCATGAATCTACTAGTTTTGATATTAATGCTAAAATTCTCGGTGAATTAATTAATATACATGAATTTTTTTTAGAAAAAATTGAAGCAGGTAAAATTCGTTCTAAAGTTTATACAACTGTTGTCGAGTGGTTTCACGCTAGTATTTTTGCTCATGCTAAATTTATAAAACGAAATGCCGAGATTTATTTTGAAGGAGATAAACTAGTTTTAACTAATGCTTTTGATGAATATGTTTCATTTATTAAAGCAAATTTGCCTTCTATTAATGTAATCCAGATTGATCAAATTAAAAATACTTATAAAACTTTTCCAGTCGTTCAAGAAGTAGTAGAAGTAGATGAAATACAAGATGAGCAGTTTATTGAGACAGATGATATTAAAAAAGACTGTCTTGAATCTTCTTTAAGCTCTAATAATAGCTATATAAGTGATGAGTGGAGTAAGTTATTACGAAATATCAAAATTTATCGAAAACTTGTGGCTGAGAAATCTTGGATCAAAGCTGCGGTTGTTTATCAAATTATTAATTCAGCTTTAAGAGAATTTGACCCTATTAAATACTTCCCTGAGACATTTTATCCATATCTTAAAGATACAGCAAATGCCTATGATCATTTAATGCATCAGTTAAGTCTTTCTAAGCATCCATTATGGTTAATGTTATCACAAATGTTTAAGAGTGACCCAGAGAGTTTTTATAGAGAGGATTCATTAGGAGGCATTAGAGAAATATTAATTAGAGAAATTAATAGTAATACTCATGAGAATTACCAAGAGTATGAAACAGCAATGAATGATGAAGAACAAAATCAACTAAACTGGTAAAGTATTATGTTTTATAATTTAGAGAATATATTAGTAGATCACATTCAGTTTGATAAGTTAACTACTATAGAGCTAGAGCAGCTTAAATCATTGTTTAACTACAACTGCCCCAATAGCCTTGAAGAGCTTAAGTTTGCGCAATTATATGATAAATGGTTTGCAACTAAGCAAATGGGGTATATTGCTAATGGCTGTTTACAAGTTAGTTTTATCCTTTTAAAACCAGATTTGTCTTTAGATACTAAAAAAGTAAAATATTTGCATACAAGTCAAATTCAAGATTTAAAAGTTGATTTTGATATGTATGGTTTTAGTGGTGAATTATTATTTAATCTGCCATATAATCCCGAAAAAGAAAGTTTATGGAATGACCTATTTAATTATCAAAATAAATTTGCAATTGAATTAGTCTATCAAGAAGATATAGATAAAAATGGCAAAGGTAATTACCAAGCTAATGAGCAAAATAGTTGGAAAGTAAGGGGTTACATTGACCTTACTAAAAGTAATGCTATAGAACTAACCGATCAGGTAAGTAATATCGATGATTTTCTAGCTCCTATACATTATTTAACTTGTAAATTATCATTTACTGATGCTTTTGCATTTATAGCTAAACAGCACTATCCTATTCAGATATATCCACAATCTACTTATAAGCAGTTATTTGAAAATGTGTTTAAAGATTTTAGTGCGTTATTGGCATTTAAAATTAACGATGATATTTCGCTTTTTGATACTAAGTATAATTGGATATGCGTAAATTGTGATTATCCAAGATGTAGTTTTTATGATTTCTTTTTTCATACATTAAGACATTATCAACTACAGCTTGTTTATAATTACTCAGGTATAGAACCTAGCTATACTATCGTTGATTTAACCAAGCTAAAGGATGATAAAAAAGTTAGTTCATTACCTTTGGGTATAATTAGAAAAATTATAAATCAAATTGGAGATTACGATTTTAGTAATACTAATTTGATAAATCATCACTGGGCAAATAAAAATAAGTCTGATTTACTTAGTTTGAATACCCCAAATACAAATTTATCAATTTCCAAAGACTATGTAAGTAGTTATCCAGTTGAATCACAGTTTAAAAGCGCTGAAAATTTTTATAAAAAAGAAATTAGCAACGCAGAAAAAAAATTAAGTTGTCTAATTTTTGATTGGCGTTATTTTCCTGCAGACTTTACTGCATTGCCAATGAGTAAATTTGCTTTACCACAAGGATACCAGAATTTTTTAGTGCAATATAAAGGAAATTTAGTAATTGCCAATACAAATATAGCATTTAAAAACCATAAAAAGCATGCAATATTTGCTGGGCAGACGACAGAGTTTAGTATCAGTGGGCAATCTAATAATATTTCTGAGTTAGATTATAAGTTAAATCATGGTATTAAAATCAAAACAAAGATATATCCTGCTGATAAACTAGCCTTATCATTTCCAGACTATAATAAAGATATCAAAGATTTAAAAATTTATGGCTGGATTGATGACTTAAATGATTCTAGTCAAGATAGTATATATTTTGTTACACAGGGTGATAAACCTACTTCTCAAAAAGATATTAGTGTAGATTTAGTTGCTCCAGATGAATCAGTTTTTCTAATGCATGATCATACTATTAAAGAACTTTGTTATATTGTGAAGTTACCACCAGCATTAAATGGTATGTCTACGGAGTCATTTTATATCACTTTACCATATTTTGTATCAAGTGATCATGAGGTTATGCCTTTGCGTAAAGGTGCTCCTGTATCAATCATTTTAAAGCAAGAAAATGGCTATATTGATAAAGTTATGTGGCATAGCATGCAAGATAAGATCTTTAGCAAAGATTCTCAAATTAATAAAATGACATTTGGTGTTAACGATTCAGCAGGGATAATACATCAAGCAGAGAATAAAAAACTAAAAGAAGGTTCTTTAGAAATATTCTCTCAGACTTCGAGTAATAAAACCCAATTTATATCTGATAAAACTCAAATGTCTTTAGTTTATAGTGAGGAATAAAATGGACTTAACATTCTTAAAACAAAATAGTTTATCGATATTAATTATAAGTGTAGTAGCTATTGCTGTATTTATACTTATAATTAAAATGTATAAGAAAATTATTCAGAGACTTCTTTTTTATAAAAAAGGTCTAGGTAAAATAAATGGTTTTTTTGCAAAATTATTTAAAGTAAATGCTCTTAATGAAATATATCTTGAGTTTTATCGATCATTAAGTTTATGGCAAAAGATTAAGCTATATTTTGCTAAGAAAAATATATTGATTGATAGCTCTATAAAAACAGAAAATCAATTTGGAATTTACTTTAAACTAGAAGCAAATCAGCTTAAACTTTATGTAAATCCTCAAGTTTTATATGAATCAAAGCTTAATGAGGCAGATATCTTATGCCTATTCAGCAAAGTTTTTAGAGGATATATAAATCTAGTTGTAGTCAATCTAGATGCTAAACTCCAAAAATCTAATCTGTCAAGCTCAATAGAGCCAGTTAGTAACTGTTTTAACTATATTTCTAGATATTTATCCACTAGTTTTAATTATGTAGTAAATATAGTCGAAGAGGATGATAACATTGCTTATAAAGTATGGTGTGAATATACACAAATTGCTAATATTAACAACTTTTGGCCAAATGAGAAACCTTCGTCATCATGGTTGAATATAGTTACTACTAAATATACCGATAAACAACTTTGTTTAAATGAGCAACCGTTTAGTTCTGAGCAGATTAGAGATTTGTATTATTTTCTAAATAATTGTCTTAAGTATGAATATTTTATCAATCTATTACAAGCGGAAGTTTCCAATAAAATAGCCAAGTATAAAGGTTTTGGTATTAACCTTTTCAGAAGAAATAAGTTTTTAAAAAGTAGGTTAATTCAGCAAGTTTATTCTAGCCAGAAATTTACAAAAAAATTCAAGAAGGCTAGTTGTTTTATAATTATGTTTTTACTGACACTAGGCTTTATTATTGGCTGGTATCAGGTCAAAAATAATGTTAAAAATATAGTTAATGAAATACCATTAACAGGGAAATATTCAGGTTTATTAGACGAAATTAATCTAAAAAATTATTATCAAAGTTTAGATGATGCTTTTTATAATAATTTTATTATTGCTCTAGCCTACCATAATGCAGGAAAAAAAGAACTTGATCGTTTTTGGGAAAAATTCATCTATAAGCATGTGATAATTAGAACATTAGCAAAAGCTGATAATCCTATACAGAAATTAGCATTAAATATTGTTCAAACTCAAGTAGCAAAACCAAGCGTAAGAGAATTAATTTCAGATAATTTATGGCTGTGGTCTAAAGTAACCAAAATTCCTGAAAATATTTTAAGCGTATGGTTAGAAATTAATCATAGCAAAGCTAATACCGAAGAGGTATATAAATTATCTTTTGATGAAGATAAAGATAACAATACAATTAAGTATGTAGAAGATTTTATTGGACATATATTTGAGCAAAAAGCTCCTCTAAAAGCTTCGTTAGATAAAACTATGATAAATCAGGTTTTAGAATTAGCACTATTAGATCAGCTTGTAAATGACCATGATTTAAATATTCATATACATGATTCAAAAGCAAAACATAAGCCATCTCTTTCATATCAACAAAAAGTAGATTTAAACCATTTTATTATATATTTAGAGCTTAGAAATGTTATCTCTTCAGTTACAAATGCAAAAAACATTAAAGACAGAGTAGATCAATTATCTAAGATTAAAGATAGTGTTAAACAATTAACTAAAACACTATGGGATAAAAAATTAGCTAGCTTTATGTTACAAAGCATTAGTGATAATTTTTGTCTAAGCTTAGATAAAAAATCTAAATATTATTATAGTTATAGTTTTTATGAAAAGAATATAAAGCCTCTTAATCTAGAGCTTTCAAATTTAACTACTGCATATGCTGCGATAGGAATTAATATCAACCCTATATTTGATGAGTTTAAGGTATCAGTAGATAAATATAGAGTAGCTTATAACAATTATTATTATCAGCAGATAACTCAAATGCTAGAAGTTAACTCTAATGATATTGATACTTTGATACTAAGATTAAAAGAAATTAACTCATCGTCAAATCTAAAATCCTTATTGTCAACTATTCAGAAAAATGTTCTAGAGGTAAAAGATTCATTTTTGCTTGAAAATAGCTTTAAGGAGATTAACAGCTTTTATAAGGATATTAATGATTATAATAAACTTATCGATAAGTATATTGATCTTTTAAACAAAGCAAAGTCAAATCCACAAATGCTTATAGATCTTTATCAGAATAATAAGCATCCTTTTGAAGCAGATATGGATGAGTTTTTAAAAAATATTAAACCAACATCAAGCTTTGATGAGCTTCTTTCACAGGCTGCCCTAGCTAGTGTGCAAGTAACAACTAAATTACTACAGCAGTATGTTCAAAGCTATTGGAATAAAAACTTAGAGCCGATATATAACAAAATCTTTGACTCTTTCCCATTTAAAGAGAACTCTAATAATGAGATAAGTGCCGATGCTTTAACAAATTTGATTGGTAAGCAAGGTTCATTTTGGGAATCTTATGCAAAAATTGCCCCACTAATTAAAAATTATGATAGTGATAAATGGCTTACTGATAAACAGTTTAAAGAATATCAAAAGATACAAGAGTTAGCGCAACTTCTTTGGGATACTAGTGGTAAACCAAAGGCTATAAAGATTACTCTAACTACTTCAGGGCTTTTACCAAGTTATAATCATATTGAAAGCTCTTGGTATTTCTTTAAAGATAAAAAAACATCTTATTATGATGGTATCTTATCAGTTGATAAAAATAGTATTTCTGATATTGGCGTTGGTGGTGTTAAGCAAACTTTCGAAGTTCAATGGTGGCTAGATAAAGTTTCATCAATTGCTCTGGTTAGTAACAATAAAAACCTAGTAGCACAGCAAACAAAAGAAGGTAATTGGTCTTTCTGGAAGTTATTAAAATTAGCAGATCACAACGGTAATACTTTCACTTGGAGTTTTAATAACAACAACACAAAGGTTTCCTTTGATATTGATTATCCAAACATTTGGTTTAATAAATAGGTAGGTGCTTTATGAATGAATTAAATTTGAATAATAATATTACTGTAAAAGAGATGATGAGTGCTCTTAATCAGTTACAGACACAAGTAGAAAAAGATTTTAGAAATTATACAAGATATCTGTATTCATCTAAAGTAAAGAGTCATTTTCCTCATATGTTAACTCCTACATTTCAAGGATGTTATATTAAGATATCAGATTGCTATTTAGAAGATGATAGTAACTATATTGATCTAGAGCAGCAAGTTAGTATTGATATATTAGAACAAAATCAAATTTTATATTCCTCAATCTCAACACGAATATTGCCATTTGATGTAGTTAATGTTGAAACTCAAGCTAAAGGAGTGCAACTAACTTTTGCAGCTAAGTCAGAATATTTTAGCTTACAAGATCATATTTTTAGCTTTTGGTTACATTCTGATTATATGTCTATAGAACAACTTGTTAATATCTTTAGAAAACTAAATAAAAGTGACAAATTCTCTTTAGTAATCGAATTAGCTGATGGTTCAATATGTCAAAAGACAGTAGATATTAGTTGTGGCTATGATTATGTACAACACTCTAATCACAGATTCCGTCAAAATTTAGCTGATCCTAGATTACAATTTAGGGTCAACATAGACTTACAACAACATTTTTCACAGAAAATTAAATGTATAAAACTATTAATCCATGGATTTTTTATTGAAGAGCTATATCAAGAACAATTAAATGATTTATTCCATACAAACTTGATACCTGCAGTTAATCAATGTCAAACTATTAGTGATAGTTTCGTTATGGATGGTGATTATGAGGTATATTGGCTAAAAAGCAAAGAAAAAATAGCTGCTGATTTTTATATTCATGAAGTATTAACTGTATATGCAGATAAGCAACCATTAGCTCCTATAGATTATAAAGTAATTTATAAAGATAGTAAGGTTGGTTTAGAATTTAACCAGATTTCTCAAGTTTTTAATAAAACTATCTTTGCAGATATATACCTTAGTTATAAGCTTGATCAAGCATTAATGAATAATTATCACAAAGCTGAAGTAAGATGGTTAAACCAGAATATATTTACCTATAAGTTAGATATTAAGGGTTTAATTACCACTTCAGAGTCTAGTTATGAAACTCATCTAATCGAACCGTTGTTAAAAATTCTTAGAATACCGTATATTCACAACTGGCAGCTACAAGACTGGAAAGGGCTATTAAAATTTACAGATATATCAGCACTAGTTGATATTCAACCTTGGCTTAATGATGTGGCTATAGATGAACAAAATCAAATATTATTATATTTTAAAAGTGTTCCTGAAAACTATCATGATTGGATTAAGTTTTATCTTAAACAACTTGAAGTATTTTTACAAAAAAATACTCGACATGATTTTAGAATAAAGGGAGTTTTGCAATGATATCATTTCCACGCAACTATAAAAATTGTATTAGATATATAAATGAGTATTACCCAAATCATAGTAAGCGTTGGCATGCAAACTGGAAGCAGGATAATGCTGTTTATATAATTAAAGGGATTATAGTCGAAGAGAAAATAATAAATATTTGGATTAATATTTGGCTATTAAAAAAAGATCCTAAGAATTTAGCGATACTTAAGTCTTGTTTAGATATTGCTGCAACACCAAGCCTTAAGAGTCAGATATTAGAAAAATGGTTAACATTATATAATTATGTTCTTTATCCTGAGTTATTAACTTACCAAAAACATATTTATCGTAATGGTGAAATCTTTTTTTCTAAAGAGGATTATAATAATAAATCACTTTCAGCAATTGAGCAATTCATCCGTCAAGCATTAGGTAAATATAGAGTTAGTGTTGATTTAGAATTTGTTAATCAAACTATAGGTAGTATCTTAGGAGTTGCTAAATTAAATCAACCCTTATCAAAAGTGTATACACAAAGATTAACTACTATAAGTGGCAAGATTATTTTCAGGATGCTGATACAAGAATCAAGAGAAAAGTTTCGTCAAATTTATGACGAGGTAACAGAAAAATTGACTAATTTGACATTTGAACTTGATGTTTTTTTTAAAGATATTTTAGTAGTCATTGATAATGGTTTGGAGACTCTAAATTTAGGAGACATACTAAGTAAAAAAAGCTTATCAGGAAATTTTGCATATAAGGTTATAAAAAATGAAAAATATTAGAATAAAACATAATTACTTTAAAAATATAAAACTAGCTTTATTAGCGATATTATTTTTAATCCTTACAGGGTGTGCAAGTTCAAGTTTTGACTTAACAGTTCAACCAGATAAATTAACTAATAATGGTCAACCTTTTTATGTTATTGTCAAAGATGAACCTATGTTTAGTTATTTGGATAGTAGCATTAATAGCGTATATGAAAGTTATCTAAAAAGTGATGATAAACATAATAGTTTTTTGATTTATCCTAACAAAGGTAAACAATCTATATCTATACAAAAATCAAAAAAAGATGGTGTATCAGTTTACTTTTTATTTCAGAAAAAACCAAGTGTAGGAGATTGGAAGTTTTATATTAATTCAGATAGTCAAAAAGATAAAACAATTAATATTACAAAAAATAATCTAGTGGAGGTTTCATAAATGTGGAAGTCAAAGTTCTATAGCATCATTAATGATGTTGATAATTATATAAGTACGGTTGATACTGATTTTTATCAGTATGTTGATAATTTATATAAAGAGATTCTAGCATTACAGCTTATATTAGTTGATAAAAATCGTGAAGAGGGCAAGTATAGTCAATCACATTTAATTACATTTGCCTTGGCAGCATATTGTGATGAAAGATTAAATATAAAAGCAATATCAGCTGGTTATGATTATGAAATGCTACAAACTCGCTTATTTAAAACACTAGAAGCAGGTAAACTTTATTATCAATATCTAGAGTATTTATTAGCTCAAAGATCACAAGCTTATGTTAATATTTATTGGGTCTATTATTATTTACTTACGCATGGTTATAAGGGTATGTATGACTCTGATAATTATTTTGAAAGAAGTCTTTACCTAAGGCAATTAAAGATTTTGATAATAGATTATACCCCCTTGAAGCTTTCAATAAAGAAAACTTCAAGAATTAAAGATAAATTTAAAAGAGTTTCTTTTACTTTATTTAATCTGGTAAAACTAGCTTCATTCAGTTGTTTAATTGGTAGCTATATAATAATCAATTATTTCTAAATGGAGGAAAAAAGATATGTCAAAACAAGTTTGTTTGGGAGCTCAACTTAAGTGTAGCTTTGGTCAAAGCCCATCTAGTTTAGTGGTTTTGCCTAAGCCATTTAGCTCTAATCAGAAGCCTGCTGCAGTTATTACAGATAATGCACCAATGTTAAATATTCCTCCATTTGGAATGTGTTCAAGTCCTACAAATCCAGCTGTAATAGCAGCAACAGCTGCAGCTATGGGAGTATTTACACCAGCTCCTTGTGTACCAGCTACGACTGCTCCATGGTCTCCTGGATCATCTAAGGTTAAGATAAACAAGATACCATCATTAACAGATAAATGTAAGCTAAATTGTGCTTTTGGTGGAATCATAGAGATTCAACAACCTGCGCAAAACAAAGTAGATATAGAATAGCGAGGCTTAAGATGATTAAACATACGATTACTCAAAATACTAATGGTATTACTCTAGAGGCTAATAATGATAATAAAATAGTATCTATAGACTGCAATGCAGCGCAAGAAACCTTAGTGCTTACTACACAACAAGCATCAATCAATTTGAATTCAAAAGATGGAACTATTTCTTTAATTACCAATGATGTAAAGATACTACTAGATAAATCTGGAAAAAATATAACTTTGGATAATGGTAGTTCTAATGTAAATATTAAAGGATCAGATGTTAGTATACAAGCCTCAAATATTAGCATAAAAGGTTCAAATATTAATATCCAAGGTCAGGTTAATGTGAAAGGCAACCTTAGTGTTGAGTAGTTATAGCTAGGAAAGCTTAGAGATAATAGTTGGTAAAATTTTATATAAAATTGGAATTACTTTTTGATTCCTCCATCAAAGAAGCATTATTTAACGTTGTATTTGCAATCCCTTGCAAAGCTTCTTTAGTTAAAAAAGCTTGATGTGCAGTCACTAAAACATTAGGGAAAGTTAGTAGTCTTTCAAAAAGATCATCATTAATAATTTCACCTGACATATCTTTGAAAAAGAGGTCTTTTTCATACTCATAGACATCAATAGCAAGAGCTGCGATTGACTTAGATTTTAGTGATTTAATAATTGCTTGAGTATCTACCAAAGCTCCACGACTAGTATTTATGATAAATACTGAAGGTTTAATAATCTTTAGTGCTTTTTCATCGATAATATATTTAGTATCATCATTTAATGGACAATGTAAACTTATAATATCAGCCTCAGCAAAAAGTTTATTTTTATCATCAATAAAAGTTACATAGCTTGGTGCTGTAGCTCTATCAGCATAAGGATCATAAACCAATATTTCACCGCCAAAACCTGAGCAAATTTGCGCAAAAGCTTTACCAATATTACCAAAACCTATTATACCTATCGTCTTACGATGAATATCAAAGCCCTCTAAACCTTCGATGTTAAAATTACTTTCTTTAACACGATTATATGCTTTGTGGATTTTACGATTTAAACACAATAAAAGTGCTAGAGTATGCTCAGCTACCGAAAATGGTGAATATGCTGGTACTCTAGCAACTTTGATATTTAACTTCTTAGCATGATTAATATCAACATTATTAAACCCAGCACATCTAAGCAATATTGCCTTGATACCTAAACTATATAACTTATCTATAACATCAGCATCACAAATATCATTAACAAATATACATACTGCATCATACCATTTTGCAAAATCTGCTGTTTGCTGATTTAAACCATACTCTTTAAATTCTAAAATATGCTCACTATTTTGTGCAGTGAAATAAGCTTTGTCGTATTTTTTTGTAGAGTAAAAAAGTATTTTCATAAAAGTATCCTCTCCTTAGCCATAAGTAATTTTATCAATATATAGTCATAAATATTATTTTATCTGAAATAGATGAAATATCTAAAAGGTTTAAGTTTTGTGATATTTTCTTTAATCTTTAGCTTTCATTGATGGTAAGTAATAGATTAGAAAATTTGTCATAAATAAAATCTTGTTGATTATATGTAATAATTTTTTGTGTTAGTTACCTAATTTATCGAGACTAAATCTCACCTCAATAATTACATATCATTATTTTGCAGGAATTTTAATCATAAACTTCCCTTGATTATTATAAACTTGAATATATTTTACCTTGTTTTCCTTACAGAACTTTAAAAAAGTATTTCTAACGATACTCTCATTATCTTTGGAATGAATACCTTTGCCAGTAATGAATGTTATGGTTTTTTGTTGACCAGTAAAGTGTTTTTCCTTTAAATAATGTCTTAAAATCAAGACTGTGGTACTTTCATTTTGACCATGTAAGTCAATTATGCCTCTTGCATAACCTTTATCAAGGTTAGGGTAGAGATACTGTTGTGCTAATGCCTCTGCTTCTTCTGTTTTTTTAATTTCAGGTGAATTAGAATTCATTAATACATCAATAAAAATATTATAAATCACTATATTTGCTAATTTATAATCCTTAGCTTCTGCAAATGCTTGTAGGGCTTGTTCAAATTCCCCTTGTTTGCCAGCAGCATTAATAAAGTTGTTATAAGTCACCGCATTTGCTAGTTTATCACGCTTAGCATCATTAAATGCTTGTAGGGCTTCTTTAAATTCACCGTTTTTGCCAGCAGCATCGATAAAGCTGGCATAAGTCACCGTATCTGCTAGTTTATCACGCTTAGCATCTTCAAATGCTTTTCGGGCTTGCTCAAATTCACCATTTTTGCCAGCAGCGTCAATAAAGCTGTTATAAGTCACTGCATCTGCTAGTTTATCACGCTTAACATCATTAAATGCTTGTAGGGCTTGTTCAAATTCACTATTTTTGCCAGCAGCATCGATAAAGCTGGCATAAGTCACCGCATCTGCTAGTTTATCACGCTTAGCATCATTAAATGCTTTTCGGGCTTGCTCAAATTCACCATTTTTGCCAGCAGCATCGATAAAGCTGGCATAAGTCACCGCATCTGCTAGTTTATCACGCTTAGCATCTTCAAATGCTTTTTGGGCTTGTTTAAATTCCCCATTTTTGCCAGCAGCATTAATAAAGCTGTTATAAGTCACTATATTTGCTAATTTATAATCCTTAGCTTCTTCAAACACTTTTTGGGCTTGTTCAAACTCACCATTTTTGCCAGCAGCATCAATAAAGCTGGCATAAATCACCGCATCTGCTAGTTTATTATACTGAGCTTCTTCAAAAGCCTGTACTGCTAGTTTAAACTTACCATTTTTGCCAGCAGCATTAATAAAGTTGTTATAAGTCACCGCATTTGCTAGTTTATCACGCTTAGCTTCTTCAAAAGCCTGTACTGCTAGTTTAAACTTACCATTTTTGCCAGCAGCATCAATAAAGCTAGCATAAGTCAGCGTATTTGCTAGTTCATAATTCTTAGCTTTATTAAATGCTTGTAGGACTTGTTTAAACTTACCATTTTTGCTAGCAGCATTAATAAAGCTGTTATAAGTCACCACATTTGCTAGTTTATAACGCTTAGTGTCATTAAATGCTTGTAGGGCTTGTTTAAATTCACCATTTCTGCCAGCAGCATCGATAAAGCTGGCATAAGTCACCGCATCTGCTAGTTTATCACGCTTAGCATCATTAAATGCTTGTAGGGCTTGTTCAAATTCACCATTTTTGCCAGCAGCATCAATAAAGCTATTATAAGTCACCGCATTTGCTAGTTTATAATCCTTAGCTTCTTCAAAAGCCTGTAGTGCTAGTTTAAACTCACCATTTTTGCCAGCAGCATCGATAAAGCTGGCATAAGTCACCGCATTTGCTAGTTTATCATGCTTAGCATCTTCAAATGCTTGTAGGGCTTGCTCAAATTCCCCTTGTTTGCCAGCAGCACTAATAAAGCTGTTATAAGTTACTACATCTGCTAGTTTATAATACTGAGCTTGTTCAAATGCTTGTTGTACATCAGCAAATTTGCCATACTTAGTTGCAGCTTTGATAAAAGTGTTATAAGTATAACTATCAGGGTGTTTTATTAGTTGAAATAAAGATTTACAATCTTTATATGAAATAAATGATAGTTTGTGAAGCAATTGGTTTGCGATAACCAAATTAATGTTTGGATTATGGCGTAAAAAGTCATTAATATCGTTTAGGGACCTTTTGGGTTTCAGTGTTTTCGATATGTTAATGTATTTCTGTTTGTTTTGGTCGTTATAATCAATCTTTACCTGTGACCAATCAATACTTACAGCAACGGAGGATTTTGACGATAGATAACTTGGTCTAAAGTTTTTCTGCATACCATAACTAAAATTACTCAAAGACAAACAAATAAGTGCACTTCCTATTACTACAACTTTATTTTTTTTCATATTTTTAAGTTAAACTAAATTAGATAATTAAGTAATATTTATTTTACTATAATTTTTGGTATATTAACTATTAATTATTATTAAGATATAAATGAAATGACATCAACCCTGTCTAGGCTGTCTATTATAGCTAAACCCCTGTGTTTTGTTTGGATCTAAATAACTTTAACATTAAATTTTGTAATTCTTCTATCAAAAATGGTTTAATGTCATTAAAATGACCTTGACTCGAGCAAACTCGTGGTAAATACAGTAATGCTCATAACTATTTAAGATTATTTTTTTCGATATCTAAACTTGGTAGTTGAATATTATTTTTAGATAACTTTTCTTGATTCCTATTTCCAAAATCTACTTCTGTTAAATTAGCTTTATTGTTATACTTTTTAACAACTAGTAAATCAGAACCAGCACCACAACCGATATCTAATACATTTTTTAAATCTTTTTCTTTTGATAAATAATCTAATATATGGCGACCATAAGTTTCACTATGATTAACCATTTTTAACCTACTAGATGATCCCGTGTACATTCTATCTCCAAATATGTTTAATCAACCGATATTCTCTTATACTTAATCTTGGTAATAGCATCATACTTATCACCAAGACGGCGTTTCTTGTCTTCGATATAAGCATCATAGTTACCTTCAAACCAAACTACTTCACTATTACCCTCAAAAGCAAGCATATTTGTAGCAATACGGTTTAGGAACCATCTATCATGCGAAATTACCAAGATACAACCAGGGAATGCTAGGATAGCTTCCTCAAGCGCCCTTAGAGTCTCTACATCTAGATCATTTGTAGGCTCATCTAGTAAGATAACATTACCACCACTTCTAAGTAGTTTGGCAAGGTGAACACGGTTTCTCTCACCCCCAGATAGTTGAGATATATATTTCTGCTGATCTGCACCTTTGAAGTTAAATCTACCAACATATTGGCGTGATGGGATAGTATATTTACCAACTGTGATTACATCTAAACCATCAGCAATTTCTTCCCAAACTGTTTTGTTATCATCTAGAGCATCACGTGATTGATCTACATAAGCTAAATGTACTGTTTCACCAAGTTCAATCTCACCACTATCAGGAGCCTCTTGCCCTGTAACCATTTTAAAGAATGTTGACTTACCAGCACCATTAGCACCAATTATACCCACGATAGATCCAGCTGGAACATCCATACTTAGATGATCTATAAGTAGCTTATCATCAAATGATTTAACAATATCTTTAACCTTGATTACATTCTTACCTAGTCTTTCTCCTGGTGGAATGTATAACTCTTGTGTCTCATTACGCTTCTGGAACTCTTGCGAGCTTAGCTCATCAAACTTAGCAAGTCTTGCTTTTGATTTAGCTTGGCGACCTTTAGCATTTTGACGCACCCATTCTAATTCTTCTTTTAGAGCTTTTTGGTGAGCAGTTTCACGCTTTTCTTCCATTTCTAAGCGTTTTTCCTTTTGCTCTAACCATTGTGTATAATTACCTTTGAAAGGAATTCCCTCACCGCGATCTAGCTCTAGAATCCATTCAGCAACATTATCTAAGAAATATCTATCATGGGTAACAGCTACAACCGTACCTTTGTATTCTGCTAGGAACTTCTCTAACCACGCTACAGATTCTGCATCTAAATGATTAGTAGGCTCATCTAGTAGTAAAATATCTGGAGCAGATAATAGTAACTTACATAATGCAACACGGCGAGCCTCACCACCTGATAATTTAGTAACATCAGCATCCCACGGTGGTAAGCGTAAAGCCTCTGCAGCAACCTCTAATTTACGCTCTATTTCCCAAGCTCCAGCAGCATCTATAGCATTTTGCAAATCGCCTTGCTCTTCAAGAAGTTTAGCCATTTCATCATCAGACATCGGCTCACAGAATTTCATACTAATTTCATCAAACCTAGTAAGCATATCTTGTAAGTGCGCCAGGGCTTCTTCAACATTACCACGTACATCTTTAGCGGGGTCAAGTTTTGGTTCTTGTGGTAGATAGCCTATTTTTACACCTTTACGCGGCGCTGCTTCACCAACGATTTCTGTATCAAGGCCAGCCATAATTTTAAGTAATGTTGATTTACCAGAGCCATTAAGACCTAGTACACCTATTTTTGCACCATCAAAAAAAGATAGTGAAATATCTTTGAGAATATATTTATTAGGTGGTACAACTTTACCAACCCTATGCATTGAATATATATATTTTTCGGCCATGAAAGTAATTTTTAAAAATTTTAAGGTGAAAAGATTATAGCAGATATAACTTATAAAGATGAAATGTTGCTATTATTTTTCGTAACCAATATATTCAATAGAATCATTAGCTACCTTAAACTTAAATATCACCAATCTAAACCTAAAAAGAAACACACCATCTGGAATATTATCTTCTTTGGCTCTTCTAATAATTTCTTCTTCTAGCGATTTATTTGTATATCTACATAAATCAAATGTATTTTTAAAATCTGTATATAATTTTTCAAAATTTACAGTTTTCATAACCCTTTGTGTTATAAAATTATTGTATATATCCAAATATACTTTATGGTAAAGATTATCTCTATTAATAATTCACTTTTCAAATAGTTATAAATGGAATCATTAAATCAGTTGAGTTGTATTATTTCTAAACTTGAATCTATCATTTTTCTTATAAAATGTTTTGATTCCTAGAAATAAGCTAATAAAAGACAATATACATAAAATACTTAACATAAATCCAATAGTTGGATGCATACTAGATGCTACGATACTTACTAAAAAAACTCCGCACATTTGCATAGAACCATAAAAAGCACCTGCTACTCCTTTCATTTTATCAAATAAACTTAATGCACTTGCTGCTGAAATTGGTATAATTAGCCCGCACGCTAAGTAAAAAATTGCAAGTATAGATAAAAGATCTAATAAATTTATCAAACTTAATAAATCTAAAATTCCTAATACAATTGATGAACTAAACATAATAAACAAACCTACTAAGATAATTGTTTCTTTTTTCACATGCTCAAATAATACAATTGACATTAAAAAGCGTGACACAATTGTCATCATCATTAACGATGTTGAAATTACTCCAAAAGTTACTGAAGTTAAATGATAATCATTAATTAATACAAATGAGCCAATTACATCAAAAGTAACACCTCCAGATAAAGCTGAAACAATAAAAATCATATAAACCCAAAAAATTTTGCTTTTTGTAACAATTAAGTAATTGTTAATCAGATGCTTAATATCCATTGCTTTATAATTCTTCTCTTTATTTGTTTCAGGTAATAAAAAAATAACTGATGTGATCAAAGCAATTGCAAAAATAAACATAAAGATAAAACTACTCTGCCAGCCAAAATGCAATTGTAAGAAACCACCGATAAGAGGAGAAATAGCTGGGGCCACTGAAAAAAATATACTCATCCAAGCTATTGCTTTTAAAAAATGTTCTTTTGTAAATGAATCTTGAAGAATTGTTCTTGCTAAAGTAATTAAAGCACCTGCACCAAAACCTTGTATAGCTCTACTTATAATTAAAAAAATAATTGACTGTGACAAAAAGCAAAATATTGAGCCACACGCAAAGATTATACCTCCTACTAATATAAAAGGCTTTCTACCATATTTATCTGATGCAGGACCATAAATAAGCTGTGATAACGCCATTGTAATTAAAAAACTTGATACAGTCATTCTGGCTAATGAAGAACTGGTGTTAAAATAGAATGTAATTGCTGGAAGAGATGGGGTAAACATCATTGCTCCAAAAAAATATCCACAACCTAAAGCTAACGCAAAAATTGTTAACATAACAACCCCTAGAGGTTTTTTTCTAGTCAAATCCATAATCAGTACCCCTTTAAAATTTAATTTATTGAACAACCGTTCAAAAATATTATCACTTATTGATCGTTTGTTCAATAGAAGGTAGTGTATATTATCTGCTATAATTTCTTGTTAACTAGAAAATAAAAATTGAACTAATGAAGTCACAAGCAAATAATACTTTAAAAAAAATTATTAAAGCCGCGAAAGATTTATTTGTTGAAAATGGTTTTAATGGTACATCTATCAGAGATATTGCTAAAAAAGCGAATGTTCAAAGTTCTTTAATTTATCACTATTTTTCAAATAAAATTGATTTATGGAAAACAGTTAAAGAATCTTTAATAAACTCTGATACATTTGCTTCAATAAATTGTTGTATTGAGCAAAAGACTTTTAAAGATTTTGTAAACAAACTAGTAGAAGCAAGATTTAATAGTCATGCCAACAATCCAGATATGTTAAAAATGTTAGATTGGCAGCGTTTAGAAAAAAATATCTCTTTATCTGGAATTAAGAATCAACAAAATTTTGCCTCATTTGATCAGCTAGAAGAGAAAATTAAATATTTTCAAGAAACTGGACAATTATCAACAGAGTTTTCGGCTAAATATGTTCTTTTGTTTATTTCTTCTGCAACACTTGTACCATTTATACGCTCATATGAGTATGATAAAGATATACTTAAAGAAAATGATTTTGTAAAAACAACATCCTCTCTTTTAATAAAAGCATTTCAACAATAGTTATATTTTTAAAAGAAAAAGTAAACATAATAGCGTCATTATACCATTGATAAAATAACCTTATAGATAATAGAATAAGTTTTAAAAAAATTATACTTTTATTGCTTTTAATTTTACTTTGAAGTTTGAAGCTTTATATATAGAATTAAATATATCTTCTGATGTTATATCAGGTCTTATCTTTACTATAAAACATAAATCTCTTGCTCTTATATTGAACGTATGAAGAATACTAAGTTTACTATTAACTTCTAATAACCTTATTTCATATCCTAATTTAAGCTCTAACTCTTGCCAAAGGTTTTTGACTAATTTTTTTATATCATCATTATATATTTTGTTAACAACATGACTAAGATTAACTTCTTGTACTAAAGAATCTCCATACTCTGCCTTATAATGAGTTTTTATTATTGATAATAATCTTTTTATTTTATTATTCTCTTGAATTATACAATATCTGCGCATAAGGAACTCCTCTTTTATAAATTACTCTTTAAGCCTAGAAAAATAAATTTAGAAAGAACTTTCAAATGATTTAAGTTTACTTCCTTTATTTTTATTTGGTGCCTTATTATTTCACCTTTAGCTCTAAAATATATCATATTTTTTGCTAAAGTGAAGATTAAATACACTTATTTATATTAATTATATTGATTGCTTCAAATAATAATTTTATAATTATATAAACCCCAAAATACATTGATACTAATGTTTAAATATTCTAGAGATCTAAAACCTATTCTTAAAAAAATAGGAATGAAGCAAAAAGAATTAGCTGAAATATTAGGCAAAAGTGAAAGAACTATTAAACATTGGGTAGCTGGTGTTAATTCTCCAGCATATGATACACACTTAAAGGTAATGGAAATATTAAATATAGATGAGTCAGATTTTACTAATATGTCTATTAAAGTACCTGTATTGTCATATGTTCAGGCTGGAGAATTCACTCTTTCATCTTATGAAATAGATCCTATAAAATACGTGAATCTACCTGCTAACTTGATACCTAAGAATGGTTTCTTACTAGAAGTTAAAGGTAACAGTATGAACTACGATTATAGTGATAAACAAAAGCTTGATAAAAAATATGCTAAATACTCCTTAAATGAAGGAGAAACTATTATTGTTGATCCAAATGATAAAAATATAATCAATTTAGTTGGAAAAGTTATAGTTGCTAAAAACTCAGATGGAGCTACTGTTAAACTTGTATATATAGAAAATGGAAAATTATGTCTTATGCCTCTTAATTCAAATTTTCAAAATAATGATGAAATAAAACAACCTTATGAAGCTGAAATTATAGGCAGAGTTATTAATGTCTTTAGAAGTTTTTAAATTTTAGCAAAAATTAAACTTTAATAGCCAAAAATATAATTCTTTAACTAACTTATTAAAAATAGTCATTAAATATCCTTTGCTAAGATAATAAGTGTTAAACCTAAAATATACGTTATAAACATTAAAGCTATTAACTTATTTTTTCGCAAGCTGATCAACCTTTACAACTAAATCGCTGTCTGCACTTGTAATTATTGCTATTGATATATAGCCTGCTAGGCATAAAAGTAGTACTAATTGAAATAGCTTAAAACCAAGCTATTTCAGTAGATTCCGTGGTCAAGCCTGACGGAATGACGTACTACTTTTTAATATAGTTAGCTATATTTTCTAAATTCTAAGAATTTTTTTCAGTAATTTATTATAAATTCTAAAAATGTATTGATTTATTGTTTTTTACTTGAATTTTTAGCTTTGATACACATATTTAAAAATGAAAGGTGAGAAATCTATATTAAATATATTTAGAAGGAGAATAAATATGAGTAAAGAAATTAGATATAATCCATTTGAGCTAAAGCATTCTATAAATGATCTTTTTGATAATTTTTTTAGTTTTCCTAAAAGTTATCAAGAAGAAAAATACATAGAAAATATACACCTAGATATTACTGAAGATGAATTTGCCTATAGTATTACTGCAGATTTAGCAGGAATAGAAGAGAAAGATATCGATATAGAATTAGATAAAAATAAACTAACTATAAAAGCTAAACGTGAACACTTACACAAAGATAAAAAACATCATGTACAAGAGTGCTATTACGGTGAATTTCAGCGTAGTATAAACCTACCTGATAATATAGATAGTGATAAAATAGAAGCTAAATATAATAATGGTGTATTAACCTTAAATATTCCTAAAAAAGAAAAAGATAATTCTACTAAAAAAATATCAATAAAATCTTAGTAGTTTCTAATTATATCAAAAACTTCGTTTAATTTGTTTTGATCTTTCTGACCTGGTTCAGATTCAACTCCAGAATTAATATCATAAGCGGAGCATTTTAGTTGTATTGCTTTAGCTATATTTTTAGAGTTAAGACCTCCAGCAAGAATTATATTTTTTCTATCTTTAATAAGGTTCCAATCAAAAGTTTTACCTGTACCACCAGATTTACCATCTACTTGAGCATCTAAAAGATGATAATCAACATTATCAAAAAACTTTGGAAGGGTTTTATCTACACCATAAGCTTTCCATATTTGACAGTTTCTATGTAGTTTAGATTTTAGAGTATCAATATATTCTTGATCTTCATTACCATGTAATTGCACAGCACTTAGTTTTAGTGCATAACAGGTATTTACTACATCTTCTATCTTAGCATTAGCAAATACACCTACATAGTTTAATCTAACTTTTTTAGTTATTTGTTTTGCCATCGAAAAGTCCACATAGCGTGGTGATTTTTCTACAAAGATAAATCCTCCATATACAGCCCCAGCATTGTAAGCTTTTTGCGCATTTTCTACAGATGTAAGACCACAAACTTTATTAAATCCATAAACTATCTTTCTAACAGCAAGTTCTAGATTACGCTCAGCCATAATAGAACTACCTATAAGAAAACCATTTACATAATTTCTAAGCTCACGAACTTCCTGATTCTTATAAATACCTGACTCTGAAATAATAATTACTCCTTTAGGTATTTTTGGCGCTAAAAGACGAGTAGTATTTAGATCTATAGATAAATCTCTAAGATTGCGATTATTAATGCCGATAACTTTTGCTTTTAACTTTATCGCTCTTTGAAGTTCTTCTTCATTACTAACCTCTGTGAGTATTCCCATCTCAAGGCGATTAGCTAATTTTGCTAAATTTTTATACTCTTGATCATCAAGTACTGAAAGCATCAGTAATACTGCATCAGCTTGATAATGCCTTGCTAAATATATTTGATACTCATCTATTATAAAATCTTTACAAAGTATAGGTTGTGCAACCTGTTTTCTAACAATTTCTAGATTTGCAAAACTACCCATAAAAAACTCTTCATCTGTAAGTACAGATATAACATTTGCATAGTTTTTGTATACAGTTGCAATTTCATTTAGATCAAAATTTTTACGGATAATCCCTTTAGAAGGTGAGCCTTTTTTACATTCTAAAATAAATACTGCTCTATCAGATTCCAAAGCTTCATAGAAGTTACGGTCTGTTTTAACAATTTCTTTTTTAAAAACATCTAGTGGGAATATTCTTTTCTTGGCAAAAAGCCACTTTCTTTTTGCTTCAACAATTTTTGCTAATATAGTTTCCATTTTGTTAGGGATTTTTTGATTTTATCTAGTATTTTAAACGAAAAAGTACTAAAAGTTGAATTTTTCTGTGTTTTAAACAGCTATATAGTATTACCTAAGATATTCGACATTAACTTCAGCATAATCATTTATTGGATTATACCTATCAAAATCTGCTCTATAAGCTCTCTTTTTAGAGTTATCAGCCCACACTTCTTGCCATTTATCTATTATTGCATCAGGAAGCTCACCAGCTACTCTATATACCTCATGATTAAGCTCAATAATGACAGAATCTAAACCTGTTGGTACCTCAAAAGTTTCTGTTACCTCATAGCCTATCAAAAGAGTATACGGCGCTGTATGATCACCTTCATAATCATAGTAAACAGAGATTATATCTTGAGATAAGTTTTGTTTATTAAGGTATTCTAAAACTTCACTATTAAAGAAGAGCTCCCAAGCCTGCTCAAGTAGGTCTTCTCTATCATTAGAAACCTTTGTTGCCACACCAACTACTTTCATATTTTTATCTTATTAAATAATCTGGTTAGCTAGATGGTATAACAAAAGGCACTATATTACTATATTTCAGATCTATATTTTGCCAAACTTTATTTACCGTTTTATCACGACTACATCTTGTAAGATGGTAACAATATCTTTTAGGGTTTTTATAATGATAATTTTCAGCTTTATGGAAATGTGTAGATGGTAAAATTTGAGTATATATTTTTTATCATACTCTTTAAATACTGTTTGTAGCTCTTTGGTTATTTTCTCAGTAGTCTGTTTCTGCACATCGTTATTAGAGTAAATTGCTGATTAATATTGCTTACCTTTATCACAAATTTGTCCTCTAGAATCAGAGTAGGATCTATGTGACGATAAAAATACTCTACAAGCACTTGATAACTATTTTTTATAGGATCATATATAACTTCAACTAATTCTTTATAGTTTATAATTGCTGCTGCTATTGTTTCCAACCAGCTTATTTCTATTAAAACAATGATTAAATCAACAATCTTAATAAGGCTTTAACAGCTTTCTCAATTATTTTTTATTGTAAATGAGTTTGAAGTTACAAATTGTTACACACCGTAAATATTTTAGATAAATTCGTCTATTAATATTCTAAACATTAAAAGGTTAAAGTTTTTGCCACTAGGCGGTAAATAAGATGATATTAGATGTCGTAAATCAATTAAGTGAAGAAAAAGATAAAAGTTACAAAGTTTTACAAATCCTTAATATTTTAGTTACATCTAGCAATTATCTTATTGCATAGAAACTTCAAAAGAGTTTTTAAACTTAAATATTAACATAAATAAGGGGAGTTAAAATGAAAGTTAACCAAGCAATTCCTAAATCGCGTATTACAATCACGTATGATATGGAGGTTGAGGGAACTAAGAAGAAAAAAGAATTACCTTTTAGACAGTTGTTGGTAGGAGATCTTTCTCTAGGTAATTCAAAAGAAAGAAAACAAGAGCTACCTAATCGCAAGATTTATGAATTAAATAGCCCAAACTTATCTGAAGTAATGGATTCTATGGGTATTAAACTGAATATTAGTGTACCAAACCATATCAAAGAAGGTGGTGAAGATATTCAAGTAGATTTAGATGTAAATTCTATGAAAGTATTTGATCCAAATACGATCGCTCAGCTTATTCCTGAATTAGCATCATTGCTTCAAGCTAAGAAGTTAATTCAAGAGTTTGGCTCTACTATCGACAATAATAGAAAGCTTAGAAACTTACTAAACAATGGTATCAATAATGTACAGGCGTTAGAAAAAATTCAAGAAGAACTTCCTCTTCTTGAAACATATAAATTTAATAAAGATCTTTGATAAATGGGGGATTTTATAATGAGTGAATTTAACGAAACTACATATAAGTGTGCTGATATCCTCTCAGCAGCAGGGTTTGAGCAGAGTGATACTTTTGAGCTTATAACTCAAGATCAATTAAGTAACGATAAATTACAAGCAAGTTATGAATCAAGATTAATGACTGCTTTATCGATATTACTTAGTAATAAAAAAGATGAATCTGTTATTGATAAAAACTTAATTCATCGAGTAACTGAGATGATTGACCGTATGATTAATAAACAAGTATCAGAAGTATTAGCACATCCAGACTTTAGAAAGTTAGAAACTAGTTGGAGATCTGTTCAAGAAGTTGCTAATAGTGTTGATTTCAAAAAGACACACTTATCTATTATCGATGTAGACAAAGATGAGTTAGCAGAAGATTTTGAAAATAATAGTGTAGATGTTTCTGGTAGTGATTTCTTTAAAAAAGTTTATGTAGCTGAATATGATCAATTTGGTGGTGAGCCATATGGTGCTTTGATTGGTTTGTATGATTTTGATAAAACTCAAGAAGATATTGAGTGGCTTACTGTTATGGGTAAGATTGCAGAAGCTTCTCATGCACCATTTATTGCAGCTGCTTCACCGAAATTATTTGGTTGTGAGACATATAATGATTTAAGTGAGATCAAAGATATTGATGGTTTGATGGCACATCCTAGATTTGGGCGCTGGAATGCTTTTCGTAAAACTAGAGCAGCTGGGTATATAGGTCTGACATTGCCTAACTTTATGTTAAGAGCACCTTATGACCCTGTTAATAATCCTGCAGGTAAGGGACCTCTAAATAACTTTAAAGAAGAAGTAAGTTTACTTGCTCCAGATCAAAGTTGTTTATGGGGTAATGCCGCAGTATTATTTGCTAAAAATCTAGCTAGATCATTTGAGATTACAGGTTGGTGCCAATCAATTTGTGGTCCAACAAGTGGTGGAAAAGTTGAGGGATTGCCGATTTATAACTTTAATGAGCGCGATAGTAATGCTTTTGTATTACCTGTGAATTTGTTAATTCCAGACCATAAAGAGTATAGCTTAGCTAAAGCAGGTTTTATTGGTTTGGTTTATGAAAAGAAAACATCAAATGCTTGCTTCTTTAGTGCTCAATCACTAAAAGCTAGCGAAGAATTTGAAGATCATAGTGATAGTGAGAATAGTCAGCTAATTACAAAGCTACCATATACATTTTCGGTTTGTAAGATAGCTCACTATGTTAAATGTATAGCTCGTGATGATATTGGTTCAGAGACAGATGAAACTATTATGAGTAATAAGTTAAATACTTGGATTAGTAAATATGTAACAACTGTGCCAAATCCAAATGCTTTAACAACCTCTTACTATCCATTTAAAGCAGCTAGAGTCAATGTCAGCAAATCTCCTGGGATGGCTGGTTGGTTTAACTGCAATATCGAAGTTCTACCTCATATTAAATTTGAAGGTATGGATGTAACCCTTAAGCTAGACACGAGACTAGCTTAAGAAAAATTAATAATCAAAAAGGAGAATAACTTATGAGACAAGTTGATGATTATGTTGCGATTGATAACGATAGATTAAGTGTTAATCTTAGCTCACTACAGAATGCACAATCTATCAGTCCAGATATAGCAATGGAACCTAAGATACTTCTAGGAAGTAGCTTTGCTGTTAAAGTAGCAGGCAAGAGTATTACATTAACAAAATTTGCAGCAATGTACCCAGGAGGAGCTACAGAACCTAATAAAGATATAGTAGCGACACTTGAGCATCTTTCTGTTGCTAGTGCTACTATTGGTACAATTGGATCTAACTCTATAACTTTTGCTGTGACAGCAGATAGTTATGAGGCTATCACCTCAGCATATAAACAAGCTAGAGCAGGACGTCAAATGTTAACAGTTGAAGTAACAATTGCCACTGATTCTTTGGTTACTGGACAGTTTTATTTTAAACCAGCTTCAGGAAACACTGAGGGTAAGTGGGGAGATATCTTAACTTTCCAAACTGAGGTGACGTTTGTATCCACAAGTGAGCCTGTAATCCAGCTAATAGGTGGAGGTAGTGATAGTTCAAATGCAGTTGGATTAATTACTTTAAATAACATACGTGCTAGCAACAATTTTGATGTTTCACTAACTACAGAAAACTCTAGTGATAGTGCTAAAGTTGTGACATCTATTTTGGCTAATAATACAAGTAATTAAGGATTTTATAATGAGTCAAGTACACTGGAGTATGGGGCAAGTTTTATTGCCTGAACATTTCATCTTACAACAAAAATATATGTATCAATTAAATGGTCATGTAAATAGCGTAATTCATGGTTATGATGACGGTGTACTTGATATTGTTATAGATGAAAAAGCTTTGTCATATAATGTTTTTAAAATAACCGACCTAGCTATATTTATGCCTGGTCCAACCTTTATATCATTAGGATTTAATGCAATATGCAATGCTTATGAATTAGATCCAGAGCAAACCAATGATGGTAAATTAAGCTTATATCTGACCCTAAAAGATAAACCAGATATACAGTTTAAAAATATTAATAATCATGATATTGAGATAGAATATTATGAATTTTTTTTAACTAATACTTTAGTAACTAAAGCAGACTACTCAGTAAAATTATTTGAGTTGATTTATATCGAAGATGAGCAAAAATGGCAAATTGATTCGTATATACCGAAATGTATACTTTTACCACAGATTTTTGCTAACTCATTTTTAGATTCTGCAGCAAATAAGTTATCTAATATGAGAGAAAAGCTTCAGTCAATTTGTATAAACAAGAATTTATATGACAGGTATCAGTCTGTGTATCTCAAATTATCAGAGATAGAGTTTTGGCTCAGTTTACAACAACTTGATAATAAACCTATCAATATACAAAATTTACGAAATTATTTACATCAACTATACCAATGTGTTTTATTGGTATGGCATAACAAAACATCTTTTTATAAAAGCTGTAGACAACCACTGCAAGATTGTAGTAGGCTTTTAGAATTAATAGATAAATATTCAACAATAGAACCAAAAAGACCAAATGTATATACTTTGAGCTATAAGCAAGGTATATATCAAACAGGAATATTAGATGATGAGTTTTTTACATCTGAATCTAAATATCTAATATATCATAGTAATTCAACTGCTATATCGGATAAAAAATTATTAGTTAAAGGTTTTGCACCTTCGAAAGCTGAAAATATCTTATTAAAAGCACTACCTGGTATTGAGTTAAAGGCTGTTGATTCAAAAGTAATCTTGGATAACTTTCCAAATGCTGAGCAAGTTTTTGAAATTATACCATTAGGAGATCAATGGCAAGCTGTAGTTGATGAGAAAGTCTTGTGTCTTAAAGTTAATTTGTTGAACGATGATACATACCAGTTATATTTGAGTTGTATATAAACAAATGAGATTTAATTAGATAAAGTAGCTGAAATTATTATTCTATAAATTGTTAGGTTTTTCCGAGATAAGATTATGTATTTATAATAGGTTACAAGAGAGCTATTCAAAATTAATTCTATTTATTTTTATCACTATTAACCCAGTAGTCATCGATGTTTTCATTTGAAGTAACTAGGGTTGGGAATCCATATAATTTACCATCACTCTCTATGTAAATTAATATCGGATCATTTTCCATATAACACAGAAGTACTTGATATGTTGCTTCATCCTGACCAATTTTTCTTTGTAGATCAAAGTTTAAAGCATTTAGAAGACCTGATTGTTCTATACTTTTAAACTTTATTGTTCCTTGACTTTTTAATGGAGCTTTATAAGATACAGTAAACATAAATATTTTATCTTCATCAACTATTTTCTGTTCTATATTTTTTCCTTCATATTCGATTAAGGCGTCAATAATTGTTTTTTCATTTTCTCTTTTAAGGTATTGAGTTTTAAAAACTGATATTTCACCTTTAGTATAAATACACTTTTCATTATTAAACATCTCAAAATTTAGTTGATTTTCTCCTTTGCTAAAGCAACATAATGGGGTCACTAATAATAAGCTTAGGAAAATATTTCTCATGGATATTATTTTTAATTAAATTTATTTTTTAAATTAAACTAATAAGTTATCTTTGTAAAGAATACGTCTGTTGCGAAATGATAATTTATAATCAACTTGACTAATCTTGTTTTAATAAGCATAGATTTAAGTGGAAATATATTGCTTAAAGAAGTAATGTTAAAAGTTTTATTTGTGTACTGAATTATTCGATTTACTTATCACATGTATATTATATATTATTAGACAGGTTAAAGTTTTTTAGAGATGAATTTTGAAATATCTTTTTAATATTCCTTTTTATAATTAGATTAGTTTTTAGTAATTTATTGCTAATTTGAACAAAATGACTTATTTTTAAAATTAATATATAATTATTTTACGAGGTGTAGGAAACAGAGTAGCATTCAATTTTTACATGTAAACATCTAACTTTTTAATTTAACTTAAAAAACTTTTGATCATCATGATCAGAAATAAAAATAGTAATGATGTTTCTCTAGCAAAGAATAACTGTAGGAATGTATTAAAAGGAAAAAATATGCACATTTTAATAGTTGATGATGACGAAAAAATTTGTTCCATGCTTGAACTTTTTTTTAATAAATATAATTATCAAATACATATAGTACACTCAGGTGAAGATGCTGTAGATCTTTTAAGTACTAGCCATGATAAGTTTGATGTTGTTATCTTAGACATCCATATGCAAGGAATATGCGGTATAGAGACATGTAAGAGAATTAGAACATTCTCTGAGATTCCTGTCTTGATGTTAACCTCGTCTCAGGAGGATATTAATACTATAATTGCATTAGAGGTAGGTGCGGATGACTATATGATTAAGCCTTTTAATCCTATGGTGCTATACTCAAGAATTAAAAACATTATTAAAAGGTCTCATAAACAAGTACCAGCAACAATAAATAAAAAATTCATTAGCTACACCTTTGGTGATTGTATACTTGATACAAGTACACAAACATTAAAACATAAAGCAAAAATGATACCCATAACAACTGGAGTTTACCGGGTTCTTAAATATTTTCTCGAAAACCCAAATATTATTCTTTCGAGAGATATTCTAATGGAGCAAACACAAAATAGATCATTAGAAAATTTTGACAGATCAATTGATATACAGGTCTCAAGATTGAGAAAAATACTTAAGGATATCGGTATAAATGATGTTATAAAGACTATACATGGCTCGGGCTACATGTGGACACTAGCAGTACATCAGAAGAATAGTTAATGAAATCAACTATAAGAATAATATTAAAAAATAAAATTTTCAGGCTATTAATTCTATTAATATTAATATTACTTATCGCACAGATTATTGTAGCAACTTATTCGATAGCAGACCAAAATAGGTTAAATCCTGATAAAACTATCACTAGTATCTCTAGAAATAATATTAGTATGATCAAAATGCTTTCGAATTACCAAGGTGAACTTTTAAATGGAAACATATTTTTTAATTTTAAATTTAATGCTGCTGTAGCATCATTTACACAAAAACCGCTATGTAAAACACAATTAAATCAAAAAGAACTTGAGGAATATTATAATAATAGTGAAAATATTAAGTTTCGTTTATGGTATTGTATCTCTGTTAAGAGTTATAAAGGTAAATGGCTAAACTATATTATTAGGTCAACTTTACCTGAAGAAAAAGTGCTATTATTTGCCAACTTAATAACAGCAATGGTAATAGTTATCATAAGCATATTTTGCTGGGCGCTATTAAAAATAATTATCCCTACTAGAAAGCTAGAAGATAATGTATATGAAGTTGGCATGTCGTTAGTAAAAAAAGAAGTTAGGGCAAGTGGTATCAAAGTGCTAGGTCGGTTTGCTAATTCAATAAATTTTATACAAGAGAGATTATTCAAAGCACTAAATATAAGAACAAAGATGTTATCGATGATTGCTCATGATCTTAAGGCGCCTATTGCACGTTTAAAACTTAGGTATGAGTTAGGTTTGGTCGATTACAAAGATAATTTAGAGGACGTTGAGCTGTTAGAAAAGTTATGTTATCAAATATTATTAGAAGCAAAAGATGACATGTTTGGTCATGAAGTAATCGAAGATATAAATATTAGCTCTTTACTAAAGAATATAATAAATAAATATAACAACATAGATATAAATATAGATGATGATATTTGCTTAAAGGGTCGAAAGCTATCTTTATATAGGGCTTTTGAAAATTTAATTTCAAATGCAAAAAAATATAGTGATAAAGTATCAGTCAATATTGCAAAAAATGATTATTTTGTAGAAATAAATATTAAAGATTATGGAAAAGGAATAAAGGAAAGTGAAATTAAAAATATATTTAGGCCATTTTATCAGGTTAATAGTATGAAAGAAGGCAATGGCCTTGGACTGACTATAGTTCAAGAAATTATCACTAATCATAATGGCTTTATAAGTATAAGCAATCATTATGAGCCTCACGGAGTAATCGTTAATGTTAAACTACCAGTTTAAGAACTTTATTTTAGTATTGATAATAATAACCTTAGAAGTTATATTAGCTATGATTCCTGAACTAATGAATTATCAAAATCTAACTTCTGCAAATACTTATAGGTATTTTAGGTTTTTCTACCTAATCGGTGCTTTATTACCTGTTTTAATATTAATATCATCTATATTGTGTTTTTTTTCTCATAAAAAATTAAATCAGGTTATAAAAACAAGTTTTTTGATCGGTTTCTTTGTTTATTTTATATATGCTGTATCTTTTCATTCCAATTCAGTATTGAAGTTATTTTTTATTGTTTTGGGATTTTCGATATTATATACAAATATGTTTATGCTTTTGTATAAGCTTATTTTAAGAGTAAAAAATAAATTTTTTGCTGCTGGGTTATTCTGTGGCTTTTTCCCTTTATTAAAGCTAGTAATGCTACTGACATCCTCTTTATTAGCTCAAGAAACAGCTTTAAGAGGAAAGATAATATCATACTGTACATCAATTTTATTTATTGGACTATTTATATTATATTCTTTTATCACAAAAGATGAATTAACGGAAAAGCAAGTAAATTATAAAAACTTTTCTATTAGGTTTTTTGTATATTTGATAAATATCTTTAAAAAATATTCTATAGTAAAAATATTTTTTTATTTATTAATCTGTGGAACTATAGACGGGCTTATACAACAGTACCTTTTATATTATGTAGTATTTAGTGATAACGCATATTTTAATGTTTTTTACTTTTTTCAAATTGTAGTGTATGCCATATTATTTTTATCAATAATATTAATATCAGCTTATGTAAATAAGAATAAATATATCTTTATATTTTCATGTTCTAGTATATTACTATTTGTGAACATTATATTTATATTAATTTTTGGAGAAGCCTACTTTTTAAATGAATTTCTTGTTGCTAACTTTACTTGGTATTACTCATTTTTCTTTTTTTTCGTTATTGCTGTATATATAAGTAAACATAATTATTATAAATTTAATATAGTTTTAACTTTAGGATTCGTATCATTTTTATTTGGACTTATTATCTCTGAGTGGGTAAATGTTTGGTTTACAAGTAATTATATAACATTATTATTAGTACTATGTTTAATAACATTCTTGTATATAAGAATAAGAGATAATAGGGAAGAATAAATTATTTAATTAGCTACCATCTATTTATCATATCTAGTTTAAAATCGTCATTATTGCAAACTTTTACAAATAAGAAATATTTCAGTTACCTTTTTGAGTTATTTTCTATACAAGTCTCTAGCTGTGATGCCATGCAGTGAGTAATCCTAAATAAGCTATAGCAAAACAGTTAAGTAGTAATAAATTATAAATCAAAAGATAAGAGGTAAATGTAAAATGGCAGTAGAATTTATAAATCCTAGTGTAGATGTTATTCAACAAGCTATTGATTCATATATATTAAATCAAAACAAAGCAAAACTATCTAACTGGCAATTGCTCCATCACCATGGTGAATCAGGCATAGAAAGAGCGAAAATACTCTCAAAATGGGTATATAGAGCTGCATATTCGGAAGAACAATTACATATTCTTTTATATAATTTCATATATACTAAGTCAACATCTGCAATATCAAATCAGCTATTAAGTATCGCTTATAAAACTCAGCCTAAATCAGTAGATATAAGCACTATTAAAAAAGAAGCAAAAAAACTAACTGAAGGCAATAATACAACTAGTTCACTTAGAACTTATGTGAAAAATGCTCGCGACTCTATCAGTGCAGGTTATAGATATATAAAAGGAACTGGATTTGATAAATTATTTGAAAATAATGATCTAAAAGATAGTCTTTTTACTATAGAAGAATGTGATCTAGGGCAACCACCAACTAAGACGTCTAAAACTTCTGCTCATGATATTAGAATTTATAAGAGTCCTGGCAATTTATTTTTTATGAAACCTTTCGAACTCTCTTCTAAAGAGTATCAAAAGAATATAGATAATGGTATAGCTGAGGTGGTTTATGCACAAATATGGCGTTATTTAATTGGTGAAAGAGCTTCAGAATCAAGGCTTGTTACTAAAAATGATCAAATAATAGGAATTTGTTCAAGAGGTTTAAAGGGCTTTAAAGAATATGGAAAAATGACAGATGATGAGAAACTTAAAACCAAGGGTCTAATATCTATTTTAGTTTTTGTTTACCTACTCATGGAAGATGATTTTCATATTTTTAACTATGGTCAAGCTAATTTTGATGGTGAAACTTATTTTGCAAAAATAGATCACGACTACATAGTTGATAAATGGGATATGCTGAGTAAAGATAGTACTAAATTTCGTATAGCTGAACTATCACGAGTTTTAAGAAGCAAAAATCTAACGGCATTAATTAATTTATTAGCGGCTAATTCTAGGTTTAGTCCAGGTAGTAGTAATACATTTTTGTTAAGAGCCGCACATACAGGCAGAGCAAGTCTAAGTGATCGCAAAAAGACAACAACATCTAATTCTCAGAGTGCTTTTTTTAGGTCTAACTTAGCAACACTTAATAACATTAATGAGTTTAAAAGTATTATTGATACTATTAATCAGCGTTGTAATAATTTACAAGCTAGTTTATTTGTTCCACTTCAAACACAATTAAGTAGTTTTGAAAATTCAAAAGTCAATAATAACAAATCAAAAGTCAGTATTAAAAAAGCTGAAGCAATATTAAATCATTTTATTGAGAGAATGCAAAAATTAAAAAATAGCTTAGATCAGAAAGTAAATAAGTAAGGAATTAAGATGTTAATAAAAGAATATGAATTTGGAACAAAAGAAGATAAGTTTTATTTAGAAACAAATCAAGCTGCTGCCGAGAATATAGATACTAAATATTTATATAAGGATAAAAGTGAAAAGCAAGCAATAGGTGGAAAGAATATGAGAGGGAATACTAATCCTCTTCCTGGTTTATATAAGGACATTAAAGGTAATAGACATTACATTAAGATACCAGGCGATCCTAAAGAAATGTTTTGCGAAATGTTCCATGGAGCACTGGCAAATAATCTTAGATTTAATGGTTATTTGGATGTGGAGAATCCTTATATATCAGCAGCTGATGGAATTGTAGTAAACATAGAAAATAAATCAATGCTAGCATTAAGCGTACCTATTTTATCAGATTTTAAAGAACTTTTTAGATATCTAGGAACTGCAAAAAGTAGCGGAAAAGAAAGAGATAATTGGAAAGAAATAACAAATAGAAGTATTTATAGTAAATTTGTAGAAGAAAGTAAATTATTTCAAAAACCAACTTATAAAGAAGATATGAAAATAACTTTAGCCAAATGTGTGTTACAATCAGTAGCGTTCTTTGGAGATTATAGCCTCCATTCAAGTAACGTTGCATTGTATGGTGAAGAAGGTGCTAAAAAAGTTGCAAAAATCGATGGAGGTGCGGCTTTTAGAAGTTTTGCAAAGAATTCACCTATTAACATTCTATTTCCTTATGAATATGAAGGGCGAGGAGCCCATAATGCTATTCATAAAAATTATGTAGATTATTATATTCGTATTCCAGGATTGAAAGAATATTTACCCATTATAGCCTCTGATTATATCAATACGATTAATGCAAAATTTGGAAAATCAATATCTGAGATAGTTTGTGAAAGCATTCAACAAGTAAAAGAGACATATAAAATGGCAATGGGCCAAAAAGCAGATCCTTTTCAAAATAAAGCTTTCTCTAACTATTTTGGTATGGATTTAAGCATCGATGAAAGGGTTCTATCAAAGCAGATAGAAGGGATAATATACCGTAATATTGAGGGTTTCCAAAGAATAATAAAGGGTAAAAATCATTCCTATTTAGTCAAGAATTATCAAGTTAAAGATATGAATAATTTTTATAGTATTCAACTTACTATTTTGCAATTTATCCTTTCTAGAGGAGCTGATGTAAAATCAAAATCTGGCAAACCTTCAAAAAAAGATAAAATTAAAGACTATTTAATAAATCAATTTAAAATTCCTGGAAATTTTTTACCAAAAGGAGTATTTTTATCTAAATTAGAGTCACTGTGTGCCCCTAGTAACTTGATATCATTTTCTTCAAAAACTGCTGATATCTTATCTTTTAGATTAAGTAGGTTATCTAATAATGATCCTATTAGAATCTATCTTGGGATACCACCAATTAAACAAAAAATCTCTAGCGCAGAATTAATTAGATACATAAAAAAAAGTTTGGGTGAATTAAATAAAAATAAGTTAAATTGTAAAAACTTTAGATAAGTAAAATATATAATTTATAAATAGATATATAATTATAATTTTACCTGTTCAAATTTATACAAATATTTAGTTTATAGATGGAATTTTTGATATAAAGTTATAGTTGTAAATAAGAGTTAGCAAAAATTTATTAGGTTTATGGAAATGAAGCTAGCAGTGTAAATACTAGGGCTTGGCTTTTTATCAGCAACTTTCTGATTTATGAGTACTTATTGAAATAGCAATCTTCAAAATTACAAAATTTTACAAATAGGAAATATCTTAGCTATTTTTAGAGAATATTATCTTCTATAAAGTAACTTTATTGATGTGATCTAGTAATTAAATTTATTTGGCTTGTTGTAAAAGGAAAAAAGAATAAAAAAACAGATCTAAATAGAAATGAATTTTAAAAGATAGTTATTAAATTATGAAAGAAAAATAATGTAACTAGGGAGAATACTTATTATGTTAATTCAATCTGTACCATTATATTGTATTGTTGGAAGCATATTCTTTGGCTCATTTATAGTAATAATAGCAGTTCTTGAATTAAAAAATATCATTCAAGGAATAGTAACTAAATTATCTAATAAGATAATTAAGAAATAGATAAAAGACTAAGAATACCAAAAGTTCTAAAGAAGTAAAAAGAGAAACTATTTCTCTAAATATTTTAACTTATCTGGAACAGATGCCCAATTATCAGCATCTTCACAAGGTTCACACTTTTCTACGATATTTGGCCAAATACCAGCTAGCTCTTTGTTAAGTTCAAGCATTTGCTCTTCATTTTCACTTAAATCATCACTAGATTTTATCGCATTAACAGGACACTCAGGCTCACAAAGAGCGCAGTCAATACACTCATCTGGGTTGATTACTAGCATATTTGGTCCTTCATAGAAACAGTCCACTGGACAAACTTCTACGCAATCACCGTATTTACATTTAATACAACTTTCAGTAACTACAAATGGCATTTTGTTAAATCCTTTCGTTTTTTACTATTTTTTTAAAGAAACCAACAAATTATAGCATAGTTATAAAAAAGGTAAATATTATTCGTTTTGAATAACTTTTATAAACTCTTTATTAGTTTGAAAATTATGTAATCAAGTTTTACGCTTAAATTGATTAGCTAAAATTAGAAATATTTATTAACAAGTGATACTATAAGCTTAATATTTCACTAACTTTTGGGTTAAAAGAATGAAAGCTGAAATTGATCCAAGAAAACTTATTGCTGCAATGACCATATCGGTAGCTATTTTGTTTTTTGCCACATATCTTGTATCTATAGCTGATGGACATAATACATTATGTAATCCTTTCATTTCAGGTTGCTCTGATATTACTCATGCTGGGTTTACTTCATATGAGAAATATATGCTCAAGGCAGTATTAATACCAACAGCAACACTGATGGCGGTGATATTTTTCTTTATCCAGCAATTACTTGTACAAATAAGTGACTATAGCAAAGCAGTAATCAAGCAAGGAAAAGCAATATTATTTTTAGCATCAGTTGGCTGTATTGGCTTGATAATAGGTACTGCTGTGATTGACGGTCAAGATACCCCCATGAATGTACATCTAAAAGCTGTTGCGGTATTTTTTGTGTTGATGAGTGTTTGCCAGGTGTGGTATACGATTATTGAATATAAATACTCAGCTAAGTTAAATAAAATTCCACTGATTTTACGCAGAATAGCAATTTTAATAACAATCGCATTTTCAATATGGTCAGTATTTATGGATCAAACGACAATTAATCATAATATTGTTGAATGGTGGGGTGTTTACGCACTTATTTTTTGGTTTTGGACTTTTTCTATAACTAAAGTTAAGTAGCATTCTCGCTAGCAAATTTAGACTTTTTTGGTTATCTAAATTTATAAATAAAGCATAAGCATGTAAGGTATTTTTTATGTCTATCAAATCATTATTTAATAGTGCTAATCTTGATCAATATATCGATGCTAATTCAGTTAAGTTAGATGCTATTGCCAAAAAACTTTTTGATAAAGCAAATAATGATGAATTAAATCATATGCTTAGTTCACCAAACCAGTTGCAGTTGCTTAGTGTTTTGCTAAAAATAATTAATGCTAAAAGGGTTTTAGAAATAGGAGTTTTTCGCAGTTTTTCTACTTTAGTAATGGCTCAAGCTTTAGCTGATGATGCTAAGATTGAGGCATGTGATATTAGTTATGAGTATCTCAAGCCATATAAGCACTTTTGGCAACAGGCTAGAGTTGAGCATAAAATTAACCTAAATATTGCTCCGGCACTTGAGGCACTAGATAGATTTTTACACCAACAGCAAAAATTTGATTTTGTTTACATCGATGCTGATAAACCAAATTACATAAATTACTATGAAAAAACTTTAGAGTTGATTGATTCCGGGGGAGTATTATTGTGGTAGATAACGTTTTGTGGTCAGTTCGAGTTGCTGATGGGCAAAACAACGAAGAAAGTACACTAGCTATAAGGAAATTAAATAAGTTAATTCATAATGATAAGCGCGTAGAAGCTTGTATAATACCGATTGGAGATGGCATAAATTTGCTTAGAAAGCGCTAGCTTATTTAATAAGTTGAATATGTGCTAGAGCTCGCTTAGAACTTTCTAAAGCTTTGTGAGTATTTTGTGCTTTTGCCAATACAACTCCCATACGGCGTTTACCATGTATTTCTTTTTTGCCAAATATTCTTATATCTACATTTGAGTCAGCTAATGCTTTATCAATGCCGCAAATACTTGCATTAGTTGTATCTCCTTCAAGCAGTATTGCTGCAGAAGCAGACGGCTGTAATGTCTTTATATCAGGTATAGGTAGTCCAAGTATTGCACGAAGATGTAGCTCAAATTCGTTGATATTTTGAGATATAAGTGTCACCATACCTGTATCATGAGGGCGTGGCGAGACTTCATTAAAAAATACTTCATCGCCTTTTATAAACAACTCAACACCAAAAACTCCATAACCGCCCAAGGCATCAGTAATTTCTTTAGCAATTTTTTGTGATTTTGCTAAAGCTGCATCTGACATTGCATGTGGTTGCCAAGAGAAGCGATAATCACCATCTTGTTGAATATGGCCAATAGGATCACAAAATAAAGTAGCAGCTTTATGTCTAACAGTCAAAAGAGTAATTTCATAGTCAAAATCAATAAATTGCTCGATAATGACCCCTTTTGCATGGCCGCGTGAACCACTTTGAGCATAATCCCAAGCTTTTTTAATACTTTTAGAGTCTTTGACTATCGATTGCCCCTTGCCAGATGAGCTCATTACAGGCTTTATTACAAACGGGATTCCAATGGATTGTGTTGCAGATAGATATTGTTGTTCACTATTTGCAAATGCAAACTTTGAAGTTGGCAAATTAAGCTCTTTGGCAGCTAAAGCTCTAATCCCTTGGCGATCCATAGTTAGTTTGGCCGCTTTTGCACATGGAACAATATTAAATCCTTGCGACTCAAGCTTAATTAGACTATCAGTATTTATAGCTTCTATTTCTGGGACAATATATGTTGGAGACTTTGCTAGAACTAGTTTTTCCAGTGCATCAGCATTGAGCATATCTATAACATAACTCTTATCAGCTACTTGCATTGCTGGAGCATTTTTATAGCGATCAACAGCAATAGTCTCGATACCTAGTCTTTGTGCAGCTATAATGAATTCTTTGCCTAGCTCACCTGAGCCAAGCAGCATAATTTTGATATTAGAAATATTCATATTGATGGTTAAAAGAGAATTTGAAGTTAAGAAATATATTAGCAGAAAAAGGCAGTTTATTTATCATTTATAGGATAGAACTCGGCAATTTGTTTACCAAAATCAACTGCATCTATCGTTGTTGGATTCTGGCCAAGAGCCCAAACCATAAAGCCTGAGAAGTTATTATAACTATTAAGCGCAGGACCTTCACTATCACCTGTAGTATATGCTGTTTGTAGCTCTTCTGGTGATACATAGCTATTTTCTGAAGGAGCAAAATCATCACCAATAACTATTTTAGTTTTAGTATTATTAGCAGCTTTTAATGTATCTGCAGCTATCTTCATCGATAATGTTGGAGCCTGATTTGGCCAGCCTGATGCCCTGCGGTTGTTATAGTTTTGTATTAACAAAGCATCAAAGCAGATGCTGCCACCACAAGCATTCATTGGCAGCATATCTTTGAAGATATTGTATCTTCCGCCGGTTGATGTCCAATATATAGAAGCAGGAACTCCAGTGTCAACATATGTTTGTGGAGCAGCTGTTATAAAGAAACCTCTCGGGAATTTGTCTTTCATTTTATCACTATTAGCATATTCACGCATTTTTGCTATTAAGTCTTGCATCTCTTTAGTCCAGCTATCTGTACCTTTAATTGCATCACCCTCAAGGTCAAAATCAAAACCATCCATATTGTTTTCTGCAAGATAATTGACAATATTTTTAGCTAATTCATTATTATCACTTGACAATGAAGGTTGCCAAGTATTATTTGCGCCACCTGTAGATGCTATAACTAAACCATCTTTAGCATGGATTCTTTTAACTGCTTCTGCAAAGTACTCTAGATTAACAGGGTCAAAAAAGCCTGTTACTTGATTTCCAGAGACGCTAACAAATCCTGGAACTATTACATTATAGTAATCAGCAAAATCACTCATTTTCTCTGGTAGTTCAGAGCTTTGCCCCCAAGTCCAAGTACCCCAGTATCCGACCACAGACTTTTCTGGCCAAGCACCAGCTGGTGTATAGCTTACACTGTTACCATCCTTAAACTTACCATCAACGACAGTTAGAGTATTTGCTTCGTAGTTAGTATCATTAAATTTGTAACTATCAGGCTTGATTGTAAACTCACCCTTTGAAGGAAGGCTGATAGTATTACTACCAGCTGTTAATTGTACAGTTTCTTTGTATCCATTAGCATTTGATACTGTAGCTGTAGTTGCGGCTGGATTAGTCCCTTCAGCATAGCTAACATTAAAGTTAACTTGAGTAGGTTTAACAGCTTCAGCTTTGAAATTTATATTTAAATCAATATCATGAGTTTCTTTACTAACTATGATAGGATTAGGTATAATATTATCCGCAATATAAATTTCTGAAGCATCAGAACTTAAAACTTTTTCAGCTGAGACATCATAACTTCCTTTGCCTAGAGTTATAAGCTCAGGGTTAGTTGGATTTACGCTATATAATTCTGAGCCAAGTTTGATATTTAGCTTATTAATAGTTTGAGGTAAGCCTGTTGTTTTAACATGAACATTAGCCTGTACCACAGCTTCACATAGTACCCAACCAGAGTCATCAGCAGGAGATGCACTAGTCCACCAGCTATTAATAAGTTCATAAATGTTTCCATCAAACTTAACAAAAGCCCCCTTACTATAACCTGACCAGAATCCCTCTTGTCCATTAGGAATAAAATCCTTAGTATCAGTTGGTATGGTATCACAGTTTCCAGGTGCTGGTACTGGTTTACTTTTATAAGTTAGATTAATCGAGGTTGTATCTTTTGTCATTGCAAAAGAGTTTGGTGAGATTGGGCCAGTATCTTTACCACTTATACTGATTGTGTAGTTAATAGCCTGAGTATTAGAATATGGTAGAGTTACCTGATTATTATTAACAGTATAAACTTTACTATTACTTGAGAACTCAATTTTTGCATCAGTAGGTAAACTATCGCCAGCTAGATTTACAGAAATAGTTTTTTCAGCTACAGGCTGTGGGCTAGGACCAGGATCTTCACATCCTTCTGTCCAAGCTTCTTGCCATGCTGTACCTTTACCAGGCTCATAAGCCCAAGCTGCTGAAGAAGAGCACCATCCTGGGATATTACACACATAACAAGATCCAGCATTATTGACTTCTTGTCCTTGCTGATAAGTAGTTCCAGCCTTATAATCTAATGCTGAAGCGTAGCTTGTAGCTCCACATGCTGTCATTAATGTAGTTAATAATAACTTTCTATACTTCATATTAATATCTCTAATTAAACATTATGATAATTTGTGATGACTAGCTTATCAGTAGTTAATATCAGAGTAAATTATGAAAAAATAATAGCAGCTATTAATTTTTCATAACTGACTTGTTTATTAATTTTACTTAGAGAATGTAATATTGTCATTAGTGTCAACATCAACAACTATTTTATCTTCAGCCTTAAACTCACCATCTAGAAGCTTAAGAGCTAGAGGGTTTTCTAAGTTGTTTTGGATAGCACGCTTAAGTGGTCTAGCTCCAAATATAGGGTCAAAACCAGCATCAGCTAGTTTATCCATAGCTTTAGATGTAACTTCTAAGCCAATATCTAAATCGGCTAAGCGTTTTTCTAAGCGCTTGATTTGTATCTTAGCTATTTCAGTTATCATTTCTTTATTTAGTGGTTCAAAGACTATAGCGTCATCAACCCTATTTACAAATTCAGGTCTAAAGTGGCTAAGTACCATTTCCATTACAGCAGATTTTACTGTTTCATAGTCTTGACCTTGCATTTCTTGGATTCGATGCGAACCAAGATTTGAGGTCATCACGATTACAGTATTTTTAAAATCTACTGTTCTACCTTGTCCATCAGTCAAGCGACCATCATCAAGCACCTGTAGTAAGATGTTAAATACATCTGCATGAGCTTTCTCAACCTCATCAAGTAGGATTACAGAGTAAGGTCTTCTTCTTACATGCTCTGTCATATAGCCGCCTTGTTCATAACCGACATATCCTGGAGGCGCACCAATTAACCTAGCCACAGAGTGTTTTTCCATAAACTCTGACATATCTACTCTAAGCATTGCATCTTGATCATCAAACAAAAATTCTGCTAAAGCTTTTGTTAGCTCGGTTTTACCTACACCTGTTGGGCCTAAGAACATAAATGAGCCTATAGGTCTATTAGGATCTGATAAGCCAGAGCGAGATCTTCTCACAGCATTAGATACTGCTTTTATCGCTTGATCTTGGCCAATCACTCTCTTATGTAAGAAGCTTTCCATATTTAGTAGTTTTTCTTTTTCACCTTCCATCATCTTAGATACAGGTATACCAGTAGCTTTTGATACTACATCAGCAATTTCATTTTCTGTAACAGATGTTCTTACTAGTTTATTTTCAGAAGATTCAGCCGTTGTAGCTTCTATTTGCTTAATTTGTGCTTCTAACTCTGGTATTTTACCGTACTGTAATTCTGCCATTTTGCTTAAATCACCAGCTCTTTGATATTTTTCAAGCTCAAATTTTGCTTTTTCAAGTTGCTCTTTAAGCTTGCTAGCACCTTGCATTTTAAGCTTCTCAGCTTTCCAAAGCTCTTCTAGTCCTTTATACTCAGAATCTAGTCCTTTTATTTCTTGTTCAAGTATTTCTAAACGTTTTTTAGTAGCCTCATCTTTTTCTTTTTTCAGCTGTTCACGTTGCATTTTAAGCTGAATGATTCTACGGTATAAGCTTTCCATTTTCTCTGGCTTAGAATCAATTTCCATACGAATTAAACTTGCAGCTTCATCAACTAAATCAATAGCTTTATCTGGTAGTTGTCTATCAGTTATATATCGATGTGATAGAGTTGCAGCACTTACGATAGCAGAGTCAGTGATATTTACACCATGATGTAGTTCATATCTTTCTTTTAAGCCTCTAAGTATAGCTATAGTATCTTCAACTGTTGGCTCATCAATTAACACTTTTTGGAATCTTCTTTCTAGTGCTGGATCTTTCTCAACATACTCACGATATTCATCTAAAGTTGTTGCACCAACACATTTTAGTTCGCCTCTAGCTAGAGCAGGCTTAAGCATATTACCAGCATCCATAGAGCCTTCAGATTTACCAGCACCAACCATAGTATGTAATTCATCGATAAATAAAATTACGTTGCCTTCTTGTTTCGCTAGTTCTTTTAGTACAGATTTTAATCTTTCCTCAAAATCACCTCTAAACTTAGCACCTGCTAGTAATGCACCCATATCTAGAGATAGTACCTTTTTACCTTTGATTCCTTCTGGTACTTCATTATTTATGATTCTTTGTGCAAGTCCTTCAACTATAGCTGTTTTACCAACGCCTGGTTCACCAATTAGCACAGGATTGTTCTTTGTTCTTCTTTGCAATACTTGTATAGTTCTGCGAATCTCACTATCCCTACCGATAATTGGATCTATCTTTCCTTTTTTCGCAAGTTCTGTTAGATCTACTGTATATTTGTCTAATGCACCTTTCATATCTTCTTGATTTTGACTACTCACTTTTTCTCCCCCGCGATAATCATCAACTGCTTTAGTAATTTTGTCTTTTGTAATATTAAATTTACTATACAGTCTGGTTAAACTTTTATCCTCTAATGAAGCTAATAAGAAAAGCTCACTTGAGATAAACTCATCTTTATTTTTATTAGCAATTTCTTGCATTTTATGTAGTGTTGCAATTAGCTCTCGAGATGGAGCTATTTTGGGATTACCTTCACCTGCTAATACAGCAACACCATCAACAAGATCATTGACAGCCTTTATAAAGCTTTGGATATTAACTCCGCAAACACTTAATATAGCTGTGGCGACACTATCATTTTGCTCTAATAACGCTTTTAATAAATGGGCTGTGGTAAACTCTGTAGCTTTTTGTTGAAAAGCATAAGATTGAGCTTCAGCTAAAGCTTCTTGTAGTTTTATTGTAAATTTATTTATATCCATTATTTCCCCTTAAGAAAAATTATCTGCTTATATATCTAGGGCCGCTTAATTATTTTTCAAGAAGTTATATAAAAGATTTTAGCCAAATTATATCTTCTTAGAAGATTATTGTTGCAGCACAGCTATAACACACTTAAAATAACTAATCTAAATATTTTTTAAATTTATCAATGAATTTATTAGAAAATACTCTTAGTGGTTGGAGCAAAAAAGAAGTTACATGGCTGTTTAGCTGTATCATGCTAACTACACTAGCGGCTTATTTGAGTGGTAGTAGTTCTTTTATATTGATATATTCTATTGTTGGTATTACAAACTTGATCCTCGCAGCTAAAGGAAAAGTTTTTAATTATGTTTTAGGATTAATTGGTGCACTTATGTATGCGCTTATTTCCTACCAAAATCAAGTTTATGGACAGTTACTTTTAGCACTATTTTTCTTATGTCCGATTCAATTTTATGGTTGGTATAATTGGACTAGACCACATAACAATACCAAAGGGCAACAAATAAAGATAAAAAAACTCACGCAAGCACAGTTTATAAAAATTATCTTTAGCATAGCTGTAGTATCTGCCGTTTATGGTTATTTTGTGCTGCACTTGTATTTTGGTCAGAGCGTTGGCTTATTTGCTGATGCGATCGTAGAAGTCACATCAATAGTTGCATTTATTTTGACTGTTCTTATATATCGTGAGCATTGGCTTTTGTGGTTGACGATAGATGTTTTAACTATTTCAATCTGGATTGATGGAATTGTTGATTCAGTTATAACGATAGCAATTATCCCAGTTATTATTACAAAATTAGTAGCTTTTATAAATGCCATATATGGTTATATTAGTTGGAGGAAAATCTATAAACTTCAAAAAACATCTTAGAAAACCTTTTTAATCAGCTGGAGTAACTTTTTGTACATTTATACTAGTTTGATAAAATATAGTTACAAAACCCTCAAAAGGAACCAATATGTCACTTATAAACATTAGAAAAAAAGAGAAAAAGAATAGGGTGGCTGTACATTTAGAAGTTGATAAAAGTGTACTTGATGAAATGCTGGAGTATTTGAAATGGGCAGAGATAGAGGATGAAGCCCAATTCATAGAAGAGGCTTGCAAATATATATTTCAAGTAGATAAAGACTGGAAAAAATTTAAAAAAGATCATTTTGAAAACACAGGAATAAAGCTTGTAGATAAAAAAGAAACTGAACTTGACGTCGTTAACCAAATGGTTGGTGAAGGTGAAGGTATGGTTAATTTAAAAGATGATAAAAATCTAGGAAAAAAGCTGCAAAGAAAGCTACAAAAGAGTGATAAGTAAACTCTCTATCAGCTTGTTTATATTAATTTGTCATATACTAAAAAAAACCCTTAAGCTAAATTCGTGTGTTGTAGATTTTAATAAGCTTTATACAGCTAACTACATATAAAAATGTCATGCTGAATTTATTTCAGCATCTCATTATAAGTATTGATTTTATTGAGATCCTGAAACGAGTTCAGGATTGTGACAGAATGTACTACTTTTATGCCTAGTAGGTTATATAAGGAGATAAATTTATTTTTCTTTAAGTTAGATTATAGTGGCTGCTTTCATTGCTTTGACAAAATTCTTAAGTTCACTAAGCATTTTAGTCTTATCAGCTAAATTATTTTGAATAATTTTAACAGTAGCAGAGCCTGAGATTGCGCCTGTTGCTCCAGCTTTTATTGCCTGTTGGACTTGGGCAGGTTTAGAAATTCCAAAGCCTAATATCGGTTTAGGAGCATTATATTGTTTGAGTTTCACCAGTACTTCTTCGACCGGCATGTTTGCCGCAGTTTCCGTACCAGTTACTCCAACTCTTGAAAGTAAATAAGTATAGCCACTACCAATTTTAGCTATTTGTTCTAATGTTATTTCATTTGCATCTGGTGGCGCTATGAATATTTGTGCTATACCAACTTTCTCAGCAACCTCACGGAAATCTTTTGACTCATGAGCTGGTATATCAGCTATTAGTATTGAGTCTACACCAGCAGCAAAACACTTATTATAAAATTTCTCTATACCATTTGCATAGACAAGGTTTGCATATAAAAGTAGTCCTATTGGGATAACAGGGTATTTATGTCTAATTTTAGCTAAAATCTCAAAACAATCATCTGGTGTAATACCACTATTTAAAGCTCTAATATTAGCTTCTTGTATAGTTGGTCCATCAGCTAAAGGATCGGAAAAAGGTATGCCTAGCTCTAAAGCATCAGCACCTGATTGAATCAAGGCCTCGATAATCTCAAAAGATAAATCTTTGTTAGGATCACCAATAGTTACAAAAGGGATAAAAGCGCCTTGATTTTTCTTTGCTAAACTTTCAAAAAGGGTTGTGTACCTACTAGTCATTATTAAATCTCTCCCTTTTCTTTTAAAACATCATGCACAGTAAAAATATCTTTGTCACCACGCCCAGAAAGGTTTACTACAAGTATTTGTTGCTTATCAGGGTTATCATAAGCAAGTTTTAAAGCATATGCTAAAGCATGAGATGACTCTAAAGCAGGGATAATTCCTTCTTTTCTACACAAAAGTTTGAAAGCCTCTAAAGCTTCATCATCTGTAGCAGAAACATACTCTGCACGACCTATTGATTGTAGGTAGGCATGTTGTGGGCCAACAGAAGGAAAATCTAAGCCTGCAGATATTGAGTATGATTCTTGTATTTGACCATTATCATCCTGCATTAATGGCGCTTTCATACCAAAAAATATCCCTAGTTTACCATGTTTTAGTGGAGCACCATGTTCACCTGTTTCTATACCTTTACCAGCAGGTTCGACACCTATAAGTTTGACATCTTTTTCAGCGATAAAATCAGCAAACATGCCGATAGCGTTTGAGCCACCGCCAACACAAGCAATTACAGCATCAGGTAATCTGCCTTCTTTAGCAAGGATTTGCGCTTTTGTTTCTTCACCAATCATTCTTTGGAACTCTCTAACAATCGTAGGGAAAGGATGAGGGCCTGCTGCAGTTCCTAATAAATAGTGAGCTTTGCTGTAGTTTGCTGACCAGTCTCTTAGAGCTTCATTACATGCGTCTTTTAGTGTTGCAGAACCACTATGTACTGCAACGACTTCTGCACCCATTAACTTCATTCGAAAGACATTTGGACTTTGACGCGCAACATCTTTAGCACCCATATAAACTCTGCATTTTAGATCTAGCAGTGCACAAGCTAGAGCGGTTGCTACTCCATGCTGTCCAGCACCTGTTTCAGCAATTATCTCTTTTTTGCCCATTCTCTTAGCTAGTAGAGCTTGACCAAGTACTTGGTTAGTTTTGTGAGCCCCACCATGGAGTAGATCTTCGCGTTTTAGGTATAATTTAGTTTTTGTATTTTTGACTATATTTCTTGTTTTTGTAAGAGCAGTGGGGCGGCCAGCATATTCTCCCAAAAGTTCTTTAAACTCTTGCTTAAAAGACTCGTCATTTTGTGCTTTTATAAACTCTTGCTCGAGTTGTTCAAGAGCTGGAACAAGAATTTGAGGAACAAATTGACCACCAAATTCGCCAAAGTATGCATTTAGTTTTGACATTTAAATACTATAATTAAATTTTAATGCATATATTATCGCTAATATTTAACTTAAAGGCTAGGGTAGAAGAGTAGTTGATATCGATATTATTTTAATTCATAAATTTTAGAAAACTTATTTTCTAAATAATCAACATAATATTTAGCATTTAGATATTCACCACAGATATTATTGATAATCTCATCAGCAGGCTTTAGACTACCAAATTGGTGGATATGTTTAGTTAAGAAGTTCAGTATAAGCTCTAGCTTGTTGTGCTTAATAGTATCATTAACATCAAATTCTTTATTCATATAGTGAAATATCTGTGAAGCATACGCGCTTCCAAGAGCATAAGTTGGAAAATATCCAAAAAGTCCCGCTGACCAGTGAACATCTTGTAAGATTCCATTGGAAAAATCACTAGGAATAATGCCTAAATATTGCTGATATTTATCATTCCATAATTTTGGTAAATCATCGATAGCAATATCCTTTTCGAAGATTTCTTTCTCTAACTCAAAGCGTACTAATATATGTAAAGAATATGTCAACTCATCTGCTTCTACACGGATTAAGCTTGGGCTAACTTTGTTTATCGCTTTATAAAACTCTTCTGCACTAGTATCAGCTAAATTTTCTAAGAACAAGCTTTGTAGTTCACTATAGTTGCTATCCCAAAAAGCTTTATTTTTGCCAACTAGGTTTTCATAAAATCTAGATTGTGATTCGTGTATTCCTAAACTAACACCTGTACCCAGAATAGTATCATAGATATTATCGCCTATATTTTGTTCATACATTGCATGACCTGTTTCATGAATAGTACCAAACAAAGAAGATGTGAAAAGATTCTCGATATAGCGCGTAGTCATTCTAACATCATATTTGTTAAAGTTTAAAGTGAAAGGATGAGCACTTTCTTTTAGAACACCGCTATCAAGGTTAAATCCTAGTTGTTTGGCTATTTTATGAGAATATTGCTTTTGTTTACCGATATTATATGGTTTATCAATACAGCTAGTATCAACTTGCTGGGCATTTTTTATTTTTTCTAGAAGTGGAACGATTTTTTCTTTTAAAGAATTAAAAAAAGGCTCTAATTTAGCCACAGTCATACCTTCTTCATAATCATCAAGTACTACATCATATGGATGCTCGTTATAGCCGATTCGCTTGACATACTTCTTCTGGTATTGAATAATTTTATCTAGATATGGTGCAAATTTCTCGAAGTCATTATCATTACGCGCCTCAGTCCAAACATTTTGAGCTTGAGACAAAAGTTTATTATACGCAACATATTCATCTTTAGGTATTTTACTAAGCTTATCTTTTTGTTTGGTTGTCAAATAAACTATCCTTTTATTTATATCACCTAGCTCAGTAAAGTTTTTATTTAAATAATCTAAGCTGGTATTTAGTTCATCACTATTAGTTATTTCATAAACCTTTTCACTAAAAAAGCCAATAACTTCAGATGTTGTATTGATTGAGTTTTTAGGAGCCTGTGTTTCTAGGTCCCAATGCATTAGGGAGATCGCGTGGTTATATTTCTTCTTTTGTGATAGTTTGTCCTGGAGTATCTGAAGCTGTTTTTTGATTTCGCTCATTTTTTATCCTTGCTTGTTGCTTTCTTTCATTAGAAATAGTTCGTCTTAATAGAGTATCATAAATTGGTTTTTGATGATGAATATATGTCAACATAGACGCACTAAAGCAAGTTATCATTAATGGCAGCAATAGATGAAAATTCCAAGTCATTTCCATAACTAAGACAATGCCTGTTAATGGCGCACCTACAGTTGCTGTAAATAGAGCACTCATTCCAGCAACTGCAAAAACCCCAGCTTCAATATGGTACTCAGGAAATAGTTGAGCTACTGATAAACCATAAGCTAGACCAAAAACAGTACCAAGAGCGATCATTGGTGCAAATATTCCACCGGTAACCCCTGTACCATATGAGAAAATAACTCCAGCAAAACGTAATGCAAAAAGCACTAAAAGCATCTTGATTGATAAGTTATAATCAAGAGTATTTGCTATAACAATATAACCACCACCAACCGCATTTGGTGACAGGACAACACCTGTACCAAAAATTATGCAAACAATTATAACTAAAGTCCAATATCTTTTTCTTGGACCTTCAGAGAAGAAGTTAGCAACTTTAATTAGTGATTTATTAAATAGCAGCCCAAAATAACCAAATATAATCCCCAAAACCATGAAAAGCCAAAGAGTATTTTGTGGTACTGAGCTAAAAGTCTCTACACGTATTGCAGGTGGATTGCCCAGGATAGTTCTAGAGATAACAGTACTCATGATACATGCTACAAGAACGCATTTTATCGCTGAGACACTAAATCTAAATTTTCTGTTCATCTCTTCAATTACAAAGATAATCCCAGATAGTGGAGTATTAAAAGCAGCAGCTAGTCCAGCACCAGCACCTGCAGAAATAACCGCATTTGCATACTTTGTAGTGAGCTTGAATCTATCAATAAAAAACTGTGCTAAAGCTGCTGCCATATGAATTGAAGGACCTTCTTTACCTAAACTTAAACCTGAACCTAAAGAAAAAAGCCCACTTACAAACTTTACAGGAACAACTCTTTTACGTAGCTTGCGACAACCTTTTAAAGCACCTTCAACTTCTTGGATACCACTACCACCAGCTTCTTTCGCAAATCTGCTAACGATAAAAATCGAAATCAGCATCATTACTATAGTTAACGTTATCGACAGAGCTATTTCAATAAAAATATTACCATCACTGAAAGAAAAAATAATTTCCTTTATCCTAAAAATGGAATCTAAAAGTAGTTGAAATGCTGTGGCTAAAAGACCAATCATTGTACCTAAAACAGCACCAGATAATACCAACACCCAAATATGTCGATTGTTCTTATAATATGTATCTAATACCTTATTACTCATTATAGATATAAGGGTAGGTTGCAAATTAACACAAATTATACATTTTTGGAAGTTTTAAAAAAGAAAAAGTTAACCAAATTTAGATAAATATTGCTTAAGTGATATTTTTTGTTATCGAGTTTGCTAAATCAGCGGATTTTTTCTCATCACCAAGCGCACCTATACGAATTTTTATCTCTGTAGAGTGGCTATCAACATTACTTAAATCAACACTAATACTTTCACCTTTTTGTGAAGCTTTAATTGTAGCATTTTTAGTATGGTAAGTTTGGCTTATTAGGGTATACTGACTATTCATCTGTATAGTTTTAATTGTTGCATTATATACACTTCTAATATCTCTAGGGACTTTAATTATATAATTACCATTTATATAATATACTGTACCTCCAGCTACCACAGCTGTACCTATCAGAACAGCAGCAACAACACAGCTATTAAGGGAGATAGCAATAATTATAGGTATTATAATTAAAAAGAGTTTTTTGTACATTTCTAAGAAGTTTTGTATACAACGGCTTGGATTTGGTCCATTAATGTTGATGACATTGCTTGGTCACCAAAAGTACCAAACTTGATTGTTACTTTGGTTGCTTGATCTGTTAGTCTTTCAATTTTGACACTAAAGCTTGTGCTATCAATTTTGGTAGCGCCTTCAATATCAGCGTTTTGATTTGTTTGATCAAAACTTTTTGAGACTAAAACAAAATCGTTATTGTCATCAATAGCTTTAAGAGCTGCTTTATAAACAGTCTTATAGTTACCTTTTATATTCATTGAATAATTTCCATCAATATAGGCAACTGTTCCGCCACCCACTGCTACCGCTGCAACAATACAACTATTTAGAATTAGTGCCGAAAAAGAAATTGCAACAGTAGCAAAAGCTTTTTTTAGAAAAGTCATTATAAAACACCTATTTGATTAAACATTTTTCTGAATTTGATCCATTAATGTTGCTGACATTGCTTGGTCACCAAAAGTACCAAACTTAATTGTAACTTTTGAAGCGTTGTCAGTAAGCTTTTCTATTTTAACATAGAAGCTTGTTGAGTCTACTTTAGTACTACCATAAACAACGGCATCTACTGAAGTGATAGATTTTTTAGTAATTACAAAATCATCATTGCTTTGAACTGATTTTAAAGTGGCATTGTAAATATCTTTTACACTACCACTCATATTCATTGAATACTCACCAGAAATATATGCCGCAGTTCCGCCACCTACAGCTGCACCAACAAGTAGCCAACAACTACTTAAAGATAAAGCTGATACTGCTAGCATTAAGACCGTTAATGTTTTTTTGATTTTCATATAATTTCCTCATTACATATCAATATATATGGGTTGATACCATAAGCCATAATATACAGCCTTTAAAACATAGTCAATTACAACACTGAAAAATTTGTTGTAAGAAAATATCAAGTTATTTATAGCCTGAATATGTTCTTAGAATTGTAATTCGATAAACAATAGCTAAAAAGAGGTTATAAGATCATACTTGTATAATTTTTATGATTTTTAAACTATTTTAAATTGTTCGAAGTACTTGGTGTTATCACTTATTACAAAGTATAATGGGATTATGAAACTAAACTTATTATTTAATCACAGATAAAATATGAGTAATATAAACAATGTTTGTTTAGTTGGATATACTATATTGATGATATATATAAATAAAAACTTGCAAAAAGAGGTCTAATATGCCGTTATATCCAGCAGTTGAACCATATAATCGAGAGTTTTTGAAAGTCTCAGATATTCATACTATATACTTTGAAGAATGTGGTAATCCAAATGGTAAGCCGGTTGTATTTATCCATGGGGGTCCAGGTGGAGGCATACAACCAAGCTACCGACAATATTTTAATCCAGAGAGATATAGAATTATTCTTGTAGATCAGCGTGGATGTGGTAAAAGTACTCCATTTGCAGAGCTAAGAGAGAACACAACTTGGCATTTGATTGAAGATTTTGAGCAGATCCGTAAAAGGCTTAGTATTGATAAATGGATGATTTTTGGTGGTTCATGGGGTAGCACGCTAGGATTAGCGTATGCTCAAACCTACCCAGAGGTTGTAACCGAACTTATTCTTAGAGGAATATTTTTAGGTCGTAAGAAAGAAATATCGTGGTTATACCAGTATGGTGCATGTGAGGTCTTTCCAGATAGATGGGAAGATTATATAAGACCTATCGATGAAGAACAAAGAAAAGATTTTATATCAGCATACTATAATATATTAACTGGCAGTGATGAAGAGTTAAAGCAACAAGCAGCTAAGGCTTGGAGTATGTGGGAGGCATCAACTAGTAAACTATATATAGATGAGAAATCTATAGCAAGATATGGCGAAGATAATTTTAGTTTGGCATTTGCAAGGATAGGGTGCCACTATTTCAAAAATAAATTATTCCTAGAAGAAAGCCAATTACTTAAAAACGTAGATAAAATCAAAAACATTCCTGGCATGATAGTCCAAGGACGGTATGATATGGTTTGCCCAGCGACTAGTGCTTGGGATTTACATAAAGTTTGGCCAACAGCAAAACTAGAGATTGTTGCCGATGCTGGACACTCGATAATGGAGCCAGGCATATTAGAAGCTTTAGTTAAAGCAACTGATAAATACGCTGAGTAGTTACAATCAAATCAGCCGATATTTAACTTTGTATTTATATTTTTCACTTATATTTTTGTATTGAGACTTAATTTTTTATTTATTTTTACTTGTTATTGATATGGTTGTGAAGATGATTGCGAAAAACGCGTAAAAAAGTTCAAAAAACTTCAATTTTTTTCGAAAAAGTACTTGCGTTGTTGATAGGTGATGTGTATTATATGTCTTCACCGGCTGACGGATGATGTTAGTTGTTGAGAGGCGAGAGTTTCTAGTTGATATTTAAGAGATATATTATATACAAACACTTTGTTAAAGAATTTGAGTAACAGTAGTTAGAGTCAGAAATTGATTTAAACTGAAGAGTTTGATCCTGGCTCAGATTGAACGCTGGTGGCATGCTTAACACATGCAAGTCGAACGGTAGCAGGACTAGCTTGCTAGTTGCTGACGAGTGGCGGACGGGTGAGTAACGCGTAGGAATCTACCCATTTGAGGGGGATACCAGTTGGAAACGACTGTTAATACCGCATAATATCTGTGGATTAAAGGTGGCCTTTGTGCTGTCGCAGATGGATGAGCCTGCGTTGGATTAGCTAGTTGGTAGGGTAAGGGCCTACCAAGGCTACGATCCATAGCTGATTTGAGAGGATGATCAGCCACATTGGGACTGAGACACGGCCCAAACTCCTACGGGAGGCAGCAGTGGGGAATATTGGACAATGGGGGCAACCCTGATCCAGCAATGCCATGTGTGTGAAGAAGGCTCTAGGGTTGTAAAGCACTTTAGTTGGGGAGGAAAGCCTATGGGTTAATAGCCTGTGGGGAGGACGTTACCCAAAGAATAAGCACCGGCTAACTCCGTGCCAGCAGCCGCGGTAATACGGGGGGTGCAAGCGTTAATCGGAATTACTGGGCGTAAAGGGTCTGTAGGTGGTTTGTTAAGTCAGATGTGAAAGCCCAGGGCTCAACCTTGGAACTGCATTTGATACTGGCAAACTAGAGTATGGTAGAGGAATGGGGAATTTCTGGTGTAGCGGTGAAATGCGTAGAGATCAGAAGGAACACCGATGGCGAAGGCAACATTCTGGACTGATACTGACACTGAGGGACGAAAGCGTGGGGATCAAACAGGATTAGATACCCTGGTAGTCCACGCTGTAAACGATGAGTACTAGCTGTTGGAGTCGGTGTAAAGGCTCTAGTGGCGCAGCTAACGCGATAAGTACTCCGCCTGGGGACTACGGCCGCAAGGCTAAAACTCAAAGGAATTGACGGGGACCCGCACAAGCGGTGGAGCATGTGGTTTAATTCGATGCAACGCGAAGAACCTTACCTGGTCTTGACATCCACAGAACTTTTCAGAGATGAATTGGTGCCTTCGGGAACTGTGTGACAGGTGCTGCACGGCTGTCGTCAGCTCGTGTTGTGAAATGTTGGGTTAAGTCCCGCAACGAGCGCAACCCCTATTGATAGTTACCATCATTAAGTTGGGTACTCTATTGAGACTGCCGCTGACAAGGCGGAGGAAGGTGGGGACGACGTCAAGTCATCATGGCCCTTACGACCAGGGCTACACACGTGCTACAATGGGTATTACAGAGGGCTGCGAAGGAGCGATCTGGAGCGAAACTCAAAAAGGTACTCTTAGTCCGGATTGCAGTCTGCAACTCGACTGCATGAAGTCGGAATCGCTAGTAATCGCAGGTCAGAATACTGCGGTGAATACGTTCCCGGGTCTTGTACACACCGCCCGTCACACCATGGGAGTGGGTTGCTCCAGAAGTAGATAGCTTAACGAAAGGGCGTTTACCACGGAGTGATTCATGACTGGGGTGAAGTCGTAACAAGGTAGCCGTAGGGGAACCTGCGGCTGGATCACCTCCTTAACGGAAATACGAAGAATAAGAAAAAAGCTTTAATTGCTGATCAAGTGATTTAGCATGGTGTTTGTAGATAATATATTTTAGTGTGAATAAGATACGGGTCTGTAGCTCAGTTGGTTAGAGCGCACCCCTGATAAGGGTGAGGTCGGTAGTTCAAGTCTACTCAGACCCACCATTTCAGAAGACTGATGACGGATGACAGAAGACGGAAGTTGATTTATTAAACATATTATGCGTTAAAGCGATTGTGTTTAAAGATTAGCTAGAGTTTTAAGTTTTGACGTTTTAAGTTGGAAGAAATTATTTAAGTTTTAGGAGAGTAGTTGTTCGAAGGATATGAGACGTTTCTGTCATCAGTCCTCCGTCTTCTGTTCTCCGGACACGGGGCCATAGCTCAGCTGGGAGAGCACCTGCTTTGCACGCAGGGGGTCAGCGGTTCGATCCCGCTTGGCTCCACCAATATTTTATTTACATGAAGATAGAGATATTTAACAATTTAGTATAGAAATAGACTTAAGAAAATAAGTGCAAGCGGTGGATGCCTTGGCATTCAGAGGCGATGAAGGACGTGATAATCTGCGATAAGCTTCGGTTAGCTGGTAAATGAGCTATGACCCGGAGATTTCCGAATGGGGGAACCCGGCTAGGATAACCTAGTCACTCACTCGATATAGGGTGTAGGGCGAACGAGGGGAACTGAAACATCTAAGTACCCTTAGGAAGAGAAATCAATTGAGATTCCCGTAGTAGTGGCGAGCGAAGTGGGAAGAGCCTGGTATGATATAGTCTTAATTATAGTAGAACAAGTTGGGAAGCTTGACGATAGAGGGTGATAGTCCCGTATACGAAATAATCGAGATGGAACTAAGCATACGAACAAGTAGGACGGGGCACGTGGAACCTTGTCTGAATATGGGGGGACCATCCTCCAAGGCTAAATACTCCTGAATGACCGATAGTGAACTAGTACCGTGAGGGAAAGGTGAAAAGAACCCTTATAAAGGGAGTGAAATAGAATCTGAAACCGCTTGCATACAAGCAGTAGGAGCATGATTTAGACATGTGACTGCGTACCTTTTGTATAATGGGTCAGCGAGTTACTTTTAGTGGCGAGGATAACTGAATAAGGGATCCGTAGCGAAAGCGAGTTTTAATAGGGCGACTAGTCGCTAGGAGTAGACCCGAAACCGGCGCGATCTATCCATGGCCAGGTTGAAGGTTAGGTAGTACTAACTGGAGGACCGAACCCAATACTGTTGCAAAAGTATGGGATGAGCTGTGGATCGGAGTGAAAGGCTAATCAAGCACGGAGATAGCTGGTTCTCCCCGAAAACTATTTAGGTAGTGCCTCGTGTATAACTCATTGGGGTAAAGCACTGTTTCGACGATGGGGGTTTTACGACCTTACTGACTCGATGCAAACTCAGAATACGATGAAGTTTAATCACGGGAGACACACTGCGGGTGCTAAGGTCCGTAGTGGAAAGGGAAACAGCCCAGACCGCCAACTAAGGTCCCTAAGTCATAGCTAAGTGGGAAACGAAGTGGGAAGGCCCAGACAGCCAGGAGGTTGGCTTAGAAGCAGCCACCCTTTAAAGAAAGCGTAATAGCTCACTGGTCGAGTCGGCCTGCACGTAAGATTTAACGGGGCTAAGCTATGCACCGAAGTTGCGGAATATATTTAGTATATTGGTAGGGGAGCGTTCTGTAAGCCGATGAAGGTGAATTGAGAAGTTTGCTGGAGGTATCAGAAGTGCGAATGCTGACATGAGTAACGTAAAATAAGTGAGATTCTTATTGGCCGAAAACCCAAGGATTCCTACGCAATGTTAATCAACGTAGGGTAAGCCGGCCCCTAAGGCGTAGCTGAAGAGTGAAGTCGATGGGAAACAGGTTAATATTCCTGTGCCGCTTATATGAACGAAGGAGGGACGGAGAAGGTTAGGTAGGCCTGGCGAATGGTTGTCCAGGTGAAAGTATGTAGGTAGAGGTGTTAGGCAAATCCGGCATCTTGTTGATCTGAGATACGAGACGAAGTCAAACTTGTTTGACGAAGCTATTGATACCATGCTTCCAGGAAAAGCTTCTAAGTATATTGTATAAGCGACCGTACTGTAAACCGACACTGGTGGGTAGGTAGAGAATACTAAGGCTATGAGATAACTCTGGTGAAGGAACTAGGCAAAATGACACCGTAACTTTGGAAGAAGGTGTGCCCTTGATGGTGATGAGACTTGCTCTTTGAGCTGTTGGGGGTTGCAGATACCAGGTGGCTGCGACTGTTTATCAAAAACACAGCACTCTGCGAAATCGTAAGATGAAGTATAGGGTGTGACGCCTGCCCGGTGCTGGAAGGTTAATTGAAGGGGTTAGCGCAAGCGAAGCTCTGGATCGAAGCCCCAGTAAACGGCGGCCGTAACTATAACGGTCCTAAGGTAGCGAAATTCCTTGTCGGGTAAGTTCCGACCTGCACGAATGGCGTAACGATGGCCACACTGTCTCCACCAGAGGCTCAGTGAAATTGAAATCGCTGTGAAGATGCAGTGTACCCGCGGTTAGACGGAAAGACCCCGTGAACCTTTACTATAGCTTTGCACTGGACTTTGAATATTTATGTGTAGGATAGGTGGGAGACTAAGAAGCAGCTACGCCAGTAGTTGTGGAGTTGACCTTGAAATACCACCCTTGAATATTTGAAGTTCTAACTCAGGAGAGATTCGAGGACAGTGTATGGTGGGTAGTTTGACTGGGGCGGTCTCCTCCTAAAGAGTAACGGAGGAGTACGAAGGTGCACTCGGTACGGTCGGAAATCGTGCCAAGAGTATAAAGGCAAAAGTGCGCTTGACTGCGAGAGTGACGGCTCGAGCAGGTACGAAAGTAGGTCTTAGTGATCCGGTGGTTCCGAATGGAAGGGCCATCGCTCAACGGATAAAAGGTACTCCGGGGATAACAGGCTGATTCCTCCCAAGAGTTCATATCGACGGAGGAGTTTGGCACCTCGATGTCGGCTCATCACATCCTGGGGCTGAAGCAGGTCCCAAGGGTATGGCTGTTCGCCATTTAAAGTGGTACGCGAGCTGGGTTCAGAACGTCGTGAGACAGTTCGGTCCCTATCTGCCGTGGGCGTTAGAGATTTGAGAAGAGTTGCTCCTAGTACGAGAGGACCGGAGTGAACGAACCACTGGTGTTCCGGTTGTTTCGCCAGAAGCATTGCCGGGTAGCTACGTTCGGACGGGATAAACGCTGAAAGCATCTAAGCGTGAAGCCTCCTTCAAGATTAGATCTCTCTGATGTAAATCGGTAAGGAACGTTGGAGACTACGACGTTGATAGGCTGGGTGTGTAAGTGCAGTAATGTATGAAGCTTACCAGTACTAATGATCCGAGAGACTTAAGTCTATTTCTATGCTGAATTGTTAAATATTTTTATGTCCAAACACAGTTTTGGCGATGATAGCTTGTAGGAACCACCTGAATCCATTCCGAACTCAGAAGTGAAACTACAAAACGCTGATGATAGTCTGGCATTGCCCAGGTGAAAGTAGGTAGTCGCCATTCTTTTGAAATATCAGAAGACTTATCGTGATAAGCAATCTAAAGCTCCTTTACTAGGGGCTTTTGTATTTATGGCTCAACAAAATAGATATATCTTAATTTTCCAGGTAGAATAAGTATATTAAAAACCTTATTATCTATATTTATGAACTTACAAGAAAATGAAAAAATATTATTGGAATTAAAACCTAATAAATTAAGTGTTGGATATTTTTTTATAACTAGGTTTTGGCATAGCTCTTTGGTAATTATACTTATCGCTATTGTGTTCTTTTCTAAATTAAAAAAAGATATTATCTCTTTTAACTTTATTGACGTTATATTGATTACTTCGTCAATTTTGATAATTTACCTTATTTTAGGTTGGGTTTTTATTAAAAAAGTTATTCAAGGTTATAATTATATAATTACAAATCACAGATGTATCCTTAAATATGGTTTCCTATACCTCAATCGAAGAGATATTTCATATTCAAATATTAATGATATAAACCTTAAAGCTAATATAGTTGAAAAATTCTTTGGTCTTGGTTCTGTATATTTGAATGATATAAATACATCTATTAGAGCTAATACTAAAATTTCTAATAATACTTGTAGAATGGAGGGATTAGCGCTTACTGAATGTGAAAGAATTATGGATTTAATTAGTGAAAATATTCAAAGGTATAAGAATAGTAAATAGCTATGCTGATATGTGTTAGTTTTAAAACTTTTGTTTTCTGTTAACTAAAAATAGACTCATAGAATACACTTTTTATAGAAATTTTATATTTATATTTTGATTTTATAATAGAATCTTTATATCTTTAGTACTTATAATCTATTACTATTTTAAAGTAATATAAAAATAACAAAAGAGGTTGATATGATTATTCTTTCAGCATTAGTAATGTTAGGTCTGGCTGCATATATGACTGCTACACTTATATTTCCAGATAAATTTTAACTTATAGGAGTAAGTTATGATTTCTAATTTTGTTTTATTTGTGTTATTTATAGTGACAATTGCTTTGGTAACCAAGCCCTTAGGTAGCTATATATTTAGGGTTTTTAATAATGAGAGAACTTACTTGGATTGGTTGGCAAAACCTTTTCAAACAGTATACTTGTTAGTACTAGGTGAAAGCTTAAGAAAAGAGCAGACAGCAAAAGCTTACTTTTTCAGTTTAGTAAGTTTTTCAGTTATGGCTTTTTTCTTTGTTTTCGTGATATTACTATTACAAGGATTATTACCTTTAAACCCTCAAGAAATTAAGGGTATGAATTTTTCTCAAGCTTTCAATACGGCAATTAGCTTTGTTACTAATACAAACTGGCAAAGCTACAGTGGTGAGACTGGTGTAAGCTATTTCTCACAAATGTTAGCTCTTGCAGTACAAAATTTTGTCTCAGCAGCTGTTGGCTTATGTGTTGCAATTGCACTAATAAGATCTGTAGCAAGGCATGAAGCAACTACAATTGGTAATTTCTGGAATGACCTTGGTAAGGGCATATTTTGGATTTTGCTGCCAGTATCTATAGTGATTGCTATTGTATATATCTTCCAAGGCGTACCACAAAACATAATGGCATATCTGCATATACATACATTAGCAGGCAGTGAGCAAATTATTCCACAAGGACCAATAGCTTCACAAGAAGCTATAAAATCCTTTGGAACTAATGGTGGAGGGTTCTTTAATGCTAACTCTGCGCATCCATATGAGAATCCAACTGTCATAACCAATTATATCCAAATGGTTTCAATCTTTGCTATAGCAGCTGCACTTACTTATACATTTGGTAAGTGGGTTGGTAATACTAAGCAGGGATGGCTGATATTTGGTGTAATGTTAGTATTATTCATAATCTCTTTAATGGTTATGACTATATCTGAATTGCATGGTCTAGATTTTCTTCATAGTAAAGATATCCAGGACATCTATGGTCAGGTTGGTCATCTATCGAATATGGAAGGTAAAGAAAGCCGATTTGGAGTGTTCTACTCTACTTTGTATAATACTGTTTCGACATCTGCATCAGATGGTGGTGTTAATAGTGTAATCGATAGTTATTCACCAATAGCTGGGATGATGGCGATGTTAAATATAGCGATAGGTGAAGTTATATTTGGCGGTGTTGGAGCTGGTTTTTATGGTTTCTTCATGTTTTTGATGTTAGCGGTATTTATTGGTTCATTAATGATAGGTAGAGCACCTAGCTTCTTAGGTAAACGTATAGAGGCTAATGATATGAAATGGACGATGTTCGCTTTATTAATATCTCCATGTTGTGTATTAGTATTTACTGGTCTAGCTGCGGTTGTTCCAACTGTTCATCAAGCATTGACTAATAGCGGTGCACATGGTTTCTCAGAGATATTATATGCATATATTTCAGGAGCTAATAATAACGGAAGTGCTTTTGCTGGACTATCAGCAAATACAGACTATCTTAATATAACAATTGCCTTGAGTATGTTAATCGGTAGATTTGGAATTATATTTGCTGTGCTAATGTTAGCTGGATCACTAGTTAAGAAGAAGCGCAGCTTACAAATGAGTGAAATTAGCTCACTTGATACAACTAGTTTTATCTTTGCAATATTAGTATTTTTTACAATACTATTAATTGGTGGGTTGACAATATTCCCAGCCTTAGGTTTAGGGCCAATATTAGATCAATTAAATCTAAACTTCTTATAGGTGAAAATTATGAGTACAAGAAAATCTCCTAATTTATTGTCAAAAGAGCTTGTAGTTCCTGCTATAAAGAAATCTTTTACAAAATGTGATCCTCGTCAGATGATCAAAAACCCTGTAATGTTTTGTGTTGAAGTAGTTACTATTCTGTGTACATTATATTTAGTCTCAGAAATCATCGAAGTTCAGAATATTGGCTTCACATTACAGGTTGTTATATGGTTATGGTTTACTATTTTATTTGCCAACTTCGCTGAAGGGATTGCAGAAGGTAGAGGTAAGGCCCAAGCAGATACGCTTAAAGCTGCTAAATCTAAACTTTTTGCCTTAAGAATAGAAGAGGATGGTAGTGTCACAAAAGTTGATGCTGAGAGTCTTAAAATAGGTGATAGAGTTATTGTTGAAGCAAATACTCTGATACCTTGTGATGGTGATGTCATAGAGGGTATGGCAACTATTGATGAGTCTGCAATTACAGGTGAATCTGAACCAGTTGTCAAAGAGGCCGGTTCTGATAATTCTGCTGTAACTACTGGTACAAAGGTTCTTTCAGATAGTATCAAAGTAAGAGTTACATCTAACCCAGGTGAGAGTTTCCTTGATAAGATGATAGATCTAGTTGAGGGAGCTAAGCGTCTTAAATCACCAAATGAGATTGCGCTAACTATATTATTATCAGGGTTAACTTTAATCTTTATATTTGCTATCTGCTCTTTATATGGGATGGCGATGTATAGTAATACAGTATTATCAGCAGTAGTTTTAATAGCGTTATTTGTAACACTTATTCCAACTACAATAGCAGGTTTACTTTCAGCAATTGGTATATCTGGTATGGATAGGCTTTTAAAATTTAATGTCGTTGCACTATCTGGAAGAGCTGTTGAATCTTCGGGCAACATTGATTTATTGCTTTTAGATAAAACAGGGACGATAACGCTAGGTAATCGTTTTGCGACCGATTTTATTCCACTAGGAGCAACTTCTCCTGAAGAGTTAGCGTATGCTGCTTGGTTAAGTTCTCTGGTTGATGAGACTCCCGAAGGTAAATCTATAGTTAAGTTAGCAGAGCAGCGTTTTAACTTTAATTCAAAAGATGTAGATATTTCTCAAGCTGAGATTATCCCATTCTCAGCTTATACAAGGATGAGTGGTATTGATTATCAAGGCTTAGAGGTAAGAAAAGGTGCGATATCATCAATAGAAAACTATCTAAAAGATAAGCTTGATAGTGGCTTAGTAAATATGTTTAGAAAAGTTACTGAACAAATATCCGAACAAGGAGGTACTCCTCTAGCAGTTGCTCAAAAAGATAAATTACTAGGTGTGATTCATCTTAAAGATATCATAAAACCGCGAATTAAAGAGCGTTTTGAAGAATTGCGTAAGATGGGTGTACAAACTGTTATGATAACAGGAGATAATCCATTAACAGCGGCTGCGATAGCTGCTGAAGCAGGGGTTGATGATTTTGTTGCTCAAGCTTCTCCTCAAGATAAGCTAGATTTTATAATCAAAGCACAAAAAGAGGGTAAAACAGTAGCAATGTGTGGTGACGGTACAAATGATGCTCCAGCTCTTGCCCAAGCTGATGTTGGTATTGCTATGGCAACAGGTACCTCTGCAGCTAGAGAAGCAGGTAATATGGTTGATCTAGATTCAGATCCGAAGAAGATTATAGAAATAGTCAAAATTGGTAAGCAAATACTAGTAACCAGAGGAGCATTGACAACATTTAGTATAACTAATGATATTGCAAAATATTTTGTGGTGATCCCTGCTTTATTTGTGACTGCTTTTCCTAGCCTTGGTGCGCTTAACTTTATGGGGCTGCATTCATCAACAAGCGCGATACTTTCTGCAGTTATATTTAATGCATTGATTATCATATTTTTGATACCAATGGCTCTAGTTGGTGTAAAAAATGTAGTAGCATCATCGCAGACTTTATTGCGTAGAAATTTACTCTACTACGGTGTCGGTGGTGCAATAGTACCTTTTATAGGTATTAAGCTTATAGATATGCTTATTACAGCTATGCACTTGGTTTAGGTGAGGGGGTTATACTATGAAAAATCTACTTAAATCTTTTATTGCAATGCTTTTCTTTACGGTATTACTTGGTTTGATTTACCCATTTTTTATAATGGCGCTAGGCTATACTTTTGCAAATAACCAAGCTACAGGATCTCAGACTTACTATAATGGTAAGCTAGTAGGGTCTGAGTTGATTGGACAGAATATGCCAGCTAATTTGTTTCAAACTAGACCTTCGGCATCGGAATATAATCCGCTAGCTACAGGTGGTACTAATTATGCAGTTAATAACCAAAAACAATTGCAAGATGTCCAACAAAGAATAAAAGATCTACAAGCTAAATATGGTACTAAGCCTATCCCTGCAGATTTGGTTTTTGCATCAGGTAGTGGAGTTGATCCTGATATAAGCCTACAGTCTGCAATGTATCAGGCAACATATGTAGCAAAGCAAAATAATATTTCTCTTGAGCAAGTAACTAAGTTGATACAAGCTAATACAAAAAAACATGCGTTCAATGTTGACACAGTTAATGTTTTAAACTTGAACATTGATGTTATGAAGCTTATTAATAAAGAGAAATAATTATCAAGTATTAGGTACAAGTAACTAATTAGTTAGTTTTCTGTTATAATCTTATCCTCGAGATATTTTTCATTGTTTGCAAAAAATTCTTATTGGGGTTTCAATGGATAATCAACAAAAAGTAGATGCTCTACTAAATTTAGCTAATAAAAGCCAAGAGTCTAAAAAAGGTAAGTTAAAGATCTTTCTTGGTTATGCTCCTGGCGTCGGTAAAAGTTATGCGATGCTTAATAATGCTCGAGCTTTACAGAAAGATAATAAAGATGTTGTGGTTGGATTACTTGTAAGTCATGGCAGAGCTGATACACAAGCGCTACTAGAGGGACTTGAGATTATGCCTCTTAAGAAAGTAACTTATCGTGGCAGAGTATTCGAGGAGCTAGATATCGATGCAATAAAAGCTAGAAGACCTGATGTTGTGATTATTGATGAACTGCCTCATTCAAATTTGCCGACATCACGAAATAAGAAAAGGTACATCGATATTGAAGAACTTCTTGATGAGGGTATCTCGGTTTATACAGCAATTAATATTCAACATATTGCCAGCTTATCTTATGAGGTTACGCAACTTACACAAGCTAATGTAAATGAGATTGTCCCAAATGATTTCATCCAATCAGCTGATGAGCTGGTTGTAGTTGATGTAAGTCCAGAAGAGCTAATTAAAAGACTTAAGCAAGGTAAGGTATATAAAAGTGATGCAATTGATAGAGCATTAGAAAGGTATTTTCAATATACAAATCTAACTATACTTAGAGATTATACTTTTAGGATGGCTGCTAATCATGTCGGTCAAGATATCCAGCAGTATAGGAAACTCTACCAACATGGTAGTGCTATAGCAACCTCACCATATGTACTAGTATGTTGTGGCTATGATGAAGCAACTCCTAGCTTGCTACGCAAGGGTAAGCTCTTAGCAACGACACTAAATGCTAGGTTAATAGCAGTTTTTGTACAAAAACCTAATAAAGTTGCAACTAAGCTTAATTTTAGTGTTATTAGACGCTATAAAATGTTGGCAAGTAGTCTTGGTTATAATATTGATCATATTCTTGGTGACAAGCTTTCAGATAGTATATTAGAGTATGCAAGAACAATAGGTGCAACTGATTTAGTAATTGGTAAATCGATACGTTCAAAATGGAAAGATAAGCTTTTTGGTTCTGTCGTATACGATATTATCCGTAATAATAATGGTATGCAAGTACATATTGTTTCGATAAATAAAAAAGAGCACAAGATTCAGGAGCAGCCACGCCATAGTAAAATTAAGCCAAAAGATCTGGTTGTTGATGTAATAAAATCTGCATTAATAACAGCAGTTTCGGGTATATTTATATTTTTTAGTCTTAGTATTGCAGGACTAGTTTCACAAACTTTATGTTTTCTGATGGTTTTAGCGGCCTGTGCTTATAGATATGGTTTGATACCATCGATAATATCTTCATTGGTTGGACTCATTTTGTATATCTATCTCTACTTAGAGCCAAATTTTGTTTTTCATATTTCTAGCTTAGCAGGGATAATTACATTTACTTTCTTTATGACTATAGTTATATTCTCTAGTCATGTGATCCTAAGAACCAAAAGAGCTTTTACTCTCTTAAAAGAGCGTGAAAATAATATCTCAGTGCTATATCGCTTTACAAAAATGTTTAATGAAAAGAGTTTAGACAAAGATCTACGCTCAGTATTTTTGCCTGCTTTGGAGGAATATTTTAAGTGTGATTTTGTTTTTCTAAGTGTTTCAGGTAGTGAGCTTGACTCAGCAGCTTTTCCACAGCATCCAAATTTTAATCAAAAAGAATTAGCTGCTGCTAAATGGAGTTTTAAATATAAAGATAGCTGCGGGAAAGGTACTAATACTTTTGCTGGTCTAGACTGGGCAGTAGAGCCACTAGTAATAGAAAATCGCGTGCTAGGAGTGATAGCAATATATTTAAGTTCTGAATTAGCAGTGGAGCGCATAACTACGGATAGTGTTATTTTAAGTAGTATGCTTTCACATATCTCACATATTCTTTTGAAAAGAAATCTCGAAAAAGAAGAAAAAAAATCTCTGCTTCTTGATGAGCAAAGACGCTTACAAAAATCGATGTTATCTTCAGTTTCACATGATCTTAAAACCCCGTTAGCTTCTATAATGGGGGCATTAAGTAGTATTAAGTCTTATAAGGATTCGTTTAACCCAGAGCAGCAGGGTGAGTTGTTAGATTTAGCTCTAACAGAGTCAAAAAGGCTTGATAGCTATATTGATAATATAATTCAAATGCTCAAGGTTGATTCAGGGAAGCTTTCATTAAATAGCCAAATTGTCAACAGTAATCTTTTCCTTACAGAAATAAAAGAAACTTGCGCAAGAGTATATAATAAGCAGAAGTTTAAATTTATAGTACCTAAGGAGCCATTTGATATTGAGCTTGATCCAGTTTTATTTCAACAGGTAATTCTTAATCTGATTGATAATGCAGTTAAATTTACCTGTGACTTTGAAAAAGAGATTATAATTACTCTTAAGAGAAAAAAAGCAGCATTCTGTCTTTTTGAAGTTCAAGATAAAGGCATTGGCTTAAGAGAGTCAGATATGGAAAAAATATTTACAATATTCCATAGAATTGAAAAAAGAGATAGTTATACTCATGGTAATGGTTTAGGTTTGGCTATATGTAAGGGTATAGTAGCGGCACATAATGGTAAGATAAGAGTGTATAGTGATGGCGAGGGTAAAGGCAGTGTTTTCAAAATCACGCTACCTTTAAAGTCAAGTGTGAAATAGTTTTCAAACAATCACAATATAACTAAATTTAATATAGATAGGATGATAAAAAAAATACTAATAGTAGAGGATGAGCCACAGATTAAAAGACTTTTAGAAAAAACTTTTTTAGTTCTAGGCTACGATGTTGAGATTGTCGCTACAGCTGGTAATGCGACAAAGCTTTTAGGAGAGTATCATCCAGATGTTGTTATTCTTGATCTTGGACTTCCTGACCAAGATGGTCAAGAATGGCTAAAATCCACACGCAGACATAATGAGATTCCTATAATAGTGGTTTCAGCGCGTAATGACACCGAAGAGGTTGTAAAAGCACTCGAGAATGGTGCTAATGACTATATCAAAAAGCCTTTTGATATGCTTGAGCTTATTGCTAGAGTCAAAAGGCAACTAAATCCTCTGCTAAAAAAACAAACTGAAGCTGATAATATTTATACTTTTGCAAATCTAAAGATAGATCTTAATGATCATAAGGTTAGTTTGAATAATCAAGATATTCATTTATCAAAAAAAGAGTTTTTGATTTTAGCTTGTCTAGTAAGTCATGCTGGTAAGTTAGTGATGCAAAATACTATTCTAAAAGAAGTTTGGGGTGAATGCTATGGCGATGGTGCACAGTATTTAAGGGTATATATTGGTCAATTAAGGAAAAAATTATCTGCTTGTAAAAAACAACCTTTAATAATCACAGAAAACGCTATAGGTTATCGCTTTGCTGTCTCTGATTAAGTTTTATGAAATATGAGATTGATCGAAAGTTTAATATTTTTATTTGTGTGATTCTAAGATCAAATTTGTAGAATGACATTTTCTCTCTTATTAGCTTATAATTGTGCTATAAATTTAACGATCTTAGACTGAAGTTTTTACCTAACAATATAACTCTTGGTAATTTAAATAATATGACTAAAAAACCTATCTTAGCCTTCCTCCTATTTGCAATTATTAAAATAACCTTTGTTAATATCTTATAAGCTATATTTATAAATTATTAATTCGTCTTTTTTAGGTCCTGATATCTGCCACTTAAGTTTAATTTGATCTGTAAAAATTTCTATAATAGCAGAATATAGATCATCAATACAAACATGAACTTGCTGGTTTTGCCATAAATTATCATCTATGCGTATTAGATCAAAAAGTTTGACAAGGTTATTATAACCAAAGCGCGCATGAGATAGGCTTATGAGATTACTATCAATACTTTGCCAGATATATTCATTAGAGATATTTAAAACTTTGTCGGAGATATTAAGTTTTAAAGAGCCGCTTTCTTTGAAACATATACTATTATTATTCTGTTGTACTGTAACAGTTCCGTGACCATAACCCTTCCAGCCAGTTAGGGATTTTTCACCACATTTAGAACTAAACTCAAAGTATTTTACTTGGAGTAATTTTGAAAATAAATCCATAGCAATTAATAGTGGTTTTAATTAAGGTTATTATAGGAAAATTTCGTTATGGAAGTCAGCATTATTTGCTTAGTTGTTAAAATAGCGTTATTATTCATAGCGTTTAGCAAAAAATATAATTGATATATGAATTCTAGATCTATTGGTTCAGTTTTTTTGATAATAGGTACGACAATTGGTGCAGGTATGCTATCGCTACCTTTGATAGTTGCATCGTGTGGCTTTACAATGGCAATAATCCTTTTAATATTATCTTGGAGTGTGATGTATATAACCGCGCTTAAACTACTAAGTGTTTGTGCTAAGTATCCGTTAGGTGTCAATTTTACATCGATGATGCAATCACAAGTATCAAAAGGATATTTGATATTTTTTAGTATTATTTATTTGTTATTGTTGTACTCTTTAATGTCTGCATACACCACACAAGGCTCATCTCTTGTAAGTGCTATAACTAGCCTAGATAATTCTAATAAAACTCAAGTTGGGTTATCTGCTATTATCTTTACACTAATTTTTGGTGCACTAATGTTTAGCTACAGAGTCAGTGACTATGCAAATAGATTTTTTGTGTTAGTTAAATTTTTATTTTTTGCGATCGCTGTGGTTATTATGTTGTTTTATATAAATCCACAATACTTAAGTAGACCGCCTCTTAGCTTATCAGCGTTTATTTTTGCTTGGCCGACTTTATTACCATCATTTGGGTTTCATAATATAATTCCAGTTATTTATGAATATCAAAAAGGTGATATTAACAAGATTAAAAAAAGTATTCTTATTGGCAGTCTAAGTGTGCTGCTGATTTATATTATCTGGATACTTTTGGCTTTAGCACTTATTCCACAGCAAGGGTTACATAGCTATCAAAACATATTTAGCTCTGGTAATAATACTCCAGCAGGGTTGGCAGCAGAGATTAGAGAGGTGTCAGGTTCTGGGCTTTTAGAGGTTGGGCTAAATACATTTATTCATATAGCGATTATTACATCTTTTATTGGTGTTGGTATTTCATTAATGCATTATATTCGCGATTTGTTTACACGTTATGATAGACAAATAGGTAATCTAGCTTTGGGCTTGGTATGTTTTATCCCGCCACTGATTTTTACTGTCTTTTATCCGCGTGGTTTTATTTTAGCTTTACAATATGCAGCAATATTTGCAGTGATAATATTTGTTTATACGCCCTCGTTCCTAAGTAGAAAATTCGATCTTAAAGTCTCCTATTCAAACCTGTATGTGATATCTATGGGTAGCATTGTAATATTTTTCGAGATTTTTAATTTGTGTTTTGATATTAATCCTTTTAGTGGCTTTTAAATAGTCGATGATAATTTGAGCTAGAACATATATAATGTATGATTAGCATTTTTATAATATAAGATTTTAGTAATATGAGATTTGTAGATGAAGTAGTAATTAAGCTTCAAGCAGGAAAAGGTGGCAATGGTTGTGTTAGCTTTCGTCGTGAAAAATATGTTCCACGTGGGGGCCCTGATGGTGGTGATGGTGGTAATGGTGGCAGTATTTATCTAAAAGCTGATGAAAATGTAAATACCCTGATTGATTACCGTTATAAGAGAGAATATTATGCTGAAAATGGTCGTCCTGGTGAGGGGCGTAATTGCTATGGTAAAGCTGGCGAAGATTTATATCTAATAGTGCCTGTTGGTACTAGTGTTTTTGATATAGATACAAATAAAAAAACCGGCGAAGTGCTACAACATGGACAAACTTTTAAGCTAGTCTCAGGTGGGAAAAGAGGTATTGGTAATACACACTTTAAAAGTAGTACAAACCAAGCACCGAGAAAGTTCACTTTGGGTGAAGAAGGTGAGTACAAAGAGGTTCGTTTAGAGCTTAATCTATTAGCAGATGTTGCTTTGTTAGGTTTGCCAAATGCCGGTAAGTCAACCCTAATTCGCTCAGTATCTGCAGCAACACCAAAAGTTGCTGATTATCCATTTACAACAATGTATCCTCATTTAGGGGTTGTCAAAGTTGGTGTAGATAGTTTTGTGATGGCAGATATCCCAGGAGTAATTGAGGGAGCTGCTGAAGGCGCTGGACTTGGCCTTAGGTTTTTAAAGCACCTAACTCGAGCTAGATGTGTATTGCATGTTGTTGATATTTGTCCGTTTAATGAGTCTGATCCTGTTGAGAATTATTTTGCTGTCGAGAAAGAGCTGGAAAAGTATAGTCAAGAGTTATTTGATAAGCCAAGGTTTTTAGTTATCAACAAAATTGATTTACTTACGGATAAAGTAGAAGAAAAATGCCAAGAGTTCGTTGAGCAGGTAGGTTATCAAGGTAATTACTATACAATAGCAGCAGCTATGAAAAAAGGAACAGATGAGTTAGCTAAAAAACTTAATGAGTTTTTACAAAAGCAAGAGTAAATATAGATGAAAATAAAAAATCTTATATTTGGTTCACCAATTCCTAATGCAAAACAACAAGAGCAAAAAATAGGTTTGTTTGCTGGTTTTGCAATACTTTCTTCAAATGCGTTATCCTCTGTATCTTATGCTACCGGAGAGGTATTTATAGTTTTGGCAACCGCCGGAGCAGCAGCTGTTACGCAATACTCGATTGAAGTAGCGTTAATGGTGATATTGCTGATATTATTGATGGGTTTTTCGTATGCTCAAGTTATACGCGCTCATCCAGAGGGTGGCGGTTCATACTCAATAGTTAAAACACACTTTAATGAAAAGCTTTTGCTATTAACTTCGGCATCCCTTATTATTGATTATATTCTTACAGTGGCAGTTTCTGTTTCTACAGCAGCCGTGGCGATTAGTTCGGCTTTGCCTGCTTTAGATGATTATAGTGTTAGATTAGCTTTAGGTCTTTTGGCACTTCTGATGATTATAAACCTTCGGGGGATTAAATCTACAGCAAAAATTTTTATCTGGCCAACATATATGTTTATTGTTTCGATCATTATCTTGATAATTGTAGGAATATATCAGTATAGTCATAACTTTTTACCAACATTTGCATATACGCAGAATCAAATTGATCATATGCAAGCTTCAATGGGTGTTTTGAGTATAACTCTTGTATTGCGTGCTTTTTCATCAGGTAGTGCTGCGTTAACAGGTATTGAATCATATGCAAATGGAGTTTCAGCTTACAAATCTCCAATCTTAGCCAAATCAATAATTGGTTTGTTATTGATGACATTCTTATCCATATTGATGTTTGCTGGAGTTACTTTTATTGCTGCAAAAACAAAAATATTACCAGGCTTTTCAGAAAGTGTCCTATCGCAAGTTGCGCATCAAGTTTTAGGCAATGGCTTTTTATATTATTTTTTACAAGCATCTACATGTTTGATTCTACTTATGGCTGCAAACACCTGTTTTACTGGCTTTCCTGTTTTAGCTTCGATTATGAGTAAGGATAACTACCTTCCTGAGCAGCTTCAGCGTGTCGGTGATAGATTTGCATTTAGAAATGGCATTATAATGCTAACTATCTTATCAGCAATTTTGGTTGTGATATTTGATGCAAAAGTCAGCCGCTTGATACCATTATATGCTTTTGGTGTTTTTATTGCATTTACACTTTGTCAAGCAGGTTTGGTTAAGTATTGGTATAGAAATAAGCGTACATATAGAAGCTGGGGGATTAGAGCGTTTATAAATGCATTTGGCTGTGTTGCTACATTTGTAGTATTAATTACAATTGTTGAGAGTAAGTTTTTTGAGGGAGTTTGGATTGTAATAATTGCGATAGCAATTATCATGTATGGCCTATATGGAATAAAAACACATTATATAAGAAGAGAGCATAATCTAGCATTAAGTGTTGATGAGGCAGTTGTAAATGCTTGTGTACATGAAAATCTTAAGCCAAAAATAATTCTATTAGTCTCACGTATTCACCGTGGTACAATAGAGGCACTAAGTTTAGCAAGAAACTTATCTGATGATATAACCCCAGTTTTTGTTTCGGCAAATCAGCAAAAAATTGAAAAAATCAAAATCGAGTGGAAAAACTTGGCTTTCAAAGAAAAACTCTTGATAATGCGACCTGTATATAACTCATTTATAACTCCAGTATTACAAATTTTGCGTAAAAATGATCTAAGAGACCCAGAACGAGGTTATTCTGTGGTAATAATTCCAGAAGTTGTAAATACAAAATGGTGGCACTTTTTGTTACATAACCAAAATTCGCGTATGGTTAAATTAGCTATAGCAGCAATGGATAAAAAAGATGACAAAACTGCTACTAGAGTAGTGATATCAGTTCCATATAAAGCAGAATAGATGAGAGATTTTTTTAGAAATTACTGGCTGGTATCTAGAGATTTTTGGAGGTCTAAAGCAGGCTTAATAGCTTTACTAATCTTGGCTATATGTGTAGTGTTTGAGTTTACTAGTGTTGGTTTAAGTGTTTATTTAAACCATTGGTATGTTGCCTTCTACAATGCTGTAGAGCAATATGACAAGCAAATACTATTACGACAACTAATAATATTTGCTGGAATTACTTCAGCTATGTTGTTAAATAGCTTTTTGGCGTACTTCTGTGGTCAGTATCTGGTAATTTTTATGCGTAAACCAATGACTGAGAACTATGTTAGTAATTGGCTTAATTCTAAAAGTTATCTAAGTTGTGCCACTATTTATGATAATCCTGAGGAACGCATTAGTTACGATATACAGCAGCTTATTGTTCTCTCAAAGAACATGTTTTTGACAATTATCCACAGTGTCTCAACATTAGCTTCTTTCTCTTTTATTTTGTGGGGATTGTCAGGGGTATTATCCTTGTCGTTATATGGTTATGATTTTAATATCTATGGTTATCTTTTTTGGGTTGCGATATTTTTAGGAATAATAAATGTCTGGGCTGTTTTTAGGGTGGGTAAGCCTTTAAAAGAGCTTTTATATAGCCAGCAGAAATATGAAGCAGACTTTAGATATGGACTATCTGTAGTTAGAAACAATAAAAACTCCATTTATGATAATAAGTCTGAAAAAAGAGAATATGTTCTATCAAGAAAGAATTTTAATAAGGTTGTTGATAATTTTTATAAGGTTACATTCCGTAAGGCAAAAATAGATATCGTTAGAAGTTTTTTTGTGCAAATATATTCTTTGGCAGGAATAATTCTCGCATTACCACGCTATTTTGCTAAAAGCATTAGTTTTGGACAAATTATGCAGGTGCAGTCAGCGTTTTACAGTGTCATTTCTCCAATGTTATTTCTGGTTTTTTGGTATGAGAATTTAGCTGAGTTAAGAACTAATGTTAGTAGGCTTTCTGAACTTAAGAAATCAACGCAAACTTCACAACAGCAGGATAACAATAGAATAATAGATTACCAGCATCAAGCTTTAATAACTCTACAAAATATAACTATAATTAAACAAGATGGAATTTTGCTTAAAAATATAACTTTCTCATTAGACAAAGGAGAAGGGCTATTTATCCATGGGCGAATAGGTATAGGTAAAACGAGTTTACTAAGAGTTGTAAATGGCCATAGTAATAATTTTGTTGGTAAAATAATCTTTAACAAAGTACCTAGGATAATTTTTTTACCACAGCTCCCATATTTCCCTAAGGATGATTTTAAAAGAGCAGTGTTTTATCCACATTTTGCTAATATTCCAACGGATATTGAATTCAAAGCTATACTTGATTCCTTGGATATAGGCTATTTGGCTAAATTTATAAACTCTATCCATGAGTGGAAGAATATCCTATCTTCTGGGGAACAGCAGAAGCTACGACTTTGTAAAATATTTACTAAAGATTATGATTTGATTTTACTTGATGAGGCAACTTCTAATATAGATGCAAAAGCAGAGAAAAAAATCTATCAGCTACTTAAAGATAAAGGTCTAGCTTATATTTCAGTTAGTCATAATGACAGAGTCAAAGCATATCATGATAAAGTTATCGAACTTACTAGTGATTGATTAAAAGATGGACAATAATACTAGCAAAGTAGCCTAGAGCAATAGCCCAAGTCCATTTTAGATGTCCGACAAAAGTATATTTACCTTTAGATTTACCCATTACGGCAACACCAGCAGCAGATCCAATAGCCAATAAACTACCGCCAACACCAGCGGTAAGTGTGATTAACAGCCATTGAGCATGTTCCATAGTCGGATTCATGCTTAATACCGCAAACATAACAGGGATGTTATCAATAATAGCTGAGAGTATACCAATTATAGTATTTGCTTGAGTATGCGCTGAAAATAAAGTTGGAGCTATCGACTGCATATCTGAGTAGATATATTGAGAAGCAATACCTAAGTAGCCAAGCGCAGCAAGGCCTTGTACGGAGACTAAAATGCCATAAAAGAATAGTAAAGTATCCCATTCTGCTTCTTTAACTTTATCGAAAATATCAAAAGCATGTGGTGGCATTTTATGACCTTGTGGATTTTTATTTTCATGAGCTATTTTTAGACCATAGAAGTAGTTATATATCATTACATAGCCAAAACCTGTCATCATTCCTAGCGATGGTGGGAGATGAAGCATATGTTCAAATGATACAGCTGTAGCTATTGTCAGGATAAATAATATTATTACTGGAATAGCGCCGCGCTTAAGTTCAATCTTTTCTTCGATGATTGACTGAGTTTCCATTTTTGGTATAAAAAAACTCATAATAATAGCAGGAACCAAGAAGTTGACAAGGGAAGGTAAAAATATTGCAAAGAATTCAGTAAACTTGATAACTCCTGTTTGCCAAACCATAAGCGTGGTAATATCACCAAATGGTGAAAACGCACCACCAGCATTTGCTGCAACTACGACATTCACACAAGCCATGGTTATAAACTTTTTATTATCTTTACCGATAGATATCACAACAGTACTCATAACTAAAGCCGTAGTTAAGTTATCAGCAACAGCCGATAAGAAAAATGCAATTATACCGGTAAGCCAAAAAGTTGCTAAATAGCCAAAACCAGCGCGTAAAAGAGAACTTTTTAGTTTGGCAAAGACATTTCTATCTTCCATTAAATTGATATATGCCATAGCAACCAATAAGAAAAGTAACAGCTCACCATACTCTGTCATAATATGGTTGAAATTACTATGAACAATATTATCAGCACCCACAGACTCACCAACAATAGCTACTAGAATCCAGATTATCCCAGCAGCAATAATTACAGGTTTTGATTTGTTTAGTTTAGTAAAATCCTCTGACATCACCAGTAGGTAAGCTAAAATAAATACTACAATAGCCGCTATTGCTAAAGGGTGGTTAACCGCATTAACACTGATGGCACTTAGTGTTTCTTTATCTTTTGCAAATGACAGTATTGGTAGCAGGATGATTGATAAAAATAGTATAATATTTTTGTACATTATATTTGGATAAAACTATTTGAATAACAGCTATTATAACATTCTCAGTTATAGAGTTAATAAAAATAAGCCAAGCTTATAGCTTTATCAAACTAAGTGTACTAAATCAGTAACATATTTATAATATTCTGTTATAATAATCTGCTATTTAATAATAAAATAAAGAGGTGTTTCTTATGTGGAAATATTCTCCATTAAAGACTATTCTTATCTTAGGTCCTATGGTTTTTGCTTTTGCATTAGCTATGGATGTATATATGCCTGTTCTACCTGATATGCGTGAAGCTCTACATACAACTCAGCAGATGGTGCAAGTGACATTATCTTTATTTTTGATCGTGACAGGTGTCGGGCAGCTTTTCTTGGGACCTTTATCTGACCAGCTTGGTAGATTTAGAGTTATTCTATTATCTGCAATATTGTTTGTTATAGGCTCTGTTCTTTGTGCTTTATCGAGTAATATAGAGTTTTTGATAGCTTCTAGAGTAGTGCAGGGGTTAGGCTGCTGTGGTTTGTCTGTTTGTGCTTTTGCAATTATTCGCGATGCCTTTTCAGGTAAAACAAGCTCGATGGTCTATAGTTTTATAAATGCGATTATATCAGTCTCTCCTATTATAGGACCTTTAATAGGCGTGCAACTGGCTATCCATTTTCATTGGCAATCAGCATTTGTATTCCTTACAGGGTTAGCAATTGTAGCATTTTTGATAGTGGTGATATTTGTCAAAGAGAGTTTGCCTGTCGAAAGGCGTAAAAAAATGTCTTGGAATGTCTTTGCAAGATATCTATATGTAGCAAAATCGCTACAATTTTGGGCATATTCATTAGCAGCTGTATCTGGAATGTCTTCGTTTTTTATACTATTTTCGATGACACCGTATATTATCAATTATTTAGGTTATCCAATATCTGAGATATATGTGGTATTTGGTTCAGCAGGATTAGCATTTTTGATAGGTTCTTTATTCGCAGGCATTATAGTTAATGCGTTAGGTGTTTACAAAACAGCTTTGTTAGGAGTTGCATGTGTTTTTGCTGCAGGTATCTTATCATTAAGTATTTATGAAATATGGGGATTAAGCTTGTGGGGATTTTTTGCTCCATGTTTTTTAGCAACATTTGGTTGTGCACTTACTGCAGGTACTGGAGCAAGTGGTAGTATGGAACCTTTTTATGAAATAGCAGGTGTTGCTGCAGCGTTATTTGGAACTATGGAGTTTGCTATTAGTGGAGTTATAGGAAGTATAGCAATGTTATTTCCAGCTACTAGCTCTCTGCCAATTGCAATTACAATGATTATTATGTCAATTTTATGTTTTGTATTATTGTTTTTGATAAAGGATAAAAGCAAATAGTAGATAAAATTATTAATCAATCTTGAATTTTAAGCAACAAGTATTCTAGACACTCTGGGTTTTATTTTTAATCATTAAAGCAAACTTCATATCTTCAGCTGTAACATTATCAAACTTTATCTTAGCTTGATAGCCGCTACCTTTTGCTTCTTCCAGATGTTTGCCATCCTTACCTTGCATATTATCTAGGATAATTTCACGGCTACCAGATGGTAACATTAGTTCAATACTATCACCAATCTTGATTTTGTTGCGGACATTGACATCAGCGTAACCAGTATGTTCATCAAAGTTTGTGATTTCACCAACAAATTGTTGTGTAGAGCTACGTGAATCAGAATTATCATATTTTTGGTACTCATCATGAACATGGCGACGATAGAAGCCTTCTGTATAACCTCTGTGTGCAAGACCTTCAAGCTTATCCATTAGTTTCATATCAAAAGGTTTACCGGCTAGAGCATCTTTGATTGCTTGGTCATAAAGTTGAGCTGTTCTTGCTGCATAGAAGAATGATTTAGTTCGTCCCTCAATTTTAAAGCAGTCAATTCCTATTTTTATCATAGTTTCTACATGTTGTATTGCACGCAGGTCCTTTGAGTTCATAATATAAGTGCCATGCTCATCCTCAAACATGGGGTTATATTGACCAGGCTCTTTATCATTTTCTATCAAGACAACTTTATCAGATGGTGTTCCAATACCTAAAGTAGATTGTGTTTGTACTGGTTCAAAATCACCCCATTCGTTTTGTTTTGCTTCGGCAACTTTATAGCTATTACGACAAGCGTTATTACAAACACCTTGGTTAGGATCTCTATGGCTATAATATCCTGAGAGTAAACATCTGCCAGAGTAAGCCATACAAAGGGAGCCGTGAACAAATGTTTCAATCTCCATATCTGGACAATGCTCTTTAATCTCGGCAATCTCTTTTAGTGATAACTCTCTTGAAAGCACAACACGCTTAATACCAAATTTTTGCCAGAATCTAACAGTTTGATAATTTACTGTATTTGCTTGTACTGATAGATGTATCTCTTGATCTGGGAAATGTTCCCTAACAAGCATTATCATTCCTGGATCAGACATAATCATCGCATCAGGCTTAAGAGCTATTACTGGAGTTATATCTTTTATGTAAGTTTTAATTTTTGCATTATGCGGTGCGATATTATTTGCAAGCATTATCTTTTTGCCTTGAGCGTGAGCTTCAGTAATTGCTGTCTCAAGAGTTTCTAGTTTTGAAAACTCATTATTTCTTGCTCTTAGACTATATCTGGGCTGGCCGATATATACAGCATCTGCTCCATATGCAAAAGCATAGCGCATCGCCTTTAGTGTACCTGCAGGAGATAGTAATTCAGGTCTTTTCATTTGTATTTATATCCTTTGATTTAGTATTTGTTAATTTAATTTTTAGAAGATGATTGATTTACTTTAAATATTTTAACTTTTTATTGTTTGTCTATAAAGATTTATTTTTTAATCAAATTAAACAAAAAAGCAAAGGTCTTGAGGATATTACAATTATTAAAATAAGTTAGTATAAGGGCTTTATAATCCATAGCGAGTTATGTGAGCACTCAAGCTGGTAAAGATATAAGCCAACAGGTTTTGGGTTAGTCCAATTGCAACAGCTGTTATTTATTTTCTATTAGAAAGCAGCTTATAAATAATAACTCAAAGCAAAAAGTAGTAAGGTTCCTTTTGCTGTGGTATTATGATATTATCTTTTGTCTAAATAGTAGATGAAATTTACTTCTTAAATTTAATAGGATCTAATATGAATTTTGAGCTTGCTAGAGAAAATATGGTAAAGCAACAAGTTCTTACGGAAGGACTTTCTTTAGATGGTGTTGCTAAAGTTATGGCAGATATTCCTAGAGAAATTTTTTTACCGAGAGAGCTTCAAAGTTTAGCTTATTGCGACACAAATTTAGTCATAGGCGAAAAAGAATTAAGAAGCCCAATGTTTACAGCTAAGCTTATAGAGGCATTAGCTATCAAAGCTAGTGATAATGTCTTAAAGCTTGGTTTGGAAAGTGGTTATACTGTAGCCTTAATAGCTAAGCTATGTAAGAGTGTTGAGCTTGTTGATTATGATGAGCAAAGACTAGCTTTAGCAAGACGTCAATTGGCAAACATTGATATATATAACGTTGAGTTTAACAGTGCCGAACACATAACTAATATTATCAAAAATGCTAAAAAATATAATTGTATATATATAGCAAATGTTCTCACAGATGATGAAATTGATGAGTCTTTATTAGGTCTTCTTGAGACCGGAGGTAGGCTAATATTTGTTGTCAGAACAGCTATATGTGATAAAGCTTACTTGATAACTAAAACACCAAAACAAACTTACGAAAAAAGTTTTCTTTTTAATACATACAATAAGTAAAGAGTATTATGAAAAGGTTAACATTATACCTCTTAGGTTTTTTTGGTTTTTGTCTAGCTTTAGCTAAAGTAAATACCCCTATTCCTGAGTATAACTATGCAGGAAGACCTATAGGTACTGATGTTGCTGAAAATCCGTATAGTGTCGAAAAACAATACGCCAAAGCTGATCAGATTAAACAAGGTAATAGATTCTATAACCTTAAAAAAGCTGATGAAGTTGCGATGGTCGGTGATACTGAGGATAAATACTATAGTTTAGTTGATATCTATAAACTAGCTGCTGAACATAACGCTGATTATCAAGCAGCAAGATCAACTTTTGCGGCAAATGTTGAGACTGTACCGACAGCATTAGGTGCATTATTACCACAGATTGATTTTAATTATAACCTTAGAAGAGACTTGTATAATCAGTTCGGCGGTAGAGTTAATGACACTGCAAATGTGGTAAATTTTAGTGGTTCTCAGGTTCTCTTTGATTGGAGTAAATGGAAGACATATACCCAAGCAACATATTTGCAAAAATCATATGCAATGATTTATGCTAAAGCTGAACAGACGCTTATAACTAATACGGTTACTGCATATTTTGAGCTGCTAAGAGCAGAACAGGCACTACAATTTCAGTTTGCTAACGAAGCTTGGAACAAAAAGTTATATTTGACACAGAAGTATCAGTATAACTCGGGTATGGTTTCGTATGCTGATTTTAAAACTACAGATGCACAATACCGTCAAGCAATCGCTGATAGAGTTAATGCCCAAAGAAATTTTATTAATGCAAAAGCTGTGATGGCTAAACTTATTGGTAAACGTATAAGTTCGATTTTATATATATCAAAAGATACTGAGTTTGGTAATCCGGTCCCTAATGACATTAACTATTGGTTAAATACAGCTGATAAGTATAATCTAGATATTGCACAGAAAAAATTTGAATACGAAGCAGCACAACAGGGTGTTGGTATTCAATGGGGTAACTTTTTCCCTAAAGCTAATTTAACCGGTGGCATAATGATGTCTCGTAATGCTCTTTCTGGTTCACCAGCACAAATAGCTGAGATCCCAACTAAATATGATGTTGCTAATATCGGTGGCGAGGTTAGTTGGAATTTATTAAGAGGCGGTTCTGATTATGCGCAACTTAAGCAGGCTAGTTATGATAGCCAAGCGGCCAACTACGCTTTACTACAAACTAAGAGGGAAGTTTATGCTAGTACAGTAGAGGCGTTTCAAACTGTTGTCCTTGATGCAGTTAGAATTGAAGCTTTTAGAAAATCTGTATATTCAGGTATAGCTTCTGTAAAAGCGATATTAGAAGGCTTTGAAGCAGGTACCCAAACAATCGTTGACTTGCTTAACCGTCAGACAATACTTGTCCAAGCACAGTTATCATTTGCAGATGCTATATTTAACTATGTTGAAGATTATGTTAATTTAAAACAGTTACAAGGAAGCTTAACATACAAAGATGTTGAATACATAAATAGTATTTTAGGAACCACAGATATAATATCGCAGATTGCGACGGAGTAATTAGTTTGATGTCTCAAGTCTCGGCTTTTATTTTAGATTTTGAGAAATATAAAGCTGAGCACCTTAAATTATGGCTTTCTAGCAGAAATATAGATTTACCTCGCCTTACAAGCAAGCAAAAAATATTTTCGCAGTTTATTCGCTATTTTGTTTTAGAAGAGTTTTATCATATTGCATCACCAGTTTTTATAAATCAGCATGCTAAACCTTATCTAAAAGATAACGCTGTTTTTTTTAATATTAGTCATACACTGACAAAGCTTATAATTGCCGTTGCTGATCAAGAGATTGGTGTAGATATTGAAAAGATATCAGCTAGACGAAACATTGTTAGGATCGCACAGCGTTACTTTAGTGAATTAGAATGCTACGAGTTAACTATTAGTGATAATCCACCTCAGGATTTCTATACTTTATGGACACTCAAAGAATCTCAAGTAAAAAGAAATTCACTTGGAATAGCAAAAGGCTTGAGCAGTGCTAATTTCAGCAAAATCAATAACTCATGGCTTAGTAATAGTTATCCAAGCGATTTTGTGTCATTTTCATATGATGAATCAATAGTTTCAATATGTTGTAAGAATATTGTCGCTACGAAAATCAACCTATTTGAGATAGTAGATTTTAAATTTAAGCAGATACAGTTCTAGGGAGGAGATTATGGCACTAAATGCAACTAAAGACTATAGTTTGTTTGATATGGCTGAGGAAATCTGTGCTAAAGGTTGGCAAATAGTGGCTTACACAATGCCAATGAATAGCCAAGAGCTAGTGGTTATGCGCGTGCTAGTCAGAAGAGGCTTTAGCTATGACTTGGCACAATTGATGATTAAAGATTTAGTCGCGGTGATTGGTTCATTAGAGGAAAAGACAAAAGCATTAAAAAGGAGTAGTTTTGCGCATTAGCGTTTTAGATAATTTTGATTAATTTATCGTGTTAAATATTGTTATAATATTGTTTGTTAATAATTAATTTATAATAAGAGTAGTCGGTAGCTTATGTGTGGAGTAATTGGAGTCGCTGGACCAGATCAGGTTAGTTATGCGTTATTTTATGGTTTAAGTCTTTTGCAACATAGAGGTCAAGACGCTGCAGGTATTGCAACTATGGATCAAGGACACTTTTTTATCCGTAAGAATACAGGGCTAGTAAGTGATGTGTTTACAGATGAGAAATTAGAGAAATCAAAAGGCAATATGGGTATTGGTCATGTAAGGTATCCTACTGCAGGTAGTTTAGGCGCTGCTGATAGCCAACCCTTTTATGTAAATAACCCTCATGGTATAGTCTTTGCGCATAATGGTAATCTGACTAATGTTCCAGAGCTTGCACAGATGCTTCATGATATCGAAAGACGCCATCTTAATACAAGTTCGGATTCTGAATTATTACTCAACTTTTTTGCTTGTGGTATGAATAAATCAAAAGGTTCTGCAACTCCAGAGGCTGTTTATAAAGCATGTGAGTTCGTCTTTGAACATGTCAAAGGTGGTTACGCTTGCACAGCGATGATAGCAGATTTTGGTTTAATTGCTTTTAGAGATCCTTATGGTATTCGTCCACTTGTGCTTGGCTTTAAAGAGTACGATAATGGCGATAAAGCCTATATGGTTGCTAGTGAGAGCGTTGCTTTAGATATTTCGGGATTTAAGGTATTGCGTGATGTTGAGCCTGGTGAGGTGATAATAATTACTGAAGACAGAAAAGTTCACTCTGAAGTCTGTGCAAAAAAACCAGTACTAGCACCGTGTTTATTTGAATATGTCTACTTTGCTCGACCAGATAGTATTATGAATGGTGTAAGTGTTTATCAAGCGCGTGTTGATGCTGGTAAAGTTTTAAGCAAGAGAATCAAAGATGCATGGAAAGATAAGGATATCGATATTGTTATCCCAGTACCAGAGACAGGTAGAGCCTCTGCACAAGAGATTGCGACAGCACTAGGTGTCGAGTATCGTGAAGGCTTTGTTAAGAACCGCTATGTTGGTAGAACATTTATTATGCCTGAATCAGTTGATAGAAAGAATTTTGTCAGAAGAAAACTAAACCCTATTCCAGCAGAGTTTAAGGATAAAAATGTTCTACTTGTCGATGACTCTATTGTGCGTGGTACAACATCAAAGCGTATTATTGAGATGATTAGAGATTTAGGTGCTAAATCTGTTTATCTTGCTTCGGTATCTCCGGCAGTTCGTTATCCAAATGTTTATGGTATTGATATGCCAGTTAAGTCAGATTTAATTGCTCATGGTAAGACCCTAGAAGAGATTCGTCAGTGGATTGGTGTAGATGGGTTGATATATTTACCATTAGAGGATCTAAAAGAAATTATTCAAAAACAAAATCCTAAGATTAGAGAGTTTGAGGATAGTGTTTTCTCTGGTAATTATATTACAGGTGATGTTGATGACGCTTATCTAGATGCGTTAGAGAAACATCGAAAAGAGTTAAAAGAATTAGAAAAAAAATATAAAGGGTTTGATAGCTAATGATTAGAATTTATGAAGGTTTAAGTGCATTATCTCCTTTTAGAAGAGAAAAGATTTTAGCAGCTGCTAAAAAAATATCTAGTAAGGTTGAGTCAATAGCAGCGCAATATATCCATGTTGTTGAAATTGATCAGGAGCTTAACAATAAGCAAGAGCAGATTATTAAATCTCTACTTAACTACAATAGAGAGTATGGCTTAGCGCAACCAAAAGGACATACTTTTATCACAGCACCAAGAGTTGGTACGATTTCACCATGGTCATCAAAAGCAACTGATATTATCCGTAATACTGGAATTAATACTGTTAAGAGAGTAGAGCGTGCGATTGTATTTGGTATTGAGGGTCAGGTATCAGTACAAGAATTACAAGCTATGCAAAATCTTGTCTATGATCGTATGGTTGAAGAAATTTTTTCATCAAAAGAGGATTTACAACGACTATTTGAAACTAGAACTCCTAAAGCATTAGAATTTGTCAATATCTTAGAAAATGGTCAGCAGGCTATCAAGGATGCTGATAAAAAGCTTGGTCTAGCACTTAGTGAGCAAGAGATAGCATATCTAACAACTGAATATACTAAGCTAGGCAGAAATCCAACAGATACAGAGTTGTATATGTTTGCGCAAGCTAACTCAGAGCATTGTAGGCATAAAATCTTCAATGCTAAGTGGACAATCGATGGCCAAGAGCAAGATAAATCATTGTTTAAGATGATTCGAAATACAACCGAGAAATCTCCACAAGGAGTACTCTCTGCTTACAAGGATAATGCTGCTGTGATAGAGGGCACAACAGCGCAAAGGTTCTACTCAAATACGCAAACAGGCATTTATAACTTCCACCAAGAAGAAGTTGATATCTTGATGAAAGTTGAGACACATAATCACCCAACAGCTATTGCACCATTTAGTGGTTCAGCAACTGGCGTTGGTGGCGAGATTCGTGATGAGGGCGCAACAGGTCTTGGAGCTAAACCAAAGGCAGGTTTGACAGGTTTTACAGTTTCAAATCTAAATATTCCAGGTTTTGAACAAGCTTGGGAAACAAACAAGTACGGTAAGCCTAATCATATCGTGACATCATTACAGATAATGCTTGAAGCACCTATCGGGGGAGCACATTACTCAAATGAATTTGGCCGTCCAAATCTAAATGGTTATTTCCGTACTTTTGAGCAAGAGGCAAATACCTCTAGAGGTAAAGAGATGTTTGGCTACCATAAGCCAATTATGATTGCTGGTGGTATGGGTAATATCAAAAGAATGCATGTTGAAAAAGGCGATATCAAAGTTGGTGCTAAGCTAATCTGTCTTGGTGGTCCAGCAATGCGGATTGGTCTAGGTGGTGGTGCAGCATCGTCAGTAGTTTCATCGGAGGCAAACTCAGAGCTAGACTTTGCTTCAGTACAGCGTGATAATGCCGAGATGGAGCGCCGTTGCCAAGAGGTAATTGATAGGTGTTGGCAAATGGCAGAGAAAAACCCAATTACCTTTATCCATGATGTTGGTGCTGGTGGGATTTCAAACGCCTTTCCAGAGCTTGTCAAAGATGGTGGGGTTGGTGGTCACTTTGAGCTTAGAAAAGTAAATGTTGGTGAAGAGGGACTTTCTCCATTAGAAATTTGGTCAAATGAGTCTCAAGAAAGATATGTATTATCAGTTGAGCCAGAGAATCTTGAGCTTTTTGCGCAGCTTTGTCAACGCGAGAGATGTCCATTTGCTATAGTTGGTGAGGCTATTTCAGAAAAACATATCACACTTAATGATGAGTATTTTGATAATAAGCCAGTTGATTTACCAATGGGGTTATTATTTGGTAATACTCCGCAAATGCATATTGATGTCAAAACGGTCAAAGTTGAGCAAGATGCTTTTGATACAAGTACTCTCAAGCTTGATGATGCAATTGAGCGAGTGCTAAAAGTACCGGCTGTAGCTTCTAAATCTTTTCTTATCACAATTGGTGATAGAAGTATCAGCGGTATGGTAGCGCGTGATCAGATGGTTGGCCCATGGCAAGTACCAGTGTCTGACTGTGCTGTAACCACTGCTACTGTCGATAGCCAAGCCGGTGAAGCTATGGCAATGGGTGAGAAAACACCAGTAGCTACAATAAATGCTGCTGCTTCAGGTAGACTAGCAATCGCAGAAGCAGTGACAAATTTACTAGCTGCTGATATTGAAAAGTTAAGCGATATTCGCCTTTCAGCGAATTGGATGGTTGCTGCAAACCAAGGTGATGAAAACCAAAAGTTATACGAAACTGTCAAAGCAGTCGGTATGGAATTTGCCCCAGAGCTTGGCATTGCAATACCAGTCGGTAAAGACTCAATGTCGATGAAAACTAAATGGGCTGACAATGGGCAAGAAAAATCTGTAACATCACCATTATCATTAGTGATTTCAGGTTTCTCACCTGTAGCTAATGCACGTAAGACTCTTACACCAGTTTTAGCTGATAGTAGTGATACAACTCTTTTACATATTGATTTATCAAATGGAGCTGGTAGATTAGGTGCTTCATGTTTAGCACAAGCTTATAGCCAGATTGGTAATGTAGCTCCTGATGTTGAGCCAAGTAAGCTAAAAGTATTGTTTGAAAATATCACTAAGCTCAAAGCACAAAACAAAATCCTCGCATATCATGATGTCTCTGATGGTGGTGTTTTTGCTACTTTAGTAGAGATGTCTTTTGCTGGACGTAAAGGTTTAGATATTCAGCTACAAACTCAAAAAGCTTCTCTCATTTCGGACTCCGATCCGGAATCTCAATCTATACTAGAAAAACTCTTCGCGGAAGAAATCGGTGTTGTAATCCAAGTAAGAAATAATGATATTGCATTAGTTGAAGCGCTATTTAAAGATAAGCAAATCCACCTGTGTGCAATAGCTAAGCTAAATTCTAGTGATGAGATAAATATTTTTGTAAATGCTGAAAAAATATACTCAAATATGCGTGTAAACTTACAAAGGTGGTGGGCAGAGACTTCTTACCAGATCCAGTCAATTCGTGATAATAGCGAATGTGCTAAACAAGAGTTTGATAGTATCCTAAATGCTACTGATAAAGGTATCCATGTTGAGGCTACATTTGATATTGAGGAAGATATCACAGCGAAGTTTATCAATGTTGAGAAGCCAAAAGTTGCAATCCTAAGAGAGCAAGGTGTCAACGGCCAAGTTGAAATGGCAGCAGCATTTACTACAGCTGGCTTTGAGGCTCATGATGTGCATATGTCAGACTTACATGCTGGTAGAATTACACTTGATGATTTTAAAGTTTTAGTCACTTGTGGTGGTTTCTCATATGGTGATGTTTTGGGTGCTGGCGGTGGCTGGGCGAAAAATATTCTCTTTACAGATAGGCTAAAAGATGAGTTCAGTCACTTCTTTGGTCGTGATGATACATTGGCACTTGGTGTATGTAATGGTTGTCAAATGCTTGCACAGCTTAAATCACTAATCAAAGGTGCTGAAAACTGGCCGATATTTATCAAGAATAAATCAGAGCAGTTTGAGGCTAGAGTTTCTATGGTTGAGATTCAAGAATCTGACTCTATTTGGTTTGCTGATATGGCAGGCACAAAAGCGCCAATAGCTGTAGCCCATGGCGAGGGTCGTCCACTATTTGAAAATGAGACGCAACAACAAGCTATGCTGTCAAGCTCACAAATAGCTCTTAAATATATTGATGGGCAAGGCAAAGCTACAGAGATGTATCCATACAATCCAAATGGTGCAATAGCTGGTCTAACAGCTGTAACAGCATTAGGTGGTCGTGTACTTGCGATGATGCCACATCCGGAGCGTGTTTATAGAGCGATTACAAACTCATATATCCCAGCAGAGTATGATGAGTATTCTGTATGGATGAGAATGTTTAGAAATGCTAGGAAGTGGGTTGGGTAAGTGTTAAAGTTATCAAATTGGCTATGAGAAAGTTAAAACCATGACTGCGAATCTCTCAATAATGAGTATAAGTAAATCTATTTACTATCGTGCAGTAAATGCTAAGAAAATTGAAAACCTTTAACTCAAAATTGAAACCGCCAAATTTTATTCATTCACCTCATGATGATCCTATAAATAACCCCATTCTTCTTTATATTTAACATATGTTTTATTCATCTTCCAGTTAACATAGCTATAGTTGCCAGATTACGACAGAATCAATAACTTTACTACAGCTAACTACATATAAAAATGTCATGCTGAATTTATTTCAGCGTTTCACTATAAGTATTGATTTTATTGAGGTCCTGAAACGAGTTCAGGATTGTGACAGAATGTACTACTTTTATGCCTAGGAGGCTATAAATCAAGTTTGGTATTAGGCTTATTTCTTGTATCTTTAGGTAAATTGCCATTTAAATCATTCTTGAATACTTCTTACACTTATGTTGAATTTTTTTGATAGCTTTAGAAAGTTCATTTCTTCTGCTTTAAGTTTTAATATTTTCTTAATAAAATGATGAGAATATGACCTAAAATAAAATTAGTAACTACTTTTATACATATAACTATAAAATGAACTTAAAAATATTACTTTTACTGCGAATGGCGCTGCTAAATCCGCTGATTAAATTGCTAATGGTTATAAAATATTATAAACTACTCCTAGTGTATGAAATATATATTAATAAATATTATAGTTTAAATAACAGGTAATATAATTTTCTTTTAAATAAAGAAAAGGAAGTTTGAGAAAATGAAAAAATTATTATTATGGTTCATACTAATTACTGGGGTTGTTTTTGCTAATGATGAACTAAATTTTAATATTAAATTGCATAATAATACTCAAGAAGGGAATTTTTATATGTTAAAAAAACCTAGATTTATTTCAGATAATATTAGTTGTCCTCAAAAAGGATCCTGGATAGAAGAATATGAAGGATTTTGGTCAGAACAAAAGAAGTGGATACGAGGAGGCAGTATTCAATGTGTTTTTACTGCAAATGTTCCTTTAATTTCGACATATTTACCAGACTCTTTCGATTTACTATGGCCTGCATTATCGCTGCATACAAGGGTAGATGATACTAGTTTATATTTCGTGGTTCAGAAGAAAACAAATAGTAAACTAGGAAATAAACAAGATAATAATGTCACAGTAAAATATCATCCACTAATTTCTAATGGTATTAATACTGGAGTCGGCAAGCTAAATAACAAAGTATTAAAAGGTAAGTTTAAACTTAGAGACTCAAAAGGAAGTAGCTTAGGTGATTATAGGAATATGGTGGTATCGACAAATAAAAACGTTTCATTTAAGACGGCTTTGCGTTGGCCTGACCCTGAGAATGATGATATATTAAAAGAAATGATCTCTAGCCATACTTCTGAAGATAATTCAATAGTTATTTCTGAACTTGTAATTAGTGATGATATTCAAAATGCCGCTTTTATAGATCCAATTAATTGGGGTGTAAAAAAAATAGTAACTGTACATGTGCTTTTAAATGAAAAAATTTTTGGTAAATTTATTCAAGATATTTCTCAAATCGAAGCTTGTAGTGATGATTTAGATTTACTAAGAGATTTTGAGATAATTGGTACCCCAGCAAACACTAATGATAATAAGGATAATAGTTTTCTAGAAAATTATGTGGCTAGTCAAGATGCTATTCCAGCTATTCGTGAGGGCTTAGAATTATATAGAAAAGAAATTAATTTAAAAGGAAGAACGGCTATAAACAATTTTGAATTGAAACTATCAGCTTCACAATCTGAGCTTGCAGCTCAAGCATTGAAAAACTTCTATATATTTGATTTACCGGGTATTGAAGAGGGAGCTCAAGAGAAGAAAGTAGAAGAAGCACTATACTTAAATATAGGAAAATTCTTAGATGAGCTTGGGCCAGGATTTGCTTTTATGGGTCGCCAATGCCAATATCATTTAGAAATTGGAAAACAAGATTTTTATATAGATTTATTATTTTATCACTGCAAGCTACATTGTTTTGTTGTTATTGAACTGAAAGATAAAAAGTTTGGGCCTGAAGATGTTGGTAATATGAATCTTTGTTTATCAGCTGTAGATGATCAGATGAAACAAGCTGATGATAATCCATCAATAGGACTAATTCTATGTAAAACAAAGGATAATGTAGTTGCAAAATATGCATTAGAAGGTGTATCTAAACCGATCGGAGTGTCTGAATATAAATTAAGAAAATAGTGTATCAGAAAATGTCAGCTAATTGAAAGAAAATAGTTGGTAAAATAAGCTTATAAGTATTATAGAATAAAGTTTAAAAGAATTATTAACAAATGTCTGTAAAAAAAACTAAAACTAAATTGTCACTCTAAACTAACTCAAAAATATGGTAAACAAAATGAGTTATAAAGATACAGATGTAGAGCATACAACATGTGAGCTTCACAGACATGGTTTCAACTTTCTCATAGCTAATTCAACAGCGTAAACATGATCTTGTATATGCTCTTTTTAGGAACATATAAACTAAATTATCAAGCCAGTATTATTATAACAAATAACTCAATTAAATTAGTAAAATCACGCTGGCGTATTATTTATAAATATGTTGACAATATCATTCTATTTGAGAAAATTAAACTATATTTAAGTTGAATCAAATAGTTCATGATGTATCGTCACGTTTGTAGCTTGGCTGAGTTTTAGCTTAGATAAGCTAGGTGTGCTTGCGGATGTTTTATTGAATAGGGTAGTAAAATGATAAAAAGATATGATGTGGCAGAAATCTCAAAGATTTGGGCAGATGAGAATAAATATGCAAAAATGCTAGAGGTTGAGCTTGCGATTTTAGAGGCACTTGAAGATAGAATGGTACCTAAAGGTACAGCTGCAGAAATTCGTGCAAAAGCACAAATTAGACCAGGAAGGGTTGATGAGATTGAGAGGGTGACAAAGCATGATATCATCGCTTTTTGTACTTCTATTGCTGAGCAGTTTACAGCTGAAACAGGCAAATTTTTTCACTTTGGTGTTACATCATCAGATATTATTGATTCAGCTCTTAGTTTACAAATTCGTGAGTCTATGGAACATGTTGTCAAGGATCTAGAAGCTCTTTGTGATTCATTACTTGCAAAAGCTCAAGAGACGAAAGAAATTATCACTATGGGTAGAAGTCATGGGATGTTTGCTGAACCTATGAGTTTTGGGCAAAAGTTTTTAGGTGCTTATGTTGAATTTAAACGTAGACTAAAAGATCTAAAAGATTTTCAAAAAGATGGACTTACAGTTCAATTCTCAGGTGCTGTTGGTAACTATTGTATTTTAACTACGGAAGATGAGAAAAAAGCTGCAGACCTTTTAGGTTTACCAGTGGAGGAAGTTTCTACACAGGTTATTCCTAGAGATAGAATCGCTAAGCTAATTTCAATTCATGGGCTTATCGCTGCTGCTATTGAGAGATTAGCTGTAGAGATTAGGCATTTACATCGCAGTGATGTTTTTGAGGTCTATGAGGGCTTCTCTGAAGGGCAAAAAGGTTCATCAACTATGCCACATAAAAAAAATCCAATTTCTACAGAAAACCTAACAGGTATGGCAAGAATGCTGCGATCTCATGTTTCAATAGCTCTAGAGAATTGCGTATTATGGCATGAGCGAGATATTTCTCACTCTTCAGCAGAGCGTTTTTATCTACCAGATAACTTCGGTATCATGGTATATGCTTTACGCAGAATGAAAAATACTATTGATAATCTAGTGATACAACAAGACATTATCGAAGATAGAGTTAGAAGTACTAGTGCTTATTTATCAAGTTTTTACCTGCACTTTTTAGTAGCAAATACACCATTTATGCGTGAAGATTGTTATAAGATTGTTCAGCAAGTTGCTTTTGATCTTAAGCAAGGAGAATCTTTCTCTAAGAAATTACAAAAAGTTATGCAAGATGAGCATAAAATTAGTTTGGATATTCCAGAGATGGATTTTGAGGGTATTAAGAATACTTATCTAAAAGAGATCGATCATGTTTTTGAGCGATCTATCAAAATTTAGAAAATAATGAGAAAACTATCAATAGAATAGTGCTACTGTGTTGTCTTAATTAATACCACATACCACAATATTTGCCGCATCTAAGCTTCCGGCAGATATCATTAGCAATTTATTTATGTATGATGTAGCTAAATATTTGTGTGCTAACAGCTGTAATATCGCTAAAGAGCAGTTGTCTAAAGATGTTAAGTTTTATGTTACTTTTGGATTTAAACGGGTGTATTTGTCCTCAGCTAGCAAAAAAATTAAGGTAGTACAGTGGCATGAGTTATGGAGTGTCGATGGTTGTGGACAAAATTACAGTTTTCCAATTACTTTTACAGGTGATGGTGTTGGGGGGACTTACTGGAGTATTCTAAAGCTAATATTACTAAACTTACAAAATCTTAATAGTATAAACATATCAGAAGTAGACATTAAAAAAATCTATATTATACTGAAAAGGTATAAATCTAAAGGCTTTGTATCTTATAATGTTATATAAACAAATAAAAGCGGTTTTAAAAATACCTAAACATACTGTATATACTCTGGTTATATACAGTATATTGTTAGGTTTTTTATCTCTTACTATCCCTGTTTCAGTGCAGACGCTGGTAAACCTAGTTGGTATAAATCTATCGATAAGACCCATTATATCATTGATAACAATTTTGTTTATTTTATTAACTGCGGCTTTTTTTGTTAGGGTCTTTCAGCTAAAGCTTATTGAAGATATTCAAAGAAAAGTTTTTGTTGAAACTGTGCTAAGAATAATATCGTCTATTTACAGAGTTGATTTTAATGATTTAATAAAAATTAATGTCAGAGAGAAAATCAATAGAGCTTTTGAGCTGAAGTTTTTACAAAAGTCGGTTTCGGTTATATTTATAATTCTGCTTGATATATTCTTACAGACAGTTTTCTGTGTGATTATTTTAGCGTTTTATCATCCAATGTTTTTGGTCTTTGATATATTGTTGATTACATGTATTGTATTAGTTATTTTTATCCCGATGAGAGCTGGCTATGAAGCGGGTTTAAGAGAATCAAACAGTATCTATGATATAGTTTATTGGCTTGAAGAGAGAACAGCCGAGTTTTTATCATTTAGACAGCGACCAGAAGAAAGCTCAATCAAAAAAGCAGATGCTAAATTATGTAACTATTTAGATGCTAGGGCAAATTTTTTTAGCGTCGTGTTTAGGCAACATATTTATATTGGCTTAACATATATCTTTATCAATATCTTGCTTTTAGGTATTGGTAGTTATTTGATAATTAATGGCCAGCTATCAATTGGCCAACTTATTGCTGCTGAAATACTTGTAAATACTGTGCTATTAGGTTTATTGAAGTTTAGTCAATACTTGTATGATTGTTATGGTTTTATGGTGGCAATACGTAAGATTTTAGACCTTTTAGAGATTTCTAAAAAAGATCAGCCAACGTCGGAGCATAGAATTGCCAAATTAGAAAATAAAGTAAACTCATTAGAGATAACACTATCAAAATCTCAAAAAACTAAATTTGACTATACTCAAAACCACTTTAATAATCTCTGCTTGACAACACACGAAGCACAAAGATTATTAAATGCTTTTTGTGATGATAATTCAGAAGGGATTGTTAAGATAAATAATGTTTGTCTAAGCAACTATAGCAAAGAAGAGATTTTTAACAAGATTCATATAGCTAGTGGTATAGAAATTGTCGCAGGTATGGTACTAGACAATTTATGCGAAAATGACTTTTCTCAAGAGAAATTAAAGTATTTGAGTGAGTTGCTGGATGCTTTTGGTATTAGCTTCCTTGAGAAGTATTTTGACAAGGAGATTGATTCACAGACTATAAAATATAATCTAGAATTTGACACTATGGTTGTACTTAAGATGAATCTGATAAGGGCTATACTAAAACAGCCTAAGTTGCTAATTCTAATTGATTCATATGGCTTAACTAATAGAAGTAATATGACAATTACGCAGATCTTGCAAAAGATAGCAGTGCCAACGTTAATTATATCAATTCAGAAGGAGGCTTTCGATGCAGTTAAAATCGTATGAGATGCTAAAGAAAGATCCTAGTTTTAAGAAGATAATTTTTTTAGTGTTATTAAGTGTCATTGTAATCGGTGTTATCTTGGCGATAATTCCATGGCAGCAAACAATCGATGGCTATGGTGATGTTACAACCCTTTCACCATCTGAACGCCAACAGAATATATCTGCACCAATTGGAGGTAGATTAGGTAAGTGGTATGTCTTTGAGGGTGACTCGGTCAAAAAAGATGATCCAATCGTTGAGGTTTTGGATTTAGATCCAGAAGTTGTCTCGCGATTAGAAGAAGAAAAAGCAGCCATTGAGCTGGGAATAAAATCTGTAAAACTAGCGATAAAAAATGCGAAAAATAATATCGACAGGCATAAGTATCTTGTCGATAAGGGCGCTAGTACACAAAGAGTATATGAACAAGCTCAACTAGAGATGGTAAATTATACCAAGGATTTAGCTAAGGCAAATGTCGATTTAGCCAAGGTCAAAGTACAAATCGCGCGTCAGCAGAGTCGTTTGGTCAAGGCTCCTACAGATGGTGTGATAGTTGATCGTATTCATGGTCTAGGTGGTGTGATTGTCAAAGATACTGATGTATTAGCAACAATTGTCCCTGATAGTAAATCGCGTATTGTCGAGTTGTGGATAAATAGTATGGATGTGCCACTTGTTAAGGTTGGTGACAAAGTAATGTTACAATTTGAAGGTTGGCCAGCGGTACAGTTTAGCGGATGGCCACAAGTTGCTATCGGTACTTTTGAAGGTGAGGTTATATTTATATCGCCACAAAATAATGCTCAAGGTCAGTTTAAAATCTTTGTCAAACAAAGTGGTAAGAGAGAGTGGCCATCTCCTGATGTATTAAGGTTGGGAACAAAAGTACATGGTTGGGTATTGCTTAATAATGTTAGCTTAGGTTATGAGTTATGGCGTAGATATAATGGTTTTCCAATCAATCTAAACAGTAGTCAGTTACGCATAGGTATCAAAAAGAGCCAACCAGTTGAAAAACCAGCAACTATAAAAGAACAAGTACAAAAACAACCCTCAAATATAAAATAGCGATTGTATATCTTTCTTTATCTTAATGAGTATTCTATAATCTAGTGGGTATTTGTTTCGAACAATTTATTTTAGGTGTTTAAATGGATAAAAAATTAGTAAAACATATTGCTAAGCTATCTTGTTTTGATTTGACTGAAGAGCAGTTAGAGCAGTATACCAAAGATCTTACCAATATCTGTAAGGTTCTAGATACAGTCAAAGATTTCGATGCGCAGGGAGTCCAGCCATTGATATCTCCTATTAGCGTTGATTTTAAATTTCGTGAAGATATACCTCAAGATCAAGATAACCGCGCAAGTTTTGATAAGTTTGCATGTGAAGTTGTTGATGATTACTTTATGGTGCCACAGGTTGTTAAATAGGGTGAGCAATGTCATATATTAAGAAATTAAGAGCTAGATTAAATAGTGGTGAAATAAGCGCTGTTGAACTAACTAAAGAGTATCTAGCAAAAATAAAACAGCAAGATAAGAATATAAATTCTGTGATCACGCTATGTGAGGTAGAGGCGCTCAAAGAGGCAGAAGCGGCAGATAATATAATATCTCAAGGTAAACAAACACTGTTAACAGGTATCCCTATTCTACATAAGGACCTTTTTTGTACTAAGGGTATAAAAACTACAGCTGCTTCTAAGATGTTAGATAATTTTATTGCACCATATGATTCAACAGTAACAAAAAACTGTAAAGATCAAGGTATGATTACTCTAGGTAAGCTTAATATGGATGAGTTTGCGATGGGCTCAACTAATGAGTATAGTTACTATGGTGCTGTTAGTAACCCTTGGGATTTAGATAGGGTGCCTGGAGGCTCATCGGGTGGTTCAGCTGCGGCAGTTGCCGCAGGCTTTGCTCCAGTAAGTACAGGTTCAGATACTGGCGGATCTGTAAGACAACCTGCGAGTTTTTGTGGTCTTACAGCAATGAAGCCTACTTATGGTAGTACATCAAGATTTGGTATGGTAGCCTTTGCATCATCTTTTGATCAAGCAGGAATTTTTGCCCACTATGCTGAAGATGTCGCAATTATGCTAGATGCAATTGCTGGGAAGTGTCAATTTGACTCTACTTGCGTTGGTGTTAAACAAAACCATTTTACCCAAGATCTACAAAAAGATATCGCAGGTAAGGTAATTGGTGTTGATGAAAGTTTAATCAAGGACTTGCCAGAGCAAATCCAACAAGCTGTAGCAACAACACTTGGAAACTTTGAGAAGTTAGGAGCCAAGATAAAATCTGTAAAAGTTCCAGATCTAAAAGAAGCACTATCAACTTATTATATTATTACTCCAGCTGAAGCAGCAGCAAATTTAGCTAGATATGATGGCGTTAGATATGGTTACCGTAATCCAGAAGCTAAAAATTTAGATGAGTTATATAAAAAATCGCGAACTGATGGTTTTGGTGCAGAAGTTAAGCGTAGAATTATGATTGGTAACTATGTTTTAGCGTCAAGTCAGTATGATTCTTATTATAATAAGGCTCAACAGTTGCGTAAAGTAATGACAGATCAAATCAATCAAATATTTACTCAAGTTGATGCTATCTTTATGCCAGCATCACCAAGTGAAGCATTTAAGAAGGGTGATAAGCTGGATCCAGTCTCAGCTTATTTATCAGATATTTATACTATTCCTGCTAACATCTCAGGTTTGCCAGCTATTGCATTTCCTATTGGTTTTGCAAATAGTTTACCAGTTGGTGGGCAGCTTATGGCTAAAGCATTTAACGATAATATCTTGACTCAGATAGTAGTACAGTATCAAAGGCATTATGGTATCGAAGAATTTATTTTAGAACAAGTGAGGATTTAATAGTGAATTGGGAAATGGTGATAGGGCTAGAAGTCCATATTCAGTTAAGTACTAAATCTAAGCTGTTTTCGACTTCTGCAACAAAATATGGGCAGCATCAAAACACCCAAGCGTCATTTTTGGACTTGGGTTTGCCTGGAACATTGCCGGTAGTAAACAAAGAAGCAATCCGTAAAGCAGTAATATTTGGTCTAGCTGTAGATGCTAAGATTTCAAAAGACAGTTTTTTTGCGCGAAAAAATTATTTTTATCCAGATTTACCGAAAGGATATCAAATCAGCCAATCAACTAATCCAATAGTTCAAGAAGGTAGATTAGAGATTGAAACTTCAATGGGGATAAAAACTATCAGAATAGAACGCGCACATTTAGAAGAAGATGCAGGTAAATCTGTTCATGGCTATGTTGCTGGTGAGACTGGCCTGGACTACAATCGTGCTGGCACACCACTTTTAGAGATTGTGACATACCCTGATTTTAGATCAGCTGAAGAAGTTGTTGCTTACCTAAAAAAACTTCATCAATTAGTTAAACATCTAGGGATCTGTGATGGTAACATGCAAGAAGGTTCATTTAGATGTGATGTCAACTTGTCTATCAGACCACAGGGGCAAGCTGAGTTTGGTACGCGTGCTGAGCTTAAAAATATAAACTCATTTAGGTTTATTGATAAGGCTATCGAGTATGAGTATGCTCGTCAAGTTGCTGTATTAGAGTCAGGAGGCGAAGTTGTCCAAGAAACACGTCTTTATGATGCAGATGCTAATGAGACGCGTTCAATGCGTGCTAAAGAGGATGCTTTTGATTATCGTTATTTTCCAGATCCAGATTTACTGCCTTTGGTGATAACTGATGAGTATATTGAAAGTATCAAAAAGCAAATGCCACTTAAACCAGAAGAGCGTGAAGCAATATATCAAGAGCATTTGGCAGAACAAGAAGTACAATTCTTATTATCAAACCTAGAAATTGCTGATTACTATGATCAAGTTGCGACAAAGATTGGTTATAAACCAGCCTACAATTGGGTAACAGTAGATTTATTAGCAACTTTAAATAAGCTAGGAAAAGAGTTCTGTAGTGATATCCTACCAGCTGAGATTTTACTAGAAATCATTTCTAATGTACAAAAAGATCTCATATCTCAAGCTAATGCCAAGAAAGTAATAGCAGGATATATTGATGCGCCTGGTGCGGTTGAAGCTATTATTGAAAAGCTTGGTTTAAAGCAAGTATCTGATGAGAGTATGATTCGTGAGCTAGTTCAAGGTATAATTGCTGCTAATCCTCAGCAAGCAGCTGACTTTAAAGCTGGTAAAACTAAGCTTATGAGCTTTTTTGTAGGCCAGGCTATGAAAGCAAGTAAAGGTAAAGCAAACCCTAAGCAAGTTAATCAGATAGTTCAGGAAGAGCTAAATAAATAAAACAGGAAAATATAATGAATACAAATAAATTTTACTATGAACTTATGAAGCTAAATGTTTTAAGTAGTAGCTATGTCGATGACAGTTATAAAGCTGCTTGGCAAGGGAATGTCTACCCTTTTTTTCATGATAGCAAATACGAGTTTCATTATGAGGTAGCTAAGTACTTTGATAGAGCTGATGAGAAAACCATTGATAAGCTATGCTCTTTACTAGATGATTATGTTGATGAAAGAGCAGACTTTACTAATTTTGAAGCAAAAGTGGAAAAAATTGTCGGTAAAGGCAATGTTTACTATGTTCTAAATTATATTTTTAGAGCTGGTCAATATAAAAAGCTTTTAGCAAATATTAAGCTAAATAAAATTCATTTTAGTCAACATTTTATCGATCGTTTTGAAGCTGGCGGATATTTGGATTAGACAAATCCCTAGCTTACTATTCTAAGAATCTCAATCTCCATAATAATCAAACCTAAAGATATACTACATATCCACAGTAATTGTATTCATATGCTTGCTATTATTATAGTTGTTGGTAAGAGTATTCCGGCCCAAAGAGAATATTATAGCTAAATACAGATAAAAGTAGTATGCCGTTTTTTATTTACTTATGTCCTACTCACATCATTTTATAAATAAGATATTAAAACTCAAAACAGAAGGAATGAGTTTTCTAAAGCTATCAAAAAAATTCAACGTACAGCTAACTACATATAAAAATGTCATGCTGAATTTATTTCAGCGTTTCACTATAAGTATTGATTTTATTGAGATCCTGAAACGAGTCCAGGATGAAAGAATGTACTACTTTTATGCCTAGTAGGCTATAAATACTCTGTAGAAGAATGTTATATGTACTAGTTTTATATGGATTTAGCTATACAAAAATAAAGTTGGTAGGTTAGAGTAGAAATCTTGAGTTTAGAGATTTCAGAAAAAGTCGTTTTGATAAGCTTAATAAGACTTAAAGTTTTATTAATGTTCTATGGTGTTTTAGAAGTGGCTTTGAGTTGTGGGGAGTGATTTATTCAAAGTGTACAAAAGTTATTTTTCGCGACATGACTTACACTTGACATATATATTAAGGCTATGATCAATCATTTCAGCACCAAATGATTCGACAATTTGCTTTTGCAGAGCTTCAATTTCTGGGCTGTAGAATTCTTGTATCATGTTGCACTTGATACAGATTATATGATCATGATGACCGCCTTGATTTAACTCATACATTACTTGCTCATTATCAAGTTTTAAGCGATTTATTATCCCTGCTGACTCAAACTGATTAAGTACTCTATAAACTGTGGCGATTCCTGTCGAGCTACCCTGTGCTTTAAGTTTAGAAAAAACCTCATCAGGACTGAGATGTTTATTTTTGTTTTTTTCAAACAATTTAAGTATCTCAACACGAGGTTGCGTCACTTTGAAACCGAATTCCTTTAAGTCAAGATTTTTCGAACTCATCTTTTTTTCAGATAATTTTATAAGTTTTAATATAAAGATTATTCGAAAAGCTTAGGTATGTAAAGATTTTAGACAAGGAGTTTTGAGTGGTTAAATATTTTCTAACAATATTTGCTTACTTTAGCCAATCAATAAGTATAAATAACTCATCGACTTTGTACTTAGGGTCTAATTATGCTATTATTACCGCACTAATTGTTTTTATCATCGTTTTTTCTATGAGTACAAGTGTTTATGAGCAATTCGCACCTATACTGATATTCCTAATTATAGCTTTTGGTTTAGGTGCTGCTTTTGCAATTATTGGTAAAGTCTTATCAGTAATAGTAGGTGCAAATAATCCTACTAAAACTAAGGGTGAAACATTTGAGTGTGGTTTCCCGACTTTTGGTGAAGCAAGAGAGAAGTTTGATGTACGTTTTTATTTGATTGCAGTATTGTTTTTGGTTTTTGACTTAGAGTTAGCATTTATTATCCCGTGGGGAATAAATTTAAGAGCTAGTGCTGTAATGCCAGCTATTTCAAATCACGCATTTTTTGCGATGATTATATTTTTAGGGGTACTATTCTTAGGCTTAGTATATGCCTGGAAGAAAGGAGCTTTAGAGTGGGAATAGGTAACGAAAATAAAGGTTTTATAACCGCAAGTGCAGATGCGCTTATAAACTGGGTACGTACAGGATCTTTATGGCCAGTAACAACTGGTTTAGCTTGCTGTGCTGTAGAAATGATGCATGCAGGTGCTGCTAGATATGATTTGGATAGGTTTGGTATAGTGTTTAGACCTTCTCCAAGGCAGTCTGATGTGCTTATTGTTGCTGGTACTCTTTGTAATAAAATGGCTCCAGCACTGCGCCAAGTGTATGATCAAATGCCTGAGCCTAAATGGGTAATATCTATGGGGTCTTGTGCAAATGGCGGTGGCTACTATCATTATTCGTACTCGGTGGTGAGAGGTTGTGATAGGATTGTGCCTGTTGATATATATGTGCCAGGCTGTCCGCCGACTGCTGAGGCTTTAGTTTACGGTATTATACAGCTGCAGAATAAGATTATTAGAAAAGATACTATAGCGAGGAAGTGATCATGAATGCTAAATTACAAGATCATTTTGATAATATAATGAAGTTTTTGAGTAGTTTTGGTGTTGAAAGTTGTATAGCTTATGGTGAGATAACAGTTGCTATCAAGGATCAGCGCGATATCCATTTGATATTAAAAAAACTTAAAAAAGAGTATCTTTTTGAGCAGCTTACAGATGTAACAGCTGTTGATTATCTAACTTATGGTCAGGCAGACTGGCAGGTTGGTAAGGTTGTCTCACAAACAGGTTTTTCTAGAGGGCGTCAGCAAGACTTCAAAACTGCCAATGTTAATAATAGATTTGAAATTATTTATCAGCTACTAAGCATGGCAAATAATGTCAGAGTTAGAGTGAAGTGTAAATTAAAAGATGCGCAGATTATTTTAGTTGATTCTGTCAGTGATTTGTGGCCATCAGCGAATTGGGCTGAAAGAGAAGTGTACGATATGTTTGGGATTTACTTTAATAATCATCCTGACCTAAGACGAGTGCTTACAGATTATGGTTTTGTTGGACATCCTTTGAGAAAAGATTTTCCACAAACTGGCTATGTTGAAATGCGTTATGATGAGAATCTTGGTCGAGTTGTGTACGAACCGGTAGAGATTGATGACAGGGTTAATACACCAAGAGTGATTCGTAACTAAAATATAACTATGAGTTTATAGTAATGGCAGAGTATAAAAACTATACACTAAATTTTGGGCCGGTTCATCCTGCAGCGCATGGTGTTCTTAGGCTTATTTTAGAGCTTGATGGTGAAAATGTTGTGCGAGCTGATCCACATGTTGGTTTGTTGCATAGGGGTACCGAAAAGCTTGCTGAATTTAAACCATATAATCAAAGTATTGGTTATATGGACAGGCTTGATTATGTCTCGATGATGTGTAATGAGCATGCCTATGTAATGGCGATTGAGAAGCTTTTGCAGTTAGAGGTTCCAGAGAGAGCCAAGTATATTCGCGTAATGTTCGCTGAGATGACTCGGATTTTAAATCATCTGCTATGGGTTGCTGCTTGTGGTATTGATCTTGGTGCAATGACGGTATTTTTATATGCTTTTAGAGTCAGAGAAGATTTATTTGACTGCTATGAGGCCGTATCTGGTGCACGTATGCATGCGGCATATTTTAGACCTGGTGGCGTCGCTAGAGACTTGCCAACACAAATGCCACAGTACCAAAAGACTAGATTTACTAGTAAGAGAAAGGCAAAGAAGCTGAATGAGCCAAGACAAGGGAGTATGCTTGATTTCTTAGATCATTTTGTTGTTGATTTTGAGAAGTCTTTAGATGAGATTGATACTCTTTTAACTGAGAATAGACTTTGGAAACAGAGAAATGTAGATATCGGTACGGTAAGTGCTGAGAGAGCTAAAGAGCTTGGCTTTACTGGTCCAATGCTAAGAGGAAGTGGTGTAGCCTGGGATCTTAGGAAAACTCAACCCTACGAAGTATATGATAAGTTAGAGTTTGATATTCCAATTGGTGCAAATGGTGACTGTTACGATAGGTATCTTGTCAGAATGGCTGAGATGCGTGAGTCAAATAAGCTTATCAAGCAATGCGTTGATTGGCTTAGAGCTAATCCGGGACCTGTGTTATCAGACAATCATAAGATTGCACCTCCTAAGAGAAATGCGATGAAAAATAATATGGAAGAGCTTATACATCATTTTAAACTCTTCTCAGAAGGTTATTGTACTCCTGAGGGTGAGGTTTATGTTGGTACTGAGCATCCAAAGGGTGAGTTTGGGGTGTATATCAAATCAGATGGTGCAAATAAACCTTATAGATTAAAGATGAGAGCTCCAGGGTTTGCACATATTAGTGCGATGGATGAATTATTGTCAGGACATATGTTAGCAGATACTCCAGCTATTATCTCAACAATAGATGTTGTGTTTGGTGATGTAGATAGATAGAGGAAAAAGATGTCTTTAGTAGATTTAATATCGCCACAAGCGAGAGAAGATATTGACAGAGTTTTAAGTAAGTTTCCTACCGATCAGCGTAGATCAGCAATATTAGAAGGCTTGCATATTTTACAAGATCAAAATGGTGGGTATTTGACCGATAATTTACAAACTGCTCTGGCAGAGTACCTGCAAGTTAGTAAAGTTGATGTCTATGAGGTTGCGACATTTTATTGTATGTATGACCTAAAGCCAGTTGGGAGACATAAGTTAAATCTGTGTACAAATGTCTCATGTATGCTAAATGGTGCTTATGAAATTTTAGCGCATATAGAGAAAAAACTTGGTATTAAGCCTGGAGAAACTACTAAGGATGGCCGTATAACCTTGAAAGAAGTTGAGTGTCAAGGTGCGTGTTGTGGTTCACCTATGCTTGAGGTGGATAAGGTTTTTTATGAAAATCTAACTATAGAAAAAGTGAATCAAATTATTGATTCTTTGGAGTAGTTATAAATGGCAAATGAAGTTTGTTTTCGTACCCTGCATTTAGATAACCCATATAGTTTGGAATCTTACCTATCTGTAGGTGGTTATTCGTGTTGGAATAAAATATTGACAGAAAAAATACCACCTGAGCAAATTATCGAAGAGCTCAAGGTTTCTGGGCTTAGAGGTCGCGGTGGTGCTGGTTTTCCTACAGGTTTGAAATGGAGTTTTATGCCACGTAATGCTCCAGGACAGAAGTATGTTGTATGTAATTCAGATGAAGGTGAGCCAGGTACATGCAAAGATAGAGAGATCCTTAGAAATAATCCACATCAGTTAATAGAAGGCATGGCTATAGCAGGTTATGTGGTTGGTGCTACAGCGGGCTATAACTATACAAGAGGTGAGTTTTATGAGCCAATAGCTAGATTTGAAGATGCATTGATTGAGGCATACCAGGCTGGTCTTTTGGGTTCTAATATTAAATCATCAGGAATTTCTTTTGATTTATATTCATCTACTGGCGCTGGTGCTTATATTTGCGGAGAAGAAACAGCTCTTTTAAATTCTTTAGAGGGTAAAAAGGGGCGTCCGAGATTTAAGCCACCTTTTCCTGCATTTAAGGGTTTGTATGACAAGCCGACAAATATAAATAATACAGAAACTTATGCTTCAGTGCCGGCAATATTGCAGCATGGTGGAGAATGGTTTAAAACACTAGGTACTGAGAAGAGTGGTGGCACTAAGTTGTTTTGTGTTTCTGGGCATGTGCAGAAGCAGAGAGTTGTTGAAATAGGTTTGGGTATGCCGTTTAAAGAGCTTTTAGATATGTGTGGCGGTGTTCGCAATGGTAATAAGCTTAAGGCAGTAATCCCTGGTGGAAGCTCATCAAAAATCTTAACAGCTAAAGAGATGATGGCTGTTACTATGGATTATGAGTCGATAGCAGCAGCAGGTTCAATGCTTGGTTCAGGGGCAGTGGTAGTGCTAGATGAAACTACTTGTATAGTTAGGACATTAGCAAGATTAGCAGATTTTTATTATGAAGAATCTTGTGGTCAGTGTACACCTTGTAGAGAGGGTACTGGCTGGTTAGCGCGAACTTTACATAGGATTGTCGCGGGTGAAGGAAGACCTGAAGATATAGATACTTTAGTTAGAGTAGCAACAAATATAGAAGGTAATACTATTTGTGGTTTAGGTGATGCAGCTGCATGGCCAGTCCAGAGTTATATAGATAAATTTAGAGACGAATTTGTTTATATGATCGAGAACAATGGTAGAAGTATAGTGGATCAATAGTTGATTGGAGTAGTTCTGTGTCAGACAATAAAGAATCCAAGAAGGTAAATATAGAGATTGATGGTAAAAATTATCAAGCCTTACCAAATCAATCAATAATTGAAGTGGCAGATGCAAACGGTATATATATTCCGAGATTTTGCTACCATAAAAAATTATCTGTAGCTGCAAACTGTAGAATGTGTTTGGTAGATGTAGATGGTGCCAGACGTGCCTCGCCAGCATGTGCAACACCAGTTATGGATGGTATGAAAGTTAAGACTCGTTCAGAGAAAGCGTTACAAATGCAAAAAGATGTCATGGAGTTTTTACTTATAAATCATCCATTAGATTGTCCTATCTGTGACCAAGGTGGTGAGTGTGAATTGCAGGATATTGCGATGGGCTATGGTAATACAACCTCAGAATACCTTGAGTCTAAGAGAACTGTCGAAGATCCTGAGCTGGGCCCTTTAGTTGCTACTGATATGACAAGGTGTATTTTATGTACGCGTTGTGTACGTTTTGGTGAAGAAGTTGCTGGCGCCAAGGAATTGGGAGTTATGGGTAGAGGCGATCACTCTGCTATTAGTACTTATATTTCTGGCGAGATGGTTGACTCTGAGATCTCAGGTAATATTATAGATCTTTGTCCTGTTGGCGCTTTGACATCAAAACCATTTAGATTTAAAGCTAGGGCATGGGAATTAAAACAGTTTCCAACTCTATCAGCAGGCGATGCTCTGGCAACCGAGATTAACGCGCATATTTATCAAAATAAACTTGTTAGAGTAGTCCCAAGAGAGAGTAAGATTACAGGTGCTTGGATAGCTGATAGAGATAGATTTGAATACACTGGTTTATACAGTCAAGATAGAATTGAACAGCCAATGATTAAGAAAGCGGGTGGTTGGATTGAAGTATCTTGGGAAGAGGCATTAGATTTTGTTAAAGTAGCTATACAAAAAACTAAAGAGAAAGATGGCGCTGAGGCGATCTCTGCTATTGTATCTGAGACTGCAACTTCAGAAGAAATGTACTTGATGAAGAAGTTATTAGCAGCTGTAGGCTCAAATAATATCGATGGTCGTGTTAGACAATATGCTGATATTCCAGGTATTAGTGCCGGTAAAGGACTAAGCTGTTCATTAGAGGATATTAGTGAAAGTGATTTTATTCTTGTTTTTGGTTCTAATATCAGAAAAGAATATCCACTGGTAAATATTGCGATCAAAGATGCGGTTGAGAAGAATGCTGCTAAAGCTGTTGCTTGGAATATCTGTGACTATAACTTTAATTATGATATTAAGCAGGTAAGGTTAGCTGCTGATAACATTCAATATATTGCATTGTCTTTACTTAAGGCTATTTTTGTTAGAGCAAACCTATCTTATGGTGATCTTGATGAAATTCTAAGAAAGGTTGATCCAGCTGCAGAGGTTAGAGATGTTGCTGATAAAATAGTAGCGGCAAAAGCACCAAAAATAATTATCGGTCAAGATATTGTCAACACAAGTGGTTTTGAAACGGTTTTTAGTATTTTAGATGTATTAGAAAAAGTTACTAGTGTAAGAGGTGGTGTATTAGCAAGTAATGTCAACTCCGTTGCTGCTGATAGAATATTTAGTTCTTCTAAAGCTAAATTTAGCACATATAAGTGTTTAAATGGTCAAACAAATACCAAATTGCTTTTGACAGCGCATACGGAGTTAGCTAAAGACAGCTTGTATGGTGAGCAAAAGCTTAGAAATGCATTAGAGAATATTGATATTGTGGTAAGCTTTACAGCATTTGCTGATAAATTTACTAAAGAAACTGCAGATATTATTTTACCAATAGCTACTCACTATGAAACTAGTGGAAGCTTTGTTGATTTATTTGGCAATAAAAAAGAGTTTAAGCAAGTAGTTAAACCATATGCTGGTAATAAAGAGTTATGGAGAGTTCTAAGAGTGCTAGGCAATCTGTTAGAATTAGAAGGTTTCGAGTATAACTCTATTGCAGAGGTTGCTAATGATACTTATGCTACACGAGCTAGAGTCGGATTCAATCATGTTACACAGATTCTCAATGCTAATCTTGGTTACCAAAAAGAAGTAGCGTTTGTGGCTTCAAACCCAATGTATAGTACAACTAGTTTGCTTAGAAGAGCTGAACCATTACAAAAAACTGCTGATGCTAAACGTTTTGCCGGTGTGAGAATCTCACAAGAATTAGCAGATGAAATAGGTTTAAAAGGTCACTCAGGAATTATTAAGATTTATAATATTGATAATGAAATAAATCCTGAAGTAGTTGTTGATCCAAGCTTACAGGCTAAAAATATTATGCTGCCAAGAGCGTTGTTTAAGGACTTTTTGAGCGGTGATAATATTAGTACCAAGCTAGTAGAGGAGGGGGAGATAATATGCTAGGGTATATTTTATGGACATCTCTTTATGTATTGTTGATAATCATTCCTTTGATACTAGTTGTTGCATACTATACATATGCAGAGCGTAAAGTTATTGGTTATATGCAAGATAGAATCGGCCCAAATAGAGTAGGTTCTTTTGGTTTGCTGCAACCTATATTTGATGCGCTTAAGCTTTTTCTTAAAGAGATTATAGTGCCGACAAATTCAAATAGATATTTGTTCTTTATTGCACCAATTTTAGCTTTTGCACCAGCATATGCTGCTTGGGCAGTGATTCCTTTTTCAAAGGGGGTCGTTCTGTCTGACATGAATTTAGGGCTACTGTATATATTAGCAATGACTTCATTTTCTATATATGGGGTAGTAATTGCTGGCTGGGCATCAAATAGTAAATATTCACTATTTGGTGCACTAAGAGCTGGTGCTCAGGTTATTTCCTATGAGTTGGCGATGGGCTTTGCTATCGTTGGAGTTGTTATAGCAGCAGGGTCTATGGGGATAACAGGAATTATTGAAGCTCAAACTGGTGGAATTTGGCACTGGTATTTTATTCCGCTATTCCCTTTGTTTATTGTTTATTTTATTGCTGGTATAGCTGAAACAAACAGAGCTCCTTTTGATGTTGTTGAGGGCGAGTCTGAGATAGTTGCCGGACATCATATAGAATATACTGGATCAAGGTTTGCATTATTTTTCTTGGCTGAATATGCAAATATGATTTTAATTAGTATCCTAACATCAATAATGTTTTTAGGTGGTTGGAATTCTCCATTTCAAACTACTGCATTAGAGTCTATATTTAGTTTTGTACCAGGTGTGATATGGTTATTTGCTAAAACCGGTATATTTATGTTTATGTTCTTGTGGGTGAGAGCTACATACCCTAGATATAGATATGATCAAATCATGCGTTTAGGTTGGAAGATATTTATACCTCTAACATTTGTATGGGTTGTTATTGTTGCTTGCATGGTTAGATTTGGTGTAGGACCTTGGTGGTAAAAGGGATAGTATCATGAGAAATATAACAGATTTTTTAAAGACTTTTCTGCTTTGGGAACTCCTAAAAGGATTAAAAGTAACAGGTAAGCATTTTTTTACACGTAAGGTTACAGTACAGTATCCAGATGAAAAAACGCCTATATCAAATAGATTTAGAGGTCTGCATGCGTTAAGACGCTATGAGAATGGTGAGGAGAGATGTATCGCATGTAAATTATGCGAAGTTGTTTGTCCGGCATTAGCAATTACAATTAACTCAACGGAAAGAGAAGATGGTACACGAAGAACTTCAAGCTATGAGATAGATTTATTTAAGTGTATTTTCTGTGGCTACTGTGAAGAATCTTGTCCGGTTGATTCTATTGTTGAGACAAATATTTTAGAATACCACTTTGAGGAACGTGGTGAAAATATTATGACAAAAGCTAAACTTCTTGCTATAGGTGATAAATATGAAGCGCAAATAGCTGCTGATAGATTGCAAGATAAGGAATTTAGGTAGGAAAATGGTTGTAACAGATATTTTATTTTATGCATTTGCATCACTGGCTATCATTTCTGCTTTAGTACTGGTTTTGGCAAATAACCCAGTAAATTCTGTAATAGCAATGATTTTTACATTCGTATTTACAGCGGCAGTATGGATAATTTTACAGCAAGTATACTTAGCATTATTGCTTATTGTTGTTTATGTCGGTGCGGTGTTAGTAATGTTCTTATTTGTAGTCTTTATGCTAGATTTGCATGTTGAAGAACAAGGTCGAGTTGGTAGATTTTTCTATGCTCTAGCTGCTGTGGTTGTTTGTGCTATATTTGCTACAGTTATAAGCTATGCAGCGACAAATGTTTTTGCAGGAGCTAAGATGCAAGGAGGAGTGGGTGGACTTAAGCTTATTGGTCTAACCATGTTTAGTAACGCTAACTTGTATGTGTTTGAGCTTGTTGATTTTATCTTATTGGCAGCTATGACTGCAGCGATAACGCTAACATTAAGAGCTAAGCGTAAAGGAAACAAAACAGTTAATCCAGCTCAGCAAGTTAAAGTCAGAGCAAAAGATCGTCTAACTATGGTCAAAATGCCAAGTAATAATGAGGGCGCTAAAGATGAATAGTATTTCAGTCTCAGTCACACACGGGCTGATTTTTAGTACACTTTTATTTGTGATAAGTGTTGCTGGTATAATTATAAACAGAAGAAATATACTTATACTATTGATGTCGATAGAATTAATGCTTCTAGCAGTCAATACTAACTTTTTAATATTTGCTAATATGCATCATCAGGCAATGGGTGGGGTTTTTGTATTTTTTATAATGGCAGTAGCAGCTGCTGAAACAGCAATCGGCTTAGCAATTGTTGTGGCAATATTTAGAAAACGCAAAACTATTGATTTAAGTAAACTTAATACACTAAGAGGTTAAGAGCAAACTATGGTAATAAACACTCAAGTAGCAGCTGTACTTATCGCAGTTATAGTTTTAGCGCCTCTATTAGGTGCTTTGATTGCTGGGTTTAGTGGTAAATCTATAAAAAATGCTGGTGTTAACTTTTTCACAATTTCTCTATGTGGCTTGTCTTTTGTCCTTAGTGTAATTTTAGCTTATGGTGTCTTTAGCGGCGCTGAAGTTTACTCAGTTAGCTTTTATCAGTGGGCGCCAATCTCAAATATGTTTGCCTTTGATGTTGGTTTTACGGTAAATAAGATCACTGTATATATGATGTTGATAGTAACATTTGTATCAACTCTAGTGCATATTTACTCGATTGGATATATGAAAGGCGAAGAAGGTTATGCAAGATTCTTTGCATACATTTCAGGCTTTACTTTCGCAATGCTTTGTTTGGTAATGGGAAATAATTTCTTACTATTATTCTTTGGTTGGGAAGGTGTGGGCTTATTCTCATACTTACTAATTGGCTTTTATTTCAACAGAGATAAGGCAAATGTCGCAAGCTTAAGAGCTTTTATAGTAAATAGAATTGGTGATTTGGGCTTCTTGTTAGGCATAGGTGCGGTTATTTTATATACAAGATCAATCGATTACACCACAGTTTTTGCAGCATTACCAGATATTGATAATACTCAGGCTATACACTTTTTAGGTATGAGCTTTAGCCCAGTTACGCTAATGTGCTCACTATTATTTATCGGAGCAATGGGTAAATCTGCTCAGTTTCCTTTACATTCATGGTTAGAAGGTTCGATGGAAGGTCCTACCCCAATTTCGGCGCTAATCCACGCAGCAACAATGGTCACAGCTGGGGTATTTATGGTTGCGAGACTTTCCCCAATGTTTGTGCTGTCACCAGCGGCTCTGAGCTTTGTGTTAATTATCGGCGCTATAACATGCTTATTTATGGGTCTGATTGCGATTGTCCAAACAGATATTAAGAGAGTTATTGCATATTGTACGCTATCGCAGCTAGGTTATATGATGGTAGCACAGGGCGCTGGTGCGTTCTCAATAGGGATGTTCCATCTAATGACACACGCGATGTTCAAGGCGTTGTTATTCTTGGCGGCAGGTTCAGTTATTGTCGCAATGCATCATGAGCAAGATATGCGTAGAATGGGTGGGCTAAGAAAATATATGCCAGTTACATACTTATGTATGCTTATAGGTGCGTGGGCGCTTGCAGCTTTACCGCCTTTCTCAGGTTTTTTCTCAAAAGACTTAATTATTGAAGCAGCTCAAGCTACTACAGTATATGGACATAAGTTTGCCTACTATATGGTTTTAGCTTGTGCATTTGTGACTTCATTTTATATTTTTAGAATGTTCTTTATGGTCTTTCATGGTAAAGAAAGAATGTCGGATGAAGAAAGATCACATCTTAAAGAATCACCGCTAAGTATATTAATACCTTTGATATTATTAGCTATACCTTCAGTGTTTGTTGGAGAGTATTTCTTTAGCAGTATTTTGTCTCAAGATCATGGTTTATTTGGTAACACTATAAGCCCATTTATACAAGCTGGTCTTGGATGGGAATCAGTGACTGCTCATTTAGCTAATGAGCCTGCTACAGTGAGCTCGATGGCTTTTATCAAGCATTCTGTAACAACCTTACCTTTCTGGTTAGCTTTAAGTGCTTTAGCTTTAGCGTATGTTTTATATGTATGGCTACCGGTAATTCCAAGACTATTTGCAAATGCAAAATCAGGATTTGGAATAATTTATCATATCTTAGTTAAGAAGTACTTTATCGATGCTTTGTATGATGTGGTATTTGTTAATATCTTCTTAGCAATTAGTAATTTCTTATGGAAAGTTGTAGATATCTTTATTATTGATAAGACAGTTGTAAATGGGACATCTAGCTTGATATATCATACAGGTGATAGTTTCAGAAAAATTCAAAGAGGATATTTGTTTGACTATGCATTTGTGATGATGGTTGGTGTGTTATTGTTTATGATTTTGCTAATTTCAGTTTAGGCAAGTTAGAGGATAAATTTGTATTATGAATTTAGGTAATTACTTATTAAGTTTAATAATCTGGCTTCCAATAGTTGGAGGTTTTGTTGTTTTAGCGACAAGAACCAAAGAATTACATGGAGATGCGGCTCGTTGGGTAGCGTTAGTTTTTAGCTGTTTGACTCTAGCTTTATGTATACCTTTAGTTACATCTTTTGACTATAGTAGCTCAGCGATGCAGCTTCAAGAATCAGTAAAATGGTTTAAAGTTTTTGGTATGCATGACATTTACTATAGTTTAGGAGTTGATGGATTTTCTGTTTTATTTATAGTTTTGACATCTTTTGCCACATTGGTAATTGTTTTAGCAGCTTGGACATCTATCAAAACTAAAGTTAGACAATACATGGCAATATTTTTGATCACATGTGGTTTAACTAATGGTGTATTCTGTGCAACTGATTCGATACTTTTTTATGTTTTCTGGGAAGCATTACTAATCCCTACTTGCCTTGGTATTGGTATTTGGGGTGGTAAACACAAAGCATATGCTGCAGTTAAATATTTTATGTATACATTTTTTGGATCGGTGTTTTTATTGGCGGCTATTCTGTATATTCAAACAAGAGTTGCTGCTTCACCGACACACTTTTTAGTAAATCAAGATACTTATTCTATTCAGAACTTTATCGCTTGGGCAACTCAGTCACAAGACTTTATAGATTCGATTAAGTTTACTCTAACAGCACAATGGTTAGTGTTTGGAGCATTTTTCTTAGCATTTGCTGTTAAGATTCCAATGTGGCCATTCCACTCATGGTTACCAGATGCTCATTCAGAGGCGCCTGCTGGAGGTTCTGTTATTCTTGCTGCTCTTATGCTTAAGTTAGGGGCATATGGTTTTTTAAGATTTGCAATCCCGATGTTACCGGAGGTAACGGCTTCACTTGAGTATGTGCTGATTGCGATGTCTCTGATAGCTATCGTTTACGTTGGGATTGTTGCAGTTGCACAGACTGATGTTAAAAGGCTAATTGCATATTCATCAATTTCACACATGGGGCTAGTTACCCTTGGTTTATTCTCAATATTTATATTAAAAAATGCTGATCCAGTCCTTGGAACAACTCATGCACAATTGGCTTTACAAGGTGCAGTTTTCCAAATGATTGCACATGCATTCTCATCAGGTGGTATGTTCATTGGTATTGGCTACTTGTATTTAAGAATGCATACAAGAGAGATATCTGATTTTTCAGGAGTAGCTAAGACTATGCCGATATTTGCAACATTCTTTTTACTTTTCTGTATGGCGAATGTTGGTTTACCTGGTACGAGCGGATTTGTTGGTGAATTTATGATCTTATTGGCAGTATTTCAATACTCTCCATTAATAGCATTGATTGCAGGATTAACTCTTGTGATAGCGCCAATTTATACTTTATGGATGTATAAGCGTGTTTTCTTTGGCGAAGTTGTATCTACACAAGTAGCAAGCTTGACTGATTTAAATAGAATGGAGCTATTTGTATTTATATTATTAGCGGTACCGACTTTATTATTTGGTTTCTATCCAGAGCCAATTTTGCAGCTTTCAGCAGCGGCATCGGCACATATCGTTGGTTTATCTCTATAAGGTGGTGTTTTGAGTATGAGTTTATCAATCCTTTATATTTTACCAGAAATATTATTAGCAATTGGTGTAATAGTGGTGATGTTTTCTGGACTTTTTTTACATGGTAAAATTAGAAACATTAACTATATATTTTTCCAAGTATTTACGCTACTTGCTTTGATAGCGACTTTTGCTAAAGAATATCTAATTCAGACTAGTAGCTCTGTGTTTGAAGGTCAGGTTGTATTTAGTGGCTTTGCGTATACTTTACAACTGGTGATACTTGTTTTAGCTGTTTTTGTCGCGCTGTATTCAAGAGATTATGTCAAAGATAGAAAGATATCAGATGGTGATTTCTATACACTATTAATGTTATGTGTTCTTGGTGCGATGGTTTTAACAGCTGCTCATAGTTTGGTTACAATATATGTTGGTCTAGAACTATTATCATTACCAATGTATGCATTAATTGCAATCTACAGAGACTCAGGTAAGGGTCTTGAAGCTGCTATTAAATACTTTGTCTTAGGTGCAATTGCTTCAGCTTTATTATTATTTGGGATGTCATTTGTGTATGGTATGACTGGAGAGCTTGATATTACAGATATTGCAAATACTTTATCACAGGGTAACTTCACAGGATTGCAGCAGCAGTTCTTACTTGTATGCTTGATAATGATGATAGCTACATTCTTATTTAAGCTTGGTGCTTTTCCTTTCCATATGTGGTTACCAGATGTTTATCAAGGAGCCCCAAACTCGGTAGCAAATATCGTTGCAACTATTCCAAAAGTTGCTGCTTTTGCGATGCTTGTGAATATTTTATTTGTAGGCTTTCCATCACTTAAAGATTCTTGGATATATTTATTTAGAGTTATAGGTATATTATCAATATTCTTTGGTAGTTTAGTAGCTTTATCACAAACTAATGTTAAGCGACTTTTAGGTTACTCAACAGTTTCACAAATAGGTTTTGTCCTATTGGCAACAACATTAAATCCTCAAGGATATGCCTTAACAGCTGCAAGTTTCTATGTGATAGTATATGTATTTACAACTTTGGCAGTATTTGGTGTACTTACAACTATTTCGGTCGGTGGTTATGAAGTGCAAGAACTTAATGACCTAAAAGGCTTTAATACCAAAGATTCATGGTTGGCATTTATTTTACTGATTGTGTTGTTCTCAATGGCGGGTATCCCTCCATTTGGTGGCTTTATTGCTAAGTTATTTGTTGTGATAGGGTTAATTAATGATGGCAACTATTTCTTAGCGTGTTTTGTATTGCTTATGGCAGTAATAGCATCATTTTACTATGTGCATGTTATCAAGACAATGTACTTTGATGAGCCAGAGAATGATCAAACTGTTAAGCCACCATTGGCATCGCTAATAGCATTAAGTGTTAATGGCTTGGTACTTTTATTCTTAGGTATCATGCCTATGCTCCTTTTAGGTATTCTTACACAAGTTACTAATGTGATATAATCATTAATAGTTTATTGCCTATTGTTGTTATAACTTTTATACTTGTTATTAGAAACAATTAAATTTTATGTCTGATGAAAGAAATTCTAGGTCCCCTTAATGATGTAATTAAAAATTCAAAAGAAAGTATTATTAATAAAAGCCTGAAAAAGCTTGATGTCGTAAGTAGGGAGGAATTTGAAGTACAGAAGAAAATTCTATTTAAAACTCGCCAAAAGCTTGAGCAAATAGAGGCTAAACTCGATAAGCTTTTAGCTGAGAAAAAATAAAATGTCTTTAGCAGTTCTAAAGAGTCGAGCACAACTTGGTATTGAAGCCCCTCTTGTCTCAATAGAGGTGCATTTATCAAATGGCTTGCCAGGCTTATCAATAGTTGGATTACCAGAGGCAGCTGTCAAAGAAAGTAAAGATCGTGTAAGAAGTGCGATCATTAATACAGGTTTTAATTTTCCTAATAAGCGTATCACGATCAATCTTGCACCAGCTGATTTGCCTAAAAGTAGTGGTAGATTTGATTTGCCAATAGCGTTAGGTATTTTGTATGCCTCTGGACAAGTGAATATTGTCAAAGATATCGCTGAATATGAGTTTGCTGGTGAGTTATCTTTGAGCGGTGAGCTAAGAAAAATATCTAGCGCCATACCGATGGCTATTAAATGTGTTGAGGAAGATAAAAAACTTATTGTGCCAATACAAAATGATAAAGAGATTGGTTTAGTTGAGTCAGTTCAAGCCTACAGCTTTGATAGCTTAAATAGCGTTATAGAGTTTTTATCAGGAACTGAAAAAGAGCCAATAAAGCCAAATATAGAGGTTGACTTTAGTAAGCTATACCAAGATTTAGAAGATGTCAAAGGACAATATCAAGCCAAAAGAGCATTAGAGATTGCTGCGGCTGGTGGTCACAATATCCTTTTAGTAGGTCCTCCTGGTACCGGCAAGACAATGTTGGCAAGTAGACTAAATTCAATTTTACCAACGTTAGATAAGAAAGAAGCGCTCTCATCAGCAATGATTGCATCAATCAAAGGGGAATCAGGAATCGCTGAAAGTTTTTATAAAAGACCATTTCGTCATCCACATCACACTTCCTCTGGAGTATCTTTAGTTGGCGGCGGCAGTAATCCAATGCCTGGTGAGATTTCTTTAGCACACAATGGTGTACTTTTTCTTGATGAGTTGCCAGAATTCGATCGTAAAGTCTTAGAAGTCTTGCGTGAGCCTTTAGAAACTGGTAGTGTGAATATCTCTAGGGCTAAGTGCCAGGTTGAATATCCGGCAAATTTTCAGTTAATAGCGGCGATGAATCCATGCCCATGCGGCTATTTAGGCTCACAATTTAAAGAATGTACTGACTCAATCCAAGCGATTAGAAGGTATCAAAGTAAACTATCAGGGCCGCTTTTAGATAGGATAGATCTTCATGTTGAAGTTCTTGAACTTTCAAAAGAGGATCTGACAAATCAGCAGCTAAGAGGTGAGAAAAGCGGCATAGTTAGGGAGCGAGTTAAAAAAGCCCGCCAGCTACAAATCTCTAGACAAGATAAGATTAACTCAATGTTATCTAGTAAAGAGCTTGATAGAGTTTGTAATCTTAATGATGAAACGAGAAAAATGCTTACATTAGCTATAGAAAAGCTTGGACTATCTGCAAGAGGGTATTATAAAATACTCAAAGTTGCTAGAACGATAGCAGATCTTAATAATACTGAGAATATTGATAAATTAGCAATTCAAGAAGCTATTAGTTATAGAAAAATGGATAAGTTTATTAAATGATTGTTACATGATTTACTAAATATGGTCTAGTGGTTGCGCTGCTTACTGCGTAAACTGTAGTAACATACTTCTTGCATAACAAAAAAGTATGCAAAATCAACTAGCGCTACGCTACCGCAATAATGAAAAAATGGAAAATAAAAACTTGCTATGCTTAAACAGTTTTATTTTCTATAATGGAGTTATCGATATTGTTAACCGCTAATGGGCTAAAATTATAAAAAGGTATTTTTTAGATATGAGAGAATTATTTTTAGATGCTTTTAAGCATGAGAAGTTAGAAAAGCCACCTGTTTGGATAATGCGTCAAGCTGGTAGATACCTGCCAGAGTATCGTGCGGTTAGGGCAAAATTTGATAATTTTATGGATATGTGTCGTAATGCTGAAGCCTGCTGTGAAGTAGCACTTCATCCACTCCAAAGATATGATCTTGATGCAGCGATTGTTTTTTCAGATATTCTGACAATTCCGGAAGCTATGGGAATGGATCTTAAGTTTATCAAAGGTACTGGGCCGGTATTTTCTGAGCCAATACAGTCGCAAAAAGATCTAGTTAAGCTAAAGTCAGTTGAAGAAATTGTAGGCTCTTTGGACTATGTTTATAATGCTGTCAAAACTACTAGTTCAGCAATAAATGTACCTTTAATAGGCTTTACTGGAAGTCCTTGGACTTTAGCTGCATATATGATTGAAGGTTCAGGATCAAAGCAATTTAATAAATTGCGTAAGATGATGTATGCAGATCCAAAATTAATGCATACCTTATTACAGCGTTTGGCAGATATAACAATTATCTATTTGCTTGAGCAAGTTAAAGCAGGGGCGAGCTCTTTGATGATATTTGATACTTGGGGTGGCATACTGCCTTTAGAGCATTATAAAGATTTTTCTCTTAAGTATATGGATTATATTGCTAAAAATGTTAAGCAAAAAGTCAATGTGCCAGTAGTTTTCTTTACTAAGAGCGGCGCAAACTTCTTTGAAGAGTTAAAGAATAGATCTTGTGATGGAGTTGGAGTTGACTGGAGTGTTACATTAAAACAGGCGCGACATAGGATAGGTGTTGGTAAAGTTTTACAAGGAAATTTTGATCCAGCATTTTTATACGGTAGTAAAGAAAGTATTAGAGCGACTGTTAAAGCTAACGTTGAATTTATCCAGTCAGACAAGCTAAATAACTATATTGTTAACTTAGGTCATGGTATCTATCCTGATATAGATCCTGATAATGTTAAAGTTATGATTGATGCGGTTAGGGAGTTTAGTGTTTAAAAAAAATATTTTAAAAATGAGTATCGAATAAAAAACTTGACTTCAATAAAAATGTTGATATTATTAATACCATAGACGCGGGGTGGAGCAGCTTGGTAGCTCGTCGGGCTCATAACCCGAAGGTCGTAGGTTCAAATCCTGCCCCCGCTACCAACAGGAATTTTTTTATAAAGGCCCTTTAAGGGCCTTTTTGCTATCTGCAGAGTATGCGAAATCTAAGGGGTGAAAATGTTACTAGATGATTTATATGAGATAGTAGAACCCATTACAGCTGATCTAGGCTATATTTTATGGGGAATTGAGGTTGTAGGAAGCGGTAAACCTACCATACGTATTTTTATTGATCATGAGAATGGTGTTTCAGTTGATGATTGTCAAATAGTTAGTAAAGAAATAAGTGCAATTTTCGATGTTGAGAATCCAATTTCAGGCAAATATGTGCTTGAAGTCTCTTCTCCAGGGATGAATCGCCAAATTTTTAATATAATTCAGGCACAAGCTTTAGTAGGTTTTAATGTAAAGGCAGTTACTCTAGCACCAGTTGAGTCACAAACAAAGTTTAAGGGTGTGCTAGAGAGAATAGAAGGTAATAATGTTATTCTGAAGCTGGAAGATGGTAAGGAGATAAGTTTTGATTTTGATGAGCTTAAAAAGCTAAGAGTATCGCCAGATTTTAGTTAGATAGGGGAAATTAGATATGAGCAAAGAATTATTGTTAGTATTAGAAACTGTAGCAAATGAAAAAGATATATCAAAAGATCTTTTATTTGAGGCTATGGAAGAGGCTTTGGCTATTATAACTAAGAAAGAGCTTGATGAGCATATGAATATCGAAGTTAAAATCGATAGAGTTACTGGTGATTTTAAGGCTGATAGAGTTTGGCATATTGTTTCTGAAGATGAAGATTTAATTGATTATTCAAAAGAGCTTTATGAAGATGTTGCTCAAGAAAAAGGCTATAATGTAAAGGCTGGTGATGTTATACGTGAACCTGTAGAAGTCAAAGAATACGGGCGTATAGCTGCAACAATGGCTAAGCAAATTCTAATGAAAAAAATCAAGAATTTTGAAAGAGAAAAGTCAGCTAGATTCTATCAAAATAAAATTGGTGATATTGTTTACGGTGAAATAAAACGCGCTACTTATGAAATTTTGGTTATTGATTTAGGTAATAATGCTGAGGGGATCTTACCTAAAAAAGATCTTATAGCTAGAGAAAGATATCGTGTCGGTGATAGGATAAGAGCTTGTGTTGAGGGTGTTGAATGCGATGAGTCTGGTAAGCCAAACACGGTTATGTTAAGTCGCTCAAGCAATACAATGCTTAAAGCTTTATTTAAGCTTGAAGTGCCAGAAGTTGAAGAAGAGCTTATTAACATAGTAAATGTGGTTCGTGAGCCTGGCTTTAGATCTAAAGTAACTGTTAAAAGTAATGATCAAAGAATAGACCCTTGTGGTGCTTGTGTTGGTGTGAGAGGCTCTAGAATACATTCTATAATGAATGAGCTAAATGGTGAGAAAGTTGATGTTATACTTTGGAATGAGGATATAGTTCAGTATGCTATTAACTCCTTATCACCTGTAGATGCTGCAGATATCTTAGAAGTAAATGTTGATGAAGAAACTAACTCGATGGATATTGTTGTTAAGCAAGAAAGCTTATCTAAAGCAATCGGTAAAAATGGTGTGAACGTAAGATTGGCAAGCGCACTGATTGGTTGGAAGATTAATGTTCTATCAGATGCTGAGCAAGAAGAAAAGCAAATGTCTATAGTAGAGAAGTTTGTTGAAGCTTTGGATATAGATCATGATTTTGCATTAGTTTTGATTGAAGAAGGTATAGAAACTCTTGAAGATTTGGCATATTTAGATAGAGCAGAGCTTTTAGAAATTGAAGGTTTTGATGAAGAGGTCGTCGATGAACTTCAAGAGAGAGCCAAAACAGTTATTTTATCTCAAGCTTTAGGTGGTAAAAAACCAGCACAAGATTTGCTTAATATGCAAGGTATGAGTAGAGATTTAGCTGAGCAGCTAGCGCAGAATAATATAGTTACTATGGAAGATCTAGCAGAGCTGTCTGTAGATGAGTTGCTTGATATTGTACTTATGGATGAAGAGCAAGCAATAGATTTAATTATGCAAGCAAGAGCTCCTTGGTTTGAATAAGAAAAGTACATATCAGAAATAGTACAAAGGAGAGGGAAATGGCAGAGATTACAGTTGGGCAGTTAGCACAGCAAACAAATAAAGAAGTAGATGCACTACTAAAACAGCTTAAATCTTTTGGTATTGAGAAGTCTAGTGAGAAAGATACATTAACTCCAGCAGAAATGAAAACACTTCTAGAGAAGATTAATAATACCAAAAATACCGTGACTAGAAAGAAAGTAACTTCAGTTAAGCTTGATGGTAAACATAAGATAAATGTTTCAGTCAAAAGAAAAAGACGAATTGCTAAGAGAGTAGAAGAACAAGAACCTGCCACAGTAGAACAGGTACAAGAGCTTGAAACCTCAACTCAAGATTCTCAGTTAATAGAAGCTGTAAAAGAACAAGGTGTAATGCAAAATAGTATTGAACAGGCTGTTGAAAACGAAGTGGTTGAGCAGCGTCAAGATGAAATAAAAAGAACGGTTATAAAAGGTGGTGGTTTTAAGATAACTGCAATGCCGGAAATTAAGGTTGAGGAAGTTACCGCTGAGAATGATGAAGATACAGCAGCGAACAATAAACAAGTCAAGAAAAAATCTGCTAAGAAAGTTTTCTCTGAAGCTACTAATACTAATACAAAGTATAAACGAGAAGAAGAAGAGAAAAAATCTAAAGTAAAGAAAGCTGGAGGCAAAGGTTTCAAAAAAGCTAATCCAAGACAGCTTTCACAACTTGCTGGTGATATGGAGTCATTTGATGAGTTTGGAGCTAAGAAAGGTAAACTAAAAGCACCAAAAGTCAAAAAACAAGAATTTACAAAACCAGTTGAGAATACGGTCAGGACTGTAGAAATTCACGAAGGTATTACTGTAAGTGAACTGGCGCAAAAAATGGCGGTTAAAGGTGCTGAAATCGTTAAAGTACTATTTAATATGGGTGTGATGGCGACAATTAATCAATCGCTAGATCAAGATACGGCAATTTTGATTGTTGAAGAGAAGGGGCATAAATATACGCTACACAATGAAAATGCTCTTGAAGAAGCGGTAACAACAGTTGATAGAAGCTTATACAAGAAAATTTCTCGAGCTCCAGTTGTAACTATAATGGGACATGTTGACCATGGTAAGACATCATTGCTAGACTATATTCGTAAAACACGAGTAGTTGCGGGTGAAGCTGGTGGTATAACACAGCATATTGGCGCATATTCTGTTAAGACAGATAAAGGTTCTATTACATTCTTAGATACTCCAGGCCATGAAGCTTTTACTTCAATGCGTGCACGTGGTGCTAAGAGTACAGATATCGTAATTTTAGTTGTTGCTGCTGATGATGGTGTTATGCCTCAAACTGAAGAAGCAATTCAGCATGCTAAAGCAGCAAGAGTTCCAATTGTTGTTGCGGTAAATAAAATTGATAAGCCAGAAGCTGATCCTGATAAAGTAATTGGTGAACTTGCGCAAAGGGATGTAATCCCAGAATCATGGGGTGGTGATGTAATGTTTGTAAACGTTTCTGCTAAGACTGGTGAAGGTGTTGCTGATCTATTAGATGCGGTACTTTTACAATCAGAAGTTCTAGAATTAGAGGCATTTGCTGAGGGCTTAGCTGAAGGTGTCGTAATTGAGTCACGTCTAGAAAAAGGTCGTGGTCCAGTCGCAACTGTACTTGTGCAAAATGGTAACCTTAAACAAGGTGATAATATCTTATGTGGTACCGAATACGGTAGAGTAAGGGCTATGCATAATGATCTTGGTAAAAAGATAAAAGCAGCCGGCCCAGCTACTCCTGTGGAGATACTTGGTTTATCAGGTGTGCCAGCAGCTGGTGATGAGATGGTTGTGATTGAAAATGAGAAGAAAGCAAAAGAACTTGCAGCTCAACGCTCACAGAAACAAAAAGAAGCTAAAATTGCTCAAGAACAAGCACTTAAACTATCAAACATGTTTAATAACATGGGTAAAGAAGGTGAACAGCAAGTACTTAAGATTATCCTTAAAGGCGATGTACAAGGTTCTGTTGAGGCAATTAGAGAGTCATTGCTTAAACTTTCAACAGATGAGGTTAAGGTTGATATAATTGCAAGCGGTATAGGAGCGATTACATCTTCAGATGTGACTTTGGCTGTGGCTTCAACGGCGGTTGTTATAGGTTTTAATGTCCGTGCTGATAATGCAGCTAAGAAACTTGCAGAAACTGATGGTGTAGAATTCCGTTATTACAACATTATTTATGATTTAATAGATGATGTTAAAAAAGCAATGTCTGGTTTACTTTCTCCAGAAATGAAAGAGCAGATTATTGGTATCGCTGAGGTTAGAGAAGTTTATCGTTCATCTAAATTTGGCTCAATTGCTGGATGTATGGTTGTAGAGGGCGTGGTCAAGCGCACTAATCCTATCCGTGTCTTGCGTAATAATGTTGTTATTTACGAAGGTACACTAGAGTCGCTTAAAAGATTCAAAGACGATGCTAGTGAAGTCAAAAAAGGCTTGGAGTGTGGTATTGGTGTCAAAAACTACAATGATGTCCGTGAGGGCGACCAAATAGAGGTGTTTGAGGTTATCGAGGTTGCTAAGGAGTTGTAATTATGGCTGCAGAGGGTAGAGTACAAAGAGTTGCAAGTGAGCTTCAGAAAGTTATATCTTTATTACTGCGTACTAGAATAAAAGATACTAAGCTGGCTAGTGCAACTATTACAGAAGTTGATCTTTCTAAGGATCTATCTTATGCAAAAGTATATTATACCTGCTTAGCTGTTGAGGAAGCTGAATATATTGACAAGGCATTTGAAAAATCAAAAGGTTTCTTTAGAGCATCTATAGCTAAGTCATTAAGCTTACGAATTGTTCCAAACCTTAAGTTTATTTATGACACTTCGCTTGATTACGGTATGCAAATGGAAGAAAAAATCCAGCAAGCACTCGATGCTGATTCAAAAATCATCAAGCAAGAAGATAAATCGTTACAAGAAAACTATAAACACAACGATAAAGAAACTAAAGCTGAGAAGTTAAGGTAGGTAGCTTATGAGTAAGCTTACTATTATTCGTGGATTTAATGATGTACTGCCGCTAGATAGTTATAAATGGCAATTCTTAGAAACAAAAATAAAATTCATACTTGATAGATATAACTACAGTGAAACAAGGCTACCTGTTGTTGAGAAAAGTGAGCTGTTTCATAGAATTGTCGGTGAAAACTCTGATATAGTTTCAAAAGAGACTTATGATTTTCAAGACCGCAATGGTGATAGTCTCACGCTACGTCCAGAAGGAACGGCTGGTTGTGTTAGAATGGTTATTGAAAATAACTTAGCTAATCGAGGACAGACGCAGAAACTATGGTATTGTGGTCCTATGTTTCGCTATGAGCGTCCACAAAAAGGTCGCTACAGACAATTTTATCAGCTTGGAGTTGAAGCTTATGGTTTCGATGGTATAGCTATTGACTTAGAAATTCTTGCTATTACATGGAGTCTTTTCAAAGAGCTTGGAATTTCTGAGTATGTAACTTTAGAATTAAATAGTCTTGGTTCGAGCATTAATAGACAAGAGTATACTCATTCACTAATTGAATATCTAAAACCATATCATACTGAGCTTGATGAAGACTCTATCAAGAGATTGGATAAGAATCCTCTAAGAATATTAGATTCTAAGGTAGAGAAGACACAACAAATCTTAGCAAACGCACCTAAGCTTATTGATTTTATAGACCAAGATTTGCGATTGAGATTTAAGCAAACTTGTCAATGTTTAGATGCTTTAGGTGTTGCGTATAAGTTAAATCAAAACCTTGTCAGAGGTTTGGATTATTATAGTGGCTTGGTTTTTGAATGGACTACTGATAAGCTTGGCTCACAGAGTGCGATCTGTGCAGGTGGTCGTTACGATAGTCTAATAGAGGATCTTGGTGGTCAAAAAACAGCTGCGATAGGTTTTGCTATAGGCATGGAGCGCTTGCTAATATTATTAGAAGATTTAGGTAAATTGCCTAGACAAGTCAACAATTGTGATGTGTTTTTTGTATTAGACAGTAATCAGCTTCATCGGTCTCTAGTTATAGTTGAGAATATTCGTCAAGAGCTTCCTAAGCTTAGAATAGATATGGATCTGAAATTTGGCAGCTTTAAATCACAATTCAAGAAAGCTGATAAATCTGGAGCTAAAGTTGCTATAATAATTGGACAAGATGAGTTAGATAAAGGCTTTGCTGGTATAAAATACCTTCAGCAAGACAAAGAACAACAACAAGTTGCTTTTAATGATTTGATTAATTTTTTAGAAAGATAGAGGTATATGAAATTACATAATATAAAAGGTTATGCATGGATTGTAGTTGGGTTAAGCTCATTTCTACTAATCGATAAATATATAATGAATGTTTCTCCTAGCTTGATTGCCAATGAGCTAATGAGTAGTTTTTCAATAAATGCTACTGAAATGAGCGCAATGATCTCACTATTTTTATGGTCTGTAGTGTTTTGCCAGTTCTTTGTTGCAGGACCTATTATTGATAAGCTAGGATTTAGAAAAGTAAGTTTTTTCTCATTGATCTTGTCTGCGTTGGGTCTATTATTATTTGTATTATCTGCAGATATCCATAGTTTTGCATTAGGTTGTATCTCAAGACTAATGATAGGTATTGGGGCTTCATTTGCAACAGTTGGCTATATTAAAGCAGCTGCAGTATGGTTTGATCCACGCAAGTTTGCTTTTGTGTGTAGCTTTTTGATGACAGCAGCAATGACTGGAGCTTTGCTAGGTCAAGTACCACTTGTTTATCTAATAGAGCTTACAGGTTCGTGGCATAGAGCATTAATTAGTTATGCTTGTTTTAGTATTGTTATAGCACTTTTATATTTAGCTTTAGTCAGAGACTATAATCCTGATGCTTCATACGCAAATCAAATAAAAGGTAATACTGGAACACTTGCTGGAATAAAGAAAGTCCTTTTAAATAAAAATAATTGGTATCTTACTTTATATACTGGCCTTACTTTTACCACAATAGATGTTTTTGGTGGAATTTGGGGTAATAACTATTTTAGAGAGTTATATAGTATCACAGCAAAAGATGCATCATATATTGTTTCGATGATGTTCTTAGGACTTGCGATTGGTTCACCTATAATTGGTAAGCTTTCTGAGAAATTTGATAATAGAGTTGGGATTATGGTGATTTTTCATATTATTGCGACAATTTCCCTAGCCGTAGTTCTACAATTTAAACTTACACCACCAATTTCTGGGGTTTTACTATTTATTTTTGGTTTTTGCTTAGGTGTATATATGCTAGCTTTTGCAATTGGTAACCGTATAAATCCAGTGGTAGTTGCTGCAACAGTAGCTGCCTTGATAAATACTGGTGAGCCTTTATTAGGTGCTTTATCTGATCCACTAATAGGTCATTTATTAGATTTGACATGGACGGGCCAGTATATAGATGCACAAAACCATATTAGTACTATAGTTTCAGAAGGAGCGCATAGATATTTTCATATAAATGCTTATCATCATGCTTTTTTAATCCTTGTGTTTAGCATGATTGTATCATTTTTCTTGCTGATTTTAGTAAAAGATAAAGAAATCAAATAAAAATGAAACTCGAAAATATTTATCTTCAAAAAGTTCATGAACTTGGCTTAAGGGTGGATTCTTTACAACTTGAAGCTATTAGGCGGTTGCAAGAAATAATAGAACAAATTGATTCAAAAAAAAAATCTAAATTTAGATTGTTTAAGAAAACTTTTTACCCTTGTATCAAAGGTTTATATATGTGGGGGGGGGTAGGTCGTGGTAAGACCTTTATAATGGATATCTTTTATAATAACCTCACAATAAAGAATAAAAAAAGACAACACTTTTCACACTTTATGAAAAACATTCATACGCAATTGAGAAAATATCAGGGGGGAAAAAACCCAATTTCAAAAGTTGCTTATGACATGGCGAAACAAACACAAGTTATATGTTTTGATGAATTCTTTGTTGAAGATATTGCTGATGCTATGATTTTAGGTAGCATTTTTACCGAGTTATTTAAGTTTGGTGTAGTGCTGGTAGCAACCTCAAATATAGAGCCAGAAAAACTTTATAAAAATGGTTTGCAACGCGAATTGTTCTTACCTGCTATCGATATTTTAATTAAAAATGTTGCTGTACTAAATTTAGATTCCGGGGTTGATTATAGGTTTAGTTTGCCTATAGAGTATCTAAATTACCTATATCCATATAATGAACACAATCGTAAAAATTTCTTTGATAAATTCTTTCTTAGAAATATTCATTTTGATAAGGATTTCAGTATACGAGTTTTAGCTAGGGATATTCCAACCATATTGTTAAGTCATAGAGATATTTGTTTTGACTTTAAGGTTATTTGTGGCGATGGTAGAAGTGCTAATGATTATATTGAAATTTGTCATAGATATGAACAGCTTTTTATCTATAATTTAGTAGGTTTTGGTTCTTATAATGAGGATATGGCAAGACGCTTTATTGCATTGATAGATGAGTTTTATGATCAGAATAAAAAGGTTGTAATTCTTGCTGATTGTGATTTTAAGGACTTATATAATGGTGAAAGACTTAAGTTTGAGTTTCAACGGACTATAAGCCGATTAAATGATATGCAGAACTCAAGGTTTGGAGTTATAGATGAATAAGGTTGAGCTTATTGAGGTTTCAGATGATATTATAGAACAGCGTATTGACAATTTTTTGTTAAGCAGATTTTCTCGTTTACCTAAATCTTTAATTTATCGATGGATCCGTAAAGGTGAACTGCGTGTAAATAAAAAAAGAGTCAAGCAGACATCGCGTGTAAGAGCGGGAGATATTGTCAGAGTGCCGCCATTTAATTTAGAAGAAGATGCTAAGCCAATAAAAGTTTCACAGTCTCATCTGGATTTCTTAGAACAGCGTATCCTTTATGAGAACGATGACTATATAATAGTTGATAAACCATCAGGCATGGCAGTACATGGAGGTTCTGGAGTTAATTCAGGATTGGTTGAGCGTCTAAGGCAGCTACGTCCTAAAGTTAGGCGTTTGGATCTAGTACATAGGCTTGATAAAGAAACTTCAGGTTGTGTGCTTTTAGCAAAGAAGCATAGTTTATTGGTGTATTTCTTTGAAAAATTCAAGCAGCGCAAAGTCAATAAGGTTTACTATGCAATAGTTCATGGCCACTGGGATAAAAAAATCACCACAATAGCTTTACCCTTAAAAAGAACAGAAACTAAAGATGGTCAAAGATTTGTCAAAGTTGATAATAAAGAGGGAAAGCAGGCTTTAACTAGGATTGTATCAGTTAGGCATTTACAAGGTGGCTATAGTCTACTTGAAATAAAGCTAGAAACAGGTAGAACTCATCAAATTAGGGTGCATACAAAAGCAATGGGTCATCCTATTGTGGCAGATAAGAAATATGGCTTTGCTAGTAAAGATGAATTATTGTTAGACAAAGGGGATGATAAGTTATTATTGCATGCAGTTAAGTTAGAGTTCTATGATGAAAAGCAACAAAGGCAAATATCAGTCACAGCAAATTTGGATTCTAGATTTGAGAAATTTATCCAAAATTAGAATCAGTCTTTTTTATCTTTTATCATGACTAATATTACAAGCGAAGCAATCATACTTGCAACTAAAGTTGTAAATGCAAAATGGTATGAGTTTAACTCAAAGTACTTAATATCAGCAGAGTTTGTATATTGAGAGACGATTTCTCCAGTTTTATTTATGTACTTGCCAGTCCATGACCAATCTAGAAAATATCCGATAAGTGGATCAAATATTGCGCCTAAAATTGGCTCACCTGTATTTATGAAAGCAGCTACTGTTGCGGTTATAATTATAGGATTTATACGGTTTCCTATAGCAAATGAAAGCATATAAATCCCCAAACATAGACCAAAGATGAACAATAGTATTGCCGATATCGTTGCGCTTGTTTTTGTTAATAAAACAAAGCTAAGTGCGATAGTACCAATTATGTGGAAAAATATCATCACTCCCTTTCTACTATCAAGAATTTCAGATAATTTACCGATAATTGGTGAGCCAATAGCCATGCCGATAAAAATCATTGAGATTATACTAGCAGCTTCTTCTCTTGATATATGATATGCCTCTCTGAAATAAGCATTACCCCAGAAACCAGCAAAAGCATCAACTGCTGTAAAGCTTAATCCGACATAAAATGTTAAGAGCCAGTTGTTTTTATTTTTGATGACCTCTTTTAGAGCATCCAAAGTTTTTAATTGATTACTAGATGAACTAGCTTCTGGTTGCTTAGGGTTAAAGTCACGTACAACGATATAGTAAACCACAGCAATTAGCAAGCTAGCTACCGAGAATAGCAGCATAGCCATCTTCCAATCACTACAGAGTGTTATCAGGTAAGCTAAAGGAGCTTGAGCACATAACGCGCCAATCATTGCTGCAGTAGCAAGAAAACTTGCAGCAAAAGCAAATTTGCGTGGCTCAAACCATACTGAAACAGCCTTAAGATAAGATATCGTAGCAAAGGATACACCTAAACCAGTAGTTATTCTCGCAATGTAGGCCATACTTAGACTACCTAAGTTTGCTGCAACAACGAATAATATAACACCAGTAGCAGAAATGGTGATTGAAATAGGGCTAATTAGTCTAAAGCCAAATTTATCGATAATTGGTCCAGCTAGAAAGAGTTGGCAGATAATGATAGACCAGAAAAACGCTGAACCTAATGCTCCTGTTTGCGTAGCGTTAGTACCAAAGCTAGACATCATATCATCAGTAATTAAACTTGGAAATACTTGCATTACGTATTTATCAAATAGTAAAAACGAACTAAGTATTATTATTATCCATGCGTAGCCACGTATATTATATATCCTTTGTTCCATATGTCATTAGTTAAGATGATGAGAAATTTAATTTTATGTTCCAAAGTTTTATAAATCAAGGGTTAAAGCTTTTTCTTTGCTAATATGGGCTTTTTTGGTATGATAAAGGGGGTGTTTTGATTGATGAGATTCAGTAATGTTAGCAAATATTAGGATTGATACCAAAAAATTTATCTTGCTTCAATTAGTATTAACATTATTTGGTTATACTATTATTTTAATATTGTATGGTCATATTTATGCTAATTCGTTTTTAATAGGTTCATTAACAATGTTTTTAGCTAATTTTGTGTTTTTTTTCAGGTTACTTATAAATAAGCAGTTCAGTCCTTGGGTCGAAATAGCAATATTTTATCTCAGCGAGCTTTTGAAACTAAGCATTGTAGCACTGCTAACAATATTGCTAGCAATTTACGTAAAACCGAAATTATTTTCTTACATTTTTGGTTTAGTTTTGTTACAATTAGCTGTGTGTTTTGTGCCTATCTTGTTCAAAAAGATCAGATAGGTTTATTTAAGTGGTTATACAAAAGTAGAAATATATACATACTGGTGGAATAAAATAATGGCAAATACAGAGGCAGGCTCTCAAGTAGCTACTGAATATGTACAGCACCACTTGCATCACTGGCAAGTAAGCTTAGGTGAAGGTTCTTTTTGGCAGCTTAATGTTGATTCACTATTAGTGAGTGTTATATTAGGAGTTGTATTTATATTAGCTATGTTTTTAGCAGCTAGAAAAGCTAATTCGGGCGTTCCAGGCAAGTTTCAGAATATGATTGAAGCTATTTGGGAGTGGATGGATGGTATGGTTGCTGAGAACTATCATCATAAAAGAGACTTTGTTACACCATTAGCGCTTACTATTTTTGTTTGGGTGGTGCTGATGAATTTTATGGATTTACTTCCAGTCGATCTTTTTGGTTGGATAATTAGTTTCTTTACTACTAGCCATGAGGCTTACTTCAGGGTTGTGCCTACTGCTGACCCTAATGTTACTTTTGCTATGTCAATTGCTGTTTTCTTCCTAGTAATTTTTTATAATCTTAAGGCAAAAGGTTTTGGACTGGTTAAAGAAGTGTTGAGCTCACCTTTTGGTATTTGGTTATTTCCTTTAAATATCTTTTTTAGACTGGTTGATGAAATAGTTAAGCCAGTTTCACTGTCGCTGCGTTTGTTTGGTAATATTTTTGCTGGAGAACTTATATTTATTCTTATAGCTTTGTTGCCGTGGTGGTTTCAGTGGACTCTTGGTGGTATATGGGCAATATTCCATATCTTAATCGTTTTGATACAGGCTTTTGTGTTTATGATGCTAACTGTTGTCTATTTAAACATGGCGCAGGAAGCTCACTAAGTTTAAACTAACCTAAAATAAATCTTTAATAAACAGGAGAAATAAAAAATGAATATGTCTTTACAGGTTTTAGGAAACTTAAATGGTTTGACAGCAGTTGCAGTAGCTTTACTGATATCTTTACCAGCTTTAGGTACAGCGATAGGTTTTGGTGTTTTAGGCGGTAAGTATCTTGAAGGTGTTGCACGCCAGCCTGAGCTAGGTGGAATGCTACTTGGTCGTATGTTTATTGTTGCGGCTTTCGTTGACGCATTTGCTGCTATCTCAATAGCGATTGGTTTCTTAGTTCTTTATGCAAATCCTCTAGCGATTCCTGGCTTAGCTGAAGCGGCTCAGAAAGTAATCGGTGCATAATAAATAATAAAATCATAAGTTTCATTATCTAAAGGATAAGTAGATGGATATTAATATAACTCTAATAGGGCAAATGATAACATTTGCAATCTTTGTTGGATTTACAATGAAGTTTGTATGGCCCCCGCTACGTAAAGCTTTAGAAGAGCGTAGAGAAAAGATTGCTGAAGGTCTAGCATCTGCTGATAGAGCATCTAGAGAACTAGAGGTTGCTAAAAGACAGTCTGCAGAGGTTTTGCGTGAAGCTAAGGCTAAGGCAACCGAAATAGTTGAAAATGCTTATGTAAGAGCTCATAAAGTTGATGAGCAAGCAAAAGAAGAAGCTATTGCGGCTGCTGATAAGATTAAAAGCATGGCTATGGCTGAAATAGAGCAAGAGAAGATTAAAGCGAAAGAGCAACTTAAGCAAGAGCTTGTTAGTCTAGCTATGGCAGCTGCTAGCAAAATCATATCAGTAAATGTTGATGAGAAAGCTAGTAAAAAAGTTTTAGAAGACTTTGTAGAAAAAGTATAACTTTTAATAAGGTAAACACATGACAAATATAAGTGTGATTGCGAAGCCATATGCCAAAGCAGCATTTGAGTTTGCAAATGAACATAACCTACTACAACAATGGTCTAAGTTGCTTCAAACATTTTCTGAGTTAATCAAAGATGGCTCTGTGGCTGCAATTATATCTAGTCCTACTATATCTCAGATCGAGGTTATAGATGCTCTAAAAAAACAATTAGATGAAAACTTTTTTAATTTTCTTGCTTTGATAGCTGAAAATAAAAAGTTATCAATAATGCCAGAAATAGCAAATCAATTTGAGACTATTAAAAATATCCATAACAACATTAGAGTGGCTGATGTTACTTTAGCTTATGCTACAGATAAAAACGTCTTGGATAGCTTGAAAGCTAGTTTGGAGAGGAAATTTAGCTGCACTATTGATATGCATATAAATATCGATCCAGCGATAGTTGGTGGAGCAGTGGTAAAGGTTGGAGATACAGTTATTGATAATTCAGTATCTGGCCATTTAGAGAAATTAAAAAGTATTTTGTTATCATAAATTATAGGAAGTGAGCTTATGCAACTAAGTCCATCAGAAATAAGTGGTTTAATAAAACAAAGAATCGAAAAATTTGATAATTCAGTTGAACTGAAGTCAGAAGGTACAATCGTCAGTGTTGCTGATGGTATTGTTACTATTTATGGTTTGAATGATGTCGCAGCTGGTGAAATGATTAAGCTACCAGGAGATGTGTATGGTCTAGCTCTTAACTTAAATACAGATTCGGTCGGTGCTGTAGTTTTGGGTGAATATGAGCATATCAAAGAAGGTGATAAAGCATATTGTACAGGTAGAATTTTAGAAGTACCAGTTGGTGAAGCTCTTTTAGGTAGGGTTGTTGATGCTTTAGGTAACTCTATAGACGGTAAAGGTGAGGTGGCAACTGATCTAACTTCGCCTATTGAAAAAATCGCTCCTGGCGTAATTTGGAGAAAATCAGTAGATCAAGCATTACAAACAGGTATTAAATCAATTGACTCAATGGTACCAATTGGTAGAGGTCAAAGAGAGCTTATCATTGGTGATAGACAGATCGGCAAAACCGCAATTGCTGTTGATACGATTATTAACCAAAAGGGTACAGGTGTTAAATGTATCTATGTTGCTATTGGTCAGAAGGCATCTACAATTGCAAATATTGTAAGACAGCTTGAAGAGCATGGAGCAATGGAGCATACGATTATTGTTGCAGCGACAGCTTCTGATTCTGCAGCATTACAATATATCGCACCATATGCTGGTTGTTCTATGGGTGAGTATTTTAGAGATCGTGGCCAAGATGCGCTTATCGTTTACGATGATTTAACTAAGCAAGCATGGGCTTACAGACAGATCTCACTACTACTAAGAAGACCGCCTGGGCGTGAAGCTTATCCTGGTGATGTATTTTATCTTCACTCAAGACTGCTAGAAAGAGCAGCTAGAGTAAATGAAGAATATGTAGAGAAATTTACTAACGGTGAAGTTAAGGGCAAAACTGGTTCATTAACAGCATTACCAATCATTGAAACACAAGCTGGTGATATATCAGCATTCGTTCCTACGAATGTTATCTCAATCACCGATGGTCAGATATTCCTAGAGACAGATTTATTTAACTCTGGTTTAAGACCAGCGATTAACCCTGGTAACTCTGTTTCGCGTGTCGGTGGTGCAGCACAAACTAAGATTATTAAGAAACTTGGTGGTGGTATCCGTTTAGCGCTTGCACAATTTAGAGAGTTGGAAGCATTCTCACAATTTGCATCAGACTTAGATGAAGCAACTCGTGCACAGTTAAATAGAGGTCAAAGAGTAACAGAATTACTAAAACAAAAGCAGTTCTCAACTTTATCTGTGGCTTTAATGGCATTATCGCTTTATGCTGCTGATAATGGTTATTTAGACAGCTTGGAAGTTTCAGAGGTGATACCTTTTGAATCTGCTTTACATGCACTAGCAGAAACTAAGTATGCAGATGTGATTGCAGAAATTAATGAAACAGGTAAGTATGACGTAGAGATTGCTGATAAGTTAAAAACTATTGTTGAAGACTGCAAAGCAAATCAAGCTTGGTAATAGGAGTATAGACGATGTCTAATGCTAGAGAAATACGTTCCAAAGTGCAAAGTGTCAAGAACACGCAAAAAATCACAGGCGCAATGGAATTAGTTGCTGCTAGTAAAATGAGAGGTGCAATTGTTAAAATGAATAATGTGCGCCCTTATGTTGAAAGCGCAAACACTATTATCAAAAATGTCACAGCTGCAAGTATTGATTATCCTAATCCTTATTTGTTTGATAGAGAGGTAAAAAGAGTTGGTTACATAGTCACATCTACAGACAGGGGTCTTTGTGGTGGTCTTAATATCAATCTTTTCAAACATGTCTTGAAAAGTATTAAGAACAATATCGAAGATAGGATTGGAGTCGATGTATGTGTGATTGGCACAAAAGCTGAAAATTTCTTTGCAAAATTGAAAGATGTCAATGTTGTAGCAACAGCTCATTATAATGATAAAGACAAAGAAGGTAGTTTTAGAGCTATTGGTGGTGCAGTTAAAGTGATGCTAGATAAGTTTATAGTAGGCGAGATTGATAGGTTATATATGAGTAGTAATCAATTCGTAAGCACAATTAAACAAAGACCTAGATTACAAACATTGCTACCAATTCAAGATATCTTCTTAGCAGAAGAAATAAAATCAAATAAAGAGAAGGCATCTAAAGGTCATTGGGATTATATTTATGAGAGAGATATAGAAGAAGTTTTAAATGCTTTATGTATCAGATATATTGAAGCTCAAGTCAGAGGTGCAATATTAGAAAATGCAGCATGTGAGCAAGCTGCTCGTATGATAGCTATGAAAAATGCAACTGATAATGCTAGTGATATAATTGATCAGTTGAAATTAGATTACAATAAAGTAAGACAAGCTATGATTACGCAAGAGCTTGCAGAAATTTGTTCAGGTGCGGCAGCAGTTTAGGAGAGGTAAATGAGTACAGGTAAAATTATTCAAGTAATTGGTGCTGTTATTGATGTGGAGTTTGCTCGAGATAACACACCGAAAGTATATGATGCTTTAAATGTAGTAGAAACTGGTCTAGTGCTAGAAGTACAACAACAGATCGGTGATGGTGTAGTTCGTACTATTGCTATGGGCTCTAGTGATGGTCTTAAACGTGGTATGGAAGTTAAAAATACAAATGCACCTATTTCTGTCCCAGTTGGCCATGGTACACTTGGGCGTATCATGAATGTATTGGGTGAGCCAATAGATGAGGCTGGGCCAATTGAATATACTGAGAAAAGATCTATCCACCAAGCTCCTCCTGCATATGATGAGTTAGCTTTAAGTACGGAAATACTAGAAACAGGGATTAAAGTAGTAGATCTTATCTGCCCATTTGCTAAAGGTGGTAAGGTAGGTTTATTCGGTGGTGCTGGTGTTGGTAAAACTGTAACAATGATGGAACTTATCAATAATATTGCAAAAGAGCATAGTGGTTATTCTGTATTTGCAGGTGTTGGTGAGAGAACTCGTGAAGGTAATGATTTTTACTATGAAATGAAAGACTCTAATGTATTAGATAAAGTGTCATTAGTGTATGGCCAGATGAATGAGCCGCCTGGTAACAGACTAAGAGTAGCTCTTAGTGGTTTGACTATTGCTGAAGGTTTTCGTGATGAGAAACGTGATGTATTAATGTTTATCGATAACATCTATCGTTATACATTAGCAGGTACAGAAGTATCAGCACTACTTGGTCGTATGCCGTCTGCTGTGGGTTATCAGCCAACGCTAGCAGCAGAGATGGGCGCTTTACAAGAGCGTATTACATCTACTAAGACAGGATCTATTACTTCTGTTCAGGCTGTATACGTACCAGCAGATGACTTAACTGATCCTTCACCAGCTACAACTTTCTCGCACTTAGATGCAACGATTGTACTATCACGTCAGATTGCTGAGCTTGGTATTTATCCTGCAGTTGATCCTCTAGATTCAACTTCTAGACAGCTAGATCCATTAGTCGTAGGTCAAGAACATTATGAAACAGCTCGTGCAGTACAGAAAGTACTTCAAAGGTACAAAGAGTTGAAAGACATTATTGCTATTTTAGGTATGGATGAATTATCTGATGAGGATAAGAAAATTGTTGATAGAGCTCGTAAAATTCAGAGATTTTTATCACAGCCATTCCATGTAGCAGAGGTATTTACTGGTAACCCTGGTAAGTTCGTATCACTTAAAGATACTGTAGCAAGTTTTAAAGCTATAGTTAACGGTGAATATGATCATCTACCAGAGCAAGCTTTCTATATGGTTGGTTCTATACAAGAAGCTATCGAGAAAGCAAAAACTCTCTAATAGGGTATTGATATGACAAAAAAATATCTAAAAGTTGATGTTGTTAGTCCTCAAGGTTCAGTTTTTAAAGGTGAAGCTGATATGGTGAGTCTGCGTGGCTCTGCTGGTGAAATGGGGATAGCATATGGTCATACTGAACTATTATCTACTTTACCAGCTGGTGTAGTAAATGTCAGAAAAGATCAGCATACTGATGTATTATATGTATCAGGTGGTATAGTAGAGGTCACTCCAACTCGCGTAACTATTATGGTTGATGATATGGAGAGAGCTGAGAACCTTAATCAGGCAGAAGCAGAGAAAGCAAGAGCAAGAGCAAAAGAAGTTCTTAAAAACCCTGATGCTTCGAAGCTTGATATAGAAGCAGCTAACAAAAGACTAAAAGAGGCAGATGCTCGTCTTAAAGCACTTAATTCTTCAAAAGGTCTGTATTATTCAAAAGACGAATAATTATATTACCTTAATAAGTAACAACACTGTCTTATTGATACAAATAAGTTATCTAAACAAATTAATCTAAAAAAATCAAAATAAATTATTAGTGATTGATTAGGTTCCATGAACAAAAAAATTGAATAAAGCAGTTAAGTATATTTAAATAGTTTTGTGAAACAAAAAAACATACTTAACATATATGGAATATTACATATCAGAAACAAATTGGTCAACTATTTTAACTTTTCTAACAGCTCAAAAAGGATTGCATACAAAAGATGTAGTTAAGCTTAGAAGATTCATAGAAGCAGTGTTTTTTATCTTAAAAACAGGAGCTCAGTGGAAATATCTTCACAAGGATTATGGTAATAGTAGAGCCATCCATAAGCGTTATAAATACTGGGCTGACAAAGGTGTTTGGAATAATCTAATGACTTATGTTTCAGACATTGATTCACAACAGTTCATGATAGATTCACTATCTGTTAAAGCACATGCGTGTGCTAGTGGTTATGAGATAAATGGTAATGAAATCAATGCTTTGGGTAGAAGTGTGGGTGGCTTAACAACAAAGATTCATACTCTTACAGATGCTTTAGGAAATCCCGTTAGATTTATAATAACTGCTGGTAATGTCCATGATATTGTACCCTCACAACAACTCTTAGAAGGAATAACAAATGCTTATATTCTTGCTGATAAGGCATATTTCTCTGAAGAAAATATAAAATTCCTTGAGGAAAATAAAAATAAACCAGTCATTCCTGCTAGAGAAAACTATACCAAAGGCCATAATGTTGACTGGCATATTTATAAGGAAAGACATTTGATAGAGAACTTTTTCTCTAAAATTAAGCATTTTAGAAGGGTTTTCTCTAGGTTTGATAAGACTTGTTCTGCTTTCCTCGGCTTTATAGCATTAGCAAGCACCTTTATTTGGCTTAGATGATTTTTTTGTTCATGGAACCTAATTTATACTTACTCAATTAATTAAAATGCTTTAAATTTAGAGCTATTATTATGATATCAAGATAAAATTATTTATAATTTATAAGATATAATATTTTGGTCTTTATTGGTAAATGAGAAAATTTTTTATACAGCTTATAATACTTGCTTTAATGCTACCTCTAATGCTAGAAGCTGCACCACTAGCTAATTTAAGCTCAGATTCAAACAGTTCTGAAACATTATTACCGAACAGAATAATTGCAGGATTCCTCGATATTCGTACTCCTGGTTCGACAACAAGAGTTGATATGCAAAGGGCCAAAAAAGATGGCTATAATGTGATGATAGTCGCCTATGGGGAGGTTTATGCTAATGATATAGGTTTTTATACAACTTCTATAACTTCTACACAGACTATAATAGATAAAATCCGTGAAGCCAAAAAAGCTGGAATGAAAGTATTATTAGCTGTTGGTGGAAGTCCTAACACTTTTCATCCTGGTGTTAAGCAAGGAGCTACGGATCCAAAAATTTTTGGTAATGATTTTACAGATGCACAGATAGAAGTTTTAGCTAGTAATATAGTTAAATTTTTAAATAAAAATGATATTGACGGAATTGTATATAGTATCAAGAAATTTACAGCAGCGGATTTTATTGCCAAGCTTTCTGCAGAGATAAAAAAAACCGATGCAAAAATAATAATTGCTGCTGAGCCCGAGGTTAATAATTATAAGTTAATTACAACAGGTGTTAGTAATGATTATGACAAGGCCATTGAGGATGGCGATATAGATTATCTTTTTATACAAGAATATGATGCTTTCCCTGCATATGAACCGAGTTTTATTTCTGAGAGTTATCCAAAGATTATTGAGAATACCCATATTCCACTTAAGACAAAAATTTTGATAACAGAGCCAACAAATGCTGTTTCTGGCGGGACAAATACTATTTATCATCCACAAGGAAATGCGACAAAATCATTATCAACTGAGCAAGCAGTAAAATTAATGTTACCGCAACTTGAGAAACTAAAATTTAAACCAAGGTTTGCTGGTGTTGCTGGTTGGTCATTGAATACAGATTACGCTGCTGATCTATATGGAGATTCTTCGCATAATGCTGGAGCATTTGCAAAAGGGCTTAGTGAGTGCATTTATAAGAATGCTTGTATTGAAATAGATAATAAAATACAGGGCCCAGTCGTTGCTGGGATTTTACCGCTGTGGGGTAAAAATAGCTCTTATAATATTTCTGGTCAACAGGTAAATACTACTCCAATAAGCATATCAATGCCAAAAGATAAAGAGTATTGTGATCACAATCCTAATGTATGTAAGTATAATGTGATTATAGCTGCATATCTAACCTACACTAATAGTAAAGGTTTTGTACTATCTTTTAATGAGGAGAATGGCAGTTCTAAGAAAATATATTCTCCAGAAGAGCTAAAAGCTTTTATTGTCTACATGAACTTAAAAGGTAAGCATACAATTATTTCTATTGGTGGTAAGTATTCTCATATTGATTGGGAGACGATAAATTTAAATGAGCTTATTAAAATCGTTCAAGAGTTTGGTTTTAATGGTGTAAACTTTGACTTAAGTAGTTCTGATATACCTAAGAATGAGAAAACAGCAAAAATAGCTGCTGATAAAATAAATAAATTAATCGCAACATTAAGGCAAATTAACCGTGGTTTTTGGTTAACTTTCTCTCCTGAGTGGCACTATATAGTTGCGCCATTGGCCAAAAATGACAAAGATAATATTTATGTTAATCATAATTACATTGAATTACTAGAAAATATTGGCATTAATAAAATAAATTATATTTGGCTTAATACATATGCTGATAAACCTTCTGATGGAATTTTAAGTTTTTATAAGAATAAAAATGCAGAGCATATAAAAATTACTCCTGCTGATGGTTATGCTAAGTTTTTGGCAGCACTTGCTTGGGCTTTGACAACACAAGCTGGCTATGATGCAAATATGCCGAAATATGATGAAATTGATAAACCTTTGCATATACCAGCTAATAAATTAGTTTTAATGATTCCTGCAACCAAGGGTACTACTCATGGTGGTATGATGTATGTATTATCAGAAAAAGATATTAAAGAGGCGGTCTCTCTAATGAAAGAAAATAAAGCATCTTTTGCAGGTTTTGCAGTTTGGAGTATCGATTTTGATGCAACTAATATTAACAAAGGTGATTTAGGTAATGACTATAGCCATAAGCCTTGGAGTACAACAGCTGCAATTTTAGATATTAGTTTACCTCCTATAGTGTCACAGATAACTGATCAAACAAAACAAGAAACTAAATTTTTTCGACCAGGACAAGAACAACGTCAAAGTATAGATACTGGAGTTATCAATTATCCTGATAAAATAGGCTCTTATAATGCTGATACTGTCATAAGTTTTCAGGGTAAAAAATATAAGTGTAAATCTAACCTAGAAGTTAAATTTTGTAATGATAAAGGATATATTCCAAATGGTCTTTATGGTTATCTTGCTTGGGATGAGATCAACACTGCTAAACAGATTAAGATAAAATCTAAACAGCTTAAGCGTAAAATTGCTGATGGTGAAATAGTTAAATACCCGAATTTTATTGGGAATTATAAAACTGGACAAATAATTATTGCTGGTGACAGAAAGTTTGAATGTCAAAAACAACAGTTATGTAATGATAAATCATACCGACCTATAGGTAAAAGTGGTTATCTTGCTTGGAGTGATATAACTGATGATGTTGCTCACTTAGTAATTGAAGTTAAACAAATTAAACCAAGAGGTGCTGAGTATATTTATCCATATGGTATAGAGGATTATAAGGCAGGTACTACAGTTGCTGTTGGTCAAGAACTATATCGCTGTAATCTTGGTCCGGAGTCTAGTTTATGTACTAGTGAAGCATATAAACCAACCGGTAAGTATGGTACAGATGCTTGGACAATAATTAGGTAGTAAATAAAAATATTTATACTTTATTTATTTTACTTAACAGAATCAATTAGTTTTTTTAGTTCACCTGATTCATTCATTTCCATAATTATATCACAACCACCTATTAACTCACCTTTTACCCAAAGCTGAGGAAATGTTGGCCAGTCAGCATACTTAGGTAAAACAGCTCTTATATCGGGGTTTTCAAGGATGTTTACAAAAGCAAATGGTTTTCCGCATGATCTAATTGCTGTTGCCGCATGAGCAGAAAAACCACATTGTGGTAGGTTGGGTGAGCCTTTCATATATAAAATAATATCGTTTTCTTTGAGCTGTTTTTCAATTCTATCAATGACTTTTTGTTCTTCTTGAGTATACATTTTTGATTCCTTTTTATTTAAATTAAGCAGGTATGTTTAGAAATTTCACCTAAAAAATGATAACATATTATACCATAGGGGTATAGTATGAAGATACTATAAAGTTAATTCAACAGATTCAAGGAGAATAAGCAAATGAAATTTGAATTACCAAAACTACCTTACAATGTCGATGCATTAGAACCAATAATATCAAAAGAAACTATAGAGTACCACTATGGTAAACATCATCAAACATATGTAACTAATCTAAATAATTTAGTTGAAGGAACAGAGCATGCTGGCAAAAACCTAGAAGAAATCATAAAAATTTCTTCTGGCGGTATATTTAATAATGCCGCTCAAGTTTTTAATCATACCTTTTACTGGAATTGTTTGACTCCAAACAAAACTGAGGCTTCTAGTCAGTTAAAGGCAGCGCTAATTGAGGCATGTGGTTCTGTAGAAAATTTTAAAGAGCAATTCTCAAAAGCAGCTATCGCAACATTTGGTTCTGGTTGGGCTTGGCTAGTAAAAAATACTGACGGCAAGCTGGAAATTTTAACGACAAGTAATGCAGGTTGTCCGTTAACAGAGAACAAGAAACCATTACTAACATTTGATGTTTGGGAGCATGCTTACTATATCGATTATCGTAATGCTAGGCCTAAGTATGTTGAAGCATTATGGGATATCGTAAACTGGGAGTTTGTTTCTGAGCAATTTGCCGATTAGGATTTGCCTTGATGCCAAAAAATAAGACTTCTTTATTCTCTTTCGTAACCGGAGTTTTATCAATAGTAGTTGTAGTGTTTATAGCAATGTTATTTCCCGATTTGCAATTATCAACTACACTTAAGAATATAGTGTTGGTAATTCTTTTCTTGCCTTGGGTAATATTTATGCTATCTCTTTTATTTTCCGATAAAGATAATAAATAAGAATTAGTGTAAATTTGCCATTAATTTTATTCTTGTTCTAAAGATAAATATTAGTAGTGATATAAACATTCCAACTATAAAACTGAAGATAAACAATCCTTCCCATCTGTAGTGTGCTTGAATATATCCAGCTAAAGGTCCTACAAATACTCTTGCTAAGGAGTCTATTGAGCTTAAAATTGCAAATTGAGTAGCTGAGAACTTTACATTAACAAGACTCATGATCATTGCTACTAATATCGCTGTACCCATTGCACCACAAAAATATTCTACACTCACAGAACCCAACATTAGATAGTAGTTTTTGCCAACTATTGCCAGTACTACATAAGTTAAATTTGCACATGCCATAATAATACTGAAGTATAAGAAGCTTTTGTAAACGCCGATCTGTTTTGCAATCAAGCCTCCAACGATTAAGCCAACTAAAGATGCAAATAAAGATAAAGCCTTATATGAAACTGCAATAGTTGTTTTACTAAAACCAAGGTCGATAAAAAAGATTGAGTTCAATGAAAATGCTATTGCATCAGCAAGTTTATAGCTTATAAGAATAATTATTATAATTATTGCAGTATATAAGCCTTGGCGCCTAAAAAACTCAACAAAAGGTAGTACAAAAGCATCCCTGAAGCTTTTAGGAGCCTCTTGATACTGACTTTCTTTAATTATCAAAGTATAAAGAGGACAGATGATAAAAAACGGGATAATCATTAGCCAAGCAAGATTCCAGTTATTATTAAGTTTATCTACTATGATCAAAACTAGTGATCCTGTTACTAGCATACCAATACGATAACCCATGACTGCTATAGCATTTCCTAGTGCTCTTTCAGATTCTAGGAGAATTTCTGTTTGATAAGCGTTTATAGCAATATCTTGTGTTGCTGATACAAAGCATATTAAAAAACCAATAAGAGCAATTATAAAAGGTGAGTTTGCTGGTGAAAGTCGACTCATTATAGCAATGAGGATGATTAACAGCAATTGAGTTAGTAATATCCAGCCTTTCCTACGTCCTAATCTAGGTATTTTTATCTTGTCTAAGAAAGGAGCCCACAAATATTTAAATGTGTAAGGGATTGCGATAAGTGTTAAAAAACCAATATCTTTTGTTTCTATGCCGTTATCTTTATACCATAAAAATAATGAAGAGGCTGTAAGCATAAGGGGAAACCCTGATGCGTAACCTAGTATTAACATAGTAAACATTTTAGCTTCTTTAAAAGGAGCTGAAAGTTTCTCTATAAGCGTTGGCGAGCTAGTCATTTTAGTCATCTAGTGAGTTTTTTATATAAGTAAAATGCTAGTTGAAATAGATAAGAAAGTAAATAAAGAATAAAGCAGAGAAATGAAATTAGAAATTTCTGCTTGTTGCACCTGTATATAATTGTCTTGGACGACCAATCTTTTGTGCTGGATCATTAACCATTTCTAACCACTGAGATATCCATCCTGATGTTCTTGCTAAAGCAAATATGGCTGTAAACATATCTTCTGGAATGCCCATAGCTTTTAAGATAATTCCTGAATAGAAATCAACATTAGGGAAAAGCTTTCTCTCAATAAAGAATTCATCTTGTAAAGCAATTTCTTCTAGTCTTTTAGCTACTGTTAGAAGGGGATCGTCACTATGACCAAGCTTAGCAAGAATTTCTTCGCAGTTCTTTTTCATAGCTGTAGCTCTTGGATCAGTGTTTTTATAGACTCTATGTCCAAATCCCATTAGTCTAAATGGATCATCTTTATCTTTTGCTTTGGCAATGTACTTATCGATATTTTCAGTACTACCAATTTCAGATAGCATTTTAAGTACCGCTTCATTAGCACCACCATGAGCAGGACCCCAAAGTGCTGTAATACCTGCGATAATCGCAGCATAAGGAGAGTTACCAGTTGATCCTGATAATCTTACTGTTGAAGTTGAAGCATTTTGCTCGTGATCAGCGTGAAGCATAAATATTGTATCCATTGCTTTGACATGCAGCTCATCTGGTTTGTAGCTTTCATCTTCAGCAAACATCATATACAAGAAATTCTCAGCATAGCCATATTCCAATTTAGGTTCTAAGAACTTCTTACCCTGATTATGTCTATAAGCTATAGCCGCGATCGTTGCGATTTTTGCTACGATAATTTTAGCAATCTCATCTTGAGATTCTTTTTGTCCAGTGTGCACATGTTCTGCAGCTAGGACATTAACACCAGCTATTAGGCTAGACATAGGATGTGTATGCTGAGGCATTGCAGAAACTGCAGCTTTGATATGCTCGCACACAGGCATTTTAGCAATAATTTCTTGTCTAAAGTTTTTTACTTGCTCATCATTTGGTAGTTCTCCATAAATCAATGCATAGCAAAGAGTCCTATAGTTTGACTTTTGAGTCCATTCTTCGATCGGGTAGCCTCTATGTAAGAGTATACCCTTACCACCATCGATATATGTGATTTTGGATTCGCATGCAGCTGTAGACATGAATCCAGGGTCATAAGTAAAAATTCCATGTTTTACTAATGATGAAACATCTATGCAGTCATTACCTAAGCTAGGAGAATATACTGGTAATTCTATTTCAATATTCTTATCTGCATACTTAAGAGTTGCGTATTTACTCATTAATATGGCCTCCAAGTAAAGAGTTGATCAAAAATATAATGCAAAGTTGCAGTAAAAAGATACCTTTTCTTAAAAGCAAAACATTTGTTAGGTATCATTACTGGGCAATAATAAGCTAAAGAATTCTGTTTTGCAAATAAAAAAATCTCATATTTTATATATATTAATTTTATAATTATCACTAATTGATCGAGCTATTGTGTTTATCTATAGCGCAATTTAAAATCAAAAAATCACTTAAGTATTTGAATTTATTTGAGTAAAAATATATCATTAAGAGTTGTTGTATAACATTAGTTTAAATCCGATTTACTTCTCTACAAAAATTGCTTCGGAGGAATGTCGAGCATGAAAAAAATTACTAACATTGACTTGATGTCAATAAAATCGTATAACTTCCCGATTACAGCCATTAGTTCTATTATGCATCGCATATCAGGAGTGGTATTAATTATTGCAATACCAATTTGTGTAGTTGCAATGAACTATACTCTTGCAGGACCTGATGGCTATCAACAAACAGTTGCTGTATTAACTAAAAGTTGGTTTAGTGTGTTTTTTTGGCTTTTCTTATCATCGATAACTTACCATATTTATGCTGGTATCAGACATATGATTATGGATATGGGCTTTGGTGAGAGTATGAAAGTGGCTAGATTTACATCGTTATTAGTTATCGTTTTAGGTGTTTTATCAGCTATTTTATGGGGGTGCTACTTATGGCTGTAATTTCATTAACTTCTTCTGGAATTAAAGACTTTTTTGTACAAAGAGTTACAGCTGTAATTATTGCTGTATATTTTGGCTATCTTATCGTAGAAGCTTTGTACTTGTCGCATATAGGAGCTCTTAACTATGATAGTTGGAGAGGCTTGTTTACTGATGGTATGTTTTTTAGAGTTGCTACATTGATGGCTTACTTGGCGATGTTTTTTCATGCTTGGGTAGGTATCTGGATCATATGTGGTGATTATATTAAATGTGCATGGGCTTCTGCGCTTGTGATGCTGAGCTTTGTTTTGGTATATGTATTCTGCTTTTTTTGGTTATTTGCAGTTTTATTTTTCTATTAAGAGGTTGTTTTTATGAGTATAGCTACGCAAGAATTTGACGCTATTGTTATCGGTGCTGGTGGTGCAGGTTTAAGAGCTTCTTTCCAGTTATCACAGTCAGGTTTTAAAACTGCTGTTGTTTCTAAAGTTTTTCCAACAAGGTCACATACTGTTGCTGCTCAGGGTGGTATTGCTGCAGCACTTGGTAATATCAAATTTGAAGATGACCTGCCATCAGATGACTGGAGATGGCATATGTATGACACTGTTAAAGGTTCTGATTACATTGGTGACCAAGATGCTATCGAATACATGTGTGAACATGCACCTCAATCTATCATCGAGTTGGAGCATATGGGCATGCCTTTTTCGCGCCTAGAAAATGGCAAGATATATCAGCGTGCTTTTGGTGGTATGTCGAGAAATTATGATCCAGCTAATCAAGCTAAAAGAACATGTGCAGCATCTGATAGAACTGGCCATGCGCTTTTACATACACTTTATCAAGGTAATTTGGCACATAAGACTAATTTCTATACTGAGTGGTTTGCTGTTGATTTAGTCAAAGCAAACGATGGGAGCATTGCTGGTGTTATAGCTCTGTGTATTGAAACCGGAGAGACTGTTTTCTTAAAATCAAAAATTACAATACTTGCAACAGGTGGTGCAGGACGCATATATGAATCTAGTACTAATGCGTATATCAATACTGGTGACGGTATGGGTCTTGCGTTAAGAGCTGGTCTGCCGCTACAAGATATGGAGTTTTGGCAATTCCATCCAACTGGTATAGCTGGTGCTGGGGTGCTAGTTACAGAAGGTTGTCGTGGTGAGGGTGGTATTTTGCGTAACAAAGATGGCGAGAGGTTCATGGAAAGGTATGCGCCAAATGCTAAAGACCTCGCTTGTCGTGATGTTGTATCGCGTGCTTCGCAACAAGAAATTATGGAAGGACGTGGAGATACTTTTGCAGGTTCAAGCTGTGTATGGTTGGATTTGACTCATCTTGGTGAAGATGTTATTGATGAGAGATTGCCTACTGTTCGAGAGCTTGCTAGCACATTTGCAGGCATTGACCCTGTTGAGAAGCCAATTCCAGTGGTACCAACATGCCACTATCAAATGGGTGGGATTCCTACCAATAAGTTTGGCCAAGTAATTACTCAAGAGAATGGCCAGGATAAGATTATTGGTGGTTTATATGCCGTTGGTGAATGCGCTTCTGTGTCTGTACATGGAGCAAATAGACTGGGCAGTAACTCATTGTTGGATTTGGTTGTGTTTGGTAGAGCTGCGGGTATGCATGCTGAACGAAGCCTAAAAGAAGGCTTGGTGATCAAAAAAACTTCACAAGAGAATATTGAGAAAGCTACTGCTAGAATCAAAAAATGGGATACTTCAGAGCAGAGAGGTTGTAAAGAAAAAATTTCTGAATTAAGGAAAGAGCTGCAGCAAATAATGCAAAAATACTTCTCAGTATTTAGGCAAGAAAGTACGATGAAAGAGGGTCTTGATAAGTTGTTTAAACTTAGAGAGAGACTTGATAATGCTGTATTAGAGGATAACTCTAGAATCTTTAATATGATGAGAATTGAAGCACTAGAGCTAGATAACTTAATGCTAACAGCAGTTGCTACAGCAAAACTTGCTTTAGAGCGAAAGGAGTCTAGAGGAGCTCACTCTAGAGTTGATTATCCTGAAAGAGATGATAAGAATTGGATGAAGCATACGCTATACTTCCTAGATGGAGATAGAACATCATGGCGTGATGTGAATATGTCTCCTACTAAAGTAAAAGCTTTTCAACCAGCAGAACGTAAGTACTAATTACAAACAAGGATTTAATATAATGGAAGTAAGATTTAAAATTTATAGATATAATCCAGAAGTTGATAAAAAACCTTATTACGATGAGTATACGGTTGAGGTGGAAAATGAAGGTGTTAAGGTTTTAACAGCTCTTGAGCTAATTAAAGAGCAGGACCCTACACTAGCTTTAAGAAGGTCTTGCCGGGAAGGTGTTTGTGGTTCTGATGGTATGAATATCAATGGTAAGAATCGTTTGGCTTGTATTACTTCAGTTGGTGAGTTAAAACAGCCTATCAAAGTTAATCCTCTACCAGGTTTGCCTGTGATTAGAGATTTAATCGTTGATATGAAACAGTTTTATAGGAACTATGAGAAAGTTAAGCCATATCTTATCAATGATGATGAACCAGCTATTAAAGAAAGACTGCAATCACCAGAGGATAGAGCTAAGCTTGATGGTTTGTATGAGTGTATTTTATGTGCTTGTTGTACCTCATCATGCCCATCGTTCTGGTGGAATCCAGACAAATTTATAGGTCCTTCTGGTTTGCTACAAGCTTATAGATTTATTGCAGATTCAAGAGATACTGCTACAGAGCAAAGACTTGAAGATCTAAAAGATCCATTTAGTCTGTTTAGGTGTAGGACTATTATGAACTGTGTTTCTGTATGTCCAAAAGGACTTAACCCTACAGAAGCAATAGGTAAAATTAGATCAGCATTATTAAAGAAGAGTGTGTAAAAATTAAAACCTGATGTTTAGGTATTTATATGAAAAAAAAACAACCGGATTTTAGTCAATGGCTGGAGACTACCCAGTTCTTTGGAGGTAATCTAGAATATCTTGAGTCAATATATGACGACTATATAGCGGGCAACCATTACGAAATAGATCCTAAGTGGCTGTCCTTTTTTGATTCTATAGCAAGCTCAACTGATACAGTTCATCGAGACTTAGTCTATGAGTTTAAATATTTGGCTAAAAATAAAGCCAATACAACAACAGTTATCGGTGCTGAAGGTGATATCAACTTAAAAGCTAAAGCTCTAGTTAAAGCTTATCGTTCTTATGGTTATAAGTCAGCTAATATCGATCCACTTGGACTGACAAAGTATAAAAGAGACTCAGACTTAGAATTATCAGCACATGGATTAACTGAAAAAGATTTAACTGAGTTAGTTAATTTAGGAAGCTTTACTGATAATAAAGCAGTTCCTTTACAACAGGTTATCAATAAAGCCAAGGGAATTTATGAGTCTAATGTCGGCTATGAGTATAGATATATCGGTAACAAAGAAGAAAAGATTTGGCTTCAAGATAGAATAGAAAATATTACTGCTATTTCTGATGACAACAAAAAATGGATTTTACAGCAACTAGTAGCTGCTGAAGGTTTAGAGAAGTATCTTGCGTTAAGATATGTAGGTCAAAAAAGATTTGGTCTAGAAGGTGGGGAGTCGTTAATCCCGTCTTTACAACATATAGTTGAAAAATCTGTTTCTAAGCATTCAACCCGTTTTATTCAGTTGGGTATGGCACATAGGGGTCGTCTGAATGTATTAGTCAATGTGATGGGTAAAAATCCTAAAGATTTATTTGAAGAATTTGAAGGTAAACAGAGCGAAAAAAGCCTATCTGGTGATGTTAAGTATCATATGGGATATTCTAACTATAGAAGTGTCGATGGTAAAGAAGCTAAAATTGCATTAGCATTTAACCCGTCACATTTAGAAGCTGTTGACCCGGTTGTTGAAGGTGCTGCTAAAGCAATTCAAGACAAACTAAATGGCGATGTTTACAGTAAAGTTTTACCGATATTGATACATGGTGATTCAGCTTTTTGTGGTCAAGGTGTAGTAATGGAGACTTTTGGTTTCTCGCTTACAGAAGCATATGGTACAGGTGGTACAGTTCATCTTGTTGTAAACAACCAGGTTGGTTTCACTACAAGTAGTGCTTTTGGTATAAATAGAAGTAGTAATTATTCTACTGATGTGGCTAAAATGGTTGATGCACCGATATTTCATGTAAATGGTGATGATCCAGAAGCTGTGCTTAAAGTTACAGATATTGCTTTAGAATATCGTATGAAATTCAACAAAGATGTTGTTATTGATTTAGTATGTTACCGTAGAAATGGTCATAATGAGACTGATGAACCATCAGGAACACAGCCCCAGATGTATGAAGTGATTAAAAAACTTCCTTCAACATTGAAATTATATAGCGACAAGTTGATAAAAGAAGGTGTGGTTGATGCCGATTATTTTGTACGTATGAATGCTAATTATCGTAGCAAGCTAGATAATGGTAAGGTTACGATTGATATTCTTGATAGAAAGATAGTTAAAGATAAGCTAAATGTCTGTGATTGGCTTCCTTATCTTGGCAAGCAAGAATCAGATTATAATTATATGCCTATACCAGAAAAGACACTAAGAGAGTTAGCTCTAAAGATGAGTGAAGTCCCAGCTGAGATAGAAATGCAAATGCAAGTTAAAAAAGCTGTTACTGATAGAATCAAAATGGCTAATGGTGAACTTCCTCTAAATTGGGGATTTGCTGAATCACTTGCGTACGCTACATTACTTAAAGATGGGCATCAAGTAAGAATTTCTGGTGAAGATAGCGGTCGAGGAACTTTTTCACATCGTCATGCTGTAGTCAAAAATATGAATACTAAGTCACAGCTAAAAGAGTATGTGCCATTAAAACACATTAATGAAAATGCTAGATTTGATGTTATAGATTCGACTCTGTCAGAATATGGTGTATTAGGCTTTGAGTATGGATACAGCTGCTACAGTCCTGATGCTCTAGTTGTATGGGAAGCTCAATTTGGAGATTTTGTTAATACAGCACAAGTTGTAATTGATCAATTCCTTGTTGCAGCAGAAGAAAAATGGGGTATTCTATCAGGTTTAACTTTATTCTTACCTCACGGTCAAGAAGGTGCTGGAGCAGAACATTCATCTGCTAGATTAGAAAGGTTTTTAAGCTCTTGTGCTAATGATAACATGCAGGTTTGTACACCAACAACACCTGCACAAATTTACCATCTACTAAGACGTCAGGTTATTCGACCGCTTAGAAAGCCTTTGATTGTAATGACGCCTAAGAGTTTGTTAAGAAATCCTATGGCTGTGTCTTCATTACAAGAACTCGCTCACGGTAAATTTGAGGCAATAATTGATGATGCAAATGCCAAAGAAAATAAGGTTAAAAAACTTATACTATGTAATGGTAAGGTTTATTATGATCTTATGGCTAAGAAGCAAGATATTCATCAAGAAATAGCTGTAGTAAGGCTAGAGGAATTGTATCCTTTCCCACAACAACAACTTGCGCAAATATTTGCTAAATATAATAACGCAAATAAAGTAGTGTGGTTACAAGAAGAGCCTCAAAACAAAGGTGCTTGGTATAATATTAGACCTTTTATTGAGAAGTTGATAGGTAAAAACCAAGAGCTGCTATGTGTCGCAAGAGAGAGATCTTCAACCCCTGCAGTTGGATACCATGCTTTATATGTAAAACAACAAGAAGAAATTATTAACAGAGCTTTAGAAATATAAAATTAAATTATTACTAGGAGTAAAAGATGGTTGAATTAAAAGTACCTATGTTCCCAGAGTCTGTAGCAGATGGCACATTAGCTCAATGGAATAAAAGTGAAGGTGACTTTGTAAATGAGGGCGATATCTTAGCAGAGATTGAGACTGATAAAGTTGTCTTAGAAGTGCCTGCAACAGCTAGTGGTGTTTTAAAAGGAATAAAAAAACAGGCTGGTGATACAGTGCTTTCAGAAGAATCATTAGCGATTATTGATACAGCGGCTTCTACAACTGAACCTAAGCAACAAACTACTAATCAAGAAAATACTTCTCAAGCAACAGCTTCTGATCAAGAGATGGATGTTAAAGCTCCTGTATTCCCAGAATCTGTAGCAGATGGTACAGTTTCTGAGTGGCATAAGAAAGAGGGTGAAGCAGTTTCTGAAGGTGATATCTTAGCAGAGATTGAGACTGATAAAGTTGTTTTAGAGGTTCCAGCAACATCAAATGGGGTTTTAACAAAAATATTAAAGCCAGCTGGTGATACAGTACTATCTGCAGAGGTTATTGCTAAGATTACAACAGGAGCAGCTGCTCCTGCTGCAGCAAAGCCGGAAGCTGCAGTAGAAGCTTCTCAAACAAATAATGATCCACACCTAGTACCTTCAGCACGTAAGGCTTTTAATGCAAGTGGCTTAGATTCTGCTGTAAATATCGAAGGTACAGGTAAAAAAGGACGTATAACTTCTGAGGATGTGAAAAAAGCAGCTACATCAGTAAACAAACCTCAACAATTCACAGCACTGGTAAATCAAGGTGCTAGATATGAAAAAAGAGTTAAGATGACACGTCTACGCCAAACTATAGCGAATAGATTGGTTGAGGTTCAACATACTAATGCAATCTTAACTACTTTTAATGAAGTAGATATGAGTGCAGTTATGGAGCTTAGAAATAAATATAAGGATATGTTTGTCAAAGAACATGATACTAAGCTTGGTTTTATGTCTTTCTTTATCAAGGCAGCAACAGAAGCGCTTAAGAAATTCCCAGATGTAAATGCTTCTATTGATGGTGATGAGATTATTTATCATAATTACTTTGATATTGGTATTGCTGTAGGTACTGATAGGGGATTAGTAGTACCTGTATTGAGAGATACAGATACTAAATCTCTAGCTGAACTAGAAGCTGATGTTTTAGACAAAGCAATTAAGGGTCGTGATGGTAAGCTAGGTCTTGAAGATATGCAAGGTGGTACATTTACTATCACAAATGGCGGTACTTATGGTTCGATGTTGTCTACTCCTATTATTAATTCACCACAAAGCGCTATTTTAGGTATGCATAATATCGTTGAGCGTCCTGTAGTAGTTAAAGGTGAGATTAAGATACGTCCAATTATGTATTTAGCGCTATCTTATGACCATAGAATTATCGATGGTGGAACTTCAGTTAGATTCTTGAAGACGATCAAAGAATTAATCGAAGATCCAAATAGAATTCTTCTTCAAGTCTAGTTTTATTCTTTTAAAATTATCCTAAAGGTACTTTTCTATGAACTTAGATTTTATAAAAAGTAAGATCGCGGCTGTGCCTGGTTTTCCAAGACCAGGTATTATGTTTCGAGATATTACACCTTTACTTGCAGATCCACAAGGTCTCAGAAAAACTGCTGAGGCAATGGCACAAGAGCTAAAAAACAAAGGTATTGCCCCAACTGTTGTTGCTGGCACAGAAAGTAGAGGATTTATTTTTGGTGTTGCACTTGCTGAAGTATTAGGTCTAGGTTTTGTGCCAGTTAGAAAGCCTGGTAAACTGCCAAGAGAAACTTATAGTGTCAAATATGACTTAGAGTATGGTAGTGATAGCCTAGAAATACATAAAGATGCTTTTAAAGCTACAGATGAAGTATTGGTGGTTGATGATTTATTAGCAACTGGTGGTACTGCAAAAGCAACCGTACAGCTTATAGAAAAAACTCAAGCAAAGGTTGCAGGGCTTATATTTGTGATGGAACTTGATGGTTTAGGTGGTAGAGAAGTGCTTGCTGGATATAATGTTTCAGCATTGATAAAATTCTAGAGGTTAAATTATGGCAAAGTATTTTGGAACAGATGGTATCCGTGGTGAAGTTGCTAACTCAACAATAACAGCAGAGTTTACACAAAAATTAGGTAATGCGGTTGGCTCATTAATAAACCAAAAGAATTATCCAAAATTTGTGATTGTTGGTCAAGATATGCGTAGCTCAGGAGGGTTCTTAAAATTTGCTTTAGTTTCTGGTTTAAATGCTGCGGGAATTGATGTACTAGACTTAGGGGTCGTGCCAACTCCCGTAGTAGCATTTATGACCGTTAAGCATCAAGCTGCTGCTGGATTTGTAATTACAGCATCGCACAATAAATTTACTGATAATGGTATTAAATTATTTTCTTCTAATGGTTTTAAGCTAGATGATGCTTTAGAAGAAGAGGTTGAAGCTAAAATTGATAGTGATTTTGTTTATCAGCCACAATTCAAGTTTGGTAACTATAAGATATTAGCAAACGCTATAAACGAGTATATCGAGAGCATTTATAGCCGTTTTGGCAATCTAGTCAATTATAAAGGTAAAGTTGTTATTGATTGTGCTCATGGAGCAGCATCACATAATTTTGAGGCTTTGCTCGATAGATTTGGTATAGACTATATCTCTATAGCATCTAATCCTGATGGTTTAAATATAAATGTTGAGTGCGGTGCTACTTGCATTTCAAATATTAAAAAAGCTGTTAAAGAGCATAATGCTGATTTAGGTATTTCTCTGGACGGTGATGCAGATAGAATAATTATTGTTGATGAGAATGGTCAAGAAATTGATGGTGATGGAATACTAAATATTCTCGCTCAATATAGTGATATTTGTGGCGGTACTAAAGGTATTGTTGGCACACAAATGACAAATATGAGTTATGAGAATCACTATAAAGCTAACAATATTCCATTTATTCGTTCAAAAGTTGGTGATAGATATGTCTTAGAAGATTTAGTCAAGTATGGTTATAAAATTGGTGGCGAATCATCAGGGCATGTTATCAATCTAAACTTTGGTACTACTGGTGATGGTTTGTTTACAGCAATACAGCTATTGGCTGTTTTTTCCCAAGCTGATAAACCTGTATCTGAATTTAAACTGCAGGGTGAGTTAATGCAACAAGCATTAATCAATGTTCCGCTGAATAAGAAAGTAACATCTCAAGATTTAGAGAAGGTTGCTGGCGATGTTAATGATGTTGAGAGGCGCTTAGGTAACAGAGGAAGGGTTTTATTAAGGCCATCAGGTACTGAACCTGTTTTAAGGGTCATGGTTGAAGCAGATGATAAGAATCTTGCTACAAACGAAGCTGAGTATTTGGTTGGAAAGGTAAAACAAAAATTGGTGTAGATATGCAAAAATTAATAATGGGTAATTGGAAAATGAATGGCAGCTCTACAAGCATAAAAGAGCTTTGTGGCGGTATTTCACAAGCGAAGTATGATAGTTCAAAAGTAGCTGTTGCTGTTTTCCCATCAAGTGTTTATGTTAAAGAGGTAATTTCACAACTTCCAGAGAAAGTAGGTGTTGGTTTACAAAATATTACTTTTTATGATGATGGAGCATATACTGGCGAAATATCCGCTAGTATGTTACTTGATATCGGTTGTAACTATTTGCTGATTGGTCATTCTGAAAGAAGATCTTTATTTGCTGAATCAGATGTAGATGTTTTTAAAAAGCTTAACAAGGTCATAGACACTGCTATAACACCAGTAGTGTGTATAGGAGAATCTTTAGATGATAGACAAAGCGGCAGACTGGAAGAAGTTTTAGCAACACAACTAAGCTTAATCTTGGAGAATTTGTCTGCTGAGCAGTTAGCAAAAATAGTAATTGCATATGAGCCTGTGTGGGCAATAGGTACAGGGGTTGTGGCATCATTAGAGCAAATCCAAAAAACACATCAATTTATTCGTTTATTGCTAGCTAAAGTTGATGAAATGCTTGCTAAAAATATAAAAATAGTGTATGGTGGTAGCCTAAAAGCTGAAAATGCGAAAGATATATTAAGCTTGCCAGATGTTGATGGTGGTTTAATTGGTGGAGCATCTTTGAAAGCCACTGAGTTTAACGAAATAATAAATCAAGCAAACAAGATATGTACGGAATAATTTTAACTATTGATATTATCGCAGCTATTGCGATTGTAGTACTAGTGTTGCTACAGCAAGGTAAAGGCGCTAATATGGGTGTTTCCTTTGGTGCGGGTGCTTCAAATACTGTTTTTGGTAGTAAAGGAGCAGCTTCATTCTTATTTAAGATAACGGTATTTTTTACGGCAGTATTCTTTGTGTGTTGTCTTACTTTAGGGTACTTAGGTAAAAGCCAAGCGACAACAGCAAACACAAGTATCGCTAGTACTGATAGCTCAATTGCTAGTCAGTATGATCAGTACCAAAAAGAAGTTTCTCAAGCTGTTACAAACTCAAAAACAGCTTCTAAATAAGTTCTATTGCACTGGTGGTGGAATTGGTAGACACGCCATCTTGAGGGGGTGGTGTCCGTAGGACGTGCGAGTTCGAGCCTCGCTCAGTGCACCAAACTATTATAATGTTTCAAATATATTTTTTTGTTGATATTATAATTATAACGTATTAATTTTTTTCTATTCAAATTACATGAGTAACCTTATTAAAGAAGTCGTTGATAAAAATGTTATTGAAGGAACTAGGTATTTTATATCTTTGGTTGAATTAGGTTCATATACTGCTGTCAAGAATCTTTATTCTGTAGAGATAAATACAGTTAGAAGTAAGCTAGAGCTCTTAGAAAATTATTTAGGAGTTAAGCTAACACAACCAAATAGTAATAAAATAGAGATAACAAGAGATGGTAAAAAATATTATGCATCTTGTCATAGGCTATACACAGATTTAGAGAACAGTATCCTTACTAGCAAATATAAAGGCATAGATAATGGGCGTGTTGAAAACTAGCCATATATAGAATAATATTTGTTAAAATATAGTTATATTAATTTTCATATGCTTATCTGATGAATCAACTAGAGATGATAAGTCTTAATGACTTAGTACCGAGAAATCATATATATCGTAAGTTTGTATCGATTTGGAATTTTAAAAATGTTGCTAAGAAATTAAAGAAGTTTGAAAAAGATAACCCTTATAAAGGTTATGGAATGCTACGTTTATTTAAATGTTTACTATTACAATTTATGGAAGATCTTAGCGATAGAGAATTAGAGAAATATCTACAAGAGAATAACGCAGCAAAATGGTTTTGTGAATTTACATTATTAGAAAAAACTCCCGATCATAGTGTATTTTGTAAATTTAGAAAGAATATAGGTACTCGTTTTATATCGGAAATTTTTAATGATTTAAGAAAGCAATTAAAACAACAAGGATTTATCAATGAAGTCTTTAGTTTTGTTGATGCTAGTCACTTAATAGCTAAAGCTAATCTTTGGAAAGAAAGAGATAAAGCTATCAAAGAGAAATATGAAAAGTTAAATAATGAAATACTTCCTAAAGTAGCTATAGATAAGCAAGCACGTATAGGCTGTAAAGGTAAAGATAAATTTTGGTATGGTTATAAGAAACATACTAGTGTAGATATGCAGAGTGGACTGATTAATAAAGTAGCTGTGACACCTGCCAATGTTACAGACGCAAAGGGTATAAAATATGTTTGCCCTGATGGTGGTGCGATTTATGCTGATAAGGGATACTGTACAAAATATGCTAACAAAACTGCCAGGGATAACTGTTGTGACCTTAAAGCTATAAAGAAGAATAATATGCTTGGTAAAAATCATGATCAAGACAGTTGGTTTAGTGCTATACGTTCACCTTATGAAAGAGTGTTTGCTCATCAGGATAAACGTGTTAGATATAGAGGAGTTTCAAAAAATCACTTTGCTGAACTGATGAAATCTATTTGCTTCAATCTTAAGCGACTTGTAGTGCTTGACCCACTCAATTTGTGCTTGAACTAGGATACGTGTATCCAAATATCAGAAATATTAATAAAACATAAAGAAAAACTTTAGAATAGTGGCCTAAGATGCACAGCGTTAAAGAATTAAGCTTTAAACACACAAATTGGGTAAGCTTTCAACAGCCCCATAATCTTAAATATATTAGAATTTTTGGAACACGAGCGTTTATTGACTTTATCTCTCCAAAAATACATCAGGTTGATGAAAGTGGTAAATATACTTTTACATTTGATAGTTATTTTTTATATCAGGCGAATAATTATTTTTATCAGTTAAGCAACTATGATGTTGCAATAGTGACATCAAAAGACTTAGAGAAAATAGATCAAGATCGCTGGATTGTTGCTGCGACTATTGATGGAACAAGAATACCTTCAAAGATTTATGTTAACAAAGATATTTATATTGAATATAACCTAAAAAATGAGCCAAAAAATATATTTAATGTACCTTTTATAATTCGTAGAGATAGTAGTGACTACAACTTAACTATCAATATTGATGATAAGCAACTGACTCCTATATTAAAACATATAAGATACATCGTTGAAGATGATATTCACAAAGCTAAGCTTATTGAAAATGGTTTAGGTGCAGGATGTTTAGTTAATGGATATGAGCATATATTGAACCTAAATATCATTCCATTAGAGGGGGTTGCAGCGGAAACTCTTCTTTACCAGCGGACAGTTATAGTTTCAAAACATTTAGAAAATAAAACTAAATTAGTTAAATTTTTCCGAGAGCAAGCAGATGAATATATAAATACTGCTCTAGGTAAATAACTAACATATTACTACCGCTAAAGTATAATTGATGTTAGTATAACCACATGTTAGATTAATTAAGTGGGTTAGTTTTATATTTATTTTGGAGATTAAATATGAATAAAATAGCTACGTTAATTTCAGGACTTGCCCTAGCAGTAACTGTATTATCATCTAATGCATTTGCTGGTGATATTCCAAACTCGACAGCGCTACCATTAGCTAAAATTGTTAGTAATATCTACTCTCAAGGTTATAGTGGTATTAACAAAGTTGAATATGATGATGGTGTATACAAGGCAATAGTGATTAATAAAAATGGGCAAGAACAATATTTGTATATTGATCCTGATACAGCAGCAGTACCTGCACCAAAGCAAGCCGCTAAAGAGATTAATATGAGTCAGGCTATAGCAGCTATTCCTCAAGTTAGATGTAAGACTATTACAAGTGTAGAGAATTATAATGGCGCATATAAAGTAGAGTGTTTAGATAGTAATAATCATGAAGTTAAAGTTTTGGTCGATGCAGTTAGTGGTAAAATTTCACAAATAAGCTATGATGATTAGCTAAAAAGATTGATACAATCATTTAGAAACAAATAGCCTTTAATTGTTGATTTAACCTGATTATCCTTTAACATTAAAAAACCCTGGTCAATACCTAGTTGTATCTGCTTGCTAATAGTATCTCTTGATAATAAAGTTTGTTGTTCAAAGCTTCTAAGACTAAAACCGTTTTTTAATCTTAGGGCATTAAGCATAAATTCATATATAATTTCATTACTGGTAACTATGTTTGAGTCTTTGATAAATTTAACAGTTTGAGTATATATCTTAGGGTGTTTATGTTTCCAAACTCTTTTGATTTGTTTAGTTTCAAGATTAGTAATTTTACTGTGTGCTCCTGCACCTATACCTATATAATCGCCAAACATCCAGTAATTAGAATTATGAATAGATCTTAGAGTATTTTGAGCAAAAGCGGAAACTTCATATTGCTTAAAACCTGCGTGTGCTAGAGCCTCTTTGCCAGCTATTTCAATGCTCTCGAGAATTTCTTCAGCAGGGAGTTTTGGTGGTTTTGCTGCAAATAAGGTATTAGGCTCAATAGTAAGTTGATACCAGGAAATATGCGTTGGTTGCATTGCTATAGCTTGAGTTATATCAAAATACCCATCATCAAAGCTCTGATTTGGAAGCCCATGCATTATATCAATATTAAAATTTGAGATTTTTGAATTTTTGATTTCATCAATAGTTGTGTAGACATTTTCACAATTATGAATTCTACCCAAAATTCTTAGTTTATCATCTTGAAAACTTTGCACCCCAAGAGATATTCTATTAATACCAATATTTTGATAACTTAGTATTGTACCTCTCTCTACAGTTCCTGGATTCATTTCTAAAGTTATTTCGCAGTTAGTACTAATTTTTGCATTTTTAGTGATATATTGTAAAACCTTATCGAGATACTCAGCTTTAAAAAGCGAAGGAGTGCCTCCCCCAATGAAAATACTTATAATTTCTCTAGCTTGTAAATCATCAAGATGAGTGTCAAAATCAGCGATAAGTTTTTGATAATACTGTGCTGAAAGATAGCTATCATCTCTTATCGGATGAGAATTAAAATCACAGTATGGACATTTACGCACACACCAAGGAAAATGGATATAAATTCCAATTTGTTTGTTTATTTCAAACATTTTATGCCTTAAAGATTAAAAATTTACTTACAACAAAAGTATATATGGCAACTAGTCCCATAGTGATAAATAAAGCTAATAGGTATTGTATTTTTAGTATATGTAATAACACATAATAAATTGATTCATTTAGGCCAAGGCCTATCATAACATTTATAAAAAATTGTGTAGCAGCTTTTTTATGGGACTGAGTAGTTGTCGAAAATGTCAGAAACCGATGTCCAAAATAGCTAACATTAAATGCAATTAAAAAAGCAAAAAAGTTTGCAACTAATGGTCTGAAAATATCTAATTCAACAAGGACCCAAACGATAATAAAGTTAGTTATTGAAGCTAAGACGCCGACAATAATAAATAAAGAAAGTTGTTTTTTTAACATTGTTTATGGAGTTTTATTGCCGTTGTTTATATTATAACTGTTAAAGAGAGATTTATAAGGAAAAGTTAAGTGGAAATAATCAAATATCAACTAGGAATTGTTGAGAACTTGCCATCGTCAGCTGTATATATGATGTTTAATATTAAAAAAAATACTGATATTAAGTTTGGTCTAAAAATTTTGCAAAGATTTGTCGATGGTAAAAGTGTAGTTGCTGGCTTTGGCAATAATCTTCTTAAGATGTTTAAAATACCGGGTAATGAAAATTTTAAAAGAACTAAATTTAATAATCCAAGAATGTGCGATGATGATGGTTATGATTTGGTTCTTTGGTTAAGAGATGATGATAGAGGAGAATTATTTCACAAGGCAATAGCTATTAAAAAAGCTCTTGGAGATTATTTTGATAACGAAAAAGTCATTTCAAGCTATACGTACCGTGGTAAGTATGATTTATCAGGCTTCGAGGATGGTATTGAGAACCCTAAAGGTGTAGAAGTTGTGTCAGCTTCTATAGTACTTGAAGGTGAATTAGAGGGTTCTAGTTTTTGGGTACTGCAGCAGTGGCTTCATGACTTTGATTGGTTAAATAGTGCTAGTCAATCAGCAAAAGAAGAGTGTGTCGGTAGATCTTTGGATGATTCGCACCAGTTTGAGAATTTAAAAGACTTTGCACATATAAGAAGATCAGCAAAAGAAAATTTTGAACCAGAAGCACAAATCTTAAGAAAATCGATGCCATGGTCAGACGATCAATTAAATGGTGGTTTTATGTTTTCAGGATTTGCGCCATCTTTTAGATCTTTTAATTTACAAATGGGTAATATGCTTGGCGGCAGTGATGGCATTATCGATGGTGTCTTTAAATTTTCTAAAATTATCGAAACTAACTATTTATGGTGTCCACCGTTTAAGAAAGGTAAGCTTGACATTTCTCTACTAAGTTAGAACAAGCTACTTGAAATTCTATATTTTATATACAAATAGCCATTAACAGGTTAAAATATATGCGTGTTTTGCAAAAATTAATTAGTATCTACGGAGGTTAGAGCATGTCTGATATTAAAAATATCACTAAGCTGCAAATAGAGAATAAAGGAAAGAAGTATACTCTATATAGCTTAAAGAAACTTTCACAAGAGCTTGATAAAGATGTTACGCGTCTTCCTTATTCGATCAGGGTATTACTTGAAAACCAGCTTAGAAATATAGATGGTTATAAAGTAAAAGAAGATGATATGCACAAAGTTTTAGAATGGGATGCTAAAGCTAGTTCAAGAACTGAGATTCCACATATGCCTGCTAGGGTTGTGATGCAAGATTTCACAGGTGTTCCAGCAGTAGTTGATTTAGCTGCGATGAGAAAGGCGATCAAAGATGCTGGTGGTGATGCAGATAAAATTAATCCTCTTGTAGATACAGCTATGGTAATTGACCACTCAGTACAGGTCGATTTCTATGGAACAAAAACTGCTTTAGCTCAAAACGTAGCTAAGGAATTCGAAAGAAACGGTGAGAGATACAGCTTACTTAAGTGGGCACAAAAAGCATTTGATGATTTCATAGTTGTACCACCTGGAATGGGGATTATCCATCAAGTTAATTTAGAGTACCTTGCAAAAGGTGCTTTAGTTAAAAACATCAATGGTGAAGATATAATTTACCCAGATACTCTAGTAGGTACAGACTCGCATACTACTATGATCAATGGTGTTGGTGTAGTAGGCTGGGGTGTAGGTGGTATTGAAGCTGAAGCTGTAATGCTTGGTCAACCATATTACATGGTTTTACCTGATGTTGTTGGTGTGAAGCTTACTGGTAAATTAAAAACTGGTGTAACAGCTACTGATCTTGTACTTAAGATTACAGAAGTACTTAGAAAGCATGGTGTTGTTGGTAAGTTTGTAGAGTACTATGGCGAAGGTTTAGAAAGCTTATCTTTACCAGATAGAGCAACTATAGCAAATATGGCTCCAGAATATGGTGCAACTATTGGTTTTTTCCCGGTTGATGAATTAACTTTAGAGTTCTTTAACAACACTAATCGTAATGAGCTTGTAGACGCTGCGCGTGAAATGTATAAAGAGCAGTTATTATTTAGAGAAAATCCTGCAGAAGAGCCAGAATATTCTAGTATAGTAGAAATAGATCTAACGGAAGTTGAATCTAATCTTGCAGGTCCTAAGCGTCCACAAGATAGGGTAGCATTCCATGATATGAAAAAAGCTTTTGCAGAAGCTTTGGTACATGAGCAAGGATTACATGGTTTTGGCTTAACTCAAGAGCAATTACAAAATTCAGCTGAAGTAAAAGGTCTTGGTGAAAGAATTACTCACGGCTCACTTGCTATTGCTGCAATTACCTCTTGTACAAATACTTCTAACCCATCACTACTTTTAGGTGCTGGTTTATTAGCTAAGAAAGCAAATGCAAAAGGACTTAAGGTTAAACCTTATGTTAAAACATCTTTAGCTCCTGGATCTCAAGTCGTGACTCAATATCTTGAGAAGGCTAATTTGTTACCAGAGCTTGAGAACTTAGGTTTTAACCTAGTTGGTTATGGTTGTACTACTTGTATTGGTAACTCTGGTCCTCTTGATGAGCCTGTGGTTGAAGCTATTAATGAAGCTGACCTTGTGGTTGCTTCTGTAAGTTCAGGTAACCGTAACTTTGAAGGTCGTATTAATCCTCATGTTAAGGCTAATTACCTTGCATCGCCAATCCATGTAGTTGCTTATGCATTAGCTGGGACTGTTGATTTTGATCCAGTTGAAGATGCTATCGGTAAAGATGCAGAGGATAATGATGTTTACCTTGCAGATATTTGGCCAACCACAGAAGAGATTGCTGCTATACAAGCTGATGTGGTTAACTCAGACATGTTTAAAAAAGCTTATGCAACAGTTCTTGATGGTACTGAAGACTGGCAAAAACTTAAAGCTCCAGAAGGTAAGCTTTACGAGTTTGATGAATCTTCTACTTATATCCAATGCCCTAACTTCTTTGAGAAGTTTGCAGAGGGTAATGATGATTTAGATATCAAAGGCGCTAGAACTCTTCTAATGTTAGGTGATTCTGTAACTACAGACCATATTTCGCCTGCTGGCGCTATTCCAGAAGAGTATCCTGCTGGACAATATCTAAAATCTCATGGTGTTGAGAAGAAAGATTTTAACTCTTATGGCTCTCGTCGTGGCAACCATGAAGTTATGATGAGAGGTACTTTTGCTAATATCCGTATCCGTAACTTACTTTTAGATAATGTTGAGGGTGGCTTTACTAAGTATTATCTTGATGGTTCTCAACAGTATGTATTTGATGCTGCTATGAAATACAAAGAAAAAGGTATTCCATTAGTTATATTAGCGGGTAAAGAGTATGGTACAGGTTCGTCGCGTGACTGGGCAGCTAAGGGTACTTTCCTACTTGGCGTCAAAGCAGTTATTGCAGAGAGCTATGAAAGAATTCATAGGTCTAACCTGGTTGGTATGGGTGTATTACCGCTTGAATATGTTGATGGTCAGAATGCTAAGACTTTAGGTTTAGATGGTTCGGAAATGTTCAATATTAAGAACCTAAATAACATTAAGCCGCGTCAGAGAGTAGTTGTAGAAGCTGTTCATCCAGGTACTGCTCATATAACAACATTTGAGGCTTTAGCTCGCCTGGATGCTGATGTTGATGTCGATTACTTAAAGAATGGTGGTATCTTACAAACTGTTCTTAAAGTCATTATGGGGGATAAAAAAGAGTCTAAGGCTGCCGAATCATCAACTACTAGTAGTTGTGGTAGTACAGATGCTTCATCTGAGACATCTTGCCCATTTGCAAAAATCGCTAATTTCTTTAAGAAACTATTTAAATAATCAATCTCTAAAATTTCTTTAATTGACTATTTTTTTTATCGTTTAATAGCGATAAAGTTTTACTATCACAATTAATTTAAGTTTTATTCTTGATATGATAAGAAAATTATTAACTCTTTGTGTTCAAAAAAAAGCATCTGATTTGCATCTATCCTCTGGTTGTAAGTCTAAATATAGGATAGATGGCGATTTAATTGATATTGAATCATCACCTGTACTGAACGATAAGATGATTTCACAGATGCTTTTAGAAATCATGACAGATGATCAAAAAGATGAGCTGATAGAAACATACGAATGTGATTTCTCGATAGATGATAGGGATAATGATGCAAGATTTAGGGTAAATGCTTTTTTTCATAATCGTGGTTACGGTGCAGTATTTCGTCGCTTGGAAAATACTATACCAACCTTAGACCAGTTTGGTGCACCAAGAATTCTCAAGGATGTGCAAGCTAAAAAGGGCGGTTTGATCCTAGTGACAGGGCCTACAGGTTCTGGTAAGAGTAGTACATTGGCGGCATTAGTTAATGAGATTAATCAAAAAGAGGATTCACATATTTTGACTATTGAAGACCCTGTAGAATTTGTCCATACAAGTCAAAGATCATTGGTTAACCAACGTGAGGTTAAGAGGGATACAAAAAGTTTTAATGCGGCTCTAAAATCAGCACTAAGGGAGGATCCTGATTGTATTCTTGTTGGTGAAATGCGTGATTTAGAAACTATTAGATTAGCGCTAGAAGCAGCTGAAACAGGTCACTTAGTTCTAGGGACATTACATACAATGTCAGCTATAAAAACCGTCGATAGGGTTATATCTGTATTTCCACCTGCTGAGCAAGAGCTTGTGCGTAATATGTTAGCTGAGTCATTACAAATTGTTATATCACAGCGCTTACTGAAACGTAAGGGTGGTGGTCGTGTAGCAGCATATGAAGTTCTTATCTCAAATACTGGTATTAGAAATATGATTAAAGAAAACAAACTCTCGCAGATATATACAGCACTACAAACTGGTACAGCCAAAGGAATGGCAACAATGGAGCAGAGTATTGAGAACCTTCTTAAAGCTGGAACAATTACACCAGAAGAAGCAGCTAAATATATAGTTATCAGATAAAAGCTTAGTAGCTTAATTTTTCTTTAGTTTTTCCTCTGAAAATATAATACGCATAGCTAGTATAAAGCAATAATAAAGGAATCATTATAATTGCTGGGATTAAGGTAAATAGTAATGTTGTATCACTAGCTTGAGCTTGGGTATATGTTATTTGATAAGGGATGAGATATGGGAATATTAATGTTAACATACTTACATAAGTTAGTATGAATATTGCTACTGCTAGCCAGTAAGGTAGAGCATGATTTTTTGCTTCAATAACTTTGATAAGTATTAAGAAGCTAATTATAGTAAGTACAAATAATTCTATTAATATTACCATTTTATATAAGTTATCTAAAGGTAGTTTGACATATAAAGGAGTCATCCCACCAATTATTAGCATTAGAACAGCTAGGATAAGACAGCATACTTTAGCAAGTTGTTTAGATTTTGCAAATAACTCTCCTTCAGTCTTTAATATCAAGCGTGTTGCTCCAAGTAGGCTATAGCCAAATACTAATGTAATACCTGTGACAGCAGAGAAACCAATATTATAAAAGTGAGTATGAGGAAAGCCAACAATTAGTTCACCAACTATATAACCTTGAAGGAATGTAGCTACAAGTGATGAAATAAAGAATAACTTATCCCAATTTTTTATACCTTTTTGTGAAGATTTTAGCCTAAATTCAAAGCATATTCCTCTTAATAATATCATTACTACTAATAGTATTGCTGATAGGTAAATTTTGGGAAAGATATACGCAAAAGCTATTGGAAACATTCCATAGAAACATGCTAGTGCAAACACAAGCCATGTTTGGTTACCATCCCATGTTGGTAGTAATATACTTGTTGCTATATCTTTTTGGTGGTCATCTAAAAGTGGGAATAATACCCCCATTCCTAGTGCAAAACCATCCAAGATCACATATAGTAGTAGTGCAAAAGCAATTATTATTAGCCAAATTAATCCTAAATCCATAACTTACTCCTCTTCACCTGTGTTCTTTTCGACTGATTGGAAATATGAGTAAGGCATTCTTTCTTCTCCATCAGTGCTTGGCCCGCCATTAATAATTCTAAATAAATACTTGAAGTAGAAGTACCCAAATATAATAAAGTAGACAATAATTATTGAAAAGAGTGAGGCAAAAACTTGCCAAAAATTAAGATCACTAACTGAATATTGTGTTCTAAGAATGTTGTATACTACCCAAGGTTGTCTACCAAATTCAGCAGTGAACCAGCCGGTAATAATTGCGACAAACCCTAAAGGTGTGGTTAATGTACAAATTTTTAGAAACCACTTTGATGATTCTAATTTCTTTCTTGATAGCAACAAAGTTCCAAATAAGCCTATTAATATCATTAATATACCTATACCAACCATTATTCTAAAGCTATAAAACACTACAGCTACTACAGGCCTATCTTTCTCAGGTACTGATTTTAGTCCTATAAGCTTACCATTAAGTTCATGTGTATTAATTAAAGACGCTAATTTAGGGATTTCTATAGCAAACAAGTTCTTCTCTTGTGCTTCACTTGGGTAAGCAAAGATTACAAAAGGAGCACCTTTTTGGGTATCCCAAACACCTTCTATGGCAGCTGTTTTTAGTGGTTGGTTCTTATGAACTTCTCTACCAACATCATCACCGATTATAAGCTGGCTTACACTTAGTATAAGAATTAAAGTTACTGCAAATTTAATACAAATTTTGGCAAAAGCATGATATTTATTTTTGATAAGATAGTATGCACTAACCCCTAAGATTACCATTAAGGTACTTAGGTATGCCGCCATAAGCATATGGATAAATCTAGGTATCACTGAAGGATTAAATATGACATGGTACCAACTATAAACTTCAAATTTGCCATTTATATAATTCACACCATCTGGAGTTTGCATCCAAGAGTTTGCTGATAATATCCAGAAAGCTGAGAGTGTAACTCCAGCAAATATAGTAAAGTTAGCTAAGAAGTGAACATACTTGTTAATTCTTCCCCAACCAAAAAGCATTATCCCTAAGGCACCTGCCTCTATAAAGAATGCTGTTAATACCTCATAAGTGAATAATGAACCAAGCACAGGACCTACTTTTTCAGCAAATCCAGCCCAATTGGCACCAAACTGGAACTCCATCACAATTCCAGAGACAACACCCATACCAAATGTTAAAGCAAATACTTTTGTCCAAAATTTGACAATAGACAAATATTTATCATTTTTTGTAAATAGCCACAGAGCTTCAAAAATCATCAAAAATGTTGATAACCCGATACTAAATGCTGGGAATAAAATATGAAAGCTTACAGTGAACGCAAATTGTATTCTTGATAGAATCTCGACCCAGTACATATGAGAACCTCATTTATTCTTGAATAACCTTTTACGTAAAGATTGTCATAACTTAGAAATATTCTCAAGCTTACTCTAGTAATATTAATAAAATATAATGTTATTTAGGCTATTTTTATCAATATAATATAACTTATAAAGATTAGGCAAAAAATTTTGGAGAAGTGTTATGAGAATATTAATAGCGGGAGGCTCGGGTTTTATTGGTGGAGAGCTATCTAAATATTTAAGCAGTAGACATGAGTTAACACTATTAACTAGAATAGCAAAACAAAATTTAGGTGCCTACAAATATCTCATAACATGGCAGCAGTTGACACAAGAAAATATTGCTAATTATGATATTATCATAAACTTATGCGGCTATAATATTGGTAAGAAACGCTGGGGTAGAACGGTTAAAAACAAAATATTATCAAGCCGTATAGAACCAACAAATAAACTTATACAGCTGATAGGTGATAAAAATATCTGGTTAATAAATGCCAGCGCAATTGGCTACTATAACTTTTCTAAATTAGCACAAGATGAAGATAATCATGATAGAAGTTATGATGGGCTTAATTTTGGTCAAGAAGTTGTTGATCAATGGGAGAAGTGTTTAGTTGATTCTCAGTTACAAAGGTATACTATTCTGCGCTTTGGGGTTGTCATTGGTAATGGTGGGGTGCTTGGGAAAATGGCACTACCAGCTAAGTTTGGCTTTTTAATTATGTTTGGCGATGGCCATAACTATATGAGTTGGGTAAGTGCGTATGATTTATCACGAGCTATTGAATTTATCATCGATAAGAAACTAGACGGTAAAGGAGTATTTAACTTAACTGCACCAAACGCATCTCAGCATAAGCTCTTAGTTGAACTTCTAAGAAAATATCTAGCTAAAAAGCGTATTATCAAAATACCCGCAGCTATAGTAAAGCTTATATTTGGCCAAATGGGTGAAGAGTTACTTCTTTCAAACCAAAATATCAAGCCTACAAAATTACAATCTTTGGGGTTTATTTTTGAAGATTCACAGCTACAGCAAGCTTTAGAAAGGTATATTTAATCTTCGTGCCTATGATCTATAGGGATTTTGACAGTGACAGTTATACCTTTTTGGCAAATATTGTTTTTAGCAAAAATACTGCCATTATGAAGTCTAACAATTTCTGAAACAATTGCTAAGCCTAGGCCACTACCTTCTTCTCCAGTGCCTGTCTCACGATAGAATCTATCAAAAATGCGCTCAATATTTGCTGGAGGTACACCAATTCCATTATCTTTTATTTCAACGATTATATTATTTTCTTCTTGGTATGAGCTAATTTCAATAAGACCGCCTTTTTGTGTATATTTGATAGCGTTTGAGATTAGATTTTTAAATAGTATTCCAAGTAGATAATCGTTACTATAACAATGTAAAAGCTGTTGTGATGGATAAAAGACTATTTCAATATTCTTCTCTATAGCTTTGATAGCGTTCTCAGCAATAAAAGTCTCGAGAACTTTATTTATCATAAGCTTTTTGCCAAATGTAATCTGTTCATTAGGTTGAATTCTACTTAATGTCAATAGCTGGTCAATAATATGAGAATATCTATTTGTTGAGTTTTTGATCCGTTCAAGCTTTTGTTTGATTTCATCTATATCATTTGATGCCAGAGCTATTTCAACAAGCGTTTTGACTCCAGCTATTGGAGTTTTAAGCTCATGAGCTGCATCGCCTGAGAAACGTTTTTCTCTTTCAAGAGTCTCGTGGAACTTTTCTATTAGCGAATTAATTTGGTCAACAATAGATTTTATCTCATATGGTATAACATCTTCATCGAGCTTTTCATTTTTACGAGGATTTATTTTAGCAACACGTTTATTTATACGCTCTAGCGGGTGAAGAGCTGTCTTTAGGATATAGTAGATAAATCCAATAAGTACGATATAAGTTGATGCTAAAAGTATCGCAAATTTAAAGATTATTTGGCGTGATATTCTGTCTTTGATAGTGTTATTAGCAAAAACTGTAATAAGGTTACCATTATCAGTCTTTAGAGTATAGGTATACCAATTTTTCTGTCTTTCTTCACCTTCAGTATATACCCATTCAAACCCTGTTGTAGATGTTATACCATCATAGTTTTTATGAAACCTTGGTAAATTAGAAGTTTTTAGTAAGAGTTTTTTGTGTTTACGATCGTATATAATAAAACCGACACTTTTATTATAGTTTTTTATATTTAAGAAAGAATGTGAGATTCTATTCATTATCATATGAGTAGTATTTTCATCATCTTCTAGAGGATAGATCTTTAGTATAGTTTCAATAACTTCAGCAGCAGTTTTTAGCTGATAATCAAATAGTGAATCATTTTGGTGCTTAACTTGGTAGAAGCTAAAAATTGATATAACCAGCATAAACACAGCAAAAAAGCTTGCGAACGAAACGACAAGAAAACTTAGTATCGAGCTTTCTTTTTTGTTTTTAAAAAACATATTTAACTAAAACAATTTACATTTAGCACAATTATAATCAATTTTGAATTTTATTATTAGTTTTATAATTGCTATAATTAAACATAATTATTTATAAATTATAAGAAGTATAGTTTTTGTTAAATCGTGTGAATATGATAACCAAACCCTTTTATACAAAATACTATGAATGTGCAGCTTTATATTTCTATACCCAAGAAAATCTAAGGTTTGATGTGGTTATCACATGCCCTCATGCCGAGCTTGGTAGGAGTTTTGTTGAGTTTGATTTTCCTGCTATTGGACAGCTTGTTAAGCTTAGCAAGGAGGATTTTAATGATTTTTTGGCGATAGAGTATGATTTTGGTACTCACTCACTTAGCCATGCGATAGCCGAAAAACTCTATGTAAAATATGGCTTATATACCTTAGTTGCTGAACCTTCTTTTCCTCGTTCAATATTAGATGCTGGAAGATTGTTTCCTAACTGCTTAAGAAATATTATCGATTATGATCAGCATCCAGAATTAAAACAAGCACTTATCAAGCTATATGATCAATATATGCAAAAATTATGTCATATTGTAGCCGTGGCAAAAAGCTACAATGCTATTTCGATAGATTTGCATACAATGTCTAGCTATTCTCCAAATGTAATACAAGAAAGATATTCTGAAGCAGTTATAGAAACACCACATACACTAAATGAGTATATACAGTTATATAAAAATGCTCATAAAGAGGGTGAAAAAAGAGTCACAGAGCTTTTTACTGGAGATGCACGTAATGGCATATTTGCCTCTAAAGGATTACTGGAGAATTTATCATATGAGCTTCAACAAATTGGTATTGAGGTAGAGTACGATAAACCGTATATTCTCGCAGAGCATTTAGTAGCACATTATCTTGTTTGTGAATTAGAGACTGTCTGTATTGATATACCTAAGGATCTTTTGTCTAAAACAACAACAGATGATGAGTACTATGATATAGCTAATCTAGAAATAGATCAAAATAAGTTAATTCTGATAGCGGAAGCTTTTGCTAAAGCTATTGTGAGTATGCAAAAACAAAAAAATTAAAAGGTGCATAGTACAATGACAAAAAAGACAACAAACGCTATTTCTGAGAGAATTTGGGGCAAAAAAGCTATCCATATACCAAATACTACCGATATATATGGTGCTGACCTTGTAAGCTCATTTGTAAATAAATATGTTACGCGTACATTATGTCTTTTAGCGAAAGATCATAAGATAATATTGCCTAAAAAAACACAGCCTGAAGTTGAAAAAATTATTAGCTATTTTAATGATATTGGCCTTAGTTATATAACTATGGATAATTTCATCTTTTTGGATAAGTTAATGGAGCACTATAGATTATCAACTATAGTAATGAATTACGCAGATCAGATACAAGAGTTTAGTGATTCTGAATATACGCATTTAGTCCCATTTACTGCAGCAACAGCTATTGAACTACTTGGTATAAAATACAATAAAAATTATGGCTTGCCTGAAGCATTATCACAGTTTTTAAATGATAAGTCTTTTCTTAGACAGATGCTTCATGATAAGGGGATACTAGTTCCTAGTGTTAATATAGTATCTACAGTCAGTGATGATGATTACGTTAAAAAAGCTCTAGAAATATATCGTGAGTATGAAAATAAAGGAATCTATGAGTGTGCAGTAATTATGCCACGAGCATGTTCTGGGTACGGTATTCATAGGTTTGAGAGTGAAAAAGAGCTAAGGGATATTTTAAAGCTTATGCGCAGAGTCGAAGTATTTATGATAGATCCCTGGCTTGATAACCTTGGTTCACCAGCCTTTCAAGTAAGTATTGCCGATATAAAAGAAGATGATATTTGTTTGGGTTTAAGTGATCAGATGCTTGATGGTCAAACTCATCTAGGTAATAAATACAAGTCCAAGTTTAGTCAAGAACCTACTGTGATTGAGTTGTGTGCACAGATGACAGAAATATTGCGTGATATGGGCGTCAGAGGTATAGTGGGAGTTGATCTTCTTATACGAGAAATTAATGGTCAAATAGTTCCTTATGTACTTGAGGTAAATGCAAGACAAACAGGGGCAATATATGCAGGGTTCTTAGCTTATGAGTTGCGTAACGGTGAGCATAAGCCTTGGGTAGGACATAATAATGTCTTAGTACCTAAAGGCTCAACTATTGATGATTATCATCAATATCTTAAAGCTAATGGTGTTGATTATAACTATGGTGACAGTGAAGGGGTCATTATTACTTGTATTGGTAATCTTGATTTAAATAATAAGGTTATGATCCTAGTTATAGCAGATACTGACGAGCGTCTTGATGAAATTCTTAATATTGCGACATCTTTCAAATAAATCTCTTTATTAACTTACTAACTGATTTATAAACTAATTAATAGTATTAATGTAAAGAGCTTTGGATAAAATACTAGCAAATCTAGGCACAGTATACACATTTATCTTCAAGGCTGATGGACTTTTTGCTAGAGCACAGTATGACCCACACTTAACAATTGAAGATGATGGCAAACTAACTGATAAGAATTTGCTTGGTCATTTTTTACGTAACTCCAGTTACTTAACCAACAAAGTTACTTAAATCCATACCTTGAAAGTTTGAAATATATACAGGATTAAATATTTTTTAGTGATCAAGGTCAGCTTGTATTTGTTTAGGTATAAGCATAGCAATTGGTAGACACACTAACAAGAATATTATTACCATATCCAGAGCATTTTGATAACTTGTGATGGTATATATAGTCTTTGAGTTTGCTATAAATGTGCCAAAGTGAGTAAGGATGTATCCAACAAGTGGTAGTAAAATAATTGGTACAAAGTTGTTTATCATATTTACACCTGCTGTTGCCGAGCCAGTAGTTCCTTTGGGAGAGATTATTTTAGCTATTCCAAATGTTACAGCTTGAGGACCAGCTGCAGCTCCAAGTAAGAAATACAATACTGTAAACATCGATAAATTCATTGGTACATAAAGTATAATAGCTAAAATGACAGCAAGCGAGACTATACTTAAAACTAGCATGAGGCGATATCTATTTGTCAGTGAAGCAATAATTGCAGCAATTGTAAAGCCTACAGCAGCTCCTATAAATAGCACGCCATTAAAATGTGATGCAAGTTCTTGGCTTAGACCAAATTTAGCTTGAATTAGCCCTACACCCCATAAAGAGCCTAAAACATTAATTGGAATAAACAGTACTGCACCAATAATACTTGCTGCCCAGAATTTTAGTTTACAGAAGATTTTTACTACTTTAACTATAGTTTCTTTAAAATTAGCTTCACTTAAATGCGTAAATTTCACAACATGTTTAGGATTATCACGAATAAATATAATGATAAGCAATAATATACCAATACCAATATATGTAAATACAGCGTTACCATCTCTCCAGCCAAGCTCAGAAACTAAGCTAGAAAGCATCATATCCGTGACTAAACCTCCTAGTATACCAACAACTGTTGCAAAGCCTATAAACGTGGAAAAAAACTTCTCCGGAAGCCACATTCCAGCCATTTTTGCAGCTCCTATAAAGCCAAATGCAGAACCTGCTCCCATCAGTATTCTACCTGTGAATGCTATTTCATAGTAGTTAGTAGCTGAAAATAAGTAGTTCCCTAACACACAAAAAGCAGTAGCAAAACTAATCACTAATGTACGATTATATTTGTCGAGTATAACTCCTGCTGGTATTTGCATGATTGTATAAGATACAAAGTATGCTGATGATAGCATACCTAATTCTGTATGGCTAATCCCGAAATCACTAATTAAATCATTACCCATAACGCTTGGAGCAGCACGAATAAAAAAGTCATAACTGTAATTAAGCGTTGCAATTAGGCATATTATCCAAGCCAAAGTGACCAAGGTTTTTGTATTTGGTAAATGTGATTTATTCATAATTTGCTTTAGATTGATGTCTTAACATTATTAAGGATACCAAAGAGTTATTAATTATCCAAGTAATAAGATAATTATGCTTTGGTTTTTCATCTAATATTTTATAGTTAAGAAATAGATAATTAGAGTAGTGAATTATTTTATTTGATCAATTATTTTTTGCTGTTCAGCGTCAGTTTTGACTGATTTAGATTTATCACTAGCTATATACATATATACTACAGGTAGTACGAATAATGAGAATATCGCACCAATAACTAGACCACTTGAAATAACTACACCAATACAGTTTCTACTGATAGCACCAGCTCCAGATGAGGTTACAAGAGGTATTACACCAACTACCATTGCTGATACAGTCATTAATATTGGTCTTAGACGTTGAGAAGATGATGTAACAATTGCATCATATTTGTTCATTCCTTCATGTTTTTGTAGGTGGTTGGCAAACTCAACGACCATGATACCTTGCTTTGATATTAAGCCTATTAAAGTAACCAGACCTAGCTGAGTATATATATTTAAAGACGCCCAATCAGCTCCTAAATATTGTCCAACATAGAGTGGAATTAACGCTCCAGAAATTGCCATTGGAATAGTAACTAGGATTACCAATGAGTCTCTAAAGCTTTCAAATTGTGCTGATAATGCCAAGAATATAAGTACAATCGCAAATGCAAATGCGACCATCATCGTATTACCATTTTCGATATATTGACGCGCTGAACCTGAGAAGTTATACGAGAAACCTTCTGGTAACATGCTTCTAACGACACTTTGAACATATTCAATAGCTTGTCCTTGAGTTACGCCGGGAGCCATAACAGCTGAAATTGTTGATGCGTTTAACTGTTGGAAAGTATTTAGAGTAAGAGGCTGTCCTTCTGTTTTGAAAGTTATTAAAGCTGATAATGGCACCTCAGAGTCAAATAAATTACCGATCTCATCGGAACGAATATAGATATTACTAAGTTGTTCTTGAGTAAGCATTTCATTCCTAGCTAATTGCGGAATAACTTGGAAACTATAACCTTTTAAGAAGAAGTAGTTAATATAACCTCCAGCATATGAGTAACCTAGAGTTTTAGCAATATCAGACATTGTAATGCCTAAAATTCCGGCTTTATCACGATCGATATTAATATCAACAACTGGATTATCGAACTTAAGGTCGCTTTGAGCAAATACAAACAAGCCACTTTTCATCATTTTATCAATGATTTTATTGGTAATTTCATCAATAGCTTCATAGTCATTAACACTTTGTACAACTAATGAAAGTGGAGCCCCACGTGGGATACCTGGTAAAGCAGGTGTTTGGTATGTATATGTTTGAATACCAGGTAATTCGGTAACTTTTGCTTGAGCAATATTTGCAGCTTGCTGTTGTGATACTTTTCGCTCATCCCAAGGCTTCATAATAAAGCCGCCAAAAATTATATTAGAACCCATTACACCATTAAGAATGAAGGTATTTTGTCTGCCTGGAACATCATCAAGTGTGCTTGCTAATTTTTTACCAAAAGTTTCTAAATAGTTGATGTTTGCTGATGAAGGTGCTTGTCCCATAATTCCTAAAAAGCCCATATCTTCATTTGGAGCTAATTCAGATTTGATACCTTTACCCATTATAAAGCAACTAGCTAAAACTATAACTCCAACGATTGCTATAGCTGGTTTGATATCTAAAACAAACTTCAGTAAAGACTTATACTTTGCTGCGAGTTTACTAAAAACATTATCAATAACTTTAACTAACTTATTACTCATCATTTCCCGGTTAAGAACTTTTGAGCACATCATTGGTGAGAGTGTATAAGCAACCACACCAGAGATAAGCACAGCACCAGCAAGTGAGTAAGCAAACTCTGTGAAAAGTTGCCCAGTAAAACCACCCATCATACCAATAGGAGCATATACGACTATTAATGTTAATGTCATTAGTATAACTGGATTGGCAATTTCTCGCGCACCTTTAATTGCAGCAGCAAAAGGCTCCATGCCTTCTTCAATATGACGGTAAATATTCTCTAGAACAACAATTGCATCATCAACCACTAATCCTATAGCTAGAATCATCGCTAATAATGTAAGTAGATTAATTGAGAATCCCATAATACTCATAAGGAAAAAGGAGCCTATAATTGATAAGGGAATAGCAATTATTGGTACAATAATAGCTCTTAATGATCCTAAAAATAGGAACATTACTACTGATACGATAATTACAGCCTCAAGAAGTGTATGTAAAACTTCATCAATCGAACTTTCAATATATAAAGTACTATTGTAAGCAACATTAACATCTAAGCCATTAGGTAGAGAGGCTTTAATATCTGGGAGACTTTTAACCAACCGATCGACAACTTCTAGAGGATTATCTTCAGGTGAAACAACAGCACCAGCAAGTACTGCATTTTTACCATCAAAGTATACCGAAGAGTTATAGTTTTGCGCACCTAGTTCTACTTTAGCAACATCTTTAAGGCGGACTATTTGATTATCACTTTTCTTAATAATCAGATTTCTATATTCTTGAGCAGTAGACATGCTGGTCTCAGGATTTAGCGTATAGTTCAGGTATGGTCCTTGGATTTGTCCACCTGCTGAGACTAAACTATTTGAGCCTATAGCTGTAGCTAGTTCAGTGGGTGTTATACCATATTCAGCCATACGAGTCTTATTTGGATAAATACGCATTGCATATGGCATATTACCCCATACATTAATTTCTGATAAACCACCTTGAGCAAGTAGTTTTGGAGTAAGTTCGGAGTTGATATATGCAGAAATTTCTGAGGTATTCATGGTTTTGCTAGTGAAAGCTAAAATCAAAGAAGGGAAATTATCTGCAGGATTTAGTTTGATAGCGGGAGAGTATGCATCTTGTGGTAGCTGATTGAGTACAGAGTTAACATTTTGTACCACTTCTGAAAGTACATCATTTGTATTGTATCCAAGTTTTACATATACAGTGATTGTACTAGTCCCTAGCGCAGACTCAGAAGTCATATAGTCAATACCTTTTGATGAACCAACTGCAGCTTCTAAAGGTCTAGTGACAAACGCTTGAATAGTTGCGGGGTTTGCTCCAGGATATGATGTTGTAACTGTAATTGTTGCACTATCCATGTAAGGATACTGTCTAACCTGAAGTTTAAAAAATGAACCAACCCCAACAACAATAATCATAAAGCTTATTGAAAGGGATAATACTGGCCTTCTGATAAAAAGATCAATCAGACGCATTACTAAATTCCTTGCTTATATATGTTGTTGTCAATTTCTACACTATTATTTAAAATAGCATTCATTCCTTTATGCACTTTATTTTGACCGGATGTGACAATAGTTGTGTCTGGCTCTAGACCTTTAACTAAAGCTAAATTATTTCTTGTCTCAAGTACTTCAATATTTACTTGTCCTACTTTATATAGTGTTTTATCAGTATTGATAGTTTTCATACCACCATCAGCGGTAGATGTATAAGACGCTTTTACTGGCTGACCATCTTTTATTTCAGGTTCTAAGGTAAATACTGATTGACCGTAGAGACTATATGAAATAGCATTGCGAGGTATCACGATAGAGTCCTTTCTCACCGGTAAGCTAACATGAACAGTTAAAAACATTCCAGGGACAATCTTATGATGAGAGTTTGCATAAGTTGCTTGGACAGTAATTGATCTGTTAGAGTCATTAATAAAAGAGTTAATTGCAGTTATTTTTCCAGTAAAAGTTTCACCAGGGTAAGAGTCAGAGTAGAAATTTATCTCCTGGCCAACATTTATCATACTTACTTTATTTTGAGGTACTGGGAATGTAATAAAAATAGGGTCAATTGTAGTAAGTGTTGCAGCGTTATCACCATTGTTGAAATATTGTCCTAAACTAATATTTCTAATACCGATCTTACCATCAAAAGGCGCTCTAACTTCTTTAAAGCCTATTTGTGACTCTATATTCTCTACTTGGGCTAGTGCAGATAAATAATCAGCATTAGCTTTATCTGCTGACTCTTTGGAAGTTGCTCTTTGCTCAACGAGCTTGTTGTAACGATCTTTAGTTATTTTTGCTAATTTGAGTTTTGATAAAGCTTCTTCAAGGTTAGCTTTAAGCTGGCTGGTATCTAGTTTAAAGAGTAGATCGCCTTTTTTAACTTCTTGACCACTCTTAAAATGAATTTCGCTAACAATACCACCAGACTGAGAAGATATTCCTGTAGATTGAACTGCTTGAGCTTCACCGATAGTGTTAATAATCTGTTTCCAGTCAGTTTTCTCAACTACTGATGATGTTACTGCAACAGGTTGAGGTACATATGCTGCCATGCCTTTTTTAATCATGCTTTGAATAAATTCAGCAAAACCAAAAATACCACCAAAAAGTATTAGTGTTGCAACTACAACGGCAATTGATGCAATTCTCTTATTTTTGAGTTTAGAGAGTTTGTTTTTAACATAGTTGATTTGGAAGATGAAATACACAATTGCTAAAGATATTCCAAGCTTTCCAAGCACAAGCCAGGCTAGTATTATAGTTGCTGCGACAAAAATAAAATAGTTTCTTTTGCTTGAGTTGATTTTTTGTCTAATGTCTAAAAAAGCTTTCTTAAAATCCACAGTTTTATCCCACTATTTTTTTAATATTCTAACTAAAAAGTCTATACAATTTATGATTAATAATGATACAAAAAATATAAAACTATATACAGCTAAACTAATGCCAGATATTTTTTCAGAAATATCAGTGCAACTATTGATTGTTCCTGTTATCGATTTGGTAGCATCGAGTAAAAATGCGTTACTAATAGCCTCACAACTAGCATTATTATTAGTTGTGTCTGTCAAGAAATACTGCATATAAGCTTGATCAGCGGCAATATAAGCACCTAATACTATTAATATAATAGTTGCTAGTTGTATAACTGTAGAAAAGCTATTGAAATTTTTTATTGCTAATGCTGATAAACTAAGTATCATAATGCAAAATACACATAATTGCTGTAGTAGACACATAGGACATGGTTTCCAATCTAAAACAGTAATGGTAAAAAAAACTATTCCTAAAGCTACAAGGCAAACTAAAGTATTAAGTATAAATATATAGTTACCTAATTTTTTCATTAATATTCTACAATGTAAAAATAATTTTCGTAATTGTATCATAGTTTTAAATGCTTTTTTATAATATCTGTATATAGCTTATCTAGAGTTTTTTTGAGTTTATCTTTAGGTGTTTTTGCTATTAACTTATCAATATTTGTGCTATTTATAATCTTAATGGCAGTTTGTAATAGCTGATAATTCCTAGGTGGGGTTTTAAGGCTGCGTATGCTTAGGTATTTTTTGTAGACATTTAAACTAACCTCAAATAAATTTTTATCGCGTAAAATATTTGAACTTTTGATTAGTTGAAATATATCTTTAGCAGTTATGGTTTTATCTTCGAGTATTTTGCTGATAGTAATGCTTGCTTTTAAAAGTTTGTACTGCTTATTTGTTAACAAAAGCTCTTTCTTAATAGTATCTAATACTTGCTGTGGAACCTGAAGCAAGCAGAGGCTTATTTTCTCATCGACGTTAGAGTCTTGGTAGTTAGTATTTTCAAAAAAAGATCTACCAGGTATTGATGGTAAAATTTTACTAATGTTTGGAAATATTATTTTTAAAGCTTCTAATTCAGCTAAGGTGGCAAAGAAAATATTAGGATTATTAAGAGCTTTAGTAAACTCTATATGTAATCTTTCTCGCGTTAGATGATTTAATTCACCTGATTTAACTAATTCTCTTGCAAGTGTGAGCGTTTCTTGAGCTATTAAGAAGTTAAAATCACTAAGTTGAGCCTTAAAACGAGCCAGCCTAACTACACGCAGTGGATCTTCAATAAAAGCTTCAGATGTATGGCGTAAAATTCTATTTTGGATATCTATCTGGCCATGAAAAGGATCAATAATGTTATTATTTCTATCAATCGCTATCGAGTTGATTGTAAGATCTCTACGCTTTAGATCATCCTCTAGGGTTATTTCCTTTGAGAGATTGACTTCAAATCCATGGTAGCCTGTAGCTATTTTGTTTTCTGACCTGGCTAGAGCATACTCTTGTTTGGTTTGTGGATGTATAAAAACAGGAAAGTTAGCAGGTATTTTTATAAAGCCATTTGCTATCATTTGGGCTTCTGTTGCACCAACAACTACCCAATCCTTATCTTTAGGTTTTATGCCTAATAACATATCTCTAACAGCACCGCCGACTAAATAAAATTTCATTGTTAAATAAGTTAAACATCTCTTTGATTACTTTATGTTAGCAGAAAAAAGTGTATAATTATTTGTTATTCGTGTCTCTTTTAAAACAACTTTTTAAATTTTATGGCTAATATGATTGATAAAATAGATCTTAATTCTCCAGAATCTAGTAATCTAAGTGGAGAAATGACAAATAAGCAAAAAGTGGGCACTCTTTATAAAAGGTTATTACTCCAAGTTAAACATTTATGGCATTTTCTAGTTTTGGCTGCTATCGGAAGTATATTCTTCTCAGCTGCTGATGCCTCAATGATATATCTTATTAATCCGATATTAAACTATGGTTTTGGTCCCGGTGGTGGTATTACAAAACAAAGTGCTTCGATACTGATGCTTATGGGGGTCGGTATGGTTGGTTTATTAGCACTCAGATCAGTCGGTTCATTTGTGTCACAGTATTTTATAGGTTCTTTAGGTCAAAAAGTTGTCTATAAGTTTAGAAAAGACATCTACAAAAGATTTATGGATCTGCCGGCTAGTTTTTTTGATAAGCATTCAACAGGACAGATCATCTCAAGGTTACTATACAATGTTGATCAAGTTACAGAGGCTACCTCAACAGCAATTATAACAGTTGCCCAAGATGGAACTTTTGTTATCGGTCTAATTATCGTAATGTTTGTCTCAAGCTGGCAATTATCATTATTTTTGATAGTTATAGGACCATTCTTGGGATTATTTATATCGATTATTAACAAAAAGTTTAGATCTTTAAGTAGAAATACTCAATCATCAATGGGTAATGTTACACATACAGCTGAAGAGACGATTAGAAACTATAAAGAAATAAGAATTTTTGGTGCGCAACAGAAACAACAAAATAAATTCTTTAAAAATCTTGATTATACATATTCGCAGCAAATTAGAACGATAGCTCTAGATGCGTTAACATCTCCAGTGATACAGATTATTGCATCATTGGTTCTGGCTTTCTCATTATTCACGATAGCTATATTTGGTACTAATGAAGGTGGTGGCTCATCTTGGTTAACAGCTGGCTCTTTTGCTTCATTCTTTGCAGCAGCAGCAGCTATCTTAAAACCGATTAAGAACATTACTAAGGTAAATGTTGTTATCCAAAAAGCTGTAGCTGCAACTGAAGATATATTTTATATTCTTGATTATCCTGCAGAGAAAGAGACTGGCAACAAACAGCTAGGTAAAGTTGATGGTAATGTGACTATAAAAGATTTAAGTTTTGCATTTGGTGGTCATAAAGTTCTTAGTGGTGTCAGTATTGATATCCAAGCTGGTCAAACTGTAGCATTTGTTGGTAAGTCAGGAAGTGGTAAAACTACCTTGACTAGTATTATTTCAAGGTTTTATACTCAGCGCGAAGGCGAGATTCTTCTTGATGGAGTCGATACAAGAGAATTAACTTTAGAGAATCTAAGGTCACACTTGTCAATAGTTTCTCAGAACGTTCATTTATTTGATGATACAGTCTACAATAATATAGCGTTTGGTCTTTCAAGAGAGGTTTCAGAGCAAGAAGTAATCGATGCGCTAACAAGAGCTAATGCATATGAGTTTGTCCAAGACTTATCAGAAGGAATTAATACTAATATAGGCAATAATGGCTCAAAACTATCAGGAGGTCAGCGTCAAAGGCTATCAATAGCAAGAGCTTTGTTAAAAAATGCTCCAGTACTGATATTTGATGAAGCAACTAGTGCTCTTGATAATGAGTCCGAGAGAGTAGTACAACAAGCACTGGAAAGTTTGACTAAATCATGTACTACTATAGTAATAGCGCACAGACTTAGTACAGTTGAAAATGCTGATAAGATTGTTGTTATGGATGGTGGTAAAGTTGTTGAAAGTGGTAAGCATCAAGAATTACTAGAGAAAGGCGGGCTTTACACGAGGTTGTATCAATCAGGACTTCAATAGCACTTATGTTAGATAAAATTTGGTACAAATCTAAGCCAAGTTTAATTAGTTGTTTGCTAAGGCCAATATCTTTGGTTTTTACAAAATTTGCAAATAAACGTAAAATAAAACAGCAACTCAATCAGTATAAATCAAAAATTCCTATAATAGTGGTTGGTAATATTTCTATTGGCGGTACAGGTAAGACTCCAGTGGTTAGAATGTTAGCTCAGCACTATTTAGTGCAAGGTAAAAAACCGGCTATAATCAGTCGTGGTTATGGTGCAAAGGCAGATAATTATCCTTTTGAGGTAACAAGTAGCACTTTGGCAAATCAATGTGGAGATGAGCCTGCAATGTTGTTTGATGCTTTACAAGCAAAGGTTCCAATAGTTATCGCACCACAGAGAGTTGAGGCTGTTAAGTATATCGAAAAGAATTTCCCAGATACAGATATAATTATATCTGATGATGGCTTGCAACACTATAAATTAGCTCGAGACAAAGAGATCGCAGTTGTAGATGCTAGTAGAATGTTTGGTAATAAGTTATGTTTGCCTGCTGGTCCGCTTAGAGAACCGATTGAGAGACTCAAAAAGGTTGATCAAATTATAGTTATAGGTAACTGCTCAGATAAAGATAAGCAGCTGCTTGCAAGCTATAATAATGTAAGTTATGCAAAAGTAGTAGCTACTGAATTTGTTAATTTGCTTACTGCTGAAAAAGTTTCTATGACTAAGTTTTATAATAAACATGTAATTGCTATAGCAGGTATTGGTAATCCAACAAAATTTTTTGAGACTTTAGAAAATAACGCAATAACTATAACAGCTAGGAAAGTTTTTAAAGATCACCATAAATTTACTCAGAGCGATTTTGATGATATTGATAACACTCAAGCTGTAGTGATGACATACAAAGATGCTATTAAATGTAAAACTTTTGCTAAAGTTAATTGGTGGTATCTAGATATAGCCTTAGATGTTGATGTTTAAAAATCTTCTCAATCACAACAAGCATTACAACAAATGAATTTGCTATCCTAAGGCATATATATTACTATTAAGATGATAAAAAAAAGCAATAAGATCTATGAAAAAAATTGTTTTAGTCGATGGCTCTTCATACCTTTTTAGAGCCTATCATGCCTTACCACATCTTACTAATAGCCAAGGTGAGCCTACAGGAGCAATTATTGGTGTTATCAATATGCTCAAAAAATTGCCAATAATGTATGATACGGAATATGTTGCAGTTGTATTTGATGCAAAAGGTAAGAATTTTCGTCATCAATTATATCCACAATATAAAGCACACCGTAAAGATATGGATGATGAGCTAAGAGCTCAAATTCAACCGTTGCATCAGATTATTGAGAAAATGGGTTTCCCTGTTATTGTCGAAGATGGTGTCGAGGCTGATGATGTAATAGGCACTCTAGCGCAAAACCTTCAAAAACAAGGTTATCAAATTATCATCTCTACTGGTGATAAAGATATGGCTCAGTTAGTTACAGATAATATAGTTTTATATGATTCAATGAAAAATATCACCACAGATGTTGCAGGAGTATTAGAAAAATATCAAATTAGCCCACACCAGATGATAGATTATCTAGCATTAATGGGAGATTCAACAGACAATATTCCAGGTATTCCAAAAGTTGGACCTAAGACTGCTGTTAAATGGTTGCAAGAATACCAAAATATTGAGGGCATAATTGCAAATCAGGCGCAAATTAAAGGGAAAGTTGGCGAGAACTTACGTAATAATATTGATTTGCTGAAACTATCTTACCAGTTAGCAACAATTAAATGTGATCTTGAGTTTGATTTAGCTGTAGAAGATTTAAAATGTAAAGCAGCTGATAAAGCATATCTTATTAAAGCTTATACAAGATATGAGTTTAAATCTTTATTAAAAGACTTAGATGACGGCGCTATTAAGTTAGTATCTAGTCAAGCGCAAGCCGCTGATATTACTATTGAATATATTACTGTTACCACACAACACCAGCTAGAGCATCTAATCGCAGAACTAAATAAATCTGATGGCTTTGCTTTTGATACTGAAACTGATTCTTTAAATACCTATGAAGCAAACCTAATAGGTTTATCTTTTTGCGCTAAAGAGGGGCAAGCTTTTTATATCCCGTTACAACATAGATATTTAGGAGTACCACAGCAGCTAGAACTAGGTTTTGTTGTGGATAGACTAAAGCCACTATTTGCAGATCCTGAGAAAGCAAAAGTGGCACATAACTTTAAATTTGATGAAAAAGTGCTATCAAAATATGCAGTTGAGATAGACGGTCAAGTCAATGATACGATGATTATGGCGTATGTGCTAAAAAGTAGTGGTAAGCATGATATGGATAGTCTTTCTAAAGAACATCTTGGTATAGAGCCAATTGCGTATACTGCAATAGCCGGTACTGGTAAACAACAACAAACTTTGGATCAGATAGATATCGAGGTTGTTGCTAAATATGCTGCTGAAGATGCTGATATCACATTTAGGCTTTTTAACTATTTTAGAACTTTATTAAAGCAAGATGAAGTTCTTTATAAACTTTATTCTGAGATTGAGATGCCTTTGACTATTATTCTTAATCAGATGGAAAAGTTAGGTGTAAAGATAGATGCTACTAAGCTTATACAGCAGAGTGCTAGTCTTGCAATATCTATCAAAGAGCTTGAAAGCAAATGTTATAATCTTGCTGGGCAAGAGTTTAATTTATCTTCGCCATTACAATTAAGAGAAATTCTTTTCGGGAAGCTGGGACTTCCTCCAGTTAAAAAAACAGCAAAGGGACAAGTATCAACTTCTGAGGAGGTGTTAGTTCAACTAGCTGAAGATTATGAAATCGCAGCTTTGTTAATGAAATATCGACATTTATCAAAACTTAAAAATACATATACAGATAAGCTACCTAAGATGTTAGATGCAAACGGTCGTGTGCATACTTCATATAACCAAACAGGTACGGTAACAGGTAGATTATCTTCTTCTGATCCTAATTTACAAAATATACCTATAAAAAGTCCTGAAGGGCGTAAAATTAGAGAGGCTTTTATAGCCGAAGATGATTATTGTATAGTCGCTGCAGATTATTCGCAAATTGAGCTTAGAATCATGGCACATCTATCAAAAGATAACAATCTTCTCAAAGCTTTTAATCAAGGTTTAGATATCCATAGTGCAACAGCTGCTGAGGTTTTAGGTATTAGTATAGATGAGGTTAGCAGTGAACAAAGAAGAAGAGCTAAAGCAATAAACTTTGGTCTTATCTATGGGATGAGTGCTTTTGGATTAGCTAAACAGTTGGAAATACCTCGAGCAGAAGCACAAGAATATATTGATATATATTTTAATCGTTATCCAAGTGTTAAAGAGTATATGTTTTCAGCAAAAGAGTTTGCTAAGCAAAAAGGCTATGTTGAAACTATACTAGGTAGAAGATTGTATCTGCCAGAAATTAACTCAAAAAATGTAATGCAGCGTAACGCTGCAGAGCGAGCAGCAATTAATGCACCGATGCAGGGCACAGCTGCGGATATTATCAAAAAAGCTATGATAGAAGTTAATACGATGATTTCCCAGGAATATAATAACGAGGTTAAGATGGTGATGCAGGTACATGATGAGCTTGTTTTTGAAGTTAAAAGAACTAAGCTTGAAAAGGTTGCTGCAAAGATAAAAGTTATAATGGAGGCGGCTGTAAAGCTTAGTGTGCCTTTAGAAGTAAATGTTGATGCTGGTGAAAACTGGGATCAAGCTCATTAATTAATTTATAGGATAATTTATGTTATTAGTAATGGATGTGGGTAATTCTCATATACATATTGGTGTGTTTGAGGGTGAGAAAATGGTTTCTCAAATTAGGTATGCAACTTCGTCTGTAGACTCAACCTCAGACCAGATAGGCGTATTTCTTAGGCAGGCGCTAAGAGAAAATTTAGTAGATTTAAGTAAAATTGATGGCTGTGCAATATCCTCTGTAGTACCACACTTAAATTACTCTCTTGGATCAGCTGTTATCAAATATTTTGATATAAAGCCATTTTTCATAAGTATGGACACTACCGAATTAGATATGTCTGCAGTGGAAGCACATCAAGTTGGAGCTGATAGAATAGCTAGTTGCATTGGTGCGATAGCTGATCACCCTAACAAAGATTTATTGATAATAGATTTAGGTACAGCAACTACTTTTGATTTGGTAACTAAGAATAAAAAATATCTGAGTGGTTCAATCATGCCAGGAGTGAAACTCTCTTTGAATGCTTTGTGCCAAGGTGCTTCGCAACTATCATCAGTAACTATTGTCAAACCAGAAGTTGCTATTGGTTATGACACTAAAACAAATATCCGTTCTGGGTTATATTATGGTCATCTAGGCGCATTAAGAGAGCTTAAAAGAAAAAGTATCGAAGAGTTCGGTAGTCCTGTTTATACTATAGCTACAGGTGGTTTTGCTGGATTATTTAAAGAAGAAGGTATTTTTGATGAGATTTCGCCTGATTTGATATTGCGTGGCATTAGAATTGCATTTTTAGAAAATAACAAGAAAGGTATTTAGTAATATGTTAAAAAATAAAAAAGTTGTTATTTTACTCTTTGATTCATTTGGTATTGGACAAGCTCCTGACGCTGTTGATTTTGGCGATGAGGGATCTGATACCTTAGGCCACATCATTGATTATTTTACTAAAAATGGTATGAGTATTAGACTGCCAAATTTATCAAAAAAAGGTCTTAAAAAAGCTGCAGAATATAATAGATGCAAAGAGTTTAGCCAAGATATCACACAATCTCAGCAAGTTGAAAACGCAAAATATGGTTATTGTGCAGAAATGAGTAAGGGTAAGGATACTCCAAGTGGTCACTGGGAGCTTGCTGGAGTGCCGATTATGTTTGATTGGTATTATTTTACAAAAAAACAAGACCAGAGTTGCTTTGATAAAGAGTTTATTGATAAATGGGTTGAGAGGGCTGGAATTACAGATGGCTTTATTGATGCAGGACATGCTTCTGGTACTGAGGTGCTAAAAGTGCATGGCTGTGAAAGCTGCGTGACTAAAAAACCGATTGTTTATACATCTGCTGATAGCGTTTTTCAGGTTGCTGCTCACGAGGATTATTATGGTTTAGATAAACTTTTGAAAATTTGCCAAATAGCTAGAGAAGTACTAGATGAAATGGGTATGAAGGTTGGTAGAGTTATTGCTCGTCCATTTATTGGTGAATCAGCTGATGAGTATGTACGTACTGGTAATCGTAGAGATTTTTCAATCTTACCTCCAGCACCAACTCTACTTGATAAGTTAGCTAAGACAGGAGGAGAAGTTATCTCAATAGGTAAGATTGCTGATATTTATGCAAATCAAGGTATTACCAAGAAAGTTAAGGCAACAGGTTTAGAAGAGTTATTTGATAAGACTATACATGAATATAATTTAGCAAAACAAAATACAATAATATTTACAAACTTTGTTGATTTAGACTCACTTTTTGGTCATCGTAGAGATCCAAAAGGCTATGGAAAAGCATTAGAATATTTAGATTCAAGAATACCTGATTTAGATGCTAAATTAGATGATGATACTATTGTTGTTTTAGCAGCTGACCATGGTTGCGATCCAACTGCTCCAGGTTCGGACCATACTAGAGAGTGTGTACCATTTTTACTTTGGGGTAAAAATATCAAGTCAGAATTTATTGGTGCAAGAGATACTTTTGCAGATATTGGACAAACTATAGCTGACTTTATGGGTATCGAGGCTCTAGAATATGGTAAATCAATCTTTGGAGCTAGTTATGATAACTAAGCAAAAAATAGTATCCTTGATAGATTTAACACAACTTGGAGATAATGATACACAAGCAGATATCATTAGTCTTTGTGCTAAAGCAAGAAACCCTCTTGGTGAAGTTGCAGCAATCTGTGTTTATAAGCAGTTTATTCCTATAGTAAAAAAACAGCTTGGTAATAACTTTAAAGTTGCGACTGTAGTTAATTTCCCAAATGGAGAGAACACCATTGAGGATGTGGTTACAGAAGTTAAGCAAGCTTTGTCTTTAGGTGCTAATGAGATAGATTTAGTTATAGATTACAAAGAGTATCTTGAACAAGGTTTTTCTGAAAAGTCTTGTCAAATGATGGTTGAAGTTAAAAAACTGTGTAAAGATAAAACTCTTAAAGTAATAATCGAGTCTGGCGAGCTTAAATTACAAAGTTTGATTGCCAAAGTTTGCCAAGATGTGATAGAGGCTGGAGCAGACTTTATCAAAACATCAACAGGTAAAACTTCTGAGGGTGCAACATTGACAGCTGCAGAGTTGATACTCAATACTATCAAGCATGGTGGTAAAAAAATTGGTTTTAAAGCATCTGGTGGGATAAGAAATTATTCTCAAGCAGTTGCATATACCAAATTAGCTGCTAATATACTCTCTAATAATTTTGTAAACCCGCAAACCTTTAGGTTTGGTGTAAGTGGTCTTTTAGATAACTTGCTTAACGAGCAACAAGAGCAAATAGATGGTTATTAAATCGCTATACTTTATATTAGGTCTTATCGTTATTTATTTTTTAGCTTATATTTGGAGTAATAATCGTAAAAATATTAGATATAAAAATCTTATAATTATTCTAATAGTTCAGCTTATTTTAGCCAAGTTTATGCTAAGTACTTCAATAGGTATAGATATTATCAATTATGTTAATAAATGCTTTGAGGTATTACTTGATAGTACTCATATTGGCGTGACATTTGTTTTTGGTAATTTAGCTAATACAAAAGAGTTTATATTCTTTTTTAATGCTGCTATGCCAATTGTAGTAATGTCGGCAGTAATAGGGATTTTGCAATATTTTAGAATATTGCAGTTTCTTGTGGTTGCTATAGGAAGTATTTTAACGAAAGTAACAGGTATGGGTAAACTAGAGTCATTCAATGCTTTAAGCTCATTAAGTGTTGGTCAGTCTGAGAATTTTCTATACTACAAAAAGATAATTAAGTATTTGCCTTCAAATGTCTTATATACAATGGCTGCAACAGCTATGTCAACTGTTTCGATAGGTACGGCAGCAGCATATATGACAATTATAGATCCAACATATGTTTGTGTCGCTATTGTGATGAATATGTTTGGCGCATTTTTTGTGTTAAATATAATTAACCCTTATGAAAAAACCAAGGAAGTTACATATGAGTTTTTAACTGACCAAGTTGAGGATTATGAGAGACAAAGATTTTTTGAAATGTTATCTGAATATATCCTTGATGGCTTTAAGGTTGCTATTATTGTATGTGTTATGATAATGGGATATATTGCCTTTCTTAATTTAGCTGATGGTGTTTTCTCAAGTTTAGTAGGGATATCATTACGAGATATTCTTGGTTATATTTTTTATCCTATCGCTTGGATTTTAAATATCCATGGCAGTGAAATATTTTTATCAAGTCAAATAATGGGGACAAAGATTGTTACTAATGAATTTGTTGCGATGCAAGAGTTAGCTAAGTATTCTACGCAGCTTTCTCAGCATACAAAAGCGGTTGTCTCAGTATTTTTAGTATCGTTTGCAAATTTTGCCTCCATAGGAATTATCATTGGAGCCATTCAAGCTTTGAGTAAAGAAGCATCAGTCAAAGTTGCAAGATTTAGTTTAAAAATTCTCTATGGCGCAGTTTTAGTGAGTTTTTTATCCGCTAATATTGTTGGTTTTATTATATAAATATTTAGGAAAGTAAGTGTGTTTGTAAAGATTTTATATTTTTTGTTAGGATTAGCGACAGTCTTTATACTAGCTTTTATTTGGAGCAGTAATAGAAAAAAAATCAAATATAAGCAGTTAGTTGTCATTTTATTTTTTCAGCTATTAGTTTGTTTTTTTATATTACAATCTAGTGAAGGAATAAAGCTTGTTTCTCTTATATCTATTGGTTTTGATAAGATATTACAACATGCTCATGAAGGTACTACATTTGTTTTTGGCAGCCTTGCTGATACTAATAAAAATGGTTTTGTTTTCTTTTTCAATGTTGGTATGCCAATAGTGCTTATATCTGGAATAATAGGCGTACTTCAATACTTTAGAATACTACCTCTTATTATTAGAGGAGTTGGCTTTATTCTAACTAAAATCACAGGAATGGGTAAGCTAGAGTCATTTAATGCAGTAAGCTCTTTAACAGTCGGGCAGCAGGAAAATTTTCTTATTTACAAAAAAATAATTGGTCATTTACCAGCAAATGTATTATATACAATGGCTGCAACAGCAATGTCTACAGTGTCATTGGCAATAGCAGGCTCGTATATGTCTATAATCGAACCTAAGTATGTATGTACAGCTATTGTATTAAATATGCTAAGTACATTTTTTGTCTTACATGTAATAAATCCATACGATAAGGATCCTAGTTTAAACTATGATACTCTGCATGCTGATTATGAAACAGGTAGACAGAGTTTTTTTGAAATGTTATCAGAATATCTTTTAGATGGTTTTAAAATAGCGGTAATCGTTTGTGCGATGCTTATAGGTTTTATCGCACTATTAAATCTCGTTGATGGTATTTTTCAGGAAGTATTCGGTATTACGTTTAGACAAATTCTTGGCTATATTTTTTATCCTATCGCATGGGTTTTAAATATTCATGGTAGTGAGATATTTTTATCAAGTCAAATAATGGGAACAAAGATTGTCACAAATGAATTTGTCGCAATGCAAGAGTTAGCTAAACATTCGCAACAGCTTTCAGAACATACAAAGGCGGTTGTTTCGGTATTTTTAGTATCGTTTGCAAATTTTAGTTCAATAGGCATAATAGTCGGAGCAGTACAAGCTTTAAACAAAGAGGCATCAATCAAAGTTGCAAGATTTAGTCTAAAAATCCTCTATGGCGCAGTTTTAGTTAGTATACTATCTGCATGTGTTGTAGGACTTATTGTTTAGCAAGCGAAGAAAATGCAAAGTAAATTTATTGTAATAGAAGGTCTTGATGGTGCTGGTAAAAGTACAGCTATTAGCTTTGTTAGGAAATATTTAGAACAAAATAACCTAGCAGCAATTTATACTCGTGAACCAGGTGGAACTAAAATAGCTGAAGAGTTAAGAAACCTAGTTCTACATAATAAATATGATGAAGAAATTCATTCAGATAGTGAGCTACTAATGATTTATGCCGGAAGAGTACAGCATTATAGAAATCTTATTGCACCAACTTTAGCAAAGGGTATTAATGTAGTCTCAGATAGATTTTACTGGTCAAGTATGGCATATCAAGGTGGTGGCCGTGGAGTTGAGCTAAAGAAAATTAGAGCCTTAAATGATAATTTTCTTAATGGTTGTGAGCCAGATTTAGTAATCTATCTTGATATTGATCCGAGATTGGGTTTACAAAGAGCTCAAAAAGTCGGTAGTCCTGATAGGATTGAAAAGGCCGGATTAGAATTCTTCATCAGGACACGTAAGGTTTTCAAAGATCTTGCCAAAGAGTCAGAGAATGCTATTGAAATTGATGCTGCACAGCCTATCCAAGAAGTTGAAAAGCAAATATATCTGTCATTAGATAAGCATTTTAATTTTCAAAATTAATCTATTTCTAGTAAACTTCTCTTCATTAAATATTATCTTCAAACAGCTAGAAAGAATTATTATGAGTGAATATCTACACCAAATTGCTAAGCGTAGGACTTTTGCAATTATTTCCCACCCAGATGCTGGTAAAACAACGATTACAGAGAAAATGCTACTTTTTGGTAATGCTATCAAAACAGCAGGTACTGTTAAAGCCAAAAAAAGTGGTATACATGCGACATCTGACTGGATGGAAATGGAGAAACAAAGAGGAATTTCAATCACAACCTCAGTGATGCAATTTCCATATAATGGTCGTATTATAAATCTACTTGATACTCCAGGGCATGAGGATTTCTCCGAAGATACCTATAGAACACTTACTGCGGTGGATTCGGCACTAATGGTTGTTGATGCGGTTAAGGGTGTTGAGGATAGGACTATTAAACTGATGAATGTTTGTCGCCTAAGAGATACTCCTATTGTAACTTTTATGAATAAGTTTGATCGAGATACTCGTGACCCTCTAGAGCTTTTAGATGAAGTTGAGAATATCCTTAAGATAAAATGTGCACCGATGAATTGGCCAATTGGTATGGGTAAATATTTCAAGGGAGTTTATGATTTGTATAATGATGAGGTTACTTTATTTGAAACAGGTCATGGTCATGAGATATATCCATATAAGAAGATCAAAGGTTTAGAAAATGCTAAAGATGCGATAGGCATAGATCTCTATGAAGATCTTGAGATGGAAATTGATTTAGTGCGTGGTGCAAGTCATGAATTTGATGAGCAGGAATTTCTAGAGGGCAATCTTACGCCAGTATATTTTGGTACAGCACTAAGTAATTTTGGTGTTAAAGAAATGATGGATGGTTTTACAAGATATGCTCCAGCACCGCAACATCGCGAAGCTGATCAAAGAGTTGTCGCTGCTGATGAGCAAAAGCTGACAGGTTTTGTATTTAAAATACAGGCGAATATGGATGAAAAACATCGTGATAGAATCGCATTTTTTAGAATTTGTTCTGGTAAGTATGAAAAGGGTATGAAAATCTTTCATGAAAGAACTAGTAAAATGATGCAAATCTCAAAAGCACTAACTTTTATGGCAGGTGAAAGAGAGCAGGTTGAAGAGGGCTATGCTGGAGATATTATTGGTTTGCATAATCATGGTAGTATCCAGATTGGCGATAGCTTTACTCAAGGAGAAAAACTAAAATTCAAAGGAATACCAAATTTTGCTCCTGAGATTTTCAAAAGAGTTAAATTAAATGATCCATTAAAAATGAAAGCTTTACAAAAAGGTTTGGTACAGCTATCAGAAGAAGGAGCTACACAAGTTTTTAAACCTTTTATATCTAATGATTTGGTACTTGGGGCTGTTGGTGTTTTGCAGTTTGATGTGGTTGCTCAGCGTTTGGCATCAGAATACAATGTCAAGTGTTCTTATGAAGGAGTAAATGTTACTTTAGCACGTTGGATTTTTTGCAATGATGAGAAAAAACTTAATGATTTTAAGAAAAAGTATGAGGTAAATTTAGCTTATGACGGAGCAGGATATCTTACATATCTTGCGTCAACAGGGGTTAATTTACAGCTAGCGCAAGAAAAAAATCCAGATATCATATTTAGTGCAACAAGAGAGCATTAAAATCATATACTTTTTAACTAGAAAAAATATGCTATAATTTTTTAGTCTTTGTTTATAATTTATTAGGGTGCTAAATGTTAAAAGGTATCAGTAAAGTTCTTGTAGCTGGGTTTGCTTTAGCGATGGTAACTCCGGTTTTCTCAATGGAAATATATACTGTTAAGTCAAATGATTATCTATATAAAATAGCAAAAAATCACGCAGTAATAGGTGTAAGTACAACTGAGCTAACAGATGCTATTAAAGGTATCAATAAGTCTGAAATACCAGGGATTATTGATAATAGGATAAAAATTGGTGATAAGCTTGCTATCCCAACTACTAAGGCTGAGGTTGAGGATGGCTTAACACTGATGAGAAATCAGATAATTCAAAGTTCATACCAACAACCTAGTAGTGATACAACGTCACAACAAACTAGTTCATCTAATGCTGAGCTTAGTGATAATACTGCAGTTGCTAACGATACTGATGATAGCTCAATTCCAAGTGTGGTAAGTCAAGATAAAATTCCAGTACTAATTCCTACTGATGATAACAATCCTCCAGAGACCTATAAAAGTAATTTAGATACTCAAATAAGCTCGGATAATATTCAAGAAACAGCCTCCTATGAACAGCGGTCAACGCAATCTTCAGGAGCTTTGGGGTCATTATTTAGATTTATTATCTATATCTTAATATTAGCGGTAGTTATTATCGTTGGTAAAAGATTTTGGGAAACTAGGAATTCAAGAAAAGAACAAGAGCTTGAGCTTATTTCAAAAAAGAAAAGAGATCATCTGATGTCGCGAATATCCCCGGTTGTTTCGGATAACGAATTTTACAAATCTGATAAGGTTAATAATAGCCCGCAAGAAGAGTTTGATTTCTTTGGAACCACAAAAGTATCCAAACCACAAACAACTACAAGCGCTGAGCAGGCTCAGTCATATCAAGAATTTGACGATGTTTTTGAGCAGTCTTCTCAGAGTGAGCAAGATTTATTCGCTGAGAGAGATAAAAATATTATTGTTAAAACTGATAAGGGTGTGGTTTTTGAGACAAACACAGATGACACACTTGTCAACTCTACAGATGATGATAGTAAAGTTGAAGAAATTGATTCACATCAGCAAGCAGAGCAAGAGCTACAATATGTAAATGAACTTATTGAGCAATTCTTAGATAGTGAGAAGTATGTTGAGGCTAGTATCACTATCCAAGATTCATTAGAAAAAGATCCAAATAATATTGATTTACGTTATAAGCTTTTAGAAGTCTATGCTCGTGCAGGTGATGAGATAGCTTTTGAAGGCGAAGTTCATTTTATTAAGTCTAAAAATATTGTCAGCATGTTTGATCCATTACATCAAAAAATTGCTAAACTTAGAGATAAATATTTTGAGTGATTATTTGCTTAAATAAATTTTTTAGAGAGAAAGATGTTTTTCAAGAAAAAAAAGAATACAGAAGTTGAGACAGTTATAGAAAGAGTACAAGAACAAGAGAATAAAAAAGGATTATTTTCTCGGCTTCAAGCTGGTCTATCAAAAACAGCAAATAAGTTTGGTAGTGGTTTAAGTACTATACTTATGGGCCAAAAAATTGTCGATGAAGAGCTTTTAGAAGATATCGAGATGCAACTATTGACAGCAGATGTGGGTGTTGAAGCAACTGATGAGATAGTTACCTACTTGCGTGGCAAAGTTGCTAGAAATGAGCTGCAAACAGCTGATAAACTTAATCAGATAATCCAAGGGAAACTTACAGAAATAATTTTACCTTGTGAGAAGCCACTACAAGTTGATACGCAAAAATCACCATTTGTGATATTGGTTGTAGGGGTTAATGGTGTTGGTAAAACTACAACTATAGGTAAACTCACAAAGAAACTACAATCACAGGGTAAATCAGTAATTTTAGCTGCTGGAGATACTTTTAGGGCTGCTGCAGTGGAGCAGCTTCGCGAATGGGGGAATAGGAATAATACTCAAGTTGTTTATCAGCATGAGGGAGCAGATAGCGCTTCGGTTATTTATGATGCTATAAGCTCAGCTAAGTCAAAAGGGATTGATGTGGTGATTGCTGATACCGCAGGTAGACTACACAACAAAGATAATCTTATGCAGGAACTTAAAAAAGTCGTCAAAGTTATCAAAAAAACTGATGAGTCAGCACCGCATGAAATTATGCTTGTTGTTGATGCAACAACTGGGGGCAATGCGTTAAGCCAAGCAGAGGCATTTAATCAAATTGTCAACTTAACTGGTATAACAATTACTAAGCTTGATGGCACAGCAAAAGGTGGTATTGTATTTTCAATTGCTAAAAAACTTGGTTTACCACTTAGATTTATAGGGGTAGGTGAAAAAATTGATGACCTACAAGTCTTTAATGCTAGAGATTTCACTAGTGCATTGTTTAACTTTAATGATTAACGCTATACAAACTAATTTCTGAAACTTAGCACTATCTGAAAATTTTTTGTTAAAATACTATTTATCTAGTTATATAAATATAAATTTCTAATGTCTAGTTATGACTTTCTCTTAGGCTTAAATCCACAACAGCAAAAAGCAACATTACTAGAGGATCGTAATGCGTTGATTCTTGCAGGTGCTGGTAGTGGTAAAACAAAAGTTCTGACATCACGAATAGCACATCTTTGTCGTGATAAAGGTGTATCTGTTGAGAATATTCTTGCTGTAACATTTACCAATAAAGCAGCAAAGGAGATTCAGCAGCGCGTTGAAAAGATGCTTGGGATTTCTACATTTGGTATGTGGATAGGTACTTTTCATGGTATCGCACATAGGTTATTGCGTAAGCATGCCCATGAACTTGGTTTGGATAAAAATTTTAGAATACTTGATCAAGATGAGCAAGCCCAGTTGATTAAAAAAGTAATTAATAGCCTAGATCTTGATGATAAAAAGTATCCCCCTAAATTATTGCAGAATTTTATCAATAAACAAAAAGATAAAGCTATCCTTAGTAATAAGCTTGCTAAGCAATATGATACTAATTTTGCTCATATTTATACTGCTTATGAACAAAGACTCCAGCTTGATAATGCTTTGGATTTTGCAGACTTGCTTTTACATCTTTATGAACTTTTTTCTCTTAACCAGCAGCATAGAGAATATTATCAAAACAAATTTAAATATATTTTGATCGATGAGTTTCAAGACACTAACCATGTTCAATACATGTGGCTAAAGCTACTTGTAACTGATAATAACTATATGATGGCGGTTGGAGACGATGATCAGTCAATATATGGTTGGCGTGGTGCTGTCGTAGATAATATCCATAACTATGTAAAAGATCTCAAAAACGTTGAGATTATAAAACTAGAGCAAAACTATCGTTCAACAAAAAATATCCTAAAAGTAGCTAATTCAGTAATCAAGAATAATGATAATAGAATGTCAAAAGAGCTGTGGTCAGCAGCTGAAGATGGCGAAAAGGTAGAGCTTTATTGTGCTGTTAATGAACGTGATGAGGCAAAATATATTATAGATAAAATTCGCCAGTTACATAAAGACGGTGTTGATTATAGTGATATGGCTATTTTATATCGTTCAAACTACTTATCGCGTGTCTTAGAGGAAAGTTGTATTTATGCAAGTATTCCATATAGGATTTATGGAGGTTTTAGATTCTTTGATAGGGCTGAGATTAAGGATACTTTAGCATATCTAAGGATAGCTGCTACAAATAGCGATAACTTAGCATTTGAGAGAATTATTAATACGCCAACGCGCGGAATTGGTAATAAAACATTAGAGATAATTAGAAATTATGCGCAAATAAATTCATTATCATATTGGCAAGCTACTTTGGATGTTATCCAAAAAGAGCTTGTAACTAAAAGAACAGCAAGTTTACTTTTAAAGTTTATTAAACTAATTAATGATATTTCTGCACAAATAAGCCAACTCAGTTTAGATAAACTCTTAGAATTAGTAATAAATCAAAGTGGTCTTTTAGCATCATATCAAGAAAAAAATAGTGAAAAGGATCGTCAAAAGATTGATAACTTAAAAGAGTTAATAAGTGCTGCTAAAGATTTTGAACCACAGATTGAGTTGCTTGATGATAATACTGATATATTACAAGATTTTTTATCATTTGCTGTTTTAGAAGCGGGTGAAATGCAAGCTGATGAGACTGCAGATAGTGTTCAGTTAATGACTATTCATGCCTCAAAAGGTTTAGAGTTTTGTTATGTGTTTTTGGTTGCTGCAGAAGAGGGTGTCTTTCCACCAAGTTCAATTGTTAACTCTGAAGAAGTATTTGACAATACAAACTCTAAAAAAATGCAAGATAAGCTCGCTGAAGAACGCCGACTTTTTTATGTGGCAATAACAAGAGCTATGAAAGCCTTAACTATAAGTTATGCACAAGTGCGCAATATCTTTGGTCGTAGTAGTTTTCAAGTTAAGTCACGCTTTGTTGCAGAGATAGACTCTCAGCATCTGAATCAAGATAAACTAGAATTTACAGCAACTAAACATCAAACTAAACAAAAAGCAAATTTTGGGATGTCGCCTTTTGATTTTCTTAAATCAAATAATACTACTAATAGCTTTAAACCAGGTGATAAAGTATTTCATAAGGTTTTTGGCAAAGGAGTATTTGTAAAAGTACAAGCACAGGGTGCAAAAGAGTTTTATACTGTAGATTTTGGTGTCGATGTAGGCCAAAAGATACTACTAGCAGATATTGCAAATTTAGTTAAGATTTAATATTTTTGACCATGTTTTTCATAATTATAAATGCTAAAACTAAAACAACAATAAATGTTAAAGTTATGCTTGTATTTGCTTGGATATTAAAATGAGCGCCGCTATCAATAGCTAACCCAGCACCAAGTTGGCCAATCTCTATAACTAAAGTTATTAGCATATTTGTAATAGCAATACCTACAGCTGCAAAGCTTGGTGGACATATTTTATTAAAGTAATACCAAACTAAAACTTGTGAAGCAGAAAAAGTTCCAAATAAAAAAGCTATGATTATTGCATAGTTTTTTAACATTTGTGCATTTATCAATATAGATACTAACAAAATACCGATTATTGAAATAGCAATAATTTTTTTATCGTTAAACCTATTACAAAGGTAAGTCATAATTGGTGAGAAAATAATCCACCCAACAAAAATGGCGGTTATCATCGTTGTTGAGTAGATACTATCAAAACCATAAGATTGTTTGAAATATAGTACACCGTATTGTGATGTTAATATAACTGTTGGTGTATAGAGTAATCCAGCCCAGATTGCATTTTTCCAGATTAAACTATTTTTGATTAGTTGCTTACCTCTGCTAAGAATTTCACTAAATTTTGGCATTAGTGTTGCAGAGTATTTCTCATGTGGAATGATAATTTGAAAAAGTAGCGCTAAAGGTATAGATATAACTCCAGAGTAGATAAAAATATTTATCCATGAAGTATCATAATGAGAAATTATAACGCTAATGTTTTGTGAGAATGCTGCTGCAAGGGTGCCCAAAGATATTACCAAACTTGTGATAATTGGAAAATACTTGGATTCGAAGTTTTCTAAAGTTAGTTTTAGTATACCAATAAAAGCAAAAGATGAACCTAACCCTACTAAGAGTCTACCAAATAGTGCTAATTCATAATCACCTGTGACAAAAATTACATTACCAATACCACACAATAAAGTAGCGCTAATAAGTACTTTTTTGCTACCAAATCTATCAAGTAGCACTCCAGCGGGGATTTGCATTAAAAGATAAGTGATATTATAGCTTGATACTAAGAAAGAAAATCCTATATGTGTTGATAGATGAAAATGCTCGACTATCTGTTCTTGATATGCGCCTGTTAATATCCTTAAAAAGAATTCGTAGCAGTAAAAGCTAATACCAACCACTAAAATCAACGAAAGTTTAAATTTTTGCATCTTAAATATAAGTGAATAATTTCTATAACTTAATTTACCTTTTTAGAAAAAGATTGTCTAATTAACTTTTTTAATATAATCAAAACATTTTAAATTGTGATAAAATTATCTATTTACTGAGGAGGAAAAATATGAAAAAAGTATTAGCTTTTTCAGCATTATTCTTTTGCTCTATTTTTAGTTATAGTGATAACAATCTAAACCCCCAAACGGGTATGTATTATATCACTGCTAATAATTTCTTTTATCGTCCAAGTACTGAAAGAGGCAATGAAGTTATTGATAGAGAAAATGCCGCAGAATTCTCAGATAGAATATCAGGTAGCGCTATTAATATCACTGATTCGCTTGTTTTTGATGCATATACAAGCTCTACTAGTCTGATTGCGCAAGGATCAAGGGGAGATCTCAAAGATACAAAGTTTTATACCCAAGAGACAAAATTAGTCAAAAAGCTATGGAATGATAAGCTTGAGCTTTATGGTGGAACAGTTTTAGGAGCAAATCCATATCAGTTAAATAATATGAACTCAGCATATGATCCTGGTTCTAGAATAGCAGCTTTCGCAAGTGGTCGTACAGGTGCTAAATATAATATTTCAAGTAACTTTGGTTTATTGGTTGAGGGACAATATAATCTCACAGGTGAGATGGCTGATAATACTGATATGTTTTCTGGCTTTAACGGCGCGCAATATCGCAATTCAACACTAGTAAAGACTGGCTTTGAGTGGAATTTCTAGTATAGATAAATAAGCTTCTAGCAAACACTACATACTTGATTGATGATTAGAGTATTTATAACTAATTGATTAGTTGGTAGTTAAGAAATTATTTATATTTACATATAAGGGCTTTTGGAGCATAATTTTGAAATATCAAAACACATTTTCAGTTACTCTATGCAAAAAGTTACTAAAGCTGGTTTTATTATATGGTTTATATGTGCATTCTTTTATGCTCTAGAATTTATCATTAGAGCATCAGGAAACTCTTTATATAATGATTTCTCGATTGTACCATATAATCTTAGTCCCAAGCAAATCAGTGTATTAAGTTCGGCATTTTATTGGGCTTATGTGGCTTCACAGCTTCCAGCGGGAATCTTGATTGATAAATTTGGTGTCAAAAAGATTATGCTAGTAAGTACTTTGCTGTTTTCTATTGGTGTTTTTATTGCTACAAGAGCAACATCGCAAGAGTATCTAATTGTATATAGAGTTTTAGCTGGTGTTGGTGGTGGTTTTGCGTTTTTGTCGGCATTGAAATCTATTGCAATATGGTTACCAAAAAGAACATTTCCATTGTTTACCGGTGCTACGCAAATGCTAATGTATGGCGCTGGCACTCTGACAGGCTTACCATTGGTTATTCTTGCAAATCATTTTAGTATCCAAGTGATTATGTCAGCGATATTAGTTGTTTCAATATTGCTATTTTTGAGTGTGATATTCTTCATACCAGCTGTTGAACCACATAATCAAAAAGATACTGATGAGTTAGCAGATACACACACAAAGATAGAAGATATCCCTATTGTATTTAAAATTAAGCAAATTCTGTTAAATGGTTTCTTCTGTTTCACTATTTATGGAACAACGGCTATTTTCGCTGATTTATGGAGTTATAGGTTTTTAAGTTTAGATGGATACTCAGTACATTATGCAGGTCTTGCCTCATCGATGATATTTATTGGTATTGCTATATTTAGTCCACTTTGGGGCATTATTGCGACACTTCTAAACAGGCAAAAATCTTTACTTACTTTAGCTTCAATCCTAGGGTTATTTATAGTTATTGCTATTGTGTATATGCATGTTAATCCGATAATAATGTGCATACTGTGTATATTATGGGGTGGTATGCAAGCTGTGCATGTGCTTAACTTTACAATTTTACGTATGCATATAAGCCCACTATATATCGCAACAGGTATTGCAGCTGTAAATCTTTTTATACCACTTAGTGGCGCGGTGTTACAACCATTTGTTGGATTTGTTGTATCTCTGCTAGAGAGTTACGGCTTTGAACAGCTTATAGCATTTAGGTATGCTTTATTTATTTTGCCAGTATTAATGCTACTATCAATAATCTTATCTCTTTTTATTAAAGAGAAAAAAAATTAAAATACTCTTTAATAATATACAATTTGTATTAATTTTTACCGAAAGGAATTTCTATTATGTCAAAAGATTTCATTTTAGCTTTAGACCAAGGTACAACAAGTTCACGTGCGATTATTTTTGATAAAAAAGGTAATATAAAAAAGATTGCCCAAAAAGAATTTACACAATTATATCCTAAAAGTGGTTGGGTAGAGCATGATGCAATGGAAATATGGGGAACTCAAAGTGGCGTAATGCGTGAAGCATTAGAGTTTGGTCGTGTCAAGCCAAATCAAATTGCTGCGATAGGTATCACAAATCAGCGTGAAACAGTTGTGGTTTGGGATAAAGAAACAGGTGATCCTGTCTATAATGCTATAGTATGGCAATGTCGTCGTACTTCGAGTATTTGTGATGAAATCAAACAAGATCCTGAGTTTGTCAAATATATCAAAGAAAATACTGGCTTGGTTATTGATGCATATTTTTCAGGTACTAAAGTTAAATGGATTTTAGATAATGTTGAAGGTGCTAGAGAAAAGGTCGAGGCTGGAAAGCTACTAATGGGTACTATAGATACATGGCTGATTTGGAATTTAACCCGCGGCGAAGTACATGCAACAGACTATAGTAATGCTTCACGCACCATGTTGTTTAACATTAATACTTTAGAGTGGGATAAAAAAATCCTTGAATATTTAGGTATTCCTGAGTCAATGTTGCCACAAGTTAAAAACTCAAGTGAGGTTTTTGGAGTGACAGATAGTCATACTTTAGGTGGTGCAGAGATTCCTATCGCGGGTGTTGCAGGAGACCAGCATGCAGCATTATTTGGTCATTGTTGTTTTGAAAAAGGTATGGCAAAAAATACTTATGGTACTGGTTGTTTTGCGCTTATGAATGTTGGTGATAAGCCAGTATTTTCTAATGCAGGGCTTTTGACAACTATTGCATGGGCAGAAAATGGTAAACCAACTTACGCTTTGGAGGGCAGTGTCTTTATTGCTGGAGCTGTTATTCAGTGGATTCGTGATGGGTTAGGGCTGGTGCGTTCTGCTGAGGATAGTGAGTACTATGCTACTAAGATTGATTCTACCAATGGTGTATATTTAGTGCCTGCATTTGTTGGGTTAGGTACACCATATTGGGATATGTATGCTCGTGGTATGATAATTGGTATTACCCGTGATACAAGGCGTGAGCATATTATTCGCGCTGCACTAGAGGCTATAGCATATCAGGCAAAAGACGTTTTAGAATGTATGAAAGAGGATACTGGACTTAATCTTGCAGGTTTGCGTGTTGATGGCGGCGCGGTGCAAAATAACTTCCTAATGCAGTTTCAATCTGATATTTTACAGTCTGAAATCTCAAAACCAAAAATAAATGAAATCACTGGTTTAGGGGCTGTTTTCCTAGCGGGGTTAGCAGTTGGTTTTTGGAAAGATAAGGAAGAACTAAAATCTATCCTTACAATAGAGAAGACTTTTAAGCCACAAAAAGATCCTCAAACAGTTATTCATGATTATAAAGGTTGGAAAAAAGCAGTTGAAAGAAGTAGGGCGTGGGCAGAGTGATAAGTGGCTACATCCTGTGGGACACATTAGATAAAAGTTTCGTTGCTTACTTCGTAAGCTGTAATGCATAAATCAACTCCTTTCAAGCTTGTTGAAAGAGGTTGACGAGAGAACAATAATGGTGATAAGTCTAGATTAAATTTTTAATAAAGATTATAAAGAAATGAAAAAAGAATACGATATAATAATAATTGGTGGGGGCGCAACTGGTTTTGGTTGTGCTATTGAGGCAGTTTCTCGAGGTTACAAAACTCTACTTCTAGAGGCAAATGATTTTGGTAAAGGAACCTCTTCAAAGTCAACAAAGCTGATTCATGGTGGTTTAAGATATTTAGAGAACCTCGATTTTGCTTTAGTCAAAGAAGGCCTTGAAGAAAGATTCTCTTTTTTACATAATGCACCACATCTGACACATAAACAATCTTATCTTATTCCAACGCGTAGTTATTTTGAGACTATTAAATATACTATTGGCGTTAAGCTTTATGAGTTTTTATCAGGTAAATATAAGATTGGTAAAAGCTATAATCTAAATAAGCAGCAAACTCTTAAAGAGCTTCCTAATATAGATGATTCGAAGTTAAAAAAAAGCTTAGTTTACTATGATGGCCAGTTTGATGATACTCGTCTTTTAATCTCTTTGATGAAAACTTTTGAGACAAAGGGTGGTACAGCGCTTAATTATCATCAGGTCGAAAAAATATACAGCTCAACAAATTCAAAATTAGATACTGTTAAAGTTATTGATGTTTTAAATGGTGGGCACAAAGAGTTCACAGCTAAGCATATAATTAATGCTACAGGTACATTTAGTGATAAAACTATAAGTCTGGCAAATCAGCAAGATGCACATAACTATGTCTCTGTTGCTCAGGGGACACATATTGTTTTTGCTAGGGATAAGTTCCCAACTGAACATGCAATTTTGATACCTGAGACTGAAGATGGTCGTGTACTGTTTATCTTGCCATGGCATAACCATCTAATAGTTGGTACTACGGATATCAAAAAAGAAGCACCATGTCTTGAGCCAAAAGCTGATAAATCGGAGATAGATTTTATATTAGGGACTTTTAATCAATATACTAAAGACAAAGCAACTATTGCAGATATTAAGTCAGTTTACTGTGGTCAGCGTCCTTTAGTAACGCCAAAAAAAGCTAAAAACTCTGCAAAAATATCACGCAAGCATGAAATTGTTGAGTCAAAATGTGGCTTAATTACAGTTGTTGGTGGTAAGTGGACTATCTTTAGAAGAATGGGCCAGGATACTCTTGATTATATTGAAACTAAGAAAATTGCTCAAAAAATCTCAAAAACATCACATCAATCACTTGTTGATGCTATTGAGCCTAAAGAGAGTTATCCTTTAAAAGTTTATGGTAAAAATGCCGAGGATATTAGAGCTATTCAGAATGAGCTTAATAATTTTGAACTTTTAGTTAGAGGTTTACCATACTATCAAGCAGAGGTTATATATCATGTCAGACATGAGAAAGCTAAAACTGTCGAAGATGTCCTTGCGCGTCGCACAAGGGCAGTATTTTTGGATATAAAAGCAAGTTTGGATGCAGCGCCAATAGTTGCTGAGCTTATTGCAAAAGAGCTTGGCAGAGATGAAGCTTGGCAAAACCAGCAAATCGAGAGTTTTATAGAGTTTTCTAAAAACTTTAATGTAGAAGAGTTATATAAGTAGGGATTGATTATGTTAGCAGCATGTATCGCAGAAGTAATAGGCACAATGCTACTTATCCTATTGGGTAATGGTGTTGTTGCTGGGGTGGTTTTGAATAAGTCAAAAGCACATAATGGCGGCTGGATAGTTATTACATTCGCTTGGGGCCTTGCTGTTTTTATTGGCGTGTTAGTTGCTGGGCCTATTAGTGGCGCCCATATGAATCCTGCTGTGACATTAGCTTTAGCTCTTGCAGGTAAGTTCTCATGGACTTGGGTGTTACCATTTATTATAAGTCAGATTATAGGGGCTATGATTGGTCAACTATTAGTGTGGATTATGTATTATCCTCATTATTCAGTTACTGATAATTCTGAGCTAAAACTAGCAACTTGCTGCACATCACCAGCAATTAAGCATTTACCATCAAATTTTGCCAGTGAAGTAGTTGGGACATTTGTTCTAGTCTTAGCTATTTTAACTATGCATGGTGTTGTTGTTCAAGTTGGTAATCATAATATAATTACAGCTTATCCAATTGATATGGGTGCTTTAGGTGGTATTCCCGTGGCATTTGTGGTTGTTGTAATTGGGATGTCTTTGGGTGGAACTACAGGTTATGCAATCAATCCAGCTAGGGATTTTGGTCCAAGACTGTTTCATGCTATTATGCCAATACAAGGTAAAGGTTCTTCACAGTGGAGTTATGCGTGGGTGCCGATAATTGGTCCTGTGGTTGGAAGTGCGATTGCTACAGCTTTTTATTTATTGTTAAAGACAAAAGGGGTTTTCTAAGAATGATGTGTGAAATAAATTTTATGCCACTATTAGCAGATGATCTTTTACGATTATTTATTTCTTTTATTTTATTCTTGTGTTGTGTAATTCTAAGCTATATTTTCACTAAAAAAAAGCCTTGGGATATTGCCTTTTGGATTTGTTTTTCAATATTTTTATTTAGCATGAGTGGCTACGGCTATATCATCCATCATATCTATCAAGAAAATACTTTTTCATATGATGGCTTTATCTCCGGAGCTGCTTTTATAACAGTTTGTGGGCTGTTATTTTCAAGAAGGAGATATATTGGTTTTGCTGATACTTTTGTAAATAAAAATACAGCTATTTTGTTTGCAACTTTTTTTGTTTTTGCTTTCATTTATATTTTAACAATAAAATATAATTTAAGCTGCGTTAAAGAACCTCATCAGTTTTTTATAGATACATTACAAATACTTATTTACCCTTTGTTACTATTGTTTGCGATCTCAGCTTTTTTATATAGGTTTTCTATATGTTGGGCGTGTTGAAAACTAGCCATATATAGAATAATATTTGTTAAAATATAGTTATATTAATTTTCATATGCTTATCTGATGAATCAACTAGAGATGATAAGTCTTAATGACTTAGTACCGAGAAATCATATATATCGTAAGTTTGTATCGATTTGGAATTTTAAAAATGTTGCTAAGAAATTAAAGAAGTTTGAAAAAGATAACCCTTATAAAGGTTATGGAATGCTACGTTTATTTAAATGTTTACTATTACAATTTATGGAAGATCTTAGCGATAGAGAATTAGAGAAATATCTACAAGAGAATAACGCAGCAAAATGGTTTTGTGAATTTACATTATTAGAAAAAACTCCCGATCATAGTGTATTTTGTAAATTTAGAAAGAATATAGGTACTCGTTTTATATCGGAAATTTTTAATGATTTAAGAAAGCAATTAAAACAACAAGGATTTATCAATGAAGTCTTTAGTTTTGTTGATGCTAGTCACTTAATAGCTAAAGCTAATCTTTGGAAAGAAAGAGATAAAGCTATCAAAGAGAAATATGAAAAGTTAAATAATGAAATACTTCCTAAAGTAGCTATAGATAAGCAAGCACGTATAGGCTGTAAAGGTAAAGATAAATTTTGGTATGGTTATAAGAAACATACTAGTGTAGATATGCAGAGTGGACTGATTAATAAAGTAGCTGTGACACCTGCCAATGTTACAGACGCAAAGGGTATAAAATATGTTTGCCCTGATGGTGGTGCGATTTATGCTGATAAGGGATACTGTACAAAATATGCTAACAAAACTGCCAGGGATAACTGTTGTGACCTTAAAGCTATAAAGAAGAATAATATGCTTGGTAAAAATCATGATCAAGACAGTTGGTTTAGTGCTATACGTTCACCTTATGAAAGAGTGTTTGCTCATCAGGATAAACGTGTTAGATATAGAGGAGTTTCAAAAAATCACTTTGCTGAACTGATGAAATCTATTTGCTTCAATCTTAAGCGACTTGTAGTGCTTGACCCACTCAATTTGTGCTTGAACTAGGATACGTGTATCCAAATATCAGAAATATTAATAAAACATAAAGAAAAACTTTAGAATAGTGGCCTAAGATGCACAGCGTTAAAGAATTAAGCTTTAAACACACAAATTGGGTAAGCTTTCAACAGCCCCATGTTTATCTGCGTTTGCTGTAAGTATGGCTTTATTTATAATAGAAAATATTTTGCTTATAGCTCATTCTCTAGCTACTCAGCATCAATATGAGGTAATATTTGAAGAGATATTGTTTGCGATTATATCGATAGTCTTAAGTACTATAGCTGTGTATATGCTCACCCGAGCAAAAAGAATATATAAGGAAAATAAGGATGTTTGATCAGGTAAGTAATAGTGATTCATTTTTTATCAATCTTTTCGTCGCAGTTGTGATTTTAGCTGTTGGTCTCTGGGCATCTAAATATATAAAAACTTTTGTGTATGGCTTGTTGAAAGAATATGATAAAACTGTATCACAATTTTTAGCTAGACTAGTTTATACAATATTTTTAGTACTTGTGATTGTGATTTCCTTAGCAAAATTAGGAGTACCAATATCGCCTGTGACAGGTGTTCTAACTGGTATAGTTTTTGGTATCTCAATGTCCCTAAAGACATCTTATAATACGATTGCCTCTGGTTTTATGTTGGCATTTAGTAAGCCTTTTGAGGTTGGCGAAAAGGTTGATTTAGGTGGTGTTAAAGGTACTGTCAAATCAATTGGTTTTTTATATACTAAGCTTGATGATGAAGATGGTAATGAAGTCGTAATCTCAAATAATCTTATTATGTCTAAAGTAATTATTAGGTTCACTCAAGCAGATAAGTAATGCAAAAAAGTTTTCTTTCTTCAGAAAAAATCCTTTATTTGTCTAATGGTCAAAAGATAGTTCTTAATGGGCAGCAATTAGAAGCGGTAATTCGGATTAAAGGTTTTCTTAAAAGTGAAGATCGTTATTTTTTATTATCAGGCTTTGCTGGTACCGGCAAGACTACTGTGGTAAAAAAAATTCTAGATGAGTATTCTGAAAAAGCTATAGTATCTGCTCCTACACGTAAAGCTAAAGCTATTATATCTCAAGTAACAGCGATACAAGGCTATACTATCCATTCATTGCTAGGTTTACAACCGGATGTAAATATTGAAGATTTTAATCCAAATGATCCTGTCTTTGGCCAAATCAAAAAAGCGACTATCCAAAACTACAATCTTGTCGTTATAGATGAAGCAAGTATGATAAATGCGGCGCTTTTTGAACTTATTGATTCAGAGGTAAACAAGTCATTAGTAACAAAAGTGTTGTTTTTGGGCGATCAAGCCCAGATACCACCAGTTGGTGGCCAGCTAAGTCCAATCTTTAAGCTTAAAAATAGCTACGAACTAACGCAGTTGATGCGTCAGGCAAGTGATAATCCATTAGCACCATTAAGCCAGCAGCTTCGTCAAGTGACCGATGAGTTACCAGAGTTCTTAATTAAAAAAGAAACTCTTTTAAGTGAATCAGCAGAAGGGATACTTTTTGTAAATTCAAAGTTAGAGTTTCGTGAGCAATTAATCGATGTATTTGGCTCTATTTATGCAAAAACTGATCCAAATTATGCTAAATTGATTGCTTGGCGTAATAAGACTGTGATGCAATCAAATCGCCTTATAAGAGATTTGGTATTTGGTGAGAATGTAAGGCTTATTGAGAAAGGTGATATATTAACAGGTTATCGGGCAATAAAGGCTAATTCAAAAGAAGCTTTTTTAATAAATAACTGTGTAGATTATAAAGTGGTTGATGTATCTCAAAGGCAAAAAAATGCAAGTGGATTATATGGTTATATAGTAAGAATTTTAGAGAAAGCAAAAATATTTAAAGGTTTTGATGAGAAAGATATTTTTGTGATAGATTCTCAAGATGAAGCTAATTTGCATGATTATGCAGAAATACATGATGGCTTATTAGCAATTGCAAGGTCGGATAAATTATGGAATACATATTATGAGTTTCGTAAAAATAATCTGTTGTTAATTGATATCGATAAATATCGTGATGGTAGACCTAGATCTAAAAACAATTTAATTAAAAAAGATCTTGATTATGGTTTTGCTGTTACAGTGCATAAGGCTCAAGGTTCAACCTATAATAAGGTATTTGTGCTACTAAAAGATATTGAGCTAAATACAAATATTAGTGAAAGAAATCAAATCTTGTATGTTGCGTTGACTAGAGCAAAAAAATTATCAATAGTTTTATAAAAAAACGGCGCATTACTTTACATTTATAGTTAGGCATAGTAAGATAAGAATAGTTTTTTTGTGAAACAATATTGTATATATGCGAAAGTAAACAATAAGTGCAAAAAAGCTTGATTTTTAGTCAAATAAACTTTATAGTTATCTAAAAGTTTTAGGGGAGGGATTCCCGAGCGGCCAAAGGGATCAGACTGTAAATCTGACGGCTCAGCCTTCGCAGGTTCGAATCCTGCTCCCTCCACCATGCGGGTGTAGTTCAATGGTAGAACTTCGGCCTTCCAAGCCGATAGTGTGGGTTCGATTCCCATCACCCGCTCCACCCTAAACTAGTTTTGTAAAATTATATAAGCTCGCATGGCTCAGGTGGTAGAGCACTCCCTTGGTAAGGGAGAGGTCACCAGTTCAAGTCTGGTTGTGAGCACCATATTTGAAGTTTTTGTTTTTTGTTGAAAAAAAATGGAGTAAAAAATGGCTAAAGAAAAATTCGAGCGTTCGAAGCCGCACGTAAACGTAGGTACAATCGGTCACGTTGACCATGGTAAGACTACTCTTACAGCAGCTATTACAAAGGTTATGGCTGAGAAAAATGGTGGTTCAGCGCGTAACTTTGATGAGATTGATAGTGCCCCAGAAGAAAAAGCGCGTGGTATTACTATTAATACTTCTCACGTAGAATATGAGTCGCCTAATAGACACTATGCTCACGTTGACTGCCCAGGACACGCGGATTATGTTAAGAATATGATTACTGGTGCTGCTCAGATGGACGGCGCTATTCTAGTATGTTCTGCTGCGGATGGTCCTATGCCACAAACTCGTGAGCACATTCTACTTTCTCGTCAGGTTGGTGTACCAAAGATCGTTGTTTTCTTAAACAAGTGTGACATGGTTGATGATGAAGAGTTATTGGAGCTAGTTGAGATGGAAGTTCGTGAGCTTCTTGATCAATATGAGTTCCCAGGTGATGACACTCCAGTTATTATGGGTTCAGCTCTTAAGGCTATCGAAGGCGATGAGGCTTATGTTGAAAAGATCGTTGAACTAGTTCAAGCTATGGATGACTACATCCCAGCTCCTGAGCGTGACACAGAGAAGCCGTTTATTCTTCCAATCGAAGATGTATTCTCAATCTCAGGACGTGGTACAGTTGTAACAGGTCGTATTGAGCGTGGTATCGTTAACGTTGGTGATGAAGTTGAAGTTGTTGGTATGCGCCCAACTCAAAAAACTACAGTAACTGGTGTTGAGATGTTTCGTAAGCTTCTAGATAGAGGTGAGGCTGGTGATAACGTTGGTATCCTGGTTCGTGGTCTTAAGAGAGACGACGTTGAGCGTGGACAAGTATTATGTAAGCCAGGTTCAATCACTCCGCATACTAAGTTTGAAGCTGAAGTGTATGTTCTATCAAAAGAAGAGGGTGGTAGACATACTCCTTTCTTCAAAGGATATAGACCTCAATTCTACTTCCGTACTACAGATGTAACTGGAGCTGTTGAGCTACCAGAAGGTGTAGAGATGGTGATGCCTGGTGATAACATTAAGATGACTGTTACACTAATCGCTTCTATCGCGATGGAAGAAGGTCTACGTTTCGCTATCCGTGAAGGTGGTAGAACAGTAGGCGCTGGTGTTGTATCTAAAATTATTGAGTAATTGATAATTTGATAAATATTGTAGGTCAGTAGTTCAATTGGTAGAGCAGCGGTCTCCAAAACCGCAAGTTGGGGGTTCGAGTCCCTCCTGGCCTGCCACATATAATTAAGGCAGTGTTGTAAAATTTATGCACTGCCTTTTTTATTTCTTGATATTATATTCTCTGTATGTTATTTTATAGGCTACATTTATAATTTCCCTATGTATAAAATTACTTTTTTTGAAGGATTGTTTTGTGAAAAAGAATCAAGGTTTTAATAATAACAAAGTATGGATAAGTGGGGCTACCAAGACCACTGAGGCTAAGAAAATTTCTAAATCAAGTAATATGCTTTTGTGGCTGGCGGCAACAGCTATTATCGTTCTTGGAGTAGCTATTACAATGTATTCTGATGTTTTAGGTGCTAGTTATAGCACTTATAATACATCTTTAGCTGTGATTATTGTATTGCTTGCTGTTGTAGTAGCTAGATTTACAAACCAAGGACGCCGCTTTTGGGCCTTTTTTCAAGCATCAAGATTTGAGTTGGCAAAAGTTGTATGGCCTACACGCAAGGAGACAATGACTATTTCTGCGATGGTGATAGTTGTGGTAATGATTTTTGCACTAATAATATCTTTATTTGGTGTTATATTTGAGAATTTTATTCAGTATTTTCTGGGTTAATAAAAGGGATATAAATATGCTTTGGTATGTTGTGCAGGTGCACTCAGGTTATGAGAAGAGAGTGAAAGCTCAGCTTGAAGAAAATATAGAAATAGCTGGATTGAAAAATAACTTTGGTAGAATTCTTGTTCCTACTGAAAATGTGGTTGAGATGAAAGGTGGCCAAAAGCGTAAGAGTGAAAGAAAGTACTTTCCAGGTTATGTTTTGATTGAAGCAGATCTAACTACTGATGCTTGGAACCTTGTCAAATCTGTCCCACGTGTTTTAACAGTGGTTGGTTCTAAAGGTAAACCAATACCTTTAAGTAAGGCAGAAGTGGAAAGAATACTTGGATTCGTCGAAGGAAGTAAATCTACTATAGAGCCAAGATTAAGAAAATCGTATCATGTTGGTGAGGTTGTACGAGTTCTTGAAGGACCGTTTAATGACTTTACTGGTGTTATCGAAGAAGTTAACTATGAAAAATCAAGATTAAGAGTTGCAGTATCTATCTTTGGTAGATCTACACCTGTTGAGCTTGAATTTTCACAAGTTGAAAAAGAATCTTAGTATCAGGCTAAGATATTGGGGAGCTTATTATTAGTTTATAAGTGCTACTAACCTAAATTTGGAGAAAAACAATGGCTAAGAAGAAAATAGAGGCTATTATTAAGTTGCAAGTTGCAGCAGGAAAAGCTAATCCAAGTCCACCAATTGGTCCAGCATTGGGTCAGCATGGTGTGAATATTATGGGATTCTGTAAAGAATTTAATGCTAAGACACAAGGTATGGAACCAGGTATGCCTATCCCTGTAGAAATATCTGTCTATAGTGATCGTAGCTTTACATTTGAAATGAAGACGCCACCTGCTTCTTACTTAATTAAGAAAGCAATCAGTGTAAAATCAGGTTCATCAAAGCCTTCTAAAGAATTTGTTGGTACTATAACTCGTGCGCAATTAGAAGAGATTGCAAAGGTTAAAGATCCTGACCTAACAGCTGCTGATTTAGATGCTGCTGTTAGAATTATTGCGGGTTCTGCTCGTAGTATGGGCGTAAAAGTAGAAGGGGTTTAATGATGGCTAAGATTTCAAAAAGAATGAAAGAAATTTCAGCAAAAATCAATGCTGAGAAAAAATATCCAGTATCAGAAGCTTTTGATCTTTTAAGAGAAGTTTCTTCTGTTAAGTTTATTGAGTCTGTAGATGTATCTGTAGCTCTTGGTGTAGACCCGCGTAAATCTGATCAGGTTGTAAGAGGTGCATCTGTACTTCCTAATGGAACTGGGAAAACTGTTAGAGTGGCAGTTTTTGCAAAAGGTCCTGCAGCTGATGCAGCAAAAACAGCTGGTGCTGATGTTGTTGGTATGGAAGATTTAGCTGATGAAGTTAAAAAAGGCAATATGAATTTTGATGTTGTAATAGCTTCTCCTGATTCTATGAGAGTGGTTGGACAACTAGGTCAAATTCTTGGTCCTAAAGGTCTTATGCCAAATCCTAAAGTTGGTACTGTAACTATGGATGTTGCTAAGGCGGTAACTGATGCTAAAGCGGGTCAGGTTAGATATAGAGTTGATAAGGCTGGTATAATTCATACTACAATCGGTAAAGTTAACTTTACTAGTGATGCACTCAAGCAAAATTTGGAGCAGTTGTTAACTGATCTGAAAAAAGCTAAGCCAGCAGTATCTAAGGGCGTTTATCTGAAAAAAGTTTCTGTATCTAGTACAATGGGTCCAGGAATAAATGTTGACTTTTCAGATTTAAACATATAACATACTGTTTTGCAATTTCTTTGGGTTGTATGCAAATGCAACGATCAAAGACCGTAGGAGCTAAGCTTGCTTGGCTTAATAATTATCCTACGCAGACGATGTTGACAACCTTTTTTGGTCTAAATATCGTGTTAATTAAATAAAGTGTGGACAATAAATAAGGAGTCGATATGGCACTTAGAATAGAGGATAAAAAAGCAATTGTTGCTGAAGTTGCTGAACAAGTGTCCTCAGCATTGTCTGCAGCAGTAGCAGACTACCGTGGTTTGACTGTTAATGAAATGACTTCATTAAGAAAGCAAGCTCGTGAGTCTGGAGTTTATTTAAGAGTTGTGCGTAACAACTTAGCACGTTTAGCAATTAAAGGAACTGATTTAGAGTGTCTTGCTGATGCTCTTAAAGGTCCTCTTGTTCTTGCTCTTTCTAAGGATGAGCCAGGTGCAGCAGCTAAGCTATTCAAAAACTTCCAAAAAGATCATAATGCTTTTGAAGTTAAGAATTTAGCTATGTGTGGTGAACTGTTTGGTCCTGAAAAGTTGGATGACTTTGCTAAGCTTCCTAGTAGGGAAGAGGCACTTGCTACATTACTTAATGTTATGCAAGCACCAGTTACTAAGTTTGTTCGTACTCTTAATGAGATTCCGTCTCAGGCGGTACGAGTATTTGCTGCTGTTGGAGATAGTAAATAATTGCACTGGCTTATTAGAAAGCTAAAAAAAGAATTAATTGTTAAGTAAATAGGAGTTATAAAATGGCTGTAACAAAAGAAGATATCTTAAATGCTGTTGCTGAAATGAGCGTTATGGATGTATGTGAATTAGTTAAAATGATGGAAGATAAGTTTGGTGTTTCTGCTGCAGCCGCTGTTGCTGTTGCTGCTGGTCCAGTTGCAGGCCCAGCTGAAGCTGCTGAAGAGAAAACTGAATTTGATGTTGTTTTAGTTGATGCTGGTTCAAACAAAATTGCTGCAATTAAAGCAGTAAGAGGCGCAACTGGTCTAGGTCTTAAAGAAGCTAAAGATGCTGTAGAAGGTACTCCTTTCACAGTTAAAGAAGCTGCTTCTAAAGAAGAAGCTGAAGCTCTTAAAAAGCAACTTGAAGAAGCTGGCGCTAAAGTTGAGCTTAAATAATAAAATTCTAAACTATAGTTTTTAGAAATTTACGACTAGTGGTCAGTTTTTGGCCCCTAGTCTTTCTAGTATTGAAAGATACATAGATATTGGTGCAAATATAGTCATATTTGCTTTTTATTTTGTGTAAACAAAATCTCGAGGGTTTTTGATGTCTTACTCATACGCTGAGAAAAAAAGAATTCGTAAAGAGTTTGGGGTTCTTCCTCATATCTTAGATGTGCCATATTTACTTTCTATTCAAACAGAGTCATACAAAAAGTTCTTGACTGCAGACGCAGCAAAAGGAAGAGTTCACTCTGGACTTGAAATAGTTTTAAAACAGTCTTTTCCTGTTGAGAGTAAAAATGGTCAATATGAACTTCACTATGTTAATTATCAAATTGGTGAGCCTACCTTTGATGAAACTGAATGCCAGGTTCGTGGTGCTACTTATGACGCACCATTAAATGTGAAGTTAAGATTAGTTGTATATAATAAAGATGCTCTTCCAAATGAGAAAATTGTCGAAGACATTAGAGAAGAGTATGTATACATGGGCGATATTCCGCTGATGACAACTAATGGTACTTTTATCATTAATGGAACAGAAAGGGTAGTGGTTTCTCAGTTGCATAGATCACCTGGGGTGTTCTTTAGTAAGGATGACTCGGAGGAAGGAGCATTCTCAGCACGTATTATTCCATATAGAGGTTCATGGCTTGATTTCGAATTTGACTCAAAAGGTATTATATGGGCTAGGATTGACAGAAAAAGAAAATTCTGTGCTACAGTTATTTTAAAAGCTCTGGGCTATACCCAAGAGCAAATATTAGAGAATTTCTCTGATAGTAAGACAATTACCTTTAACAGTAAAGGTTTTGCTCTTAGGCTTGATAACCTTTCAAATATGAAGGGTGAGCTACTTAAATTTGACATCATCGATGATCAAGAAAAAGTTATCGTCAAAAAGAATAAAAAATTAACTTCAAGAGACATTAAAAAAATTAAAGATGCTGGGGTTGACTCTGTTGCAATTGATTTTGATTTAGTAAGCACTCTTAGAGTAGCAAAAGATATCGTTAATGAAGCTACTGGTGAAGTTATAGCTTATGCAAACGATGATATCACAGAAAGTTTATTAGAAGCATGTGCAGAGATTGGCATGCTTGAACTTGAGGTTATTGATTTTATAACCACAGAAAGAGGCAGATATATATCTGATACTCTAAAATATGATCTTACAAGAAATACTGATGAAGCTCTTGTTGAAATATATAAAGTTTTAAGACCAGGTGATCCTCCTGCTGCAGCTTCAGTTAAGGCTTTATTTGAAGGTTTATTCTTTATCGAAAGTAGATATAGTCTTTCTGATATTGGTAGAATGAAATTAAATGCCAGATTAGGTGCGGATAAAGTATCTAAAGATATCTATACTTTAGAAAATAGTGATATTGTTGGTGTAATTGAGGAGCTTATAAATATTCGTGATGGTAAAGGTAAAGTTGATGATATCGACCACTTAGGCAATAGACGTGTGCGTTCTGTTGGTGAGATGGTTGAGAACCAGTTTAGAATAGGACTTTATCGTGTTGAAAAAGGTATTCGTGAAAGTATGTCTTTGGTACATAAAGATAAACTTATGCCAAAAGATATTGTTAACTCTAAGCCAATTACAGCAGCAATTAAAGAATTCTTTACTTCTGGTGCTTTATCACAATTTATGGATCAGGATAACCCGTTATCAGAAGTGACACACAAAAGAAGAATATCTGCCCTAGGCCCAGGTGGTTTATCACGTGATAGAGCTGGTTTTGAGGTGCGTGATGTTCACGCGACACACTATGGTAGATTATGTCCAATTGAGACTCCAGAAGGTCCAAACATTGGTCTGATTAACTCGTTAGCAAGTTATGCTCGTGTTAATGACTATGGTTTCTTAGAGGCACCATATAGAAAAGTTGTTGATGGTAAAGTTACAAATGAAATCGAGTACTTATCTGCCATAGATGAAGATAATTATGTAATTGCACAAGCGTCCACTAAACTTGATGAAAATAACCACTTTGTTGAAGACCTTATTCAGTGTCGTTCTGGTGGTGAGGCGATATTTACTGAATCAAGTAGGGTACAGTATATGGATGTTTCTGCTAAGCAGATGGTTTCAGCAGCTGCAGCTCTTATTCCTTTCCTTGAGCATGATGACGCTAACAGGGTATTGATGGGCGCAAACATGCAACGTCAAGCTGTACCAACTCTTAAATCTGAGAAGCCTTTAGTTGGTACAGGTATAGAGAAGATTGTTGCTAGAGATTCTGGTAACTGTATTATAGCAAGAAATGCTGGTGAAGTAGCCGAAGTAGATTCTAATAGGATCGTTATTAAGGTTGATACTGAAAAATCAAAAACTAGTAATTTAGTTGACATTTACAGTCTAACTAAATTTAAACGCTCAAATAAAAATACTTGTATTAACCAGCGTCCAATAGTAAACGTTGGTGATAAAGTAGAAGCTGGTGATATTTTAGCTGATGGTTTTGCGACTGATTTTGGTGAGTTATCTTTAGGGCATAATTTGATGGTTGCATTCATGCCATGGAATGGTTATAACTTTGAGGATTCAATCTTACTATCTGAAAGAATAGTAAAAGATGATAAGTATACTAGTATCCATATTGAAGAATTTACATGCGTGGCTCGTGATACTAAGCTTGGCCCTGAAGAGATAACAGCAGATATCCCAAATGTTAGTGAGTCAAGTTTAGCGAAACTTGATGAATCAGGTATTGTGCATATTGGTGCTAATGTTGAATCTGGTGATATCTTAGTGGCGAAAATTACACCAAAAGCAGAACAGCAATTAACTCCAGAAGAGAGACTACTTAGAGCAATCTTTAATGAAAAAGCATCTAATGTTGCTGATAGTTCATTAAGAATGCCAAGTGGTACAACTGGTACTGTGATTAATGTTCAAGTATTTGAGAATGACAAAGGTGGTAAGAGTAAGAGAGCTCTTAAAATTGAAAAAGAACTAATCGATAAAGCTCGTAAGGACTTTGATGAGGAGTTTGCAGTAATTGAATCTGTAGTTAAATCATCAATTGAGCAAGATGTAATTGGTGCTAAAATTCAAAAAGCAAAAGGCCTTAAAAAAGGCGCTATCCTTACCAAAGAGTTCTTAGAGAAGTTACCATTTGCTAAGTGGTTAGAGATTTCTTTTGAGGATGAGAAACTTGAAGAGAAAGTTCAAAACGCTAGAGAGTATTATGAAGAAGCTAAAATTGCTATAGACGCTAAATTTGAAGCTAAGAAAAAATCTATTACTCAAAGTAATGAATTATCTCCAGGTGTGCTTAAGACTGTTAAGGTTTTTGTTGCGATTAAAAAGCGTATTCAGCCAGGTGATAAAATGGCTGGTCGTCACGGTAACAAAGGTGTGGTTTCGCGTGTACTACCTGTTGAAGATATGCCGTATATGGAAGATGGTACTCCTGTTGATGTTTGTCTAAACCCTCTAGGTATTCCATCGCGTATGAATATCGGACAGATTTTAGAGGCACACTTAGGTTTAGCTTCTTACGGATTGGGTAAGAAGATAGAAAAAACTCTTGAGAAAACTAAAAAAGCAGCGGAGCTAAGAAAGACTCTAGAGGAAGTATATAATAGCGTTGGTGATAAGAAAGTTAATCTTGAGGCTTTAAACGACGAAGAAATATTAACTCTTTGTGAAAACCTAAAAGGCGGCGTACCTATTGCTACTCCAGTATTTGATGGTGCTAAAGAAGAAGACATCAAATCACTACTAAAAATAGGTGGTTTTGCAACTAATGGGCAGATGAAGCTTTTTGATGGTCGTACTGGTAAGTCTTTTGATAGGGATGTAACAGTTGGTTATATGTATATGCTAAAACTAGATCACTTAGTAGATGATAAGATGCATGCTAGATCAACTGGTTCATATAGCCTAGTTACGCAACAGCCATTAGGTGGTAAAGCACAGTTTGGTGGACAAAGATTCGGTGAGATGGAAGTTTGGGCATTACAAGCATATGGTGCTGCTTATACATTAAGAGAGATGTTAACAGTTAAGTCAGATGACATAGCAGGTAGATCTAAAATGTATAAGAATATAGTTGATGGTAAATTAACTATGAATGTAGATGTTCCAGAGTCATTCAATGTTTTAAGGAATGAAGTTAGAGCATTGGGTATAGATATGGATTTTGACTATTCATCTGAGGAAGAGTAAGCATCTTAATTAAAGCTACTTATTTTTTTTATTAAAATAAAAAGTATAGGAGAATTACCTGTGAATAACGGTATCCTACATCAAAATTACAATAGTAAAAAGTTTGATATTATTAAAATATCTCTAGCATCTCCTGAGGTTATTCGTTCATGGTCTCATGGTGAAGTTAAAAAACCAGAAACTATAAACTATAGAACATTTAAACCCGAAAGAGATGGTTTATTCTGTGCTAAGATATTCGGCCCGATAAAAGACTATGAATGTTTATGTGGTAAGTACAAAAGACTTAAGCACCGTGGCGTAGTATGTGAGCGTTGTGGTGTTGAAGTAGAACAAGCTAAAGTAAGAAGAGAAAGAATGGGGCATATTGATTTAGTATGTCCTGTTGTGCATATTTGGTATCTGAAGTCTTTACCTTCTAGAATTGGTTTATTCTTAGATATGCCATTAAAGAATGTTGAGAAGGTTTTGTACTTTGAGACTTATATAGTTACTGATCCGGGTATGACTCCATTAGAAAAAAAACAACTTCTTACAGATGAAGAGTATACAGAAGCACTAGAGAATTATGGCTATGAGTTTGAAGCTTCTATGGGTGCTGAAGCTATTAGAGATTTATTGGCAGATACTGATATTGAGTCAGAGATTGAGTTACTTCAAGCTGAGTATGAAGAAAGTAAATCTACAGCTAAGAAAGAAAAAGCTATCAAGAGATTAAGACTTCTTGAGACTTTTCAAGCTTCTGGTAATAAGCCTGAGTGGATGGTGATGACCGTATTACCAGTATTGCCACCAGATTTAAGACCATTGGTGCCGATCGAGGGTGGTAGGTTTGCTACTTCTGATCTTAATGATTTATATCGTAGAGTAATTAATAGAAACAATAGACTTAAAAAGCTATTAGATCTAAATGCTCCTGATATCATTGTCAGAAATGAAAAGAGAATGTTACAGGAAGCAGTTGATGCTTTATTAGACAATGGTAGACGTGGTAGAGCAGTAACAGGCTCTAACAAAAGACCTCTTAAATCATTAGCAGATATGATTAAAGGTAAGCAAGGCCGTTTCCGTCAAAACTTATTAGGTAAGCGTGTTGATTACTCTGGTCGTTCGGTGATTACAGTAGGCCCATCGCTTAGACTACATGAGTGCGGTTTACCTAAGAAGATGGCACTAGAGTTATTTAAGCCATTTGTATACTCTAAGCTAAGATTAGGCGGTCATGCAACGACTATCAAACAGGCCAAGAGAATGGTTGAGCTTGAAGAAGCAGTGGTATGGGATATTTTAGAGATTGTAATTAATGAGCATCCAGTACTGCTAAACCGTGCTCCTACACTACATAGATTAGGTATTCAAGCGTTTGAGCCTAAGCTTATTGAAGGTAAAGCTATACAGTTACATCCACTAGTTTGTGCGGCGTTTAACGCTGACTTCGATGGTGATCAAATGGCTGTTCACGTACCTTTAACGGTTGAGTCTCAACTAGAAGCTAGAGTGCTGATGATGTCAACAAATAACATCTTATCACCTGCATCTGGTCAACCTATTATTACTCCTACTCAAGATATTGTATTAGGTCTATACTATATCACTAGAGAAAAAGAAGGGGCGCTTGGCGAGGGTAAATTATTCTCTAGTTATGAAGATGTAAGTAGAGCTTATAACTCAGGTAATATAGATATCCATGCTAAGATTAAACTAAGAATAGATAGACAAGTATTTGATACTAAGAGTAACACTTATAATGAGAAAGGAGTAGTCAATACTACTGTTGGTAGAGCCCTTCTACTAAATATATTACCTGAAGGATTATCTTTCTCCTTACTAAACAAAGTGTTAGTTAAGAAAGAAATTTCTAAAATTATTAACCAGGCATTTAGAGTGTTAGGTGGTAAGGCTACGGTAGTTTTAGCTGATAAATTGATGTATGCAGGTTTTAAATATTCAACTTTATCTGGTGTATCTGTTGGTGTTGATGATATGACTATCCCTGATACTAAAGAAGCTAAGATTGAGGAAGCAGAAAAAGAAGTTAAGCACATTACGGAACAGTATCAGTCCTCATTAATTACTGAAAATGAAAGATATAATAATATCATTAATATTTGGAGCAAGACCTCTGATGACGTTGGAGCTTCGATGATGGATGCTATATCTAAAGATACAATTACTGTTAATGGTGAGACAAAAGAAATAGAGTCATTTAACTCAGTTTATATGATGGCTAAATCTGGTGCGAGGGGTTCTTATAATCAGATGAGACAATTAGCTGGTATGCGTGGTCTAATGGCAAAACCAGATGGTACGATGATTGAGACTGCGATTACGGCAAACTTTAGAGAAGGTCTGTCAGTATTGCAATACTTTACATCTACACACGGTGCGCGTAAAGGTCTAGCTGATACAGCTCTTAAGACAGCTAACGCAGGTTATCTAACGCGTAGACTAGTTGATGTGGCTCAAGATTTAGTTGTTATTGAAGAAGACTGTGGCACTGATGATGGTCTAATGTTCTCAGCTATCGTTGAAGATGGTGAAGTCAAAGTTGCTCTTGTAGAGCGTGCTTTAGGAAGAACTTTAGCAGCAGATGTTGTTACTGAAAAAGGAGTTATATTACTCGAAGCAGGTACTCTATTAGATGAAAATCTTGTTGAGTTACTTGATGATAACGGCATTGATATGATCAAGGTCAGATCACCAATAACTTGTAAAACGCGTAGAGGGTTGTGTGCTAAGTGTTATGGTCGTGACCTGGCTCGTGAGAGAAAGGTCAATGTTGGTGAGTCTGTCGGTGTGATTGCAGCACAATCAATTGGTGAGCCAGGAACACAGTTAACAATGAGAACATTCCACACAGGTGGTGCTGCGTCTCTAGGTATTACAGTTTCTGACATCAAAGTTAAGACTGCTGGTAAGATTAAGTTTAAGAATATTAGAACTGTAACCAATAAAGAAGGTCAAGAAATTGTTATATCAAGAGCAGGTGAGATCATTGTTTCTGATACTATGGGTAGAGTAAGGGAGCAGCATAAGATTCCTATGGGTGCAGTTGTTCCTCTAGCTAGTGGTAAAAATGTAGAGATTGGTGATGTGATTGCTACATGGGATCCGCATGCACAGCCATTAATTACAGATGTAGCTGGTAAAGTTGTTCTTGAAGATGTCATAGATGGTATAACATCTAAGCATACTTATGATGATCTAACTGGTCAACAAACTATTGAGATAACTTCGATATCACAAAGAACAACATCTAAAAACTTAAAACCAGTAGTTAAGGTTGTTGATGAAAAAGGTAATGAGCTTAAAACAATACCTCTAGCAGTTGGTGCGGTGTTAAATGTTGCTGATGACTCTAAGCTAGAAGTTGGTGATGTCGTTGCCAAGATTCCTTTAGAAGGTTCTAAGAATAAGGATATTACTGGGGGTCTTCCGCGTGTTGCTGAACTTTTTGAAGCTAGACGTCCTAAAGATGCAGCAATACTTTCTCCATGTGATGGTATGGTTAGACTTGGAAACAGAGACACTAAAGAGAAGCAGAGAATTGAAATTATAGATAAGAATGGTCATATTGTGGAAGAAATATTACTACCTAAGTCTCGTCATTTAGTAGTCTTTGACGGTGAACAAGTTTCTAAAGGTGATGTTTTAGCTGATGGGCCTACTGATCCACATGATCTTCTTAAGTACAAAGGCCTTGAGGAATTTGCTGATTATATCCTTATTGAAGCACAGTCTGTATATCGTATGCAGGGTGTTGTGATCAATGATAAGCATATTGAGACAATTGTAAGACAAATGTTGAGAAAAGCTGTGGTTCTTGATGAAGGTGATAGTAAGTTTGTTAAAGAAGAGAATGTTGAGCTAGTAAGGATACTTGAAGAGAATGATAAATTGCGTAAACAAGGTAAAAAAGAAGTGGAGTATGAGCTTGTCTTAATGGGTATTACACGTTCTTCTTTATCTACAGAGTCATTCTTGTCAGCTGCTTCTTTCCAAGAAACAACAAGAGTACTTACTGAGGCTTCGATAAATTCGCAGGTTGATAATTTAAGAGGACTTAAAGAAAATGTTCTTATCGGTAGATTAATACCAACAGGTACTGGCCTAGCAGTAAGAAAAGAGTCATCTAAAATTGAAAAAATGCGTGAAGAGCTAGGGGTTGAGGATAATATGATGTTTACTGATTTATCATCTTTTAAGCCTGAAGAAATTTCTTTTGACAGTATCCAATCTGAAAAAGAAGATAAAGATATTAATGAAGATATTGAAGAGTCACTAAGAAACGCTCTTGAGTCTTTAGATTTCTAATTTTTAGTTATTTTCTCAATTTTTCAATTCAAATAAAATTTTATTATTCAATTAATTTAAATTATAATAAAGAGCATAATCTAGTATTAATAATTGTGGTAAATGTTTAATATGTTAGCAAAGCTCTTCTGGCAAATATTCTTTGGAATTTTAATAATACTAATAGTTATATTATCAATATTAAATACTGATAAAGTAAGCTTTGATTATATTTTTGGTACTACTACGTTACCATTAATTGTCTTAATGTCTATAGCTTTTGTTTTAGGTTTATTGCTCGGTTCTTTTATAACTAAGTTTATTCAGATAACTAAAACAAGTGGTGGCGCTAAAAAATAATGCTAGTACTTGGTATTGAAAGTTCATGTGATGAGACAGGGTTAGCTATATATGATTATTCAACAAAGACTTTGATAGCTGATGCTTTATACAGTCAAGTCAAATTACATAAGAAATATGGTGGTGTTGTTCCTGAGCTTGCTTCACGCGAGCATATTGCTAAGCTTAATGTTTTAGCTAAGAAGATATTCAAAGAAACTGATCTTAGCTTTAAAGATATTGATTGTATAGCATATACTGCGATGCCTGGCTTAGTTGGGGCATTGATGGTGGGTGCTACATTTGCCAAAACATTAGGTTTAATCCATGGTATTGATACCATTGCGGTGCACCATCTAGAGGGCCATTTACTATCACCATTATTAGACCAAAATAGTGATATAAAATATCCTTTTGCAGCTTTGCTAGTCTCTGGGGGTCATACACAACTATTTGAAGTAAAAGAGTTTGGTGAGTATAGTCTATTAGGTGAATCTATTGATGATGCAGTAGGCGAAGCGTTTGATAAAACAGCTAAGCTCTTAGGTATAGGTTATCCTGGTGGAGTTGAGGTGGCAAATTTAGCTGGTCAAGCAACTGATAAGGCTAAGTATACACTGCCAAGACCAATGAAAAGCAAGCCCAATCTGGATTTTAGTTTTAGTGGTTTAAAGACAGCAGTTCTAAATACTTGGTATGATGAGCAAGATCGGTCATTAGATAATAAGGCAAATCTATGCTATGCTTTCCAAGATGCAGCTATAGATGTCTTAGTCTCTAAATGTGCCAAAGCGTTACAAAAAACCAAAAATACAAGGTTGGTTATTTCAGGTGGAGTCAGTGCTAATAAACTGTTACGTCAGCGCTTAGGTTTATTAGCTATAAATAAAGGCTATCAAATATTTTTTCCACCAATGAAATATTGTACAGATAATGGTGCAATGATTGCTCTGGCAGGGGCATATAGATATGTAAATGGTTTTAAGGATTCTAGCCTAGAGATTAATGTCAAAGCAAGATCGACAATCTAGACTTTGTATAAAGTACTATCAAAAAAAACTGTGATGTGCTATTATTAAAGTGTAAATAAATTTTCCATATCCATATAAAGTGGATCAATTCAAAAAAGGGTTACAAAGGTTCCAAATGAATAATAATCAAATAATACACCAAACCATAGAAAAAGAAGGTAGCATAGTCTGGAAAAGTGTTTTCGGGCTAATAATTATTCCGCTATTTACTTTGATAGCAGTACCTTGGTATGCTATGACTTATGGTTTTACGACTTCTGACTATGTCTGTTTAGTCGTTTTTTATGCTCTAACAGGTATTGGTATTACAATGGGGTATCATAGGTTATGGTCGCATAAAACTTATAAGGCAAACAAGATCGTTAGCTACATACTTTTAGTTTTTGGTACTGCAGCACTACAAAATAGTGTGATTCAGTGGGCTTCAGACCATAGAAAACATCATAAAGATGTTGATGATCCTGTCAAAGATCCATATGCTGCTACACGTGGCTTCTGGTTTTCTCATTTTGGCTGGCTACTAAGGCATAGTAGTCCTGATGTCCAAGAAATCAGAGGTGTAAATGATCTTCTAAAAGATAAGGCTCTAGTATTCCAGCATAATCATTACACTATCTTAGCTATTCTAGCATGTTTTGGTTTGCCGGCTTTAGTTGGTGTATTTACTGGTCATATATTAGGTTGTTTACTGCTAGGTGGTTTCGTAAGGGTTGTGCTTGTGCATCATGCAACGTTCTGCATTAACTCATTAGCACATACAATCGGTAAAAGACCTTATTCTACGAAAAATACAGCTAGAGATAGCTGGATTACAGCTATTGTAACTGGTGGTGAAGGCTATCATAATTACCATCATGCTTTTGCTGGTGATTATAGAAATGGTATTAGATGGTTTGATTTAGATCCGTCTAAATGGTTTATTGTTGGACTATCTAAGTTAGGCTGGTGTTATGATCTTAAGACGACACCTAAACACTTAATTGAAATTGCTAAAGCAAAAGTTAAGTTAGATGAAGCATTAACTAAGGAAAACAAAACTTTCCATCTTGGTATCGAAGAGAAGTATACTAAGCTTGTTACAAATGTCAAAAATATGTATAACGCTAAGCAAGAGTACTTAAAAGCTAAGAAAGACAAAGTTTTATCTAAAGCTGACATTAAAGAGATTAAATCAAAATATAAAGATTTAAAAATTGAGTTTATCCAGGCTAAGAAAAAATACAATAAAGCTAGTACTATTGCTTAAATATCAACTTTATACTTTTACTAATCTCATCAGTAGATTAGCCCTATAAAAAATTATTTTTTTATTCTTAGAGATCTTTAAACTAATAAATTATAAAGTTAGTTGGTTTATTTAAAGATTATTATAATAAAAACAACCTTGCTTAGTACAAATTGAAGCCTTATTTTATTAGATTGTAAAAGACATTTCAACAAGCTCAATGACTTTTTTCTTAATAAATCAACGGTCGCTTATCGAAGTACTCGATGCCATTTTCGGTAATAAGCACAAGAGAATGATGTGAAAGATTTAATGAATAAATCTATTATATTTTGGCTGCTGATTTAAGAATGTCAGCTTTATCGATTTTTTCCCAACGAAACTCTGGTAGTTCACGTCCAAAGTGACCATAGTTAGAAGTCTTGCGATAAATTGGTCTTAATAGGTCGAGATTTTCGATAATCTTACCAACTCTAAGATCAAAAAACTCAGCTACGAGTTTTTCTATTTGATTATCAGCAATTTTACCAGTACCAAAAGTATTAACCATCAAAGAAACTGGCTTTGCTACACCAATGGCATAAGCTACTTGTACTTCACACTTATCAGCTAATTCCGCAGCGACAATATTTTTGGCTATATATCTACCCATATATGCACCAGAACGATCGACTTTAGAAGGGTCTTTACCAGAAAAAGCCCCACCACCATGATGAGCAGCACCACCATAAGTATCGACAATAATTTTTCTACCAGTAAGGCCACAATCGCCTTGTGGGCCGCCAATTAGGAAGACTCCAGTTGGATTGATGTGATATTTGGTATCCTTAGTAATTAGTTCAGCAGGGATAACTCCCTTAACAATTTCATCAATCACCGCATCATGTAGTTCTTTTTGAGAAATTGACTCATTATGCTGCGTTGATAATACTATTGTATCGATAAATTTAGGTTTATCATTCTCGTAAGCTAGAGTTACTTGAGCTTTTGCATCAGGACGTAACCATGCTAGTTTACCAGTTTTTCTAAGCTCAGCTTGTTTTCTCATCAATAGGTGAGAGTAGTAAATAGCTGATGGCATTAATGTAGGTGTCTCATTTGTAGCAAAGCCAAACATCAAACCTTGATCACCAGCACCAAGATCCTCTGGAGAGCCACGATCTACACCTTGGGCAATATCTCTAGATTGTTTACCAATAGCATTAATTACAGAGCAAGTTCTACCATCAATACCTTTATTAGCATTATCATATCCTGTTTCTATAATAACATTTCTTACTAACTCTTCAATATCTACCCAAGCAGAGGTGGTAATTTCACCAGCAACTAAGGCCATACCAGTTTTTACTAAAGTTTCACATGCTACACGAGCATTTTTATCTTGTTTTAGAATTTCATCTAAGATTGCATCTGATATTTGATCAGCCAGTTTATCTGGATGTCCTTCTGATACAGACTCAGAAGTAAATAGATAATTTTTTGACATTTTGTGTTCCTTTTAGTTTAGCTAAAAGGCTTCTAGAAAATTTTTTAGGCAAAAATTTGGTAGAAACGCTTTAGCTTATTATTTAATGTCGCAAGCAAGTTGTTTGTTAAATACAGCGACTTGCGCTATTATATATTTATGTTTATATCAAGTCAACTATTGACATTTTAGCTAAGAGACTTTAAAGTATTGCTATTAAATTTTTGCATAATTTTTTGCTAAGTTGATGGCTGCTAAGCTTAGCTAATGAATATTAGTAATTTAAAAATTAAAATACAAAACCGGAGAATAATAAATGGTAGTAATTCGTATGGCTCGTGGTGGAGCTAAAAAGCGTCCTTTCTATAGAATCGTAGTTGCTGATAAAAGAAGTCCAAGAGATGGTAGATTTATCGAAAAATTAGGTTTCTTTAATCCTTTAGCTAAAGGTGGTGAAGAAAGATTAAAGCTTGATCTAGCTAAAGCTGAAGCATGGTTGGCAAAAGGTGCGCAGCCTTCTGATAGAGTAGCTAGCCTAATCAAAGAAGCTAAGAAAGCAGCTTAATATACTATTTTATTTCTTAATAAATTTTATCTTTCTATGTCACAGGATTTTGTAGAAATAGCTAAGATCGGTGCTACTTATAAGCTTGATGGTGAGCTTAACTTATATCCTTTGGCGAATTCAATAGAAACACTTCTAAGCTATGGTAGTTGGTATATTCAACTACCTGCAACTAACATTTGGCAACAGCTCAAAGGCGAAAGTGTACTAAAGAGAGCTGATAAAATTTATATTAAACTTGCGGATATCAATGATGTTGAGACTGCCAAGAAGTATGTAAACTCGCTGATTGGCGTGCCAAAGCAAGCATTACCAAAGCTAACTGAAGATGAAGCATATTTTAAAGATCTAATTGGTTGTAGTGTCAAAAATACTAACAATGATTCATTTGGTGTTGTAGTAGATATTATCGAAACTGGTGCTAATGAAGTTTTGGTGTGTAAAGAAGATGGTAGTGAATATTTGATTCCTTATGTTAAGCAATATATTGTTAGTGAAGATCTTAATTCTAAAAAAATAGTTGTTGATTGGGAATACTATTATTAGTCAATTATTATAATTTTATAAGGTTTCACTACTTACTGCGTAAAGTATTAGCGACATACTTTTTTCATGGCGGAAAAAGTATGCAAAACCGCCTAGCGCTACACTATCTCATTTTAAAATCAATGAAAATAGAAAACTCACTTCGCTCAAACATTTCTATTTTCTAGTTATTGATTTTATAAAATGCTATTCGCTAATGTGCATTCCTTACTATAAAAGTTTATTTTATTGCTCAAATATTTGTGTTTGCTTTCTCTAAGAACTACAATTAAGACTGTTTAGCGAAAGATTAAATGTTAGAAGATGAAATTCGGAATAATATCAATATTTCCAGAAATGTTTAAAGCTATAAATGATTTTGGAGTTACTGCACGAGCTATAAAAGTCTCTAAAGTATCGATAAACTGCTTTAATCCGCGTGACTATACCACAGATAGGCATGCAACTGTAGATGATACTAGTTTTGGTGGTGGTGCTGGCATGGTAATGAAGTATGAGCCTTTGGCAGAGGCTATCAAAGATGCAAAAAATACTTTAGGTTGTGGTGCAAAAGTAGTATACTTGTCACCTCAAGGTGGTATATTTAATCATAAAAAAGCTTTAGAGCTTTTGCAAAATGATTCATTGATACTACTTTGTGGTAGATACGAAGGGGTTGATGAACGCCTAATACAAGATTACGTTGATGAAGAAATTTCTGTAGGCGATTTCGTGTTAAGTGGTGGTGAGCTCCCTGCTATGCTAGTTATGGATAGCCTAATTAGGCTATTACCAGAAGTGTTGGGCAATAAAGAATCTGTTACTGAAGATTCCTTTTATGATGGTCTTTTGGACTACCCACACTATACAAAGCCAGCTATTTTACCGAATGGTAATGCAGTACCTGAAGTTTTGTTATCTGGTAATCATAAAGAAATAGCTAAATGGAGGCGCAAACAAAAGTTAATAAGGACTTATGAGCGTCGTAAAGATTTAATAGAGTGCCTATGCCTATCTGCACAAGATAAGCAAATTATAAATGATTATAAAATGGATAAGGTAAGCACAAAAGGAGAAGAATAATGAAAAATAAATTTGTTGAGTTAGTAGAAAAGTCACAATTAAGAACTGACCTTCCAGAATTTAACCCAGGTGATTCTATAACTGTTAATTTATGGATTAAAGAAGGTGATAAGCAAAGAATTCAGGCTTTCAAAGGTTTCGTTCTTAGAAAGAGAAATAGAGGTCTTCACTCTGCTTTCACAGTAAGAAAGATGTCTTCAGGTATGGGTGTTGAAAGGACTTTTCAAGCACATTCACCGTTAATAGACAGTATCATTGTAGAGAAGAGAGCAGATGTGCGTAGAGCTAAGCTTTACTACATGAGAGGTCTTACTGGTAAGGCTGCTAGAATTAAAGAAAAAGTATAATTCTAGGATTGTTAAAAAGTGTCTTCAGCTGTTGATGCTTTTCTTGATAATCTTTGGCTTGAGCATGGCTTAAGCCAAAATACTATCTCATCTTATCGTACCGATCTTAAATTTTTACAAAGTTATTTCGCAAAAATTGACTTGATTAGATTAGATTTTGAACAACTATATGCGTTTATTTCATATCGTTCAAAAAATGGTTATAGTAGCCGTTCTAATGCTCGGTTGATATCGACATTGCGTAAATTCTATGCCTGGCTTATCTCAACTGGTCAAATTAATAATAATCCTACAGCTAAGCTAACATTACCAAAAGTAGCTAAGAAGTTGCCGAAAGATATGACAGAAACTGATGTTGAGAGATTGCTTCAAGCTCCTGATATGACAGAGGATGTCGGTATTCGCGATAAGGCAATGCTTGAGTTGATGTACGCCACCGGTTTGCGTGTAAGTGAATTAGTTGGGTTAAATATAGGTGATATAGATATCAATATTGGTGTAATTCAAGTAATCGGTAAGGGCTCAAAAGAGCGCATAGTACCAATAGGTGAATATGCGCTAGAGTATTTGCAAAAATATTTTAATGAATCTCGCTCGAGCTTATCTAAAAATTTCAAAGAGAAAGCAGTTTTTATTAGTAAGCACGCAAAAAGGATAACACGCCAGACATTTTGGCACCGTATCAAAAATTATGCGCTTATTGCAGGTATAAATACTGATATTTCACCTCATACCCTAAGACACGCATTTGCTACTCATTTATTAAATCATGGTGCTGATTTAAGATCGGTACAGTTATTGCTTGGTCATAGTAATGTTTCAACAACAACTATTTATACACATATATCTCAAAATCGTCTACAAGAGATTTACCAAAAGCATCACCCAAGAGGGTAATATCTTTGCTGGTAGTACTTTATTTTTAAACTTCATATTTTGCTTGAACTCATAAACTAGCAGTAATTACTAAATCTAGCTAATGCAACAATAAAGCATTATTGTTATAATAATAACCGAAAATTTAATTTTTATTGAAAATAATGGAGTGATAATGAATATTCTTAGCGTTGATTATTATGCAGATGATGCGGCTGAATTGTTTACTAGATCTTTAAAAGAAACTGGTTTTGCAGTTCTTAGAACTCATCCGATTGATTGGAATCTAATTCAAACAGTTTATAAAGAATGGCAAGAGTTTTTAAAATCAGGTGCTGCTGATAAGTATATCTTTGATGTTGAGAAGCAAGATGGTTATTTTCCTAAAGATGTCTCAGAAGTTGCTAAGGGTGAAACTATAAAAGACATTAAACATTTTTATCATTTATATTTTCCAAATGGTAGATATCCAACAGAAATCAGTAGTGCTGCTAGAGAGATGTTTGAGAAAATGATGAAGCTTGGTGAAACGCTTCTACAGTGGATTGATGATCATATGGATCCTGCATTAGCAAGCAAGTTACCACAAAGATTAAGAGATACAGCATCTTATGAAAATACCTTACTTAGGATATTACACTATCCAGCTATACAAGGTGATGAAGAACCAGGTGCAGTTAGAGCAGCTGCACATGAGGACATTAATCTTATCACATTGTTACCAATAGCATCTTCACCAGGTTTACAAGTATTATCACCATTTAATAATCAATGGTATGATGTACCTTGTGATAGTGAATCTATAATTGTTAATATCGGTGATATGCTTCAAGAAATGACAAATGGAGAATATATAGCCACTAAGCATAGGGTTGTTAAGCCTGAAGATGAAAAGGAAAATCTTGATAGGATTTCGACACCATGCTTTATACATCCTAAGTCAGATGTTTATCTCTCCGATAAATATCCAAGAGCAGAGATATTTCTTAACGAAAGACTTAAGGAATTAGGTCTAAAATAGTTTTATGACACAACAACAAGTTATTAGTTATTATGAAAGACTCATGAAAATGAGTTTAGGCTATTTCTTGAGGAAGCTAAAAGAATAATCAAAGCACAATAATCATTACTACAAGATTATGTAATAGTGCTTGGTATGACTGAGACATCCCTAAACTCTTATTATCCGTTTAAACAAGGTGGTTTTCCACAAGATGAGAATCATTGTATTTAATATCAATTAACTTCAAGCACAAAAGCGATGCCAATAAAATTAACGCTAGATTTCTATTACTATGTCTTGATAAGAGAGAATTTAAAGTATTTTTTATAAGCACGCGTTTTGCACAATATAGCCTACTAGGCATAAAAGTAGTATATTCTTTCATCTTGAACTCGTTTCAGGATCTCAATAAAATCAATACTTATAGTGAGATGCTGAAATAAATTCAGCATGACATTTTTATATGTAGTTAGCTGTATCTTGACTCAATAAAACAAGCGATGTAAAAAGTTAATTATATTGTTTTTGAGAATGTGTTCGTTTTTCCTAAAAAATATTGCTGAATATAATTTCAAAGATTTTAAAAAATTTAAAGCTCAAACAAGAGCATATATAGCTAGCTGTGTATAAAATCAGTATACTACTTTTATCTGTATTTTAAGTTTTAATAAAAATTTATCAAAATGATATCAAAACGTAATTATGCTTTTAATAGCTTAGGCGCTTAGTTTTACAAAAATAATATTATCTTTTTTAGTTATAGAACCTTTTTCTGGAAAGATTGGTAGTGAAGGGCTGATTTGCCTTCCAAGCTCAATTTGTTGCTCAGTTGGTAGTTTATAGAATAAACCAAGCCATTGCATAAAGTAATATACACGATGATTTATACTGCTTGTTTGCCACATCTTATCAGGGAAAATATTACTTAGAAAATCTTCATTAGTGTTAAAGTAAAAAGGCTGAGAATAAATGTGCTTTATATAAAAGCTATCATTAGCTTTTGGGCTAGCGATAAAAACAACAGGGGTGTGATAGAGTTTATTACCGAATTTATTATGTAGGGTAGAATATATGTGTTCTAGATTATATTCATTATATTTTTGCGCCATAGTTTGACTATATGTTAGTTGGCAGATTTGTTTAAAGTTAACAAATAAACATAAACAAGCTATAGTGATAAATATCTTTTTTTTAGAAGATGTTCTAAAGAGTAAAAGCATAACTATAGCTATACTTAAAGGGATTGGAAATAGTATTCTAAGTGGTATTGGAGCACCTAAAACCACCGCAAAAGCAAATGGTAATGCTAAACATCCTAATAAAGCTAGTATTATGATGAAAGAAAATTTTCTAAAAAAGCAGATAAGTAATGCCACTGCTAACATATATGTAAAATTAAAAGGAGATATTAGAATATTAGCAAAGTAAAGTGCTAGTTGTTTTACTACTTGGTAAAAACGATCACTATACCAGCCTTCGTAAACATTAGATAGATAATGGGATTGACCAATAAAAATATAAATTAATTTAGATATTAAGAAATAGCTGATAAGCGCAATTAAAGAGACAAAGAAAATTTTTGTTAAAATATGAGTAATATCTCTTAAGCTAGGTCTTATATGATTAAATAGTTCGAGAACCAGTAAAAAAATAACTCCTTCTATAAAGAGTATTATAAACGATTGATATATTCCAATAGATAAAAATAAATAAGCTATAGATGCTAGGTAGTTTTTAAATTTCTCACAGTTATGATTAAGTATAAGTAAGAAATGATATATAGCTAATGTTGTTAATACAAACCCTATACCGATACCAATTGCTTGATTAATAAAATTAAATTGAAATATATAAATAGGTGAGACAAGGTAAAAACTACAAAAAACCGAAGTTTCGATTATAGAGAATTTTTTCTCATGAAGAATAACAATCCAAATAATTCCCGATACAAATAGTAACAACATACTTAACAGTAAAGTAAAATATGGAATAGCAACTTGACCTAATACATAAGTTATAATTGCTAGAATAGGTCTGTCTAAAAGAAAGTACTGGATATGTAAAGGATATAAATATTCACTATTTCCTAGGCCATAGGTTGCAAGTTCTGTATCCATACCAATACTCCAAGATAAAATGAAGTAGGCATAGATTACAACAAACAGAGAAAACAATACAATTATGCTATAAATAATCTGGTTTGGTAAATTTCGCAAATCTTTTATTAACTCTTTCACTATCGCTATTATTTTTTAATAATTTATCATTTAAACTCATAATAGCTGATATTCTCCGCAAAATAAAACTTTTAGTTATTTTTTAATATCTTTTATAAATGCAATATAAAACCAAGAGGAATTAGTTTAGAATAAATAATTAGTTAGAAGAAAGTTTTCTTTGAGTAATGATAGATAAAAGTGGGTATCGAGCAAATGTAGCGATAGTTTTACTTAATAAGCAAAATAGAGTATTTTGGGGGCAGAGAAGAAATCGAACATCTTGGCAGTTTCCTCAAGGTGGTGTAGTTGCTGGAGAAACGCCTCTGCAGGCAATGTATCGAGAACTGCATGAAGAGATTGGCTTGCGCCCTCAAGATGTTGAAGTAATTGCCTCAACACGAGATTGGTATAAATATAATATTCCTGATTCATTAGTTAGAACTAGAGAACCTATATGTATTGGTCAAAAACAAAAATGGTTTCTATTAAGGTTAAAGACTTCCGAAAGTAATATCGATTTAGATGCTAATGATTCACCTGAATTTGATAATTGGCGTTGGGTAAGTTATTGGTACCCAATCAATCATGTGGTTTATTTCAAACAGGATGTTTACCGCAAGGCTCTGACTTGTTTTAAGGATTATCTAGAGTAGTAATTATTCTACTTTCAACAAATGCCTTGGACCATAAATATGTAAATATTCCTATATAGGCAGCGATAATAACATCAGAAATAAAATGTTCTAATATAATAAACCTACTTACTGCAACTAAACAGCTAATTATTATAGCTATTAAGGTTATATATTTTTTGTCAAAAAAGTTAGCTACTGCTAATAAGCCAGCAAAAGTTATTGCAGTATGACCTGATGGCATAGAGTTATAAGCTCTTTTAAAAGAGAAGAAGTGAAAGCCATAGTGATTATCAAACAGCAGCATTGCAGGTCTATATCTAGCAAGTATAAATTTAAGGATAGTTGTAATTATAATAGTCATTATCAATGATAGCGACATTATATATAATTTTTCTGAAGGTTTTTTTGTTATATGTTTGTAGATGCACATTACTGTGACTATAACTGTAATAACAGTCCAGATTTTAGGAGAAAAAATCTTAGAAATTAAAGCTGCTACTGTACTAATTCCAGTACCAAAGAAATCACTAGTATGTACTAGTGTCGCAACTTTGATATCCAATAGATTATAACTAAGGATTACAATTATTAGGGTTAAAAATCCATATATAACAGTTTTTTTTGCGAGTTTACAATCAAAGCAATTCATATTTAAATTTGTTCAAAAACATCAGATTAGTTGATAAAGTATAATATTAGCATAACTAACTTCTAAAAACTAAAATGTTTAATCAAGGCTGGTACAAAAAAGCTAAATGTATTAAGAGTCAAAACTTTAATCAACGACCTAATAAAAATGATATTAGTTTAGTTGTAATACACTGCATAAGTTTACCTGAAGGACAATACGGTAATTATAACGTTGAGAAATTATTTACCAACCAATTAGATTGTAATCTGCATCAGAGTTTTGCAAGTCTTAAAAGCGTCGAAGTTTCTGCCCATTTTTACATAAAACGCGATGGTGAAATTGTGCAATTTGTTTCAGTTGATGATAGAGCCTGGCATGCAGGAGTAAGTGAGTTTCAAGGTAGACAAGGATGTAATGACTTTTCTATAGGAATTGAGCTAGAGGGTACTGATAAAACAGCTTATACTGAGCAACAGTATGTTAGCTTGAATACTTTATTAAAAGATCTTAGAAAGGCATATCCAACATTGATAAATATTACCGGTCATCAAGATATCGCGCCACACAGAAAAACTGATCCAGGCAATTGTTTTGAGTGGACTAGGATTATATGGTAGGGATTAAATTATGGGTTGATAAAAGCAGCTGAATAATATTATAATTTAAAAAAGGAGCGAATTGGCTTATTCGACTTCGGCTCTATCACCATAGTTCTCGAGCCAGTCACGACGATCTTTAGCTCTTTTTTTAGCCAAAAGCATGTCTAGCATTTCAGCATCATCGTATACATCAGAGATAGTAAGTTGTAAAAGCCTTCTTGATGATACATCCATTGCTGATTCACGCAGTTGCGTAGGGTTCATCTCACCAAGACCTTTAAAGCGCATGATATTTAATTTACCTGGTAATTTAGAGTTTTTAGCTAAGATAGCATCTCTTTCATTTTCATCAAGAGCATAGAAAGTGCTTTTGCCAATATCAATTCTAAATAAAGGAGGTTGAGCTATATAGATATGACCATGCTCAATAAGTTTTCTAAAATGTTTTAAAAACATTGCACACAGTAGTGTTGCGATGTGTAATCCATCAGAGTCAGCATCTGCAAGGATACATATCTTATTGTACCTTAGACCAGTAATGTCATCACTATCAGGATCAACTCCAATTGCTGTAGCAATGTTATGAATTTCTTGGGAGTTCATAATAGTATTAGCATCAAGCTCCCAGCTGTTAAGAATCTTACCTTTAAGAGGTAATACAGCTTGAAAGTTCTTATCACGCGCTTGTTTGGCAGAACCTCCAGCAGAATCTCCCTCGACAATGAAAAGCTCAGTAGAGTTAATATTAGAACTAATACAGTCTGTAAGCTTACCTGGTAAACGAATAGTTGTATTCATTATACGTTTACGCGTAGTTTTTTTATCAGCGTTAATTCTCTTTTGTGCAACTTTGCTGATATTCTCAACAATTTGGCGCGCTTCATCGGGATTTTGGTTTAGCCAGATAGTCAGTAAATCTCTAACAGCTGTAGTGACAAAAGTAGTAACGTCTTTATTAGAAAGTTTTTCTTTAGTTTGGCCAGCAAATTGGGGATTTGTAATTTTTACTGATATTACATAGTTTAGTTGAGCAAAAGAGTCATTTGCAGTAATTTTGATATTTTTTGCACCAAGAGAGTTTTTCTCAATGTAGGCCTTGATTGCATCATAGACACCATTTTTAAGCCCGGTAACATGTGTACCGTCTTGAGGTGTAGGAATTAGGTTTACATAGCTGTTTTTAATACTTTCAGTAGGATCTTCACACCAGCAAAATACAGCATCTAAATAAGAGTTGCCATTGGAAAAGTTATCAATCATAAATGGTTCGGCTGGTAGTGTTCCGGCAGCTAACTTATGATCAAAATAGCCTTTAAGTCCAGTTTCAAAATGCCATGTGAGTTTCTCTTTTTTTATCTCATTTGAATAATTTATTGTAAGAGCTTTGCAAAGTATCGCTTTTGCTTCAAGTAGGTTCTTAAGAGTCTTAAAGTTGACTTTGATATCATCAAAATATTTTTTGTTAGGCCAAAATCTAATCTTTGTACCAGTATTTTTCTTACCAACACTATCAATAATTTCTAAATCTTTTGTTTTAAAACCATCTTCAAAGACTATGTGATAAACATTACCATCTCTTTTAATCTCTGCTTCAAGTTTAGTTGATAAAGCATTAACAACAGATACCCCAACCCCATGAAGGCCGCCAGAATGAATATAGTTTTTGTTACTAAATTTACCGCCAGAATGAAGCTTAGTCATAATAAGTTCAATACCAGACATTTTATGCTCAGGATGAATATCTACTGGCATGCCACGACCATCATCTGCTACTTCGATACTGTTATCATCGTATAAGGTGATATTTATTTTGCTAGCAAATCCAGCAAGAACTTCATCAACACTATTATCAATGATTTCTTGGATTAGGTGGTTTGGATTTTCTGTATTAGTATACATTCCTGGTCTTTTTTTGACAGGGTCTAAACCAGTAAGGACTTCAATAGATTTAGCATTATAGTTTTGCATTGATAATTTTTAGATAAGTAAAATTAGATTAAGTTAATCTAGATTTTACCATATAATCGATTTAATTCGTAAGCTTAGGGTAACTGTAAAAACTTATTTCTTCAAAAAGTAGCAACTATAAGGTAAGAATATTATTAAACCAATAAGTGGTAATATTACAAATGCAAAAGATAAAATAAACTCACTACCTAAATTAATTTGACTCATAATAGCTGTGGTTATTGAAGCTATGCCCATTTGCATAAATCCCATCACAGATGAGGCAGCACCTGCTGTAGTAGTAAAGTTCTCTAGCGCAATAGGAGTTAGTAAAGGAACACTAAATGATATTCCTATAAATGTCAGTGATAATATCGCAGTTAAAGCTAGAGATAACTCTGAACCACTAAGCTTTTTGAAGGCATAGATACAGAGTATTCCTGAAATCAAAGTACAAAACATGCCGAAATTTACAAGATGTTTGTAGGCAATTAGGTGGCTTAGTTTTGAGCAAACAAGAGATCCTAATACAACAGCTGTAACCATTATCGTTAGTAAGTATAAAAAGTTAGATTTCTCAAGTTTGAGAATATTGACAAATATATCTGGAGCTGTGACTAGACATGCGTACATTACGCTAATATTTATCCCTAGGACAAAAGTAGCAAAGAAAAATTGATGGTCTTTAAAAAGTGAAAAGTAGTTCTTAAAGAAAGACTTAAAAGTTAAAGCTTCAAAGTTTTTTTCTCTAATTGTTTCTGGAAAAAATATTGCTACTTTTATAAATAATATACTAGCTGCAACTAATAATACCCAAAAAATTAACGCTGGGCTAAGAAATACTCCAAGTACTGCACCAAATGCTGGAGCTAGAGCAAAAGCTATATTCATAATAGCAAAAACCGCGCCTTGTTCGTTAACTTTGAAAGCATCTTTGACAGCAACTGTAGCAATAACACCACCAGCAGCAGCACCAAAGCCTTGTATCAATCTAGCATATATTAAGGTGTCAATATGGTTACTTAATATACATATTATTGAACTAATTATGAAAAAACATGATCCTACTAGCATTATTGGCTTACGCCCGAATCTATCAGAAAATGGCCCATATAATAACTGACTAATTGAGTAGCCAAGTAAATATGAAGTTATAGTAAGCTGGACATGTGGGTAATCAGTAACTAGGATATCTTTAAGCTCAGGTAGTGCTGGAGCGTAAATAGTATCGCCAAATGGCCCTAGAGAGACCATGAAGATTAAGATAAATATTGATGGTCTGATGCCTTTATACATTAGCTAGGTTTACCTTTACTAAAATCACCAATTATTATAGTAGCATTGATGCCTTTTGGTTTAGCTTCTGTTGTTTTAGCTGCTACAGTATTTGCTGCTTTACTAGATTTGTCTTGTTCAAGCGGATAAATTTGCGCAACACTCTTACCTTTGTCAACTTGATAATCACTTAGTATACTATCATAGATAACTTTATCGCTATAAGCATCAACTAAGTATGTCGTTCCATTATCAGCCTCGATAATAATTCCTTTCTCAGTTGGGACTAACTGTCCAGAGATGCCATAATCAAAAATATCGCTTTCAGGGGTTAATTTATATCTGCCAAGATACTCACCATTTAATGAGTTAAAAAAGTGTAGGTAACCTTGGTAGTCGGCAACAACTATTAAGCCTTTATAGTAGACTGGAGCAGTTATTTTACGCCATTTCAGCGTATCTTGAGTCCAGACGGTATCACCAGTTTGTATATCATAAGCTTTTAGCTCACTATTATCTTGGGTAGTAAAAATAATACCGTTGTTAATCGCCATGTTATTGATAATAGAGGCTTTTTTAGCCCAAAGCATTTTACCAGTATCTTTGTCTAAAGCAACTATAGCTCCTTGGTAAGCAGCAAAAATAAGGTAGTGATCATACAACATTGGATTGGCAGTGATATCTACCATTTTGTCAGCAGGTGATGAGCCATGAGAAATTGCTATCGGTATATTGATGGTTCTATCACCACTTTTTATAGTAAAGCCTAAAACCGCACCAAAAGCATTACCAACCATTACGGTGTTATTAAGAACTATTGGTGATGAGTTACCAGGTAATGTAATTTCAGGTATATTATTTGAAACACTCCATTCTTTAGAGCCATTTCTTGCATCAAATGCTGAAACTGAGCCATCATGGGTGTGTAGATAAATCGAATTATCATAAATGGTCGGTTGAGCAAAAATGCTGCTTGGAGCATCTGTGCGCCATAGGGTTTGGCCATCTTTATCATCTATCGCAGTCAATGTTCCTTTTATAGAGCCGAAAATAACAGCGTTTGCTATAGTGTTTGGTTGTGCTGAGAGATTTGTGCCAGTATCATTTTTCCAAATTATTTTGCCATTGGTAATTGCTAAGCCATATGCCATACCATTTTGGTTAGGGACAAATACTGTATCATTTGCGTAAGCTGGAGCAACATTATAATTTGCTAATCCACCATTACCATTTCCTGTTTTTCTCTTCCATATAACTTTTATATAAGTTTCTCGAGGAGGTTTTTCAGCTAATGGTGTAGGAGGTGGGACATTGCTCTTAGAACAACTAGCTGTTAATACAGACAACAGCAAAGGAGTTGTAATAAAAAATAGTTTTTTCATAACTAGTTTGTATTGTTTATAAGTTGACTAATAATCTGTTTGAATTCGGCAGAGCTATTAGGATCTTGTAAAGCTTTTTGCCAAATTTCAATCGCTTTTGTCTTATCTTTTTTCTCACTAAATGCTTGCCCTAATAACATCAAAGGATAGGCATTATCTTTAAAAGATTTGATACTTTGAAGTGTTTTGATAGCTTGATCAGGCTGATTTGCTACGATGTATAGCCGAGCAAGCCTTACTTTGCTAATATCACTAAGGTTATCTTTAGGGTTATTCTCTATACTTTGTTGTAGTACAGCGATAGCTTTTGGTAGATTATTAACATTTATATTGAGGTTTTTTGAGTCTGGTTTCGTTGCCGTAGTATATAAATCGACTAATTGCCAACTTGCGAATATACCAAAGCTAGTATTTGGATAGTCGTTAACAACTAGTTCAAATTTAGCAATTTTTGTTTCAGGGGATGATTTTGGATTCTCGCTAGCTATTAGCGCTTTTTGATAAATTGTTGCTGCTTCGAGCATTTTTTTATCATTGCTAGAGTTGTAAAACTGCAAAATTAGTGCGCAAATTATAGCAACTATAATTATTCCAGCTATTGTATATAGAGCTTGAGTTTGTTTCTTGGATAAGTTTTTCATATTCGTGACGTCTACAAATTTATTGAGTTTCTAGTAAACATATAACATCTTAACATAAAAATTATCAACGTTGTAAGTTTATTAATCAGATTAGAATGTAATGTCTTAGTCTTTTGTGTTAGAATATGTTTTTGTTTTTCTAGGTTAATTTATTTTATTACGTTTAATAATATTTGAATATGGCATTAATATCTTTAGCAATTGATTATAAAAAGTCTCCGATAGAAGTTCGTAGTGAGTTTGCACTCTCTGGTTTAGATGTATCTATGTTGTATAGATCAATACTTGCTATAGATGATGTTGTACATGCTGTAATATTATCTACTTGTAATCGTACTGAAGTGTACCTTGAAATATCTGATTTAAGAGTTGTCGATGATGTTTTGGTATGGTGGCAAAGCTATGTCAGAAATCCTAATTACAAAATCAAAGATTATTTTAAATTAAGACAAGGTACAGAAGTAATCATGCACCTTATGAAATTAGCTTGTGGTTTAGAATCAATGGTTTTAGGTGAACCACAGATATTAGGGCAAGTTAAAGACTCTTACACTCTTAGTAAAAAAAATCATGCCATTGGTAAAGAACTAGATAGAATTTTTCAGAAGGTTTTTGCAACAGCTAAAAGAGTACGCAGTGAAACTAGAATTGGTCATTGTCCAGTTTCAGTTGCATTCTCAGCAATCAATTTAGCTAAGAGGCAGTTAGATAATATTTCTAGCAAAAATGTCCTTATTATGGGTGCTGGTCAAACAGGAGAACTTTTGTTTCGCCATGTTACAGCGCTTGCTCCTAAGCAGATAATGTTAGCAAACAGGACTATCGAAAAAGCACATAAGATTACTTCTGCTTTTAGAAATGCTAGTGCTCATTACTTAACAGAGCTACCGCAATTGATCAAAAAAGCTGATATTATAATTGCGGCAGTGAATGTTTCAGAATACATTGTCACACGCAAAGATGTTGGTGACAAGCCTAGAGTTTTTATTGATATATCAATACCACAAGCTTTAGATCCTAAATTAGGCGAGTTAGAGCAAAATGTCTATTATTGTGTTGATGATATTAATGCGGTTATTGAAGATAACAAAGATAAAAGAAAGCATGAAAGCTCTAAAGCGCAGAAAATTATTGTAAAATCTCTTGAGGAATACCTTGAAAAAGAAAAAGCTATTATCTCAAATAGCGCGATTAAGGAACTTTTTCAGAAGGCTGATGGACTTGTAGATTTATCTTTGGAGAAAAGCTTAGCAAAGATTAGAAATGGTAAAGATGCCGAAGAAATAATTAAAAGATTTGCCTATGAAATTAAAAAGAAAGTATTACACTATCCTGTCGTAGGAATGAAAGAAGCTTCTAAGCAGGGTAGAAGTGAATGTCTTGTATGTATGAAACGTATGTTTGGTTTAAATGTGGAAAAATAAATGAAAGATTCTATTAAAGCAAAATTACAAAGTTTGATAGAAAGGCATGAGGAGGTTAGTGCCTTATTAAGTGATGCAGAGATTATCTCTGATCAAAATAAGTTTAGGGAATTATCAAAAGAGTACTCTCAACTTGAGCCGATCGTGAAAACCTTTAAAGAGTATTCTCAAGCTTTAGAAGATAAACAAGCCGCTTATGAAATGCTTAATGAAAAAGAAGCTGAGCTTGTTGAGATGGCAAAAGAAGAGCTAAAGTTAGCTAATGAAGCTATTGAAAAACTTGAGAGTGAATTACAAATACTTCTTTTACCTCGTGATCCTAATGATGATGCTAACGTTTTCTTAGAGATTAGAGCTGGGACTGGTGGTGATGAGGCTTCGATATTTTCAGGTGATTTGTTTAAGATGTATTCAAAATATGCTGAGCAAAGAGGTTGGAAAATTGAGGTGATATCAGCTAGTGAAGGTGAGCATGGTGGCTACAAGGAAATTATCTCAAGAATATATGGTGATGGTGTGTATTCTCAGCTAAAGTTTGAATCTGGTGCTCATAGAGTACAAAGAGTTCCTGCTACAGAATCACAAGGTAGAATTCATACTTCAGCATGCACTGTTGCGGTTATGCCTGAGGCTGATGAGGTTGAAGGAATTGATATTAATCCAGCAGATCTAAAAATTGATACTTTTAGAGCATCTGGGGCTGGTGGACAGCATGTTAACAAAACTGACTCAGCGATTAGGATTACTCATATTCCAACGGGGGTAGTTGTTGAGTGTCAAGATCAACGCTCTCAACATAAGAACCGTGCAGCAGCGATGTCGATGCTTAAATCAAAACTTCTACAAGCTGAAATTGATAAACAACAAAAAGAACAATCTGATACGCGTAAGAGCCTAGTAGGTAGTGGTGATAGATCAGAGAGAATTAGAACTTATAATTATCCTCAAGGTAGAGTTACTGATCATCGTATAAACTTAACACTTTATAAGCTTGATGAAGTCATGGAAGGTAGTTTAGATAGTATTATACAACCATTGGTTCTAGAGCATCAGGCCGACCTTTTAGCAACTATGTCTGATGAGTAAATATAAAATTTCATCATTTATTTCTTCAGTAGTTGAGAATTATAAAATGTATGGCTGTCTTACCTGCAAAGGTGGGCATCTTTCGAATATTTCTGTTAACTCTAGAGGTTCCCACTTGTGTGGGAATGACCATGGGATGGTTGATGATTTAGCAACATTTAAAAATGATATTCAAACTATAGTATGTGATGTTTTAAATTTAGATAAAACCTATCTCTATTTAAATCCTGATAAGATCTTAAAAGATAATCATATTAAAGAGATAGATGCTAAAATCTCGCGTCTTTTAGCTGGTGAGCCATTGGCTTATATTCTTGGGTATAAGTATTTCTGGAATCAAAAACTTTATGTAACTAAAGATACGCTTATACCACGTGCGGATACTGAAGTATTAGTATCTACAGTTTTAGATAACATAGTTGATAAAAATGCTGATGTTAAAATACTTGATCTTGGCACAGGTACAGGGGCAATAGCCTTAGCTTTAGCAGCTGAGCTAGCAAATAGTCAAGTTGTCGCGGTTGATTTGCACCAAGAGACTCTAAAAATCGCCAGTAAAAATGCTCAAGCAAATAATATTGCTAATGTTAAATTTATCCAAAGTAGTTGGTATACAAGTCTTGACGATGGTAAATTTGATATTATAGTTTCTAATCCACCATATATAGATTTAGCGGATACAAATATTGATCAGAGCGTCAAAGACTATGAACCTGCAGAGGCTTTATTTGCCAAAAACAATGGTTTGGCAGATATTAAGATAATTATATCTCAAGCAAAGAATTTTCTAAAACAAGGTGGCTGTATTTATATAGAGCATGGTTTTACTCAGGCAAATGCTGTCGCAGCGTTATTTTCACAGTATAATTTTACTGGTATTAAGAAAATTAAAGATTTAAATAATAACGATAGATGTACTAAGGCACGACTTAACTATTTATGGTAGGGATGACCTTCTAGTATTGTATAAGCCCTATAGAGTTGTTCGGCAATAATAATACGTACTAAAGGGTGAGGAAAAGTCATTTTTGAAATCGATATTTTTTCTTTAGCAATTTCTTTAATACTTTGGTCAATACCGTCAGGACCACCAATTAGAATCACAACATTTGGATTATTAAATTTCCAATTTTGCATTTTATCTGCTAACTCTTCTGTTGAGATGATTTTAGAATTAACATCAAGTATCACCAAGTGATCAGAATGATTGAGTTTATTAATAATTGTTTTAGCCTCTTGTTCCATCCATAGTTTAGGATTACCAGTTTTGCTGCGTTTAGCTATTGGCAGCTCGATTAGCTCAAGAGATATTGATTTACTTAAACGTTTCTTATATTCACCATAGCCATCACTAACCCATTTAGGTGGATTTTCACCAAGAGACATTATTTTAATTTTCATTTCTATCTATTAGTTTGTTGTTGGTTTAAGATTGTGTTTCGCTACTTACTTCGTAAGCTATAGCACCATACTTTTTTCATTAGCAAAAAAAAGTATGCAAAAATGCTAGCACTACGCTATTGTAGTTTTAGAATAAATGGAAAATAAAAAACTCTCCTCGTTCAAACAATTTTATTTTCCATTTATTCTTTTAAAACTACCTTCCACTAATGTGCATTATTAATATGGCTAGGATATTAAATAGTATATCATTCTATCAAGCGAATCACTAAGTAGATTGAAGTGATTGGCTGTGGAATATAACGAAATAGTTTGGCTTCAAGCAATTTCATCTAATAGTAATTTTATCTTAGATATGTATTACATGATTATCTTGTAAAACAGAGTAGGTTTTCTTGTGAAAAGTCTGGATTAAATTGGTAACCTGCAACATTGAAGTTTTTGATATCGGTGATATCTTCAATCCTATTTTCTAGAATAAATCTAGTCATTAAGCCTCGGGCTTTTTTAGCATGGATTCCGATAGTTTTATATGTACCAGCTTTATTTTCTTTAAAGTCAATATCTAACCATTTCGCATCTAAAGATTTTTTATCTATAGCTTGAGAGTACTCATTAGAGGCAAGGTTTATTAAAATTTTATTTTGCTGTTGGCTAAAATACTCATTTAATTGAGTTGTGATTTTATCTTGCCAATACTTATGCAGAATTTTGCCGTCAATTTTAATGTTTGTGCCCATTTCGAGTCTATAAGCTTGTATTAAATCAAGAGGGCGAATTAATCCATATAGACCAGATAGCATTAGTAAATGATTTTGTGAATACTTTATAGTTTTGCTATCTAAAGTATTTGCTTCTAAACCTTTGTAAACATCGCCACTAAAAGTAAATATTGCAGCTTTTGCATTTGAATTATCATATTGATTAGGGTCAAAGTCGTTGTGTTTAGCAAATACTTCTTCAGCTAATTTGGGACTAATTTTCATTAGTTTTTCGATTTCTTCAACTTCATAATGCTTTAGAGTATTTATAAGTTTTGTTATTTGTTGTTTAAATATTGGCTGCGTGAATTGATAGTCTGTTTTTATAGGTTCAAAATTTTGACTTTTAGCTGGTGATATTACTATAATCATTTTTGTTAGTTGTGTATTTTTTTACTAACTCAATGATACCAATTTATCTTAAATAATGGAATTTGCTTTGACAACTTGTAATTTCTAGTTATATTTAGTATTATATACATCGCTGACTTGGTTTCCACGCAATGATAGATTGTGAACCCCGCCAGGTCCGGAAGGAAGCAACGGTAACTTTTGATTCATGTGCCGTGTCAAGGCTAAGTCAGCATTTCAGAAATTTTTACCCTCAAATTTTGCTATTTATTTACGACATGCGCTTTTCCATTATCTAACTGTTTTATCGAAATTACATTGTGTGCATCGTGCTGATATAGCTAATCCGAAAGGATTATGTCATTGTGCGGCTTGATCGGAGAATCCAATTTTTAAACTATACCTAAGCAAAATAGGTGGATCCTATGGTCAAGCCATAGGATGACCAATAGGTGTTTTTTCTAAAGACTACAAAATATAGTCAGACTAACTATATGGAATATTATGTAACGGTAGGAATATGCTTTTACCCGATTGAGATTCTTTTAATTACGATTATTAAATTTGTTATGGTAATTTTTATAGGAGGAACAACCAGTATTGGCAGTAATTATTTTTGCAATAAAGCTATGCTATACCTATGTTTAATCATAGTAATGTTAAAGAGTGTAAACTAAAAGATAGATAAAGCCATTTGTTGAAATCTATCAATTGATAGTGAAGCTTCTCAAGTCGGTTTAGACGCAAAAGCTCATTATATATATAGCGCTTAATCTTATTTTTCTTTCTTTTTCCCTGTGGAAAACTTATAAATACGCACCTTATTTGCACCTTGATAAATTAATTACCACACTTTATTATTAGTTAAAGCCTTATATTTAAAGGCTTTGAGGCTATTTACTCTTATTATATCTGGCACACCCAGAGGGACTCGAACCCCCGCAACCGTCTCCGGAGGACGACGCTCTATCCAGTTAAGCTATGGGTGCTTGTATCAAGTTATCTACTTGCGGATAATTATATCAAAGTATACCTTATCAAAGATATAATTATACACAAAAGCATATATAAGGTAAAAAATAACAAAGCCAATATCAACTAAAAGAGCGGCTAATAAGCTCATATTGAGTATATAAGCTACTAATGGAATCGTGACTATGAGTAACCCCAGTTCAAAAAGCAAAGCATGTAGGGCACGTGGCAGTAGTCTTCTTTTTGATCTACACATCCCTAGTTTTATCTCTATGATGTCAAAAATGTAGTTATAAATGAAATTCCATAGCATTGCTATTAGTGAAATTATAATGGCTAAGCCGGCAATATGAAATACACCTTTATGTAAAATAAACATTGCAAAAGGTGTGAATATTACAATACCAAAAAACTCAAACCCTATTGTGTGAATTATTCGAGCTAAAAAGCTCATACTTTTTACACTCATTTATAGATCCTTATTTATAAGCTTAATCATTATATATTTTATTGCGCTAGTTTTTTATTTAAATTTGAAAGCTTCTCTATAATATTGATTAGAGACTAAGGCAATTTAACTTTAAAATAATATTAGTTTAGAGCGTTTATTTGGCAAAAAAATAAAAAATTTCCTTGAAAAATGTTTTTTTGACTCAATATGTAGAGTTGCATGAACTTAGAACTATAGAGTTGTTCTAAGATGCATAGAAATTAAAAAACATTTAAAGAAAAACAGTTAATTTAACAAAGGAGTAAGATTGTTATGAACATTCGTCCATTACAAGATAGAGTATTAGTACGTCGCGCAGAAGAAGAAACAAAAACTGCAGGTGGAATTATCTTAACTGGTAGTGCTCAAGAGAAACCTAGCCAAGGTGAAGTTGTTGCTGTTGGTAATGGTAAGAAATTAGATAATGGCTCTACACTACCTATGGATGTAAAAGTTGGTGATAAAGTACTATTTGGTAAATACTCTGGTAGTGAAGTAAAAGTTGGTGATGAAACTCTTCTGATGATGAGAGAAGAAGATATCATGGGTATTATCGGATAATTTAAATCTTATAAATTTTAAAGGAGAAATTAAAATGGCTGCAAAACAAGTTTTATTTTCAGATGAAGCTCGTACAAAAATGCTAGATGGTGTTAATACTCTAGCAGATGCTGTAAAAGTTACCTTAGGTCCAAAAGGTCGTAATGTTGTTTTAGATAAATCATTTGGTGCGCCAACTATCACTAAAGATGGTGTATCTGTTGCTAAAGAAATTGAATTAGAAGATAAATTTGAGAATATGGGTGCTCAGATAGTTAAGGAAGTAGCTTCAAAAACTGCTGATGTTGCTGGTGATGGTACTACTACAGCTACTGTACTTGCTCAAGCATTATTAACAGAAGGCCTAAAAGCAGTTGCCGCAGGTATGAATCCTATGGATCTAAAAAGAGGTATCGATAAGGCGACTGCTAAGTTAGTTGAAGAACTAAAAGCACTTTCTAAGCCATGTTCAGATCCAAAATCAATCGAGCAGGTTGGTACTATCTCTGCTAATTCTGATGCTACTGTTGGTAAGCTTATCGCTGATGCCATGGCAAAAGTTGGTAAAGAAGGTGTAATTACAGTTGAAGAGGGTAAAGGTTTTGAAGATGAGCTTGATGTTGTTGAAGGTATGCAATTTGATAGAGGCTATCTATCTCCATATTTTGCAACAAACCAAGAGAATATGACTACTGATTTAGAGAATCCATATATTCTAATAGTTGATAAGAAGATCTCTAATATTCGTGATCTATTACCAGTATTAGAAGGTGTTTCTAAATCTGGTAGAGCGTTATTAATAATTGCAGAAGATGTAGAAAGCGAAGCTTTAGCTACTTTAGTTGTTAATAATATGAGAGGTGTAGTTAAAGTGTGCGCTGTCAAAGCTCCTGGTTTTGGTGATAGAAAAAAAGCTATGCTAGAAGATATCGCTATCTTAACTGGTGCTACACTTGTATCTGAAGATCTAAGCATGAAGCTAGAAGAAACTAACATGGAGCATCTAGGTACAGCTAGTAGAGTACAAGTAACTAAAGATAATACAACAATCATCGATGGTGCTGGTGAAAAAGAAGCCATCGCTAAACGAGTAAATATAATCAAAGCTAATATTGCTGAAGCTAGCTCTGACTATGACCGTGAGAAGCTGCAAGAAAGACTAGCTAAACTTTCTGGTGGTGTTGCAGTTATCAAAGTTGGTGCTGTTACAGAAGCTGAGATGAAAGAGAAAAAGGATCGTGTAGATGATGCTTTACATGCTACTCGTGCGGCTGTAGAAGAAGGTATCGTTGCTGGTGGTGGCGTTGCTTTAATTAGAGCACAGAAAGCATTAGATGGCTTAACAGCTGAAAATGATGATCAAAACCATGGTATAGCGCTACTTAGAAAGGCAATAGAAGCTCCACTAAGACAGATAGTATCAAATGCTGGCGGTGAGTCTTCTGTAGTTGTTAACCAAGTTAAAGCTAATCAAGGTAACTATGGTTATAATGCTGCAAATGACACTTATGGTGATATGGTTGAAATGGGTATCTTAGATCCTACTAAAGTTACGCGTTCAGCTTTACAACATGCTGCATCAATTGCTGGCCTTATGATTACAACAGAGGCTATGGTTGGTGAAATCAAAGAAGCTGCTCCAGCTATGCCTATGGGCGGTGGCATGGGCGGTATGCCAGGTATGATGTAATAGTCTTTATATTATAATTAATCTAATAATACTTTTATATTATACTCAACTAGCTTATTTTTATTTAATATTATTTCTTCTATTACTTTAGCTCCAGACTACTAATTAACTAGTATTCAAATTAGATAATAATTAAGTTTTACAATAAATTACATGTTTTAACATCTTTTTAATAAGGAAAATATATACTTATCAAAAAAAGTGAGATTTAAAAAATGAAAAAAATACTATTAAGTTTTACATTACTTTCTGGAGTTGTTTTTGCTGGCGATGAACTAAAGTTCAACATAAAACTACATACTAATACGCAAGAGCAAAATAGTCTTATGCCACAAAGTAGGTATATTTCGGATAATATTAGTTGTCCACAAGGTAAATCTTGGATACAACAAGTAGGACAAAATGTATTTACTGCAAATGTACCTTTAATCTCGACATATGATTCAGAGCCATTTGGTTTATTGTGGCCTGCACTATCGCTGCATAAAAGGGTAGGTGATACTAGTTTATATTTTGTGGTGCAGGAGAAAATAGATAGGGAGCTAACGAAAGGACCAGGAGATAATGTCACAGTAAAATATCACTCACTAATTGCCGATGGTGTTAATACTGGAGTTGGGGAGCCAAATAATAAAGTATTAAAAGGTAAATTTAATCTTAGGGATTCGGAAGGTAATAGCTTAATAGGTGATTATAGAGATATGGAAGTGTCGGCACATGATAATCTTTGGTCTGGCCCAGAGAATGATGATGTATTAAGAGAAATGATTAGTAGTTATACTTCTAAAGATAATTCAGTGATTATTTCAGAACTTCTAATCAGTGATGATACTCAAAATGCAGATTTTATAGATCCTATTAATTCAGGTATTAAAAATATACTTACGGTTCATGTGCTTTTAAATGAAAAAGATTTCGAGAGTTTTGTAACAGATATGGATAACTATCAAGTTACCAAAGATGATTCTTTTCTAGAAAATTATCTAGCCAATCAAAATGCTATCCAAGCTATTCGTGATGGTTTAGAACTATATACAAAAGAAATTAACAAAAGTGATTTTCAGTTTGATGAATATTTTTATCTTAAAGAATATCCGGATGTAGCAGAAGCAGTGAAATCTGGATTTTTCAAAAATGGGCTTGAACATTATATGAAGTATGGTATTAATGAGGGTAGGAAGCCTATTTTAGATTTTAAAGAGGATTTTTATCTTAAAGAATATCCGGATGTAGCAGAAGCAGTGAAATCTGGATTTTTCAAAAATGGGCTTGAACATTATATTAAATATGGTATTAATGAGGGTAGGAAAACAAATAATGCAATCTAAGAGATAACTATGAAATTTAGTTGTCTTTAGCATCATAAAGAGTATTATTTGTAAACTCACTAATTTGGTTTTCTTACTTAATTTACATATAATATTTCTATTATCAAATGATGTTTGTAAATATTTTCTTATATATCTGTTTTTTATTACATATAATAACCCTTATCAAATTTTAAGATAAAGGTTTAATGATATGGATATAAGTTCTAATCAAGATAAAATTCTAGGTTTAAAAGATGTTACAATCATGGCTGTCACAGCTAATTTTGGTATTCGTTGGATACCTGTAGCAGCTTGCTTGGGAGCTTCAGCAATATTCTTTTGGGTACTTGGTGCTGTAATGTTTTTCTTACCTTTGGTTATAATCGCAGTTCAGTTATCCAGAAAACATCCTGATGAAGGTGGTATTTACTCATGGACTGTAAGAGCTTTAGGGCAAAAGGCAGGTTTTATGGTAGCGTGGTTATACTGGGTAAATACGATATTTTATTATCCAGCTGTACTTATTTTTTTAGCTACTAACTTTGCCTATTTCATAGGTCGGCCTGATTTGGTTGATAATCATTATTATATAACTACAGTTGTTTTAGTAGCTTTTTGGTTAGTTACAGTGATTAGTTTTTATGGCTTGAGAGCTAATAAATACCTCGTTGATATTGGTGGTATTTTAGGCTCATTTTTACCTGCTATAACAATAATTGTTCTAGGTTTTCTAGCATATTTAATCGTCGGAAAAAGCGCTACAGATTTTTCTTTAGCTAATATTGTTCCACATAATAATATTTGGCATAACTTATCAACATTGACTATTATAATGTTTGCAATGGCAGGTATAGAAATTATCCCAACTTTTGCTAATTCAGTCAAAGATGCTAAGAAAAATCTATATTATGGTCTAATGTTTTCTGCATTTATTTTGTTGGGTTTGTATATACTTGGGACAATTGCTTTGAATCTTGTTGCGTCACCTGACACAATAAATAGCACTTCAGGGTTGATGGAGGCATTTGAAATAATTGGTCATAGATTTGGTTGGGATTGGTTTCCAAGATTAATGGCATTTTTACTGACATTTGCAGAGCTGGCTGCTGTGAGTATTTGGCTTTTAGCTCCAGTTGTAATGTTCTTTAAATGTACACCTAAAGGAATATTGCCAGAGTGGTTACACAAAACCAACAAATATGATTCTCCTAAGAATGCTCTAGTATTTATGGGTGTATTAGTAACAGCTATAGTATTACTAACTAATTTCTTACCATCAGTAAATTTGATGTATCAAGCTTTAATACTTATGGCTACAGTACTTTATTTTATCCCTTACTTATATCTAGTAGTTGCTTACATCAAGCTTATGGATAGTACTTATAAGTATTTATTAGGATTTTTAGTATTTATATCGACATCACTTGGGATTATATTTAGTTTTCAACCATCTAGTGATTTAACGGGTGGATATGATATTTTTATATATGAGTTTGAATTAATTCTTGGACCAGTGATTTTTATATTTATTGGTTGGTTACTATATAAATTCAAGCGATAACTGTTCAAAAACATAGCTTTACTAATATCTATTAAGGAAATTATCTAGAATATGTGTTGGTAGTATCCTTTTTAACGATGCCATAATCCAAGTTGCTTTGGTAATATAATATCTAGGTTTTGGCTTATTGGAATTTATTATTTTCTCAACAAATTTTGCAACTGAAATGGCCGGTTCATTAAATGGGACTTTTTTATGTTGGCGTGCAAGTATTTTTTCATATTGTTGTTTATGCACCGAGGAGTCATAATCAACATTGGAGATTGTTTTGATAGAATTTTCTCTAAACTTGCTGGTAATAGGCCCTGTGTTTAGACTAGTTATAAAAATATTAGAGTCTCTTAGTTCTAGACGCATGGTATCTGTCAGACCTTCAATAGCATATTTACTTGCGTTGTATGCACCACGGTACTTCATCGCAACCAGTCCTAATACTGAACTATGTTGGATGATTTTGCCATAACCTTGCTTACGCATTATTTTCAAAGCTTTGTATGTTAAGTTATGTAATCCAAATACATTTGTTTCAAATTGTTGTTTGAGAAATTCTGTATCAATATCTTCTAAAGCACCAGCCTGACCATACCCTGCGTTATTAAACACTACATCTAGAGTGCCACCAGTTTTATTTAAAATATCAGCTAAAGCATTATCTATATGTTCATAGTTAGTTACATCTATAAGATAAGTTTCAAAGCCTTCTTGGCTAAGTGCTTCGACATCTTTTTGTTGTCTTGCTGAGGCAAAAACTCTGTGGCCTAGGTTTTTAAGATGGGCAGCTGCAGCGTAGCCTATACCGCCATGGGAGCATCCAGTTATGAGGATTGTCTTGCTATTGTTTGCCATGATATGAATTACAGTGTTTTATCTAGTATTGATTAGTTTAGGTTAAAATACCTACTATGTAAATTTATCTTATCTAAAATATTTCTAAATAACTGTTGATTTTGTGGTATTTAATAAAAATCAAACTTAAATTATCTTTTTGAATTTTCCGAGAATCTTTTTGAAAAGTCCTTTATCTTGATTGGCAGCATTTTGTTGTTGTAACTGGATTTGTCTGATTTGTTGCAGCTTTTGTTGAATCTTTATTTCAACATGATTGGTTTCAAACTGAGGTTCATTTATTACAGGTTGCTGTATATCTTGATTGATAGTTTGTTGAGTTTGCTGTGACGGATCTTTAATATCATCATCTAAGTTAAGTTTGCCAGTTTCAGGCATTCTTGGTTTGATAGAGAATTTATTTTGTGTTATAACGTAGATACTATTTTCATTTTTTCTTATGAAACCCTGATCTCTGAGTGCTCTACGGTACTTATAGATTAAACTTTTAGATACACCAAAACCATCTGCTAACTGAGCTGGGCTATAACCATGTTCAATTGCTTTTAGAATTGCTTTTTTTATTGCAAATTCTTTCTCAGCAGGAATTTTCATACCACAAAATATAATTATTAAAATACTTAGTTAATTATAACGTAGGTTTGGTACTTATACAACTTGACCAGCCGCCCAACCAGAAGCCCAAGCCCATTGGAAATTATAGCCACCGAGCCAACCAGTGACATCGACAACCTCACCAATAAAATAAAGACCTTTGACTTTATTTGCTTCAAGAGTTTTAGATGATAGCTCATCACAACTAACACCACCTAAAGTAACTTCTGCAGTACGGTAACCTTCAGTCGTTTGGGGATATACTAGCCATTGATGTGCTTTCTTAGTAATAGTATTAATCTCATCGATTGTTAAATCACAGACTCTTTTTTCGAGAATATCACTATTGAAAAAAATACCTACAAAATTCTTAGGTAATAATTCTGTTAGGTTGTTCTTTAGTGTAGCTTTTGCGCCTTGTTCTTTTTTTGTGCTTAGAAAATCAGCAATATTAGCATTAGGTGATAGATTAATCTCAATACTTTCTCCAGAGTTCCAATACGAGGATATTTGTAAAGTCGCTGGGCCGCTTAAACCTTTATGAGTAAAGAGAATATTTTCATCAAAACTAGCTTTGTGATTAGACACACGACAGAAGATTGAAATACCACGTAATCGTCCGAATTTTTGTTGATCTTTTGAATTAAATATAAAAGGTACAAGTCCTGCACGTTGTGGATTTACTTTTAGCCCAAATTTTTTGGCAATCTTATAACCAAAACCTGTAGCACCCATTGTTGGGATAGATAATCCCCCTGTAGCTATTACAAGTGATTGGCAGGTATATTCATCAGTTTGGGTCAAAATATCAAATGAATCTTGTTTTTTTATAATGTCTGCAATAGTTGTATGTAGTTGTATTTTGGCATTATATTTATTACATTCATCTAAAAGCATATTGACGATATCTTTAGCTTTGTTATCACAGAAGAGTTGTCCTAAAGTCTTTTCATGAAATGGGATATTATAATCATTCACTAAAGATATAAAATCCCATTGTGTATATCTAGATAGTGCGGATTTCATGAAATGTTGGTTATCAGCTAGGTATCTATCAGCAGCTATATTATAGTTGGTAAAATTGCAACGTCCACCACCTGACATTAGTATTTTCTTGCCAATCTTATTAGCATGATCTAGTACCAAAGTTTTACGACCTCTTTTAGCGGCTTGTATAGCACACATAAGTCCAGCAGCACCGGCACCGATTATTATTACATCATAGTTGTTGTTTTGTGTAGTCATTAAAAAAATCAAAGATACTTTGTGTACTAAATGTAACAAAGTATAACAGTTGTTTGAAATTTTTAGGAAAAAAAGAAATATGAAGAAATATAAAGAATTAGTATCTACCTTGTTGAATCATAGCTTCTGCTACTTTTTCAAAACCAGCTAAGTTTGCACCAGCAACTAGGTTGTAGCCAAGGTTGTATTTGCTACTAGCAAACTTACAAGCATGGAAAATATTAGCCATGATTTGTTGAAGTTTAGATTCAACTTCTTCAGCTGTCCAAGATAATCTAGCTGAGTTTTGGCTCATTTCTAGACCAGAAACTGCAACACCACCGGCGTTAGCAGCTTTACCTGGAGCTAGAATTATACCTTTCTTCATTAAGAATTCAATTGCTTCATTAGTTGTTGGCATGTTAGATGCTTCAACAACATACTTAACACCAGCATCAATAAGTTTTTGAGCTTCTTCAACATCTATCTCATTTTGAGTAGCTGCAGGGATTGCGATATCTGCTTTTATACCCCAAGGTTTTTCACCCGGATGCCAGCTTGCATTGAATTCTTTGGTGTAGTCTTGCATGGTTTTTTCACCGTTACGGATTTTTAGCAAGAACTCAATTTTCTCATCAGTTGTAATACCTTCAGGATCATGAACAAAACCTTTTGAACCAGAGATTGTAACAACTTTACCACCTAATTGAGCAACTTTCTTACATACACCCCAAGCAACATTACCATAACCAGATGTTACTACAGTTTTACCTTGTAGGGTTTCACCATCATGCTCAAGCATTTCATCTAGGAAGAATACCGCACCATAACCAGTAGCCTCAGGACGAATTAAGCTTCCACCTGACTCTAGTGACTTACCAGTTAATACGCCATTCTCGAAACATGCACGAATCCTTCTGTATTGTCCGTACATATAGCCGATTTCTTTACCACCAACACCAATATCACCAGCTGGTACATCGATGTCTGGACCAATATGACGTTGTAATTCCATCATAAAGCTTTGGCAGAAATTCATGATCTCAGCGTCAGTTTTACCTTTAGGGTCGAAGTCAGCACCACCTTTACCACCACCCATAGGTAGAGTAGTTAAGCTGTTTTTGAAAACTTGCTCAAAGCCTAGGAACTTAATAATACCTGAGTATACACTTGGGTGGAATCTAATACCACCTTTGAAAGGACCTATAGCACCATTAAATTGATATCTGTAACCACGGTTTACTTGTACATTGCCATTTCTATCAACCCATGGCACTCTAAAAGAGATACCTCTTTCAGGCTCTACCATACGCGCTAGAATATTTTCTTCGATATATTTAGGATTGTGTTCTAGAGCCGGTTTAAGAGTAGAAAATACTTCTTTTACAGCTTGAATGAATTCTTTTTCATGACCATCTCTTTTTTCTACTTGAGCAATTATGCTATCAATATATTTTTGGGCATTCATTTATGCATCTCCTTTATGATTTGAAATTTATTAGAATATTTTTTCATATGTTTAAAACAAGTCTCTTTATGTTTGGTATAAAGAAGCTTATGAATAAATATCCTGCTTGTACAAGTTTGCATTGAACTAAGTCAGTTTACAACTAACTTGGTTTAATTAATACGATTCTATAATAATTTTTTATTATTAAAAATCAAATAATTTAATTTCATATATAAAAAATATTTTACAAATTAGATGCTATTATTTATAGTCTTTAGATAATTAAGTATTTTCTCTGTCAAATAAGAGGATACAAACATGAGTATGTCTTTTGGTTTTAGTTTTATGAGTGTTGTTTGGAATATCTAAAAAAAGGAGTTGTCTATGCGCATGTTAAGTAATTATTTTAATCAATCCTATTCACCACTAAATATAAATCGCCTAAAGTATATACACCAACAAAATCTCTTTGAATTATCTTTTAAGTAGCAATTATAGGCAGAGGTTAGCGATTTATGAATCCTCAACAACTAGCTTTAGACAAAATAGCTCAAGCTCAACAACTGATTGTTGTAGTGGCAGATAGCTGGCAAGGTATAACGGCGAGATTATGGTACTTCAACAAAATTGGTGATAACAATTGGATAGTTGTTAAATCAGCTAGAACTGTTGTCGTCGGCAAGAATGGTCTAGCATGGGCAGATAGTTCGTACCAAAATTTAGCAAAGGCGCCATTAAAGCAAGAGGGTGATAGTAAGTCTCCAGCAGGAATTTTTAGTTTAGGTAAAATTTTTGGTGTTGCTAATATGACATTAGCTAACTATATTCAGTTAAAAACAGGCATAATATGTATCGATGATAGTAATTCAAAGTATTACAATCACATAGTTGATAGCAAACAAATTAGCGATAAAGATTGGCACTCAGCAGAAAATATGTCAAAGATTTCACTTTACAAATATGGCATAGAAGTTTTATATAACGCCAACCCAGCAATACCGAAAAAGGGTTCATGTATCTTTATGCATATCTGGAAGTCTGCAACTATTGGTACAGAAGGGTGTACAGCTATGGCTGAAGATGATATTAGCGATATTCAAGCGTCACTAGACTCAAGTAAAAAACCGGTATTAGTACAACTACCACAATATATCTATGAACAAGTTAAAAATGATTGGCAATTACCTGATTTATCATAAGGGCATAAATTAATGAATAAATATATAATTTTTGATAATACAAAATTACTTAACTATATAAGAGATAACTCTCTTACAACACCTTGCTATATCTATGATTTACAGCTTTTAGACGATACTTTTGCTATTGCAAAAAAAGCTTTGGATAAGAATTTCAAAAATGCTGAAATTCATTATGCAATTAAGGCAAATCATCATCCTAAAATAATAGCTATAGCTAAAAAGTATAATATGGGTATAGATTGTGTCAGTGGTGGCGAGCTAAAAAGAGCTTTAGAGCAAAAAATAGCTCCTGAGCATATTGTCTTTGCAGGTGTTGGTAAAGCAGACTGGGAGATTGAGTTAGCTATTGATAATGATATTTTTGCTTTTAACTGTGAGTCGTTACAAGAAGTAGAAGTTATTAATCAAATAGCCCAAAGCAAAAATAAACAAGTTAATATCTGTCTACGCGTAAATCCAAATATAGATGCACAAACTCATCATTATATAAGTACAGGGCAGTTTGATGATAAATTTGGTATCGCTTTTGTTGATATTCTTAACTGGTTAAAAAATGAATTTCAGAAATTTAATAATATAAAACTGATTGGTTTACATTATCATGTTGGCTCACAAATACTTAACTCCCAAGTTTTTCAATCACTTGCTATCACTGCAAATCAACATATTAAACTCTTAAAGCAAAATGATGTTAATATTGGACATGTTAATTTCGGTGGTGGTTTGGGGATTGATTATCAAAATCCTCAACTAAACCCAATTGTTGATTTTGCCGAGTTTTTTGCCAAATTTACTAAGTTTTTTGAATATTGTGATGAAATTAAATTACATTTTGAGTTAGGTAGATCATTAGTTGGCCAGTCAGGAATTCTACTATCGCAAGTTTTATTTAATAAAGTTACTCAAAATACACACTTTGCAATAATAGATGCAGGGATGACAGAGCTTATTAGACCAGCACTTTACCAAGCCCAGCATAAAATAGTTGCATTAGCTGTAGCTGATGAAAATCCAGCTGGAAAACAACATTATCATGTAGTTGGGCCTATTTGTGAATCAAGCGATATATTTGCAAAGCACTATCTATTACCAAAGTTAAAACGCGGTGATTTACTCGCTATCTATTCGGCAGGTGCTTATGGTAAGGTTTTAGCTAGTGAATATAATTTAAGACCAACTGTTCAAGAGTATTTTATATAAGGTTACAGTCATGCATATCTCAAACAAAAAAATCTCGACACTCTCATTAACAATGCTAAATATTTCAGCGATAATTAGTCTAAGTTCAATAGCCTATATGGCAACAATTGGCTTACAGAGCATTTTCTTTTACATAATTGCTGCGATTACATTCTTATTGCCAACATCACTTATTTGTGCTGAGCTTAGTAGTATGATTACGCAAAATAATGGCGGGGTTTTCAGTTGGGTCAAAGCTGGCTTGGGTGAAAAAGCAGGTGTGTTAGCAATGTGGTTAGAGTGGTTTAATAATGTTGTAGGTTTTCCTAGTTCAGTGACAGCACTAATCGCAACATTTTCTTATATTGGCTTTAGAGGTTTTGCTGAGGATGCTCATACAAGTGTAGCCTTTTGGTTGATAATGGTAGCTGTTTTTGTTGGCATAAGCTTATTTAACTGCTTACCATTAAGAAAAGTAGTAATCCTTAATATTATTGGTGCAGTATTTGGAATGATAATTCCGGGGGTGTTATTAGTTTCTGGGGCAATATACTTTGTAGTTACTGGACAGAGCAATTTAGAGTATCATGGTTTTAGCGATATTTTACCAGTATTTTCTTTAGGGACTTATGCACTATTAGTGAAGACATTATCATCATATTCAGGTATTCAATCGGTAGCTTTCCATATGACAAATATCGAAAAACCAGAAAGAAATATTCCTAAATCGATATTAATAGCTACTTTGATAATTGTATCTTTGACTATCTTAACAACAGTTGGTTTGACTATCATTATCCCAGTAAAAGATGTTAATGTTTTAAATGGTTTGATACAGGGTATTTCGCAAGTACTGAATATAATCGGTTTAGGTGATGTTAAGCCAATAATTGTGATAATGATAACTTTAGGTATGCTGGCGGCACTTAGCACATGGATCTTAGGTCCTGCTCGTGGTATGCAAACGGCAGCAGAGCAAGAGCTTTTCCCAAAAATTATGGCGGGTAAGAATAAATTCGGCATGCCAGTAAATACGCTGATGATACAGGTAATAATTGTAGTTGTATTATCATCGGTATTTCTAATAATGCCATCAGTATATGCCGCATTTGCTTTATTGATTGCCATCACTTCACAGTTTACTGTAGTAATGTGGATAATGGTGTTTGTCGCGGCGATTAGACTTAGATTTACACGACCAGATACTTATAGAGTTTTTCATGTAGGTAAAAGAAATTCTAATTGGCTGCTTATAACAATGTCATTAGTAGCTATATTTATGTGTAGTTTAGGTTTTATACTTGGGTTATTTCCACCTAGCTTCTCACATGTTAAAAATGTATTCCAATACACTATGATAATGGTTGTAGCGGATATTATAATTATCGCAATACCGCTTATCTGGATTTGGTTACATAGAAAAAGAATTTTGTAATTAAAAGCTTATTCTTTATTTTGTTACTTACTGCGAAAGCTATAACGACATACTTTTTCACGGAGCTCTTCGACTTTGCTCAGGAATCGGCATGCAAAATTGTCTAGCACTATGCTAACTTAGCCTAAAACAAATGCAAAATAAAAAACTCAATTTGTTCAAACCTAAAAATCACAGTTATCTTCGCGCTTGACACGGAGATCTTTATACTATTTAAGAGATTCCCACCTGCGTGAGAATGACAATAAATATTAAAGAACAGTCTTTGCTAATGCGCTTTTTACTATTAGATAGTTTTTTCTAAATTTAGTAGATATTCTTTTTTATCTAATCCACCAGTATAACCACCAAGTTTACCATTTGTATTGATTACCCGATGACAGGGGATAATTATTGGCAAAATATTTTTACCATTTGCATTAGCTACGGCTCTAAAAGCTGTTGGTTTGCCAATTTCTCTAGCTTCTTCAAGATAACTGATAGTCTCACCATAAGGAATTTTTATTAATTGTTGCCAAACTTGTTTTTGAAAATTAGTACCTGTTAGTTGTAGTGGGATTGAGAAGTCTCTTAACTCTATTTTAAAATATTTATCTAACTGATCTTTTGTTTGACTAGTTATTTTATTTGTTTTAAAAGTAATTTTTGCATTATAGGTTTTTAGTAGTTTTTCTATTGACTTAATAATTGAATCATTAGTAAAAAAACAAGCATATAGATAACTATTATCAGCAACCGCGATTAAACAGCCAATTGGTGTTAGTACTTCTTGAGCGTAAAATATAGTTTTATAGCTATTTTTGTTTATTGCAGCTAAATAAATTTGATGAGTTTCTTTTAGCATGAGTATATTATGTATTTTATGTCTCTTAAATAATAACTCAAATTATGTTTAATAGTAAATTTTATAAGTTTTTACCTCTAGCATTTTTAATTATTGGCATTATTGCATTCTTTAGCTTTGGTGGACAAAATTATTTATCACTAAATGAACTAAAAGAGAATTATCAAAGTATTATAGCTTTTACTAATAGTCATTTCTTACTAAGTATATTATTTTTCTCTTGCGCTTATATAGCTGTCGTGGCGCTTTCAATCCCAGGAGCTACTATTATGACCTTGCTTGGAGGACTATTATTTGGTTTGCTGTTAGGATCTTTTGTCGTTGTAGTTGCAGCTACACTTGGGGCTAGTGTGGTTTTCTTTGCGGTAAGAACAGCTTTAGGAGATTTTCTAAAGACCAAGGCAAAAAGAAGTATAGAGAAAATGCGCCGCGGTTTTGAGAAAGATGTTTTTAATTATCTGCTAGTACTGAGGTTAATTCCAATTTTTCCTTTTTTTATTATAAACATCTCAGCTGGTCTGTTGGGCGTTAAGTTTAGAGATTTTTTCTGGGCGACTTTTCTTGGTATAATCCCTGGTAGTGTTGTCTATATATGGGTTGGTACTAGTTTTGCCTACGTAATCCAGCAGGGTGATGAGGTCAACTTAGGTATTATATTAGAGCCACAATTTATTTTGCCAATAATCGCTTTGGCAATCTTATCAGTCGTTCCTGTGTTTATCAAAAAACTTAACAAAAAGGTTTACTAATTATGATTAAGACAGATATTTGCATTATTGGTGCAGGTTCAGGCGGGCTTTCTGTGGCAGCTGGTGCGGTACAAATGGGCGCTAAAGTTGTCTTGTGTGAAGGTAACAAGATGGGTGGTGATTGTCTTAATTATGGCTGTGTACCTTCTAAAGCAATTATAGAAGCCTCAAGAATTATCACAAAAACAAATAAGGCACAAGATTTTGGCATAAATATAAATAGTATTAATGTTGATTATAAAAAAGTCCAGCAGCATATTAAAGACACGATAGCGAAGATAGAACCACATGATTCTGTTGAGCGTTTTGAAGCTTTGGGTGTCAAAGTTATCCAAGAATATGGTCAAATAATCGATCAATATACAGTCAAAGCAGGTGATAATGTTATTAAGGCTAAGTATATTGTTATAGCAACAGGGGCAAGCGCAATTATACCTAAGATTAAAGGCTTAGATGAGGTAGATTACCTAACTAATGAAACAATCTTTGAGCTTAAAGAAAAACCTAAGCATTTGATGATTATTGGTGGTGGACCTATCGGTGTTGAGTTAGCGCAGGCTTATGCTTTATTTGGTATCAAGGTTACTATTTTTGAGGCATCAGATGCTATTTTAGGGATGCTTGATAGTGAATCTAGAAAGATTATTCTTAAAGAATTTGATAGGCTAGCTATGAATGTGATAACAAATGTAAATATTAGCGAGATAGTGCAAGATAACCAAGAGATAAATCTTTACTGTGGTGATAAGCTTTATCAAGGTTCACATTTGTTAATTGCTGCTGGACGAGCGCCAAATTTACATAAGCTTAATTTAGACAAAACTGGCATTAAATATACCGTAAGAGGCATAAGGGTTGATAAGCGCCTAAGAACAAATTACAAAAATATTTATGCAATGGGCGATGTTATAGGTGGGTATCAGTTTACTCATGTTGCTGGCTATCATGCAGGTATTGTGATTCAAAATATTCTTTTTAAATTACCAGCAAAAGTTGATTATGCTAGTTTACCCTGGTCAATATATATAAGCCCAGAAATAGCCCATGTAGGACAAAATATCGCACAAGCGCAAAGTCACGGGGCAACACTTCTAAAGCTGTCATATCAAAATAATGACCGTGCAGTAGCAAGTTTAGCAACTGATGGACTGATAAAGGTGGCTGTAAGTAAAAAAGGCTATATATTAGGTGCTACAATCATTGGTGAGAATGCTAGTGAGTTAATTGTACAATGGACTATAGCTATTAAAAATAAGCTAAAAATAAAAAACATGACATCACACATAGTTGCATATCCTACTCTAAGTGAGTTAAATAAGAGGCTAGCTGGTAGCTACTTTACTCCCATTTTGTATAGTACTAAGGTTAAAAAGCTAGTCGGTTTTTTAATGAAAGTATTTGGCAAGAAACTATGATTGAGCAAAGAATTAGACCAGTATTTCAAAAATTATTTGTTGATAGTGTAGCTAAACTTGTGATTTCTAGAGCAGATCCTAATGTGATTACACTGACATCTTTGATTTGTGGTTTATTTGCAGCAGGATTACTTTTTGTAAACGAATATTTCTGTGTAACTTTGCTTTTGTTATCTGGGTATTTTGATATTCTTGATGGTTCAGTTGCGCGGCTACAAGGTAGCTCTTCATCACTAGGAACTATGTTAGATATCCTAAGTGATCGCTTTGTTGAAAGTTTTATTATTATCGCTATTTTTATTAATCAGCCACAAATAGCTTGGGTTGGTTTATTAATGATGATGTCTATAATTGCCTGTATTAGTAGTTTTTTGCTAGTTGGTATCTTCAGTCAAAAAGAATCAACAAAGAGTTTTTATTATAGCCCTGGCTTGATTGAGAGAGCTGAAACATTTATATTTTTTATCTTGATGATTTTATTTCCTAATACAGTATTTGTACTAGGATTGATTTATACATTATTGGTTTTATGGACAACACTGTACCGTTGCTATGAATTTTATGTTTATGATAAACAAAGGAGTAATCTTGATGAGAAAATTTTTGAATAAAACTTTTGTTGGTTTTATGGCTGGCTTAATTAGTGCTTGTATCTTGTATTTTATTTTTACCCTTATTCGTCAGCATAGTATTGAACTGAATGATCAGTTTAAGTATACACTTTACCGCTTAATGGTATGGGGTGGAGTTTGGGCTATCCTATTTGCGCTACCATTACCAAAAAATATTTTTATTAAAAGCTCAATTATAGCTTTAGCGGTTATTTTATTTAATTTTCTAGTTAAAATGCCATTAGCAGGGCAAGGTTTTTTTGCTGCAAATGCAGGTGCTGAAGTATTCATTATGAATATTGTCTTTAACTACCCCTGGGGGATATTGGCAGGTCTTATATATAAAGTCGTTAGCCTTAAATGATCTTTTGGCGGATTCGCTGATAGTTGTTTTTTACATAAATCTTTGAGAATTAAGTTATATTGCTTGTTTTTTGTCAATTAACCCTTATATCTTCTAATAGCAGAAAAATTTTATAACATTAATCAAGTAGTTTATATTTAAATTAGATATATTATTACAGCATTATTTAGAGTATTTAGGAGTTTCAGTTATGGCAGATTATTATTCTTTACTAGGGGTGAGTAGAGATGCATCAGAAGCAGATATAAAAAAGGCATATAGAAGGTTAGCAAAAAAATATCACCCTGATGTTAATAAAGAAAAAGGTGCTGAGGATAAATTTAAAGAAATCCAGGTCGCATATGATGTTTTAGGTGATAAAGAAAAAAGAGCACTCTACGATAGCTATGGAGAAAACTGGGATAAAGTTCAACAAGGTGGTTTTGGTGGCCATGGTGGTGGCTTTGGTGGTTTCTCGCAAGGAGGTGGACCACAAAGTTTCAATTTTGAAGATCTAGGTGATATCTTTGGAGACCTTTTTGGAGGCGGTGGTGGCACCAGAGGCTTCGGAGGAGGACAGCCAAGAGCAAGGAAAGGTGAGGATATAAATATATTATTACGCTTAAATGTCGAAGATGCGATTAAAGGCGGTAAGAGAACAGTTTCGTATAGTTATCAAGAAATAGGTGCTAATGGTGTGCCGACAATGCAGCACCAAAGTGTTGATGTTAAAATACCACCAGCGATGGGTAATGGTAAGAAACTTCGTGTAAAGGGTAAAGGTAGTGCAGGTATTGGTGTAAATGCTCCTGCAGGTGATCTTTATATCAAAATAGAAGTTGTCGACCATAGTAACTATAAAGTTGATGGTAATGATATCTATGAGCATATCAATATTGCACCATGGGAAGCAGCTCTTGGAACATCATTAGAAATAGATACTCCTTATGGTAAGAAGAAAATGAAAGTGCCAGAAGGAAGCCAGTCAGGACGCAAAATGCGTATAAAAGGCAAAGGTCTTGGTGATGGCGATTTCTATATTGTTTATGATGTTAAGTTGCCTCTAGCAGATACAGAGGAGAAAAAAGAGTTCTATAGACAAATGCAAGAGAAGATGAATTTTGATCCTAGAGTGTGAGATTCACAATTTATAAGCTTCCCCCCCCCGTCAACAGAGATTACCTGACCAGTTATAAAGCCAGCGCTACTAGATAGTAAAAATGCTATGGTCGCTGCTATTTCATCAGAAGAAGAAATCCAAGAGATTTTAGCAGATTCGACTATGCCAGTTGCTGAAGAGTGGGCAATACATGATTATGAAGATTTTGATAGCTTAGGTTTGCCCAGAGTATGAAAGTTTAGAAACTATTTCTCAAGTAGCTGAAAACATTGTAGAACATGGTAAGCTTTTCATAGAAGCTTATAAGTATACAAATAGCATGGATGAAGCTATCGAAATGATAAAAGATCTTTTCATAGGTTTATATAACTCAGTTGAAGACCATGCAGAAGAAACTACTTATATTTCATCAGTTCCAGAATATCTAAGATACTAATCGATTTTGAATCTTTAGCTCGTGATATTGAGCTATCAGGTGACATCACAACTTTTACAGTTAATAATCAAATAGCTGTTTTCTTTTAATATTTAGTTTATCCTTTTATACAAGCTACACATCAAATTTAGGGCGTGTTGAAAACTAGCCATATATAGAATAATATTTGTTAAAATATAGTTATATTAATTTTCATATGCTTATCTGATGAATCAACTAGAGATGATAAGTCTTAATGACTTAGTACCGAGAAATCATATATATCGTAAGTTTGTATCGATTTGGAATTTTAAAAATGTTGCTAAGAAATTAAAAAAGTTTGAAAAAGATAACCCTTATAAAGGTTATGGAATGCTACGTTTATTTAAATGTTTGCTATTACAATTTATGGAAGATCTTAGCGATAGAGAATTAGAGAAATATCTACAAGAAAATAACGCAGCAAAATGGTTTTGTGAATTTACATTATTAGAAAAAACTCCCGATCATAGTGTATTTTGTAAATTTAGAAAGAATATAGGTACTCGTTTTATATCGGAAATTTTTAATGATTTAAGAAAGCAATTAAAACAACAAGGATTTATCAATGAAGTCTTTAGTTTTGTTGATGCTAGTCACTTAATAGCTAAAGCTAATCTTTGGAAAGAAAGAGATAAAGCTATCAAAGAGAAATATGAAAAGTTAAATAATGAAATACTTCCTAAAGTAGCTATAGATAAGCAAGCACGTATAGGCTGTAAAGGTAAAGATAAATTTTGGTATGGTTATAAGAAACATACTAGTGTAGATATGCAGAGTGGACTGATTAATAAAGTAGCTGTGACACCTGCCAACGTTACAGATGCAAAGGGTATAAAATATGTTTGCCCTGATGGTGGTGCGATTTATGCTGATAAGGGATACTGTACAAAATATGCTAACAAAACTGCCAGGGATAACTGTTGTGACCTTAAAGCCATAAAGAAGAATAATATGCTTGGTAAAAATCATGATCAAGACAGTTGGTTTAGTGCTATACGTTCACCTTATGAAAGAGTGTTTGCTCATCAGGATAAACGTGTTAGATATAGAGGAGTTTCAAAAAATCACTTTGCTGAACTGATGAAATCTATTTGCTTCAATCTTAAGCGACTTGTAGTGCTTGACCCACTCAATTTGTGCTTGAACTAGGATAAGTGTATCCAAATATCAGAAATATTAATAAAACATAAAGAAAAACTTTAGAATAGTGGCCTAAGATGCACAGCGTTAAAGAATTAAGCTTTAAACACACAAATTGGGTAAGCTTTCAACAGCCCCATTTATTAAAAATGTCTATAAGCTCAATTATAAATGTTTCTCTTTATTTAGATAAATTCTTTCTATCTAAAAAAGAGAAAAAGCGAAGAAAACTGGAAGTGATCAATACTTTAAATGAGGCATCAAATTTAATACAAGAGATTTTAGATTTAGAAGAAAATATTGAAGAAATGGCTCATATATTAGAATCAAATTATAAGAAAGCTAATGACTCACTTGATAAAGCCAAAGACTTGATAAGAGTATATTTCAGTAAGAGAAAAGCTAACAAAACTAAAGAAATGTATTTAAGGTTATCAAAACTTAAAATAGAAATTGCATATATAAGAGATAATAATTATGAGACAGAATTTATACAAGGATATATGTCTGAACTGATTACAGCTCTTACTAACTTCATTTATGCGAAAGATAACTATATAAATCAATACTTCTAGCAATAGCCAAACCAATTAAATATAATAAATTTATATACTTATTTTCTACTTAAAACTCAAGCAAATGGCAAAAACAAAAAAGACAGTTTCAGAGTCTATCGAAGTCACTCTATGGAAAGCAGCAGACAAACTTAGAAAAAATATCGATGCTGCAGAATATAAACATGTTGTATTAGGTTTGATATTTTTAAAATATATCTCAGATAGTTTCGAAGAGCGATACGCAGAGTTACAAAGTGAAGAGTGGGCAGATCCAGAGGATAAAGACGAGTATTTAGAGTCAAATATCTTCTTTGTGCCTACTAAAGCAAGATGGTCGTATCTTTTGGCAAATGCAAAGCTACCAGAGATTGGTAAGCTAGTCGATGAGGCGATGGATGAGATTGAAAGAGAGAATAACTCACTAAAAGGTGTATTACCAAAAGTTTATGCACGCGATAATCTTAACTCGACAACACTAGGTGAGCTAATCGATATAATCGGTAATATCTCAATTGGCGATACTCAAAGCCGTAGCGCAGATGTGCTTGGTCATGTATTTGAGTATTTCTTGGGAGAGTTTGCACTAGCAGAGGGTAAGCAGGGCGGACAGTTCTATACACCAAAATCTGTAGTTGAGCTACTTGTGAAAATGCTTGAACCATACAAAGGTAGAGTATTTGATCCATGTTGTGGTAGTGGCGGGATGTTTGTTCAATCTGAGAAATTTGTTGAGTCACATCAAGGGCAAATCAATGATCTTTCTATCTATGGACAAGAGTCAAACCAAACTACTTGGCGACTATGTAAGATGAACCTAGCAATACGAGGTATAGATAGCTCGCAAGTTAAATGGAATTCTGAAGGCTCATTTTTGAATGATGCACATAAGGACTTAAAAGCTGACTATATCATTGCAAATCCACCATTTAATATATCAGACTGGAGTGGTGAGCTATTGCGAAATGATGCAAGGTGGCAATACGGCACACCACCAGCAGGTAATGCTAACTATGCTTGGATACAGCACTTCTTATATCATTTAGCACCTACGGGAGTAGCTGGTTTTGTATTAGCAAAAGGAGCATTGACATCAAACACTTCTGGTGAAGGTGATATCCGCAAAGCTTTAGTAGAGGCAAATTTGGTTGATTGTATAGTTAATTTACCTGCTAAGTTGTTTTTGAATACACAAATCCCAGCTTCTCTATGGTTTATCAAAAGAGGTCGAAAGACAAAAGATATACTCTTTATAGATGCTAGAAATAAAGGGCATCTAATTAATCGTAGAACTAAAGAGTTTAGTGATGATGATATTACAGAAATAGCACAAACATATCATAATTGGAAAGTCGACAAGGACTATGAAGACATCAAAGGCTTTTGTAAGTCAGCAAGCTATGAAGAGGTGGCAGAGCTAAACTATGTGCTAACACCAGGTAGATATGTTGGGCTAGAAGAGGTTGAAGATGATTTTAACTTTGCAGAGAGATTTACAAGCCTAAAAACTCAACTAGCAGAGCAAATGCAACAAGAAGAAGCTCTAAACCAAAGGATTATGGATAATCTTGAAAAGATAAAAATAGCGGATGAATAAACCACCCCACCGACAAGTCGGCACCCCTCCAGCGGAGGGAAATTTGTACTAGCTAAATTTAGGACATTCCCCTTCTGTGAAGGGGTGGCAGTCGCTAGACTGACGGGGTAGTTTAGTACCTTGCTCGCAAGGGGAGGTGGTTTTGTATAGATTGTGAAGCAAGACGGGGTAGTTTTAAAATATAAAAATGGATTCTATGGTCGAGCCATAGAATGACCAAATAAAGGTTATATATGAGTGATATAGTTATTTATGAAAATGGTAATATAGAGTTAAAAGCTACTGTAGAGAATGAGACTGTTTGGTTGTCTCAGAAACAAATAGCAGAGCTTTTTGATGTTCAAAGACCAGCTATTACAAAGCATTTGAGTAATATATTCAAAAGTGAAGAGCTAGATGAAAATGTGGTATGTTCCATTTTGGAACACACCACTAAACATGGTGCAATTCAAGATAAAAAGCAATCTCAAAAAACAAAAATTTATAATCTTGATGTCATTATATCTGTTGGCTATAGGGTAAATAGTAAAAAAGCTACTCAATTTCGTATATGGGCAAATAAAGTTCTAAAAGAATACCTTATCAAAGGCTATACACTAAACAAAGACAAGCTCAAGCAACAAAAACTGCAGGAGCTAGAGCAAACTATACAGCTTATAAAACAAAGCTTACAAAATAATGCTATAGGTACAAATGAGGCAAAAGGCTTTGTAGAAATAGTCTCTAACTATGCTAAGAGTTGGGCACTACTACAAGGCTATGATGATCAAAGCTTAAAAGAGATTACACAAACTAAAGAGTCAAAATTCATACTTGATTATGATGAGGCTAAAGCAGCTATAGCAGAGCTAAAAAATACTCTAATAGCCAAAGGCGAAGCTACAGAGCTTTTTGGACAAGAAAAAGCAGGCGAGCTAAAGGGTAATTTACAAAATATCTATCAAAGTTTTGCTGGTGAGGATCTTTTACCGTCGGTTGAGGCAAAGGCTGCAAACTTACTATACTACATTATCAAAGGACATCCATTTAATGATGGTAACAAACGCATAGGTGCCTATCTTTTTGTATTGTTTTTGCATAAGAATGGCATCTTATATAAACCAAATGGCGAGACTAAGATAAATGACAATGCTCTAGCTTCTATAGCTCTACTAGTGGCGCAATCAGCCCCTAGTCAAAAAGAGATAATAATTAAACTAGTAATGAATATGCTATATGAGGGAGAGGCTAATGAGTAGTTTAGAATTACCAAATGGCTGGAGAGAATGTAAGTTAGATTCTTTAATTGAAATAAAATATGGTAAAGATCATAAACTCCTAGATGATGGAGATATACCTGTTTATGGTAGCGGTGGAGTTATGAGATATGCCAATCAAGCTTTATATGATAAAGAGTCTATTTTAATTCCAAGAAAAGGAACTCTAGGAAATATATTTTATATTGATAAACCATTTTGGACTGTTGATACTATTTTTTGGAGTAAGATAGATAGTAATAAAATTTTTGGAAAGTTCTTATTTTATAAATTAAAAACTTTAGATTTGGCTTCTTACAATGTAGGCTCTGCTGTGCCAAGTCTTACAACAAAAATTTTAAATGAAATAGAAATCAATCTCCCACCACTAGCCGAACAAAAAGCCATAGCCGAAGTACTATCTAGCCTTGATGATAAAATTGACCTACTCCATAAACAAAACCAAACCCTAGAAGATATGGCACAAACTCTATTTAGAGAGTGGTTTATCGAAAAAGCTGATGAGGGGTGGGAGGAGGTGCCTTTGAGTGAGATTGTTTATCACAGAAAAGATAATGTAAAACCCCAAAACACGCCTTCTGGCTTATTTAAGCATTACAGTTTACCGAGTTTTGATAATGGTAAAGTACCTATAAGTGAAACTGGTTCTGATATAAGAAGTAATAAATATAGATTGTATTCTTATAGTATATTAGTTTCTAAGTTGAACCCTAAAACTCCTAGGGTTTGGGATATTTATTTTGAAGTTGAAGACAATGAGATATGTTCAACAGAATTTCAAGTTTTACAGCCTAAAAAGAAAGAGTATTTTCCATTCGTTTCGATGTTCTTAAAATCTAATGAAACAACAGAAATCTTATCAATGTCTGCTTCTGGAACGAGTGGTAGTCATCAAAGAGTAACAGCAAAAGATATGCTTTCTTTAAAAATTTTAAAACCATGTGATAGTGTAATATTGAATTTTTCAGAAGCTGTATCCCCAAATTTTGAAAAAATACATCAAAATAAAAAACAAATAAAAACACTAGAACAGACTAGAGATACTTTATTACCTAAATTGATGAGCGGGCAGGTGAGGGTGTGAGTATGTGGGCTGCCATTTTTACAGGCGTATTATCTGCTTCTTTACCAGGAATATTTACTTTATTAGGCGTGTATATTGCAAATAGATCAAATCTGAAAAGATATGAGCTTGAGCAACGAGATAAAAATTTAAAATTGAGATTAGATAAGTTAGAGCAATTATATTTATTGTTTAATGATTGGGCTAAATGGCAATACTCTTTATATTTATCATATCTAAAATATACAGATATTAAGAGTGATGTCTCAAGACTCAATAAGATACTTAATGAATTTGATAAAAAAGATTTGATAGGTGACAACAGACAAAAACAAGAAATGCTAATAAGTCTGTATTTTGCTGATGAGTTACAACCGTATTATAACAATATATTAGAAATATTGGATAAGCACTTGTATAAGTACAATTTAGATTTGCCTAAAAATACAGAAGGTAACACTAATTTCCTAAAAGACCTAGAGATATTTAAACAGAGTTGTGAGATATTTAAAGAAAAGATTTCTGAGCATTCTAAGCTTATTATTACAGTCTGAAGCTAAATAACAGGATCATTCTTGTATTATAATCACAGAATTAAAAAAATATATTACGACATTCAAAGACAAGCATATAAAAGAAGATATAGATAAATCGAGTAGGTAATAAATAAAGGTTGTATATATGGTAAGAATAGGCGATTTAAACTTATATGTTGGTACTAAAGAAGAATATCTTCAAGCGAAGCTTCAAGGAATGAGAATTGTTTGTGCATTAAATAGAGCAAATGCTTTTGTTACGCATCAATCAGTAGTTGGTTGGAGTGGTAGAGGGTGTGATAAGCGAAATCCATATTATCTATTTAAAGAAGAGCAAGATGCTATATATCTGAATATGATAGATGGAGATGATCCAAACTATGTAAGTGATAAAATGATAGATTCAGCCTTAAGTTTTATCAAAAAGCATATTGATAATAATGATAATGTTTTTATATATTGTAGTTTGGGTGAGTCTAGAAGCCCTTCTATAGCTTTGATGTATCTGCTTGAATATGGTTTGTTAGCGAAAGAGAATGCCCTTTATGAATTTAGAAAAATGTATCCAAACTATAATCCTAAAGCGGGTAACTGGTTATATATACAAAATAGATGGCTATTGAAATAATCACTAATTAGATTAAGAAAAGTTGGAAATTCCGATTTTCTTAATTTGATTTATTCTCTTTATAAAAGGGGTAACCTTTTGTATTAAATAGCTTATAAATATCTGTCTTTGGATTTTCAGTATCATCTTTTCGACAATTCTCTTCCGCTAATATAGCTTTTTCTATAGCAGTATCTTGATTTTTTGCTAGTTCATTTTTATAAAAATTTGACCATGTTTGAGTATCCATAGATTTCTCATAAGATTTAAATCTATTAGTAGTTTCTCTAATGCATTCTTTTGCATTCATGGGTCTATAGCAATCTTTGTTATGATGTAATATTATCCAATATTCAAAACAAGGAAACGATGCGATAATTTCTAAATTTTTGATTTTATTAGCATCATTAATAGCTTCGTCAAAATGCTCATGTGTATCTCTATCTATAATGCAAAATGAAAGTTCTGCATCTTTTGCTTCAGCTAATTTTTTAGTAAATGAGATAACTTGGTCAGGAGCTGATTTTTTAGATGGTTTGACTTCTATATTTAGAGTATGCAATCTATTTTCTTTTCTTAAGATCTGAAAATAATTATATGCAGATTCTGTATCTTCAGTAACAATCAGAAAAATTTTATTTTCCTGTCTAGATTTGTTCTTTCTTTTATCTGTATGGTTTCTTCTTGCCACTTATATTAGCTCCTTTAAGTCATCTAATATTGGCACAGCCCCATACCTACCTTCAAGATATCTTTTCTCAAACATATTACTATCATCTTTTCTTTCGCCAAAATCTGCTAAAGAATATAGCTCACTCTCTTGATCTTTATTTCTATCAATAAACCAAACTTGTTCTCTTTCAAATATTCCTTTAGAGAGCAAAGATGTATTATGAGTCGTAAATATAAGTTGATTATTATATTTATTTAACTTGTCATTATTAAATATTTCAACTATTTGCTTAACTAGGTTAGGGTGTAGATGTATATCTAGCTCATCAATAAAAATAGGAGCAGGCATTTTATCATTTTCAAGAACCTTCAAAAATAATCCAGCATCATTGAATATGGTTCTAGTACCATCAGATTCTCGCTCAAAGTCTAAACTAAATGTTCCGTGTTGATTGGTATGAGAAGTAGATATATTAATTTGGATACTCTTATTTGCATTAGATATATTTTTGAAGTTTTGATCTGCTACTCGTGGTCTAACTTCAGTTTCTTTTTCATTAATATTAAAGTCTGTAATAGCAAAATCAGCATTTTGTATAAAATCTATAATTTTACTTTTATTTTCATTAGATTCTTTATAGTAAAAAAAAGTATTAAAAATATTATTTTTAGTATTTGATCTATTAATGACACTTAGTTTTAGAAACCAGTTAAAAATTGGCTTTAATTGTTCAGAATTAAGCTTTATAGCAGTTGTTAAAAAAAGAGAATCTTCTCTTGTGGAATTTTCCCATGTTTTTTTCTCACCTTTGAATTTTGCACTATAGTTATATTTATCATTTTCTCTTACAAACCATTTTTGTGGGAGATGACTTTCATAAACATATAGCCATTCTTCCATAATTTTATTATTTAAAATTTTAAAACCATACTGATATTTAGTTTCGCCAATAGCAAATACCACTTCAAATAGGCTAGGCTCGTCTTTTGAACAATTGTCAAAAAGATACGGCTGGAATTCATTATATTTTTGTTGTGAATTATCATCTGGTAATTTATCAGATGTTAAAACTATTTCTTTCATAGTTGCTATAGCTTTTAGAAGGTTACTTTTCCCGCCAGCATTTAATCCATAAATACAAGATGATTTATATAGTGATGTATTTTTATTAGCAATACTTTTTTCAAAAGTATTTTTGTTTTCACTTTTGCTTGAGATCATGCTAAAAGAAGTTTCCTCTTTTATTGATCTAAAATTAGACACTGAGAATTCAATAAGCATTTTATATCCTTTTTTAATCATTATTTTTGCAGAAAAAATGCAAAAATGGTATTTAAAATGAATTGTATTGACTTTTTAGCTAAATATCAAATATTTAACTAAATTTGTGATTTAGTTTTATAGTCAATAGTTTAAAATGTATATATAAGCTTTTTATTTACTCAAATATATTAATGAAAGAAGACCATATAGAAAACTACGCAATAGATTTATTTAAATCTCTAGGCTATGAGTATATATTTGCTCCTGATGTAGCACCAGATACTGATACTTCGATAGGCTCAGCAACCGTATATAAAAGAGCTACATTTTCAGATGTGGTATTAGAGAATCTTCTGCGTAATAAGCTTCTAGAAATTAACCCACAAATTCAGTCAAACTTAATAGATGATGCGATTAAAAAAGTTTTGCGTACTTCTTCTGATGAGCTTTTAGCCGATAATGAGCTTATTCACAAATATATTACTCAAGGTATAAAAGTTGAGTATACAGTAACAGGTGATACTAGAGGTGAGATTGTCAAACTTATAGATTTTGATAATCTTAGTAATAATGAGTTCACGGTAATGAATCAGTTTACAATTATTGAGAATGATAATAATAAACGCCCAGATTTAATTATCTTTGTAAATGGTTTGCCATTGGTAGTTATAGAGCTAAAAAATGCTACTGATGAAAATGCAACTATCAAGTCAGCATTTGACCAAATCCGTACTTATAAGGTAACTATTCCAAGCTTATTTAGATATAACTGTATTTGTGTAATTAGTGATGGATTAGAGGCAAAAGCAGGGACTATTTCAGCTGATATTAGCCGTTTTATGACTTGGAAATCTAGTGATGGTATAGCCGAGAGCTCAAAACTTGTACCACAGTTAGAAACTCTAATTTTAGGGATGTTAAATCCTATCACTTTGCTAGATCTTATCAAAAACTTTATCGTATTTGAGAAAGATAAAAAGCAAGATGAGAAAGGACAAACTCAAGTTTTCACAATTAAAAAGCTAGCAGCATATCATCAATACTATGCGGTTAATAAAGCTCTTGAGAGAACGTTACAAGCTAGCCATAAAGATGGCGATAAAAAAGGTGGGGTAGTATGGCATACTCAAGGCAGTGGTAAATCACTATCTATGGTTTTTTATACAGGTAAAGCTGTACTAGCTCTAAATAATCCAACTATAGTAGTTATCACAGATAGAAATGATCTTGATGATCAGTTATTTGATACATTTGCAGCCTCAAAAAGCCTACTTAGACAAACTCCAGTACAGGCAAACACTAGAGAGGATCTCAAAAGGCTACTCAAAGTAGAAAGTGGTGGTATTGTATTTACAACTATCCAAAAATTCCAGCCAGAAGATGGTAATGTTTACGATACATTATCAGCAAGAGATAATATTATCGTAGTAGCAGATGAAGCACACCGTACCCAATATGGTTTTAGTGCAAAAACTGTCGATGATAAAGATGAACAAGGCAATATAGTTGGTAAAAAGACAGTTTATGGCTTTGCTAAATATCTGCGTGATGCTTTACCTAATGCTACATATCTAGGTTTCACAGGTACTCCAGTTGAGGCTAATGATAAAAATACCCCTATGGTTTTTGGTGATTATGTCGATATTTATGATATTTCACAAGCTATAGATGATGGTGCTACCGTACCGATATTTTATGAGTCTCGTTTAGCTAAGATAAATCTAAGTGAAGAGGGCAAAGAACTTGTCAAAGAATTAGATGAAGAGATTGGTGAGTTAGATGAATCACAAAAGGCAAAAGCTAAATGGACAAGGCTAGAGGCTTTAATTGGTAGTGAGAATCGTATCAAAGAAGTAGCTAATGATATTGTTAATCACTTTGAGGCTCGCCAAGAGGTATGCGATGGTAAAGCTATGATTGTCGCTATGAGCCGTAGAATTGCTGTGAGGTTATATGATGAGATTATCAAACTTCGCCCAGCGTGGCATGATAAAGATTTAGATAAAGGCGTTATAAAAGTTGTAATGACAGCTAGCTCTAGTGATGGCCCAGAAATGGAGCAACACCATACGAGCAAGCAACAACGCCGTAATCTTGCAAACCGTATGAAAGATACCAAAGATGAGCTAAAACTAGTGATAGTGCGTGATATGTGGCTAACAGGTTTTGATGCACCATCTATGCACACTCTATATATTGATAAACCTATGCAAGGTCATAATCTAATGCAGGCTATAGCAAGAGTTAATAGAGTCTACAAAGACAAGCCAGCAGGATTAGTAGTTGACTATCTAGGTATTGCAAGTGATCTTAAAAAAGCTCTATCCTTCTATAGTGATAGTGGTGGTAAAGGTGATCCAGCACAGACACAAGAAAAAGCAGTTAGCCTAATGCTTGAGAAATTAGAAGTAGTCTCACAAATGTTTCATGGTTTTGACTATGAGAAATATTTTGATGCTGATACTAGGCAGAAATTAGCTATTATCCTAGAAGCAGAGGATTTTATTTTAGGTTTAGAAAATGGCAAGAAACGCTTTGCTAATGAAGTGACAGCTTTATCGCAAGCTTTTGCAATAGCTATGCCACATGATGAGGCAGTAGATGCAAAAGATGAAATAGCATTTTTCCAAGCTATTAAAGCAAGATTGGCAAAATTTGACTCTACAGGAACAGGCAAAACTGATGAGCAGATAGAGACAGCTATTCGCCAAGTTATTGATAAGGCTCTAGTAACAGATCAAGTTATAGATATATTTGACGCAAGCGGTATCAAAAAACCAGATATATCAGTATTGTCAGATGAGTTTCTAGCTGAAGTTAGAGATTATAAGCACAAGAATATTGCTTTAGAAACACTCAAGAAGCTTCTAAACCAAGAGATAAAAGCTCGCTCAAAAACTAACCTAGTCCAAGCAAAGACTCTTAAAGAGATGCTAGAGGATTCGATTCGCCGTTATCACAGCAAGGCTATTTCATCAGTTGAGTTTTTAGATGAATTAATAAGCCAAGCTAAAGAAATTAAAAATATGGATACTGAGTATCAAAAGCTAGGTTTGACAGAGTATGAGTATGCTTTCTATACAGCGGTAGCAAATAATGAGAGTGCTAAAGAGATAATGCAAACTGATAAGCTAAGAGAGTTAGCAATCGAGCTATTTAATCGTCTAAAATCATCAGCGTCTATAGATTGGACAAAAAAAGAATCTGTAAGAGCTAAACTTAGGGTTACTATCAAAAGGACTCTGCGTGAATTTGGCTATCCACCAGATATGCAAAAGTTAGCTACTGATACCGTCCTTAAACAAGCAGAACAATTAGCAAAAGAGCTTTTGAAATAAATATTTATATCGTTCGCCCTTAGCTGGTAGCAGGGCGTTAAAACAAGCGGGTATAGTTATATTCTTTCAAATATCTTAATAAATCTAAACTAAAAATATCGTGAGTTTCAAACTTGTTCAAAACTGTACTATTTCTACTAATGATTATTTATTGATAGTTAATATATAAAGGTTTGAAGGAATTCGATGGTAGCTATGACTGGACTTGAACCAGTGACCCCAGCATTATGAATGCTGTGCTCTAACCAACTGAGCTACATAGCCACAAATGTAAGTCATATTATACTTAATTTATGAAAATTGTCAATATAATTGATATCGATAGCAAAAAAAAATATTAGTAATGTTTTATTGCTTGCTAAACATATTAGTTTTGTAGTACGATATAACTCAAGTGTACAAAGGGGTTTTCCCTATATAACTATTAATAAAATAAAAATGTCTGAAGGTAGAAATAAATTAAACGATTTTTCACTATTACAATCTTTGTTGGGTAGCTCTTCTAAGATAGAAGAAAAAACTTCTAGAATGAAGCAAGCTAGGGATAAGAATATTTCAAAGAATAAGAATATTTCTAAGGCTCCAGTTAAGAAGGACGAGGAGAGAGATACTTCTTTTATTCGTATTCCGCAGTATGGTCATAGAATAAATAATAAAATAGTTGATGAGCTTCAAAATCCTCAGCTTGAAGATGCTCAAGAAATCTTAGTAACGGTTGATATTGAGAAAGAAAGACAGAAAGAAGAAGCTAAACTATTTAAATGGTTATGCCATCGTTTTCCTAAATGTTTTGATCCAATCAATAAAAAACCACTTAAAATCGGCATAAGCGAAGAAATTGAAATAATTTACCAAAATGAGCACTTTGCGCCAGTTGATAAGATGGTGCTTAGAAATGTATTGCGTCGTTATGTTGGTGATACGCGTTATCATAAGGCAGTTTTTGAGCTTAAGCAGAGATTTAATCTACAAGGTCAACCAGTTGAGGACTATGCTCCTGAGCATGTTGAGTACTCTAAGAAGCGTCTAGATGAGATAGCTGAGAAAGCTGAGTTTAGAGCTAAAGGCTTAACAATGAAAGACTACTATGAGTATAAAAAACAGCAACAACAGGAGAAAGTTGATACTGAGGAATAATTCGCTAAAATCACTATAAATTATTGCCTCTTTACCTATTTAGGTTTATTCTTTTATCTAGTGTCATTACAGCTTTTATTTACAAATATGCGTTCAAAAATAGCAAAAATAGTTTTCTTAAAGAAAATAATTATAATTATGTTTATGGTTTTGCTAGTAACTAGTTGCTCAACTGACAGTTATCAAGCTGAAGAACTTCCTTTGCTAAAGCATGGCTACTCAAAAAAGAAGTTAACGGCATATAATATTTTTGGGTTTCGTTTTGATAATACACCACAAGGAATTTTTAATATTATTGATAAAAAGCCAACCGAATTCTTAGTAAATGTATATGTTGGTGATAACCAAGACTGTAAGTTTATTTATACTGCAGATATAAAGGGTAAACAAGGAGAAATTACCCAAACTGGCTCATTTGTAGCATACTTATCTGGTAGAAATGAGTTATTAAAGCTAGAATGTAAAGGTAAAGGTTCTAATATAGATTATAAAATTATCACATATGCAAATGCCATTGAGTATGATAGTTTAGGTAGTCTATCTTACCTAGTTGAGTCTGGAGGACTTTAAACGATACTTATTATTTTCTCCAAAAATCTGGCATAAATAATACTAGAATTGTAAATATCTCTAGACGCCCAGCTATCATCGCAAAGTCACATATCCATAAGGCTTCTTTAGGGAGATTTTTGAAATTTGAGCCTATATCACCTAGTCCCGGACCTACGTTAGATAAAGTAGTGGCAATTGTTGAGAATGCTGTAGTAGTATCTAGGCCACAACCTAGTAAAGCTAGCCAGCCACAAGCAAAAATTATGATATAAACAGAAATAAATCCGGAAACTCTATTAAGTGCTTGTTCTGATATATGGATATCACCTAGTTTAACAGTAAAAACCCCTTGTGGGTGGATGACACGCTTGGCCTCAAGTATGGCTTTTTCTTTGAAAAGAATTGCTCTAATCATCTTTAGACCACCAGCAGTAGAGCCACCGCAACCGCCAATTATGGCGATAAACATTAGCATAATAGGCAAAAAGCTAGGCCATAAGTAATAGTTATTATCAGAAACAAAACCTGCACTTGAACTGATTGATATTACCTGAAAGATACTGTTAGTAATTATAGATAAGATATTTGAAAGGTCATTTGTATAAGCAATCATTGTGATACATACAATAAATGAGGTAAAAAATAAGAAATAAAAATATGCTTTAAACTCAATATTTTTAAGATAGTGACTTAATTTAAATTTTGAGAGAGCTATATAATGAGCTTTAAAACTAGTAGCACCTAAAAAAAGAAAAATCGCACATACGACAAGCATGCCAAGTGGTTTGTCGGTCATGCTTGCATCTGAAGGTGCAAAGCCGCCAGTCGATACTGTCGAGAATGTATAGCACACAGCATCAAATGGTTCTACTCCAACAAGTAAATAAGAGATAAAGCATAAAAAAGTGAGTAACAGATATACCATCCAAAGCGCTTTGGCGGTGCTTGAAATTTTAGGTGCAATTTTATCATCTTTCCATTGGCCTGATACCTCTGCTTTATATAGCTGCATGCCACCAACACCTAGTAAAGGTAGAATTGCCACTGATAGAACAATGATACCCATACCACCAAAAAATTCAGTTTGTTGGCGATAAAATAAAATGCTATGAGGTAGTTTATCAAGTCCTTCAATTACAGTACCACCAGTTGTGGTAAAACCAGAAACAGACTCAAATACCGCGTTAGTAAAAGATAGATTTAGACCAGGAAATGACATATAAGGTATTGCGCCAAAAACTGTTACGAACATCCAGACAAGTGTAACTATAAGAAAGCCATCTCTATTTGAAAGTTTCTTATTCGTTTTACGTGAAATAAACCAAAGCAAAAAACCGCATAAAAAGGTTACTGTAAAGCTTAAAAGAAATGGATAAGCATTATCTTCATCATATATGTAGTCAACCAATAAAGGACTAAGCATGGTAAGACTTAGGAACATTAGAAATATACCAATTATTTTTGGTTTTTGGCTCAACATCATCTGCTAATACTTAAAAGCTTAATGTTTATGGGTGACTTTGATGTTTAGTTTAGTATAATTACTCACAAGCTACAAGATAATTTATAATTGGTATCTAAGAGAGGTCGTTATATGATGAAATTTATATTGCGCTTAGCTCATTTATTTGATAATAAGAAAGATAGAGCCTATGTGAGTGAAGCAGATAAATTTTTACAAGAGTTTGATAAAGCAAATCCACAGAAATCTGAATCACAAAAAAAAGAAATATTAAAGCATAGAAATATCTTCAAGAGAGAAACAAAGCCTAAAACTGGTTTTCTTGATGGCGAGTAATTTTGCTTTTGATATTTTTCTAAGCTGTCGCTTGAGTTTGCTTGTAATTTTTAAGGAGATTTTTAGAAGCTAGTTTTAAATATCTTTGAAATAGTCGTATGCTGTTATATATCAGTTTTTTAGGTTAAAAGTTTGTGCTTGTAATCAAATTAGTTTTCTTGGTATACTCAAGTCTATAAAAGTTTTATGTTATATTTTATATGAGGAAATGCTATAAATTATTAATAGTTGCTGGATTACTTATGTCGCTAAATAGTTGTATTTGGTTGGCGGTTGCTGGTGTTGGAGCTGCTGGTGGGGCTGCTGGCGCTTATATGGTCGAGAAAAAGTAGTTAAATCTTTATGCAGATTTGGTTTCATCGATTATATCAGTACCTTTAGGTGCTTTAAAATCAAAACTTGTATCACTTATATCTACATCAGTTTTTACATTTGTAAACTCAATTTTGGTAAATTGATTTAGTGAGGTTGAAATTTCTAAATATTTAAGTTGGTTATTTGGGGAAAACTTAATTTTTATGCTATCGATCATTTGGTCATTTTTAGGTTTTAGAATATAGCTATTGTTATTTTCCTCTTTGACAGTGAAGAGTTTGTTAATGTTGTTAGTACTTTCTGATAAAAGGATAAGGTAAGGAAATTGGGCTATATCATTAGAAACTTTCTTTATGATAAGTTGATCTAAATCACCATCATAAATCCAAAGCTTTGTACCATTAGAGACAATTTCTTGGTTATTTGGAAAAGTTGTTATCCATTTAAAATATTGCGGCTTTTTGAGACTCATTTTGCCTTTTGAATTAAGATTGTTGCTACTTTGTCCATCTATGAGTTTTTGACTGAAGTTAGCAGTCATAGAGTGGATATTTTTTATCTTTTCTATAAGGTCTTTAGCTGCATCAGCAAAGCTAATATTGATGCTAAAAAAAAGTGTTAAACATACAATTATTTTTTTCATCTAAGAGTCTCTCTTTACTAGAACTTCACGCATACCATTTTGATTCATCTCTGAAACAATACCGTTCTCTTCCATTTCTTCCATTAACCTTGCTGAACGGTTGTAGCCTATTTTTAGTTTACGCTGTACTGCAGAGATTGATGCCTTTTGGGTTTTGATAACAATTTCTACTGCTTCGTTATAGAGTGGATCTTCACTACTATCACTATTTGTTGAAGTACTACTTTCAGCTTCTTCTGATGATTCTAAGATATCTTCAATATATTCTGGTTCACCATATTCTTTCCAAGATTCTACGACTCTATGGACTTCATTATCATCAACAAAGGCACCATGAATACGCATAGGAGCACCAAAGCCTGGTTTAAGATAAAGCATATCACCTTGTCCAAGAAGTTGCTCTGCACCTTGTTGATCAAGTATCGTCCTAGAGTCAATTCTTGATGATACTTGAAAAGACATTCTAGTAGGAATATTTGCTTTGATCAAACCAGTAACTACATCTACGGATGGTCTTTGTGTTGCTAGAATTATATGAATACCAGCTGCCCGTGCTTTTTGAGCAAGTCGGGCAATTAATTCCTCAACTTTTTTACCAACAACCATAATCATATCAGCAAACTCATCTGCAACAACGACAATGTATGGCATCTTGGTAAGTAATGGTGCTTCATGAGCTCTTTCTGGATTCATTTTGATAAACATTGTATCTTTAAGAGGTCTGCCAACTTTTTCTGCCTGCTCAATCTTATCATTTAGTAAGGCAATATTTCTTACTCCAGCTGCTGACATTAAGGCATAGCGGCGCTCCATTTCTTTAACACACCAACGCAAAGAGTTAGCAGCCTCTGTCATATCAGTAACAACTGGTGTTAATAGATGTGGTATACCATCATAGATTGAAAGCTCCAGCATCTTTGGATCAATCATGATGAATTTAAGCTCATCAGGGCTACATTTGTATAGCATGCTAAGAATCATAGCATTGACACCAACAGATTTACCTGAACCAGTTGTCCCAGCTACTAAAAGGTGTGGCATTTTTGCAAGTTCTGCAAAAGTTGGTTTACCAGATATATCTACACCTATTCCCATTAGTGTAGGGGCTTTAGATTTTATAAACTCAGGTGATGCTAGTACTTCTTTGATACGCACCATCTGTCTAGTTGGGTTAGGTAGCTCTAATCCCACATATGGTTTACCAGGAATTACTTCAACAACTCTAACTGCAGTAGTTGAAAGTGCTCTGGCTAAATCTTGAGCAATATTTGTCAGTTTGCTGACTTTTGTACCTCTTGCAAGATCTATCTCATATCTTGTGATTACTGGTCCAGGGTATGCTGCAACAACTTTTGCATTAATATTAAAGTCATTTAAGGTTTGCTCAAGTAATGAAGATGTTTCATCAAGCTGTGCTTGAGAGATAACAGTTTTTTTTGCTTCTGGTTCTATAAGTAGATCAAGTGGGGGAAGCATGTTTTTCTTAAGAGCTTTACTGACGCTTGAGCTTGAAGTCAATTTAGCCGTAGATGTCGTTGTTATTGCTTTTAGTTGTTCTTTTGTCATTGCTGATTTAGTTTCACTAATTAGCTCTGATGGTAATTCTGGTTCTAAATCGACATCTAAGTCTAAGACTGAATCTGATGCTAGATTTAAATCGGGTTTTTGTTGTTGCTCAGTTTTAGGATCTTTAAATGAAAGTTCATTTGCTACTTTGGTATTACCTAATACTTCTTTAAAAATGTCTTTTTTAATAGTTTCTTGACTAGTTTCAAGTGTGACTAATGTTGTTTTATTATTCTTGTCAAGTGGGCTTATTAGGTTACTTTTTCCTTCAAAAGTTTCAAAGCCACTTATGTCTGGGATATTTTTATCATTATTAGGTTTTGCTTTTGTAATATGGCTAAATACTTTAGCAACAAATACGGCAAGGCTTTTGAAAAGATATATCCATGTTGTACCTGAGTATAGCGTTAGACCTACAAATAAAGCTATTAATAATGCAAAACAGCCACCTACTGAGCCTAAATATTTGATGGTGAGTTTGGCTGTTTCATAACCTAGAATCCCGCCCGAGCGTTGAGGCACCCAGTAGTTAGCAAAGCTAAGATAAAGCTCAGCAAGCCCACAGCAAGAAAGTATGAAAACAATAATTCCAACAGTCTTTATTGTAAATAAAAGGTAACTAAGACTTTGTTGTTTTCCCTTGATAAGTAGAATTCTAACAAAATCGATAAGCAAAAATGGTAAGATAAAGCCAATAACACCAAATATCGAGAGTATAAAACTTGCTATGTATGCGCCAACTGGTCCAGCATAATTTTTTATTGTGATTTCGGAGGAAACACTACTCCAGCCTGGGTCATTAATATTAAAGCTAAATAATGCGATAAAAAGGTATATTATGCTAGCTGTTAAAATGACTACGAGAGTTATCTTTAACCTACCAACTGCATGATTAGTTTTGTTTGTATTGTTATCTGCCATACTTTTTCTAAAATAAATTACACTTAATAAGTAAAACCAATTGATAATTTTAACAAAAAAAACTCTAAAAATGTTAGACTATACTACTAATTTATTAAATTCGAAAGTTTAGAGGGATAGATTTTGGCAAGATTTCATATAATATTAGGTTTAGTTATTTGTTTTTCTGCATGGGTTTTCTTTCTTATATTTCCAAATTTAGATATACAATTAGCAGGACATTTTTATAATTCATCTGCACATCAATTTATTGGTGGCTATGGTGGCTTTTTAGGATTTTTGCATTGGTTTGCAAGATTCTTTCCAATATTTTTCTCAATAATAGTGATTTTATTTCTTTTAGGATCATTGTTTATCGATAAGTTTAAGATTAAGCATAGAAAAGCTATATTGTTTATAGCGGTGTGCTTATGGATAGGCCCAGGCTTAGTTGTTAATTATGTATTTAAAGATCATTGGGGACGCCCGAGACCAGTTATGGTCGAGCAATTTAATGGCGATAAAATCTTTCAGCCACCGTTTGTTATATCTTCGCAGTGCGACAAAAACTGCTCGTTTGTATGTGGTGATGCGTCAATGGGATTTTGGCTTTTTGCATTTATGCCACTAGTAGCTACAAGGAGAAAAAAGCTTATTGCATTTGCAGCTGCGCTAGTTGCGGGTGGAGGTTTAGGGCTGATGAGAATGTCGCAGGGTGGGCACTTCTTTAGTGATGTAGTTTTCTGTGGCATATTTGTGTATATATCTACATGGGTGGTTTATGCACTAATGTATCGTAAAAAAGAATATTGATTTATATCTCATAAACGTAGATAATTAAAAATTGAATATATTGGAAGAGGTATTTGTGATGGACTTGGGTTTTATTTTTATGGCGGAGATTTGGAATGTTTAGAGAGAAATTTAACTCTTTAATTTTATTTTTGTCGTTTAAATATTTATTAATTTTTCAAAGCTTAACTCAGTCGTTAAGAGTTAAATATACTAAGTTCTTTAATTTTTTTGATTAATACCTTTTTGGGGGTAAATAAAATAGATGTCGCAAAAACTTAAACGTGGTTTACATACTCGTCATATGTCAATGATAGCTCTAGGTGGCTGTATTGGTACTGGTTTATTTGTAGCGCTTGGCGGAGCAATTGCAGATGCTGGTCCTGGAGGAACTGTCTTAGCATATGTAATCATAGCTATAATGGTTTACTTCTTGATGGCAAGTCTTGGTGAAATGGCTGCGCATAGTCCTGTTAGCGGGACGTTTTGTGAATATGCTACACGTTATGTTGATCCAGCATTAGGTTTTAGTACTGGTTGGAGCTATTGGTTTAATTGGGCTATTACAGTTGCTACAGAAGTTATTGCTGCGGCATTAATTATGCAGTATTGGTTTCCAGGTAGCTCAATTCTGTTATGGAGTGGTTTTTTCTTTGTATTAGTTTTTGCTTTGAATATATTTTCGGTGAAGATATATGGTGAAGTAGAATATTGGTTATCTTTTATAAAAGTCTCAACAGTTATTATATTTATAATTGTCGGTTTCTTATCAATATTTGGTCTAGTAGGTAATCATGCAAGCGTTGGATTTGAAAATTGGCATATTGGTGACGCTCCTTTTCATAATGGTTGGTGGGGCTTTATATCAGTATTTATGATCGCAGGCTTTTCTTTCCAAGGGAGTGAGCTTATAGGTGTCACAGCAGGAGAGGCTAAAGATCCAAATACATCAATACCAAAAGCAATCAAACAAACATTTTGGCGTTTATTTATATTCTACATACTAGCTGTAGTGATTATTAGTTTTTTGATTCCATATAATAATCCATCTTTAATAAAAGCTGGAATGAGTAATGATGTTTCTGTTAGTCCATTTACGATAGTTTTTGAAAATGTTGGCTTAGGTTCAGCTGCAACTATTATGAATGTGATTATATTAACTGCAATAATCTCAGCATGTAATGCAAGTATGTATAGTGCAACAAGAGTATTATGGCATTTAGGTAAAATTAAGCAAGCGCCACAAGTTTTTGCTAATACGAATTCAAAAGGTACACCAATGGTTGCTCTTTTGATTACAGCAGTTATAGGGTCATCATTCTTTTTTGTAAACTTTTTTGGTAGTGGGCAGATATTTACATGGTTAGTAAATGTTTCAAGTTTAGCGGGATTTATCGCATGGTTTACAATTGCGCTTAGCCACTATCGTTTTAGAAGAGCGTATATTAAGCAAGGTAAAAGCTTAGATGATTTGCCTTATGTGGCAAAGTTTTTCCCATGGGCACCTATTATCGCTTTAGTTATGGTCAGTATAGTGATTGTTGGTCAGGGTATTACGATATTAACTATGGAAGGTAGAACTTGGCTTAGTGTAATATTAGAGTTCGTATCAACTTATATAGGTTTCTTTGCATTTGTGATACTATATTTTGTATATAAGTTTATTAAAAAGACAAAATTGATAAAACTAGAGAATTGCGATCTTACTAGAGAATCTTAATTATAACAATTATGAACACTTTTTTTATTCAAGGTAAAGCTGGCCGTATTGAAGCAGCTCATGATAAAATCAAAGATGCCAACAAAGACATTGTTGCTGTGGTATGCCATCCTCATCCATTATATCAAGGTAGCATGCATAATAAAATTGTCACTACCATTGTTAGAGCGATGAAAACTTTTAATATAGAGTCTTATAGATTTAATTATCGTGGCGTTGGCGAGAGTCAAGGTGAGTATAGCAAGGGTGTTGGTGAGTTAGAAGATTTGCTTGCAGTATGTGATTGGATTAAACATAATGCAACAGCAAAAAAGATAATATTGTGCGGCTTTTCATTTGGTGGTGCTATAGCCTATAAAGGTTTAAGTAAGCTAGATAATATTGTAAGTTTAATTACAATAGCGCCAGCTGTAGATAGATTTGATCTAAACAAATTTAGCCAACCACGGGATATTCCATGGCTTGTGGTACAGGGTATAGATGATGATATAGTTAATCCAAACTCTGTCTTTGATTTTACTCTTAAAACTATCAAATCTGATTTAACTTTGGTTAAAATGAATCAAGTTGGACATTTTTTTCATGGTAAGCTTATAGAGCTTAAGAAAGTAATAGAAAACTTTTTAACGCCAATAGTTGATAAACTTTAAACGAAAAGGACCAAAACAAATGAATAGAAAAGTAGCACTTGAAGCAGTCAGAGTTACTGAGCTAGCAGCATTAGCATCATGGAGCCAGATGGGTAGAGGTGATAAGATTGCTGCTGACCAAGCTGCCGTTGATGCAATGAGAAAAGCACTTAATGAGGTTGATATTGATGGTACAGTTGTGATTGGTGAAGGTGAGCTTGATGAGGCACCAATGTTGTATATTGGTGAGAAAGTTGGTGCTGGTGGCTGTGAGGTTGATATTGCTTTGGATCCTTTAGAGGGTACTACAATTACGTCAAAAGGTGGCGCTAATGCACTTACTGTTTTAGCTATGGCAGACAAGGGCGGTTTTTTAAATGCTCCTGATGTGTATATGCAAAAGATTGCTGTTGGTGGTATTAATGCGCCTAAGGGTATAGTTGATCTAGATGATTCTGTAACAAATAATCTAAAGAGAGTTGCTGAATTCAAAGGTGTACATATGTCTGCATTAGTTGTTTGTACTATGGATAGGCCTAGACATGAGCATATCATCAAAGAGGCTCGTGAATGTGGTGCTAGGGTAATACTGATAAATGATGGTGATGTATCAGGTGTAATAGCTACAGCAACAGAAAACTCTGGTATAGATGTGTATATCGGTACTGGTGGGGCACCTGAAGGTGTTCTTGCAGCGGCAGCGCTTAAATGCTTAGGTGGACAAATGCAAGCAAGACTGGTATTCAATGATGATGAAGAAATAAAACGCGCCCATCGTCTTGGTATCAGTGATCTTAATAAAAAATACGATATTGATGATTTAGCATCTGGAGATATTGTTTTTGCTGCAACTGGAGTAACTGATGGTAATATGCTTCAAGGCGTCAAAAGAGTTAATAGCACCCGCAGAGGTTCTTATGCTGTTACACATAGTGTGGTTATGCGCTCTACAACAAAAACAGTTAGACATATCACAGCAGAACATAGTTTTGACTTCAAAGATGGTATAGAAAAATTTATGTCATAATTGGTAGGTAGTTAATTAATTTAATTCGATTCAAAAAAATAATTCAAAAAAGTTTATTAAGTATTTGTCTAGTTTAGTAAGCAACTACTTAACGGTGTATTCTTCAGAAAACGCTATGAATTATGAAGCTCAAAGTTTTTTTATATGATTAGTTGTTTTGAGTTGCATAATGATAACAGTTAAGCTGATTAAATGAGAAACGTTGACTAGTGTTTCTTATAATTTCTAACTAAAAAGTTCTTTCAAGAAGTTCTTGTAAATTTTCTAAACAAACTTTCAAAAAGTTTATAAAGATGTTAAATTGATGTAATTGTTTTTTAAAAAATCTTTACTAATGAATCAAAATAGCATACTTTGGGTTACATTTATAATATACATAATAATCATTTTTGGTATAGGAATATACTCATATTTTCAAACTAAAAAAGTCTCAGATTATATGTTAGGCGGGCGTTCTTTAAGTGCCCCAATTGCTGCATTAGGTGCTGGAGCTTCTGATATGGGGTCATGGTTATTATTAGCCCTTCCTGGAGCTTTTATGGTATCAGGTATTAATCAAATATGGCTACCGTTAGGATTAACAATTGGGGCATTTATAAACTGGGGTGTTATTGCTAGAAGGTTGCGAATATATACTGAAATAGCAAGGGATTCTATTACAATACCTGCCTATTTTGAAAATAGGTTTCATGATAAAGGGATGATAAGATCATTAACTGCTGTAGTCGTGGTAATCTTTTTCACGATATATATCGGAGCAGGTTTTGTCTCTGGTGGGGTATTATTTAGTTCAATGTTTGGTATTTCATATCATCAAGCTTTATTACTTACAGCAGCAATAATATTTATTTATACATGTGTGGGTGGTTTTTTAGCGATATCTTGGATTGATTTTTTTCAAGGTAGTTTGATGCTACTAGCTTTAATTGTTGTTCCAATCGTGGTGTATTTTGATATTGGTAGTGTAAATATTGGGTCAGCATTATCAAACATTGATGTTAAAGGATTTTATGATGTTACATCAGGAGTACCCTTGATTACGATAGTTTCTCTTTTAGCATGGGGACTGGGATACTTTGGTCAGCCACATATTATCGTACGCTTTATGGCGATAAAAGATCCAAATAAAACTCCAAAAGCGATGATTATTTGTATGACATGGATGATTTTAGCATTAATTGGTGCTGCTTGTGTTGGTATTTTAGGAGCGGCATATTATAAAGATGGAATTGCAAATCCAGAGTCTGTATTTTTGAAATTATCTGCGGTATTTTTTAATCCATGGATGGAAGGTGTTTTATTAGCTGCAGTATTATCTGCGGTAATGAGCACTTCTTCGGCACAGCTTTTATCATTATCTAGTGCTTTTTCGGTTGATGTCTATGCTAAATTTATCCGTAACAAAGCAAGTCACAGAGAGCTTTTAAATGTCAGTAGATTGATAGTGTTTTTGGTAACAATTGTTGCAATTATTTTGTCATACAATCCAAATACTACTATTTTAAACTTGGTTGGTTTTGCATGGGCTGGACTTGGTAGTTCATTTGGCTCTGTAGTGATCTTTTCTCTTTTTTGGCCAAGAATGAACAAAAGCGGGGCTATAGCAGGAATACTATCAGGCTCATTAGCTGTTTTAATCTGGCCATTGTTTGGATATTTAGGTGGTTGGTTTAAGGTATATGCTATGGTTCCTGGTTTTGCACTAAGTAGTATATGCATAATCGTATTTAGTTTGTTAACTTCTAAACCAGTAGAGTCAGTTCAGCTAGAATATCAAAAATACAAACAATCATTATAAATTGTTATTGTTAGTCTAATTTTTTTCAAGTAAAATTCTCATCATTTGACCTTAATGATCTTTTATGAAAAAATCACTACTGTTTGTTTTGGCTATGCTAGTATTGTATTATCTTTCACTAGCTGGGAAGACTTTCGCTGGAGTAGTTATGTTATTGTTACTATTCTGCTTTGTTTTTTATCTATTTATTACTTCAAAATCTCGAGATTTTAATTTTATAACTAGTATTTATGTTGTGTTAAGTTTTGCTTTTGTGGTTTGTACCACAGAAGTTTTACTTAGTGTTGAATACAGCTCACATCCATTTATATTGATGCTGATCTTATTTATTTTATTGCCGACTTTTTTCTTGCTAGGATATCGAATAATTTTAAGTATTCATTGTTTTATTGATAGTCTCTTAGTTCCAAAAAAGGCTTTTGTCGAGCAGGCTGCTGAGCTTGAATGTTCTATAGTCATAACAACGCGTAATGAGCCTTTTGATGTTTGTAAATTGACATTTGATTCAGCCTATAGTTTAGACTATCCAGCAGAAAAACTAGAAATAGTTGTTGTCGATAATAGTGATTTAAGCCATCAAGATTTTGTTAGATGGCAACAATATGTTAGCCACCGTAATATGCTTGATGGAATTAGTTGTAAGTTTATCCATAGAAGTGGTACGGAAGGTTTTAAGCCGCGTAACCTTGATATTGCTATGCAACATATTAGTTTTAATTATGTGTTATTTTTAGATGCAGACTCGACATTACCCGAAAATGCATTGAAAGTAGCTTTACCTGAATTTAAACAAAATTCCAAACTTGGATTTGTTAGTTTCTTAATAGAAAGTACTAACTACAGTACAAATTTAGTTACCAAAGTTGCAAGTATCTTCCAAAACACAATTCGCTATTTCAATGAGTTTGTTGGTAAGTATGGCTATTGTAATTACCAAGGCCATAATGGTATATGGAGTAGAAAGGCTTTATCAGCAACATCTAAGTGGGAAGAGTATTATAGATCTCAAGTGATGGTGACAGAGGATATCGCTGCAGGGTTTAGATGCTATGAGGCAGGCTTTACAAGTAAACCAGTATTTCTTAAAACTGGAGAATGGGTTCCAACATCTCTTAAAGAGTTTGAGAAAATGTGGCTAAGATGGTCTTTTGGTGGTATGCAAGTAATGCATAAATATATGTCAAATATTATCAGTTCATCAAACTTATACTTTAGGGTAAAGCTAGATATGCTATATCTGTTGTTCAAAGTTGTCGCATCTGGCTTTCCAATATTTGCATTATTATTGGTTCTTTTCCCAAGAAGTAATTCAGCTTTTGTATCAATGGTTAATGTAACACTTGTACCATTATTGATTTTAAGTTTATGGTATTATTTATATGGTGATATAAAAGGAAGCTTTTTGAGTAAAATCTCGCAAATTTATATTGCAATGTTTATGTTATCGTCATTTGTATTTTGGTGTGGTATCAAAGCAGAAATAAACTACTACCTCAATAAACCACAAGGTTGGAAGCCAACAAGTAAGGTTTTTGATAAAGTAGATGGTTGGACAAAAGTTATTTATGATAATATTGGCAAGCTAAGCTTTTCGATATTTGGATTAATAGTGTCTGTATATTCTATTTGTAAATTTTATTCGCAATCAAATTTTTATATGTATTTGTTATGTATGTTGCCAAGTATTTTACTTTTTTTAAATACTGTTTTATGTGTTATGGTACTAGGTAGAGCAAAATATTAGCTAAATTATTATGATTGGCTACGGTATATATTTTATATAAATACTATATGGCAGCATGATAGATTTACACTCAAGGCGTATAAAGTTGATAATAGTATCTTAAAAGATATTGTCCTACGAGTTAAAGCAAGTCGTTAGATGAAACAAAATTTCACTAGCAAAAAGTGATTTAGAAAAAAGTATGCTACTATATCAAAAGAGTTTCAATATTGAAAAAGATTAAGTCGTGAAAGCTAGGTTTTCGTGTACGAGTAAACAAAGAGGATTATCGCTGGTTGAGAGTATAATTTCAGCAGGCTTAATCCTCTTTGTGTTATCATCATCTTTTTTAGTAATAAACGCAGCGGTTAAGACATCTGTTACAGTTGAGAAGAAGGTTCAGTTAACCCAGCGGTTAGATAAAAAAATAGATCAGTACATTTTGACAGGAAGATTTAATACTATAGCTATAGGTAATAGTGACTTTTTACAAGTAAAATCATCAAACTCAAAGCTAATTAAGTTTGTTGGTGTAGATAAAGACTTTGGAATTAGGATTTCCAAAGAAGTAATAAGATATGGCACAATATTCTAAGAAAAATCTTAACAGGGAGAGTACTAGAGGTTTTACTTTAGTCGAGCTTATGGTAGCAGTTACTATATCAGCTATAGTCATAGTTATGGCTATAAATATTTATTTCTCGGCAAAAAAGAATTATCAAAAGACAAAACTAGAAGCAGATCAAGATATTAAAGCACTAACTACTAAAAAAATATTTTATGATGCAATTATCAATGCTGGATTATCGTGTAAGTATGGTGCTAAACAACAATATATAAATAGAACAGCTGTGAATCAGGGAAACGCTAATTTTATCTATAATGGCTCAGCTATTAGGGTAGGTGAGATCTCTAATATAACAAATTTTATACAAAACTCTTTGGGTGATAATAAAGGATTTTTGTATCAGAATAACACAAACTATATAATGATAAAAAGTGAAAAATCATTCACAAGCTTAGCTTCAAGGCCGATAAATTTAAGTTTACCTTTAGCTACTAGTCAGCAGTGGCATAGTGGTGATTATTTAGCACTTTGTAATAATGATTATGTCGATATTGTCAAAGTAGCATCGATTGATAAAGATAAAAGTAGAGTTAATCTAGTTATTGCTCCTGCTAATGAATTTGATAGAGGTGATTATGTTGGTAAATTTAGTGTACAAATATTTTATATAGCAGCAATTCATGATCAAAAAAATTCACAAAAAATAATTTATTCGCTGTATATGTATAACAAAGAGGGTTCTAAATCTGCTGCTATATATCCACTTATAGAAGGAGTTTCTAATCTTAATATAAGTTACTCCATACTTAATAAAGATAATTTAATTTGGAAACATATCATTAAAGATACAGATGTTGATGATTTAAAAATTAAAGCGCTGAAAATATCGTTTAGATTAAATGATAAATACTTTGAGAAAATAATTTTGCTATAGAGAATATGAAATTAAAAAAATCTACAAAACTATCAGGTTCTTCGCTTGTCTCTGTAATGATATTTAGTTTTGTTATTTTAGTAGTTGTTTCAAGCCTTGTTTATGTGGTTAGATTTAATCTTCTAGGTATTAAAAGTCTAAATCAACAAGAGGCTGTGATAACAGCAGAGCAGCAATATATCCAAGATATATTTGCCAAAGGCTCAATCGAATTTGGTAAAAATAACATAGGTAATTATGATTTCGAGAATATATTAAAAAGTAGCCTAGCTGTTTTTTCTAATAAAGATGTTGATGTATTACTTTATAACGCTGAGCCTGCTGCTATAAGTAACAATATAATTCATAGTTTGTTTTATAAAAGTAACCTTAAGCTAACAAAAGATATTATCTATAAAGAGCTACCTAAGCATTCAATGATTAATTATGATTCTGAGTTTGTGCCAATTAATGTCCCTTATATTGATATTAGTAGGATGAATACTTCACAGCAGTTTTATCACCTAAATCAAGAGCAACAAATCAGCGATAATCAGAGTGGCTTTATTGGTGTTATCGAGAAAGAATATGATTGGATATTAGTATCGCTAAATGATGGTAAAACCCAAGTTATAAGTCTAAGTGGTTTAAATATCGCTGGGGATTATAAAATTGATATTGGTTGGCAACTTAGCAAAGGTCATTGGCAGTTATTATTAGCTATATATGATAGTGAGCATTTGTATATTTTTAAGACGACACTTAATGAGCTTATCAATAACTTTGATAAGGCGATACTAGATTTATCGATACCTAGAGAGGTTGTTGATTCACCAGCAAATATTGTTGCATTAAGCTGGTATTATCAGCATGATAATTCACAGCCAAGTTTAGTTGTATTATCTAAGCGTAATGATAGCGCTGGAAATACTAGCGTTATTGTAGAAGATATTGAGTATGAAAATTTTAATAATACTTATAGAGCTTCAGTCAAAGATGCTATAAATGATTTAGGAACGCTTGATGATGCTAACATTTATGTCGAAGCTTTAGATCCAAACTACACTTTAGCAAAAAGTCCACTATATGTATTTGCTGGAGATAAGTTAGTAGTATATAACTTAGCTAACTCTAATAAAACTGACAGATTAATAGTGCCACTAAATAGCATAGTTGAGCATAAACCTGTAATAGTAAAAAAAGATCTTTATGATTATTATATTTTGATTTATAGTGGAGATCGTTATTACCAATACAAATATACTAGTAATACTAATATTATAAGCCTTGCTAACACAGTGATTTATCCTCGACAAACAATCGAAAATATAATTGTCAAATATGGTTTAAAATTTATAATTACAAATAAAAATATATATGTTGATGATTTTGCTAATAAACAGCTCAGTGAAGTTGCTATATAGGTATTATTAAATGTTAAAAATAAGCTTGTTTTTTTGTGTGTTAATTGTGAGTATTTGTAATATTTATGCAGCTAATTGCCAGCTTATAGATGTGCAAAATGGTTTTAGTGGTTCAGTAGAGTTTGCTTGTGATCAAGATATTTCGCTAGATGATAATAAAGTAATTTTTTATATCCTGGGAAAAGGTGTTGATATTGATTCTATCAAGGTATCACGTGGAGATGTTAATTTTGAAATTGATCAAGTCGCTAAAAATGTTAAACGAGTAAGTTTAAATATTGTTAAGAAAACTATTTTGGATTTTGAATTAGACTACATTGCTTATAAGGAGCAACCAGTTAAATTAACGATACAAGCTAAAAAAGATAGTAGCCTTGACTATCAAATTCTATGGGGTGGGATAGTAAAAAACTCTTATACAAATAAAAATAATAAAAATAATAATTTTCAGTTTTATAGGACAAAATCAAAGCTTTTTGCAGTTAAAAATGGCTTAGAATGTTCAATCAAAGATGATTGTGATGCTAACATCAATATAGCAGACCAAAATGATCCAAGACAATCGAGAGAATTAATACAAAAACTAGCTACTTATTTCGATTTTGGCATTGTTCACCAAAGGTTAGTTTAATTAAATCTAAGGGTAAGATATATAGCCTACTAGGCATAAAAGTAGTACATTCTATCATCCTAAACTTGTTTCAGGAGCTCAATAAAATCAATACTTATAGTGAGAGGGGCTGTTGAAAGCTTACCCAATTTGTGTGTTTAAAGCTTAATTCTTTAACGCTGTGCATCTTAGGCCACTATTCTAAAGTTTTTCTTTATGTTTTATTAATATTTCTGATATTTGGATACACGTATCCTAGTTCAAGCACAAATTGAGTGGGTCAAGCACTACAAGACGCTTAAGATTGAAGCAAATAGATTTCATCAGTTCAGCAAAGTGATTTTTTGAAACTCCTCTATATCTAACACGTTTATCCTGATGAGCAAACACTCTTTCATAAGGTGAACGTATAGCACTAAACCAACTGTCTTGATCATGATTTTTACCAAGCATATTATTCTTCTTTATAGCTTTAAGGTCACAACAGTTATCCCTGGCAGTTTTGTTAGCATATTTTGTACAGTATCCCTTATCAGCATAAATCGCACCACCATCAGGGCAAACATATTTTATACCCTTTGCGTCTGTAACATTGGCAGGTGTCACAGCTACTTTATTAATCAGTCCACTCTGCATATCTACACTAGTATGTTTCTTATAACCATACCAAAATTTATCTTTACCTTTACAGCCTATACGTGCTTGCTTATCTATAGCTACTTTAGGAAGTATTTCATTATTTAACTTTTCATATTTCTCTTTGATAGCTTTATCTCTTTCTTTCCAAAGATTAGCTTTAGCTATTAAGTGACTAGCATCAACAAAACTAAAGACTTCATTGATAAATCCTTGTTGTTTTAATTGCTTTCTTAAATCATTAAAAATTTCCGATATAAAACGAGTACCTATATTCTTTCTAAATTTACAAAATACACTATGATCGGGAGTTTTTTCTAATAATGTAAATTCACAAAACCATTTTGCTGCGTTATTCTCTTGTAGATATTTCTCTAATTCTCTATCGCTAAGATCTTCCATAAATTGTAATAGTAAACATTTAAATAAACGTAGCATTCCATAACCTTTATAAGGGTTATCTTTTTCAAACTTCTTTAATTTCTTAGCAACATTTTTAAAATTCCAAATCGATACAAACTTACGATATATATGATTTCTCGGTACTAAGTCATTAAGACTTATCATCTCTAGTTGATTCATCAGATAAGCATATGAAAATTAATATAACTATATTTTAACAAATATTATTCTATATATGGCTAGTTTTCAACACGCCCTGAGATGCTGAAATAAATTCAGCATGACATTTTTATATGTGGTTAGCTGTAACTTTTAAAAGCTGTCGATTTAATTGATCAAAGACGAATCAAAGATAAGTTTTGTGAAATTTTTATCATATTTAGCCATAACCTCTATGTTTTAACCTATATCTGCTGTTTTTGGCAGGTGTAGATACAAATAGCACAAAGATTTAGCAAAAAATATCTAAATAAATTAAAAATAGAGTGAAAGTAGCTTATTTAATCAACTGTCTTTTTTATGTTAAAATAATTGTGGTTGGATGTAATTAACAAAACTAGGTTATTTTAAGATAAGCTGTAAGAGTGATACAAAGCATATGAGAAACAAAAGCAATAAAGGATTTACAATAATCGAAGTGCTTATCGTTGCAGCTTTAGGTCTATTTGTGTTTATGACAGCGTTCTATGCTATAGGTAATATATTGGCAAATGCAATTCTCACAGAAAAAAAAGTAGAACTAGTTGATGAATTAGAAACTAGAGTTGATGAATATATGCTAACAGGGGATTTTAATGATAGCTCTTTTGGCGATATTAGTTTTTCTAAGGTTAATAGTGGTGGTGGCATTCGCGAGTTTACCGCTACGAATAATAAATTTTCTATTCAAGTAATCAAAAGAGCGTACTCTAATGTAAGCCCTCTAGTAGAAATAATAAATCAACAGCTTGGAGCGTATATGCAAGCTGCTAATGAAATTTACGTTAATGCAAATGCTAGTGTAATTGATGATCCAGCCGTTCTATCAGATATAGAAGTTGCTAGAAACACTCTTTTATCGCCAAGTACAGAAAAATGGTCATCGAATACTGGTGTGCTATTAAACTTAGGAGGTACTCAAATTAATACATCTGTACCTCTAGATGATCCTCCGCTTGGTTCTGGTGCTTATATAACTGTAGCGCCATTTACTAATAATGATATAACTCCACAGGGTGTTGTATGGCGCTGTACTGCTCATGGATTTGATAGTGAGTTACTGCCTTCATGGTGTGTTTTGTAGTTTAAGGTGGAAAATTAATGTCATTAAAATTTAGTCAAAAAAAGCTAGCGGGTTTAACAATGGTAGAGCTTTTAATCTCTACTGCTATAGCTGTAATGATACTTTCTGCTTTAATCACTACTTATATTGCGGTAAAGAGTAAGTATACTGAATATAAAGATAAGACCACAACTGAAGCCAAGGAGTTATTAGTCAAAAATATACTCTTTAATTTTATCAAAGATGTTGGTTTTGCATGTAATTTTGGCTCTTCACAACAAACATACTATGATAGAACATCTGATTCTTTGGATAGCTTTTTTTATAGTCCTACTATGATTCGTGTTGGTAGATTACCTTTAGCTAATTCAGCACATATTCCTCAATCATTAGAAGAGAATTGTTCAGCAGGATGCTATCAACCTGAGACAGACTATATAATGATTAAAAAAGAAGAAAGTCATTCTAGCCTTACTCAAATAAATTCACTTAATTCAACTTTGCATCTTCGTTCTGTAGATGGAATAACGGCAAGTGATTATTTATTTTTATGTAATAAAAACAGTATTAATTTAGTTAAAGCATCAAATGTGAATAGTAACTCAAATACCATTAACCTATCACAATCACCCCAAGGAAGTGATTATTATCCAGGCGATTATATCGGTAAATATTCGCTTGAGATTCTCTATGTCAGAGATACTGGTAAACAAGATAGCCAAGGTCAAAGTATTTACTCATTATATGTATATATCAAAAATAGTGGTGCTAATGGAATGTCATATGAGCTTGTAAGAGGAGTTGAAAACTTACAGGTTGAGTATGCAACAGTTAGTAATAATGTTATAACCTGGAATAATGTTGCTGCGGATATTGATATAAATAGCTCCAATTATCCCGCATTGAAAATATCTTATAGTATTGCAGGTCAGACATTTAACAAAATAATTACTTTATAGGTTTATATAATATGATAAAGAAAATGAGAGGTTCTTCATTACTGGCGACTTTAATTTTTGCTTTTGTATTAATGATAGTAATATCAGCTCTTGCTTATAACTTTAACGCGGATTCTCTAGCTATTAATACCTTAGTAGATGGGAAAAAAAATTTAAGTGTACATGAGGGATACTTTGGTAATATTATAGGAACAGTAGACTTATCAACCACTACAGACGAAAATATTGGCGATTTTAGATTTGTAACTACACCTAATTCAATTACCCCTAGATTTGAGTATGAAAATGCAAATGCTAGATTATATAGTGCCGAACCTTATCTAATAAGCTATGATGTTACACATCAGTTTTTTGAGAATAGTGCACTTAGATATATTAGGAATTTTATTTATAATTTACTACCAACTTTTACAATGACTCAATATGAAAAAACGGTAATTCCTTTAAATCTGCCTTATGTAAATATTGATGGTATGAGTGATTCAGCATTGAGTTACAGAATAGGAAATCAAAATAATAGATCAACTAGTGAGGGAGGGTATATAGGATACCTTCAAAAACCTATAATAGATGGCTATGATGGTAGTGGATCAAAGTCAGATTATATTGTTGAGCAGGGAAATGGTAATATAAAATACATTATATGTCATAATCCTGGAGATGGTGGAAACAGAATAGTTGTTTCTGAGAATTCTTGGGACGCTCATCACGATCATGGTGATTATAGAGGTCCTTGTTTAAATAATAGCTCACAGAGTTTTACAATTAAAATTTATGAAAATATATTAAGTATTAGTTATCCTGAAGCGCTAGCTTTAAGCTATTATGATTTTAGTGTCGGTTGGGAGCTGAAAAATAATGAATGGACTCTACTTTTAGCAATACATGATTTAGATAGGGTTTATACGTCATCAGCAGCTTTAAATGATATCAAAAATAATCCACAAACTGCAGAACTTTCATTGTCTGATTGGAAAGAGGTTTCGGGTCTAGAGGAATTTGATGGTGGGGATATAGTTAATGTGAGTTGGTATTTTGATAATAATCAGAGTAGTCCAAAGCTTTTAATTTTAGAAAAATTTCTTAGAAATGGTAATTATGATATAGATGTCTACAAAACAACTTATAACACTATTACTAAAACTTATGCAGCTGAATTTACCGATAGATTAATAACTGGTACAACAGATTTTGATGAGAATGGTGTTTATGATTTAGTTCCTGATAGTTTATTTACATTACAAGGTAATGCTCCATTAATCTTTCAAGGTAAGAATATTGTAGATTTTAATTATGCTATGCCTTATAAGTTAGGAGATGGTAATGGTTCAACAAAATCAATGCTAATAGCTGATGTAGTAAATGAACCGATTTTAATAAAGAGAAACGCGACACAGTTGCTTATAGTATATTTTAACGGTAGTACATATTATAAGTATTTGTATAGTCTAGGAGTAGCTACTCCGACGCTGTTATCTTCACGAACTCTTACAGGTGAAAATATTCAAAAAATAATAGCAAAATTTGGCGCTTTGTTTGTGATTACGAATAATAATATCTATGTTGAAGATATAGCTAATAATTCTTTGATCAGTAGAGTAGCTATAGGAGGTTCAAATTATCAGATACTTAGGGATGGAGAAGGACGAATATATGCTATAGCAGATGGTTTAAGTTGTACTATAAATTCAAATTGTAGTAATGCAGCTAGAATTTATTTTGACTCTGGATGCGCTACTTATAATAGCTGTAATAGATTAGATAGTTTAAATAAAGTTCAGCCATACCTTAATATGGTTTACAAAAGTTTTCAGTATTAGGCTTAATCGTATAAAAGAAGCTTATGAAAAAGATAAGAGGATCATCATTAGTAGCAGCTTTAATTTTTGCTTTTGTATTAATGATAATAATATCAGCTCTTGCCTATAACTTTAAAATGGATTCTCTTGCTATAAATACATTAGTAGATGAAAAACAAAATTTAAATGTAGATGAAGGGTATTTCGGTAATATCATTGGTGCAGCGGATTTTTCGACAACTACAGCTGAAACTATCGATAATTTTAGTTTTGTAACAACACCTAATTCAATTGTTGCTAGGTTTGAGTATGAAAACAGTAATGCTGAGCTGTATAATGCCGATCCTTACCTTATAAGTTATGATGTCAAGCATGAGTTTTATAATAATGATGTAATTAAATATGTTAGGAATTTTATTTATAATACATTGCCTAGTAGCTTGATGACACAATACGATGATAATACATTTCCTCTAAATGTACCATTTGTTAATCCTGACGCTATGAATGGTAATTTAGCAAATTATAAACTTGATGTTGACAGCAAAGTGTTAGATAAGCAGCAAGGTTATATTGGATATATACAAAAAAACGCTAATACACTAAATATTTCTACTAGTTCAAATTTATCAGTTAATATTCCAAGCGATTTAAATGTTAATGATTATAACTTAGCTATTGGTTGGAATCTCAAGAATGGTTATTGGAGTATTTTTTTATTAGTTTATGATGGGAATAAAGCTTATACATCCTCAACTACGCTTAGTAATTTAATAACTAATACTATTCAAGCACAGACAGATCTATCTAATTGGCAGCAAATACAAGAGTTACCCATACATTATCCAACTTATGTGGCTGGTACACAGTATCAGAATGGAGATATAGTAGCTTCAGGTAATAATCTATATATATGTAAAGAATCAGGATGGTGTTCGAGTGTAGCATCATCATATTACGAACCAGGTTCTGGTTCAGCATGGCAAGAGGCATGGGATTTATATGGTAGTTTAGATCCAAATCAAGTAGGTGAACCGGGCAATATTATATTAGCTAAATGGTATCATGATGCTAATAAGCAAGAGCCTAAGCCTTTAATACTGAGAAAGACCCAAAGATCAGGTAATTATGATCTTGATGTATATAGAACTACATACAATATTACTACAAAGGTTTTTATAGCAAGCTTAGCCGATAGCTTTACTACTGGTTCAACAGACTTTGAGGATTCACAGGTACATGTTGTGATTCCGGATAGTTTATTTGTTTTAGATGCGAGAGTACCATTAATTTTTCAGGGTATAAATATTTTTGATTTTAATGCTTTGGGTACTTATTTGTTAGGTAATGGCACAGGCTCAACTAGGGGAATATTAACAGCTGCGGCTACTGATAAACCAGTGTTGATAAAAAGAAATGCGACTCAATTTTATATAGTTTACTTTAATGGAGATAGATATTATAAGTATTTGTATAGTTTGGGTATAGCAACACCAACATTGTTATCTTCTCCTGATTTTCCAGGTGAAATTATACAGAAGATAATAGCTAAGTTTGGAGCACTATTTGTTATAACTAATAGTAATATTTATGTTAGAAGTATAGAAGATGATTCTACTATCAGTAGTATAGTAATAGCAGGTTCGAACTATCAAATTTTTAGGGATGGAAGTGGGCAAATATACGCTATAGCGGATGGTTTAAGTTGTACTATAAATTCAAATTGTAGTAATGCAGCTAGAATTTATTTTGACTCTGGGTGTGCTACTTATGACAGCTGTAATAAATTAGATGCTTTAAATAATGTTCAGCCATATCTTAATATGGTTTATAAAAGTTTTCAGTACTAAGATTTTTTCCAAAAATACTAAAATTTAGTTATACTGATAGCTTATAATTATAAGATTCAAAAGATGGATTTTTTACTTTATGATTTTTTATAACTCTTTATCTGGTAAGAAAGAACAATTTAAGCCAATTGAGGCTAATAAAATCAAAATGTATGCTTGTGGTGTGACAGTTTATGATGATTGTCATATTGGTCATGCTAGGACTTATATAGCTTTTGATGTAATCAATAGATACTTTAAATACCGTGGTTATGATGTCATATTGGTGAGAAATATTACTGATATTGATGACAAAATTATCAAAAGAGCTAATGAAAATGGTGAATCTACTACTGAGTTAGTTGAGAGAAATATCAAGGCAATGCACGATGTTTTTGATAGGCTGAATATTCTCAAGCCTTCTAAAGAGCCAAGAGCTACAGAAACAATTCCGGAAATGATAGCAATGATTGAGACTTTGATTAAGAAAGGCTATGCTTATCAAGGAGCTAATGGTGATGTTTTTTATCGAGTTACTAAGTTTGCAGATTATGGTAAGTTAAGTAAGCAAAACCTTGAAGCTTTACAACAAGGATCAAGAGTTGATGTTGTTGAAGAAAAAGAAAATCCAATTGATTTTGTGCTGTGGAAAACAGCAAAAGAGGGTGAGCCTGCTTGGGATTCGCCATGGGGAGCTGGTCGTCCAGGTTGGCATATTGAGTGTTCTGCAATGTCGAAGAAACTTCTAGGTGATACTTTTGACATCCATGCTGGTGGTTCTGACCTTAGATTCCCACATCATGAAAATGAGATAGCTCAATCAGAAGCTTGTAATGGCTGTAAATTTGCAAATTATTGGCTACATTCAGGTATGGTTAAAGTTAATGCTGAGAAGATGTCTAAGTCTTTAAATAATTTCTTTACAATAGTAGAGGTATTAGAAGAGTATCATCCTGAAGTGGTTAGATATTTCTTAGCTTCGACTGTGTATAGAAGTGAGATTAACTACTCAAAAGAAAATCTTGAAAATGCTAAAGCTTCAGTTGAGAGGTTATTTAATACCCTAAGAGATATTGAACCTATTGAAGTAAATCTTCCTGATGATGCTAGCCAGTATGAGGAGAAATTTATAAAGGCGATGGATAATGACTTTAATACTCCAGAGGCCTTAGCGATATTATTTAGTCTAGCAAAAGAGATAAACACGCTAAAAATTACAAATAAATATAAAGCTAGTGGTTATGCCTTCTTACTACGTAAGTTTTGTGATGTATTGGGTATTTTATTCACTGATACTGAAGAATACTTCAAGCAGGGTGATGGCATGGATACTAGCAAGATTGAAAAGCTTATAGCTGAGCGTGCTCGAGCTAAAAAAGACAAAAATTATGCGCGTGCGGATAAGATAAGAAATCAGCTCCAACAGCAAGGAATAATTTTAGAGGATAGTGCAACTGGTACTACATGGAAAAAAGGTTGATAAATGTATAGTCAAGAAAAACAACAAGATATTATAAATAATCTGCATACGATTAGAGATTATATTCGTTGGTCAATTTCTGAAATGACAGCAAATCATGTTTATTTTGGACATGGCTCGGATTCAATGTGGGATGAGGCTGTACATCTGGTACTTAGCGCCATAAATGTATCACATGATATCGATAGCAATATGGTAGGTTCGAAACTTCTCACTGAAGAGAAAAAAACAATTATAGACTATGTTTATCAAAGAGCATTTCTGCGTAAACCATTACCTTATATTCTTAAAAAGGCTTGGTTTGCTGGTATGGAGTTTGATATTGATGAGAGAGTTATTATTCCACGATCGCCAATAGCAGAGCTTATACGCAATAATTTTTCGCCATGGATTAATGATATTGATGATGTTACAAATGTACTTGATTTATGTACTGGTAGTGGTTGTATAGGTATTGCTTGTAGTAATGTCTTTGAAGAGGCAGATGTAACTTTAGTTGATATTTCGGATGATGCTTTAGCAGTAGCAAATCACAATATAAAAAAACATCAGCTAAGTGATAGAATTAAGGCAGTAAAGTCTGATCTATTTAATAATCTTAAGGGACAAAAATTTGATTTAATAATCTCAAATCCTCCATATGTTGATAAAGAAGACTTAGATAGTATGCCAAAAGAATATCGTTATGAACCAAAGCTTGCACTTGAGGCTGGCGATGATGGTCTAGATCTTGCAAAAAGAATTATTTTAGAGGCAGATCAATACATGACAGAAAAAGGTGTCTTAATTGTCGAAGTCGGCAATAGTCAATATGCACTAATTGAAATTTGCCCAGATATTCCTTTTACATGGCTTAGTTTTGCTGATGGTGGTGATGGGGTGTTTTTGCTTACGTATGCTGAACTAGTGAAGTATAAAGATTCATTTAAAGAATATTTTCGTAACAAAAATCCGTGAGAAAATTCTTTTAAATCTTTTAGGCCTTAAGTTAAATAAAGATTAGTGTATGTTACAGGGCTATTGACTATTTACGTGTATTTTTAGCTATTTCTTTTAGGCTATCATTGATTTTGAAGAGTACAATAAGTGTCTCACAGAAAACTTTAGCAGTTAAAGATCCTATGATTATGTATAATAAACCATATATGATTTGCAATTGATTAACACCATAGTAGTAGTTAGTAAAAGCGCTCACTATAGTACCAAGTCCCGATAAAATTATAATTATTATCATAAGCCAAAAAAGAAAAGTAATAATATTTGGTGTTATCATACTATCAAAACTAAAGAATTTTTTTAGAAAATTTATAGCGCGGTTTTGGTTTGTTTTTGTTGTTTCGTTCATGTTAGTATTTCCCTTATTTCATTTAATTAATTTCAATTAATTTTTCATTATCATTTTAATAATAATTTATAATTAATTAATTTTCAATATGTATATTATTGCTGATTTAGTAAAATAGTTTTGTTCATGGTTAAGAAAAAGCTAATCCTAATCCTCAATTATATTATCTTGATTAGCAGTCCTTTTACAATAAGCTACATAGCGTTTGTCTGTAACTATTAGATAGAATATAGCCCCAATTAAACCTTCAAAGTATGTATGATCGATAGGTGATATAATACATACAAAAATTATGAAAGGCATAACTAGGATTATTAAACTCTTAAATCCAACTCTACGATATTCAAAAGCGCCGAAGATCGACATAAGAATAACAAGAATTATACTTAGATGTATATTAGTTTTTACCTCAACAGTATTTAGTAGCATGGTTAGTAGCACAAAAACAATCATGCCAAATATTCTTGCCCTAGGAGCAATCGCTCCCATACTAATAGGTGCTGCCATATAGCCAATAATGTTAAATCCTGTCACAATAAGCATCAGTGCAGCCCAGTTATCAGAAAACAGTAAGAAACCAGCACAAATTAAAAAGTTAGCGATTAGTGATCTTCTTGAAATATTCACTTTTTTGTTAATTTTGGCAAAATATCTTGGCATTTGACCTTCAGCTGACATCGCGTATAGCATTCTTGAAGAAGCACCAAGATAGCTATAACCTGTTGCAGAAGGACTTACAATACTGTCTATAATTAATAAAACAGCTATATAACCAAGTCCTATCAGTGTAGCTACTTGTAGTAAAGGAGATTCAAAGTCTAGTCCAGCCCAACCACCTTTTGAGATTAGATACTCATGTGGAACTGCTTGCATAAAAGCATATTGTAATCCCATATAAAGTATTAATACCAAAACTAGTGATAAGATAATTGCAAGTGGAACATTTCTTGAAGGATTGTTAATCTCACTACTATATGCTACGACAATCTGAAAACCGTTAAATGTATATACTAAACCACCGGCAACTATTGCAGTCAAAGCATTACTAACAGTAAAATTGTTGTTAGGTATATCTGCAGAAATCAAACTATGATGCTCGGTACTATGAGTGAAAGCATATACAATAAAGATTATGACTATTGCGGCAGGTACAAACATTTTAAATACTGTTATACCATTATTTATACTAGCAAGTAGTTTGACACCATAGAAGTTAATAATTAAGTAAATAACCAATATAAATAAAGATAATAACATTCCATAAGTTGATATAATGCCATTATGCATTAGCCACTCTAAACCTTTAATTCCAGCAAGATATTGTGTTGTTGCTTGCGCTTCTGTAGATATCATTACCACAATACCAAACCAATTAGCAAAAGCAAATGGCATCGCAAAGACACTATTATGTGATAGTGCACTTGATCTTGTTGTAGCACCTCTTACTGGAAATACTGATACCACTTTAGCCAAACATAAGCCAACCATCATAATCATAATCGCAGCTAATATCCAAGCTAGAAAAGCCCAGTTTCCCGCTGTCTTTGCTGTAAGTTGAGCACTAAATAGCCAGCCTGAGCCGACCATTGATGTCACACCAATAAGAATCGCACTAAACAAAGACATTTTTTTGGAAGTATTGATTTCCATTACAAAAAATCCTATATTTAAAATACCAATATAATTTAACTATATACATAAGTAGTTCTGATTAGCAATATAATCTCTAGCTAAAAATACTAAAGAGATTAGTATTTTGACTATAGTAATTTTAGAATAAGTATATTATCTAAGCCTGTTTTACAAAATGGCTTTTAAAGCTTTATTCAAAAAGACAAGCTACTCGTCATACCGATATAACCGCCACGAGTTTTATTTTGAGCTTGAATAGTGAAATTGTTTTTTTTATGGTCGGTTTTTAGATTATTATTAATATCAGAGTAGAAATTAGAGCTAGCTAAATATGGTGGTGAAGAATTAGTAAAATCATAATCATTGGATATTGTTGTAGCAGGAAGCTGTAAAAAACTAAAAAAGAATATCAAAAACAACAGTTTCTTCATAGCGAATAAAAAAGTAAATTTAAAGGAGAAAAGTCTAGGGCTGCCCTAAAAGGGTTATCGATACTTTTAATGTATTTTATCACCATTTTATGATGGATTTTATTAATTTTTTTTAGTGGTTTAAGCTTTTTATCAAGAGTTGTTTTTTTATAAAGTTCTAACCATTGAGTAGTTATATCTTTGAAATCTTTACTAGACATAGTTGGTGTAATTTTATTATCAAAGCTGATTTGATTGTAAAAATGCTTAGGGATACAGAAAATATGTCTAACTATTTCATTATTAGCATTTATTTGCTCAATTTTGCTACTATCAATTGCTGCAAAATCATTTAGGTATAAAGCCTTGAGAGTTTCAATACCTAAGAAATTCTTTGAGAAATGTTGTTTGAAGTCTCTTTGTGTAGCACTACTGTTATCAATAGAAAGGCTAATATCTTCAGTTAGCTTTTGATAGAGAGTTCCTTGATCAAAGATTTCTGCTAATTTTTTTAGCTGCGGAGAAGCTATATTGTTTTTATTATTGAGGTTATTTACTTCCTTTAACCACCAATTCATTTTCGCATTGGCTACTTCAAGGTTGTTATAAAGTTCGGTACATGAAATTATTTGTGATTTAATTTGGTCAAGTAAATAAATTATCTGTTGTTTATCAGTAGCTAACTTGCGATATGCAAAGTACATTACAGAACCATAGGGTGGGAGTTTTTCATTAGGGTAGCTAAAATAGTTGTATTGCATCTTTATACCTTTCTGAAAGCTATAATATAATTAACATCAACACCATTCCCAAGTTTGAAACTATTTGTAAGTGGGTTGTAATGCACACCTATTATTTCTAGTGCTGTAAAACCATATTTCTCAGCAGTTTTTATCAGTTCATAAGGCTTGATAAATTTGCTATATTGATGTGTACCTTGTGGTACCATTTTTAGAATATGCTCAGCAGCAACAATTGATAGTAGATACGATTTGAGGTTTCTATTTAAAGTAGAGGTAAAAAATAAACCATCTTTTTTTATTAACTTTGCGATCGAAGCGATGATACTCTCTGGGTCTGGAACATGTTCTAACATTTCCATACAAGTTACAATGTCAAAGTTTAAATTACATTGTATGACAAAATCTTCTACAGTTGAGTTTATGTAGTTAATTTTGAGCTTATTCTGCTTAGCATGCTCCTTGGCTATACTTATAGCTTGTGGAGAGGCATCCAAACCATAAACATCATTGGTCTTTGTTGTTAGTGATTCGCTCAGTATGCCACCACCACAACCAATATCGATAATTTTTTTATTATCAAGACCTGTGAATTTCTTGATAAATTCTAATCTTAGTGGATTGACTTGATGGAGAGTTTTTAATTCACCATTAGGATTCCACCAACTACTAGCTAAGCGAGAGAATTTATCAACTTCATTATTATCTATATTGTTCATATGATTTTGAGAGATTTTTGATATTACTCTCTAAATAATATCAAAGATAACCTGCTAAGAAAATTTTTATTAGAGTTTTGTACGCTAATTTACTATAATAGCTCTTGTATTTTTTTGCCAACCTAAATAAGAGAATAATTTTGATGAAACTAAGTGCTAAGTCTGCTTTGCTATTATCACTATTAAGCGCGACTTTGAGTAGTTGTTCGAGCTGGAAAACTACTACTGATAACCGTGATCCTTTTGAGAGTTATAATAGATCAATGTATGCTTTTAATGATAAGGCTTATGAGACTTTGACTCCTGCTGCTAATGTGTATGACGAATTTGTCCCAGATTCTTTCAAGAGCGGGATATTTAATATATTCCAAAACTTAGCTGAACCTGCTAGGGTCGCAAATGATATGTTCCAAGGTGAGTGGGATTATGCTGGTGATGATGGTTTTAGATTCTTGACAAATACTACTTTAGGTTTAGCAGGTTATTTTGATGTTGCTGATAGCTGGTTTAATAAGCCGATGAGGTATCATCAAAGCTTTGCCGTTACATTACATAAATGGGGTGTATATAAGGATAATGAAGCATCACCATATGTAGTGTGGCCTCTTATTGGTCCAGGGACACTAGAAGATATTACTACAGGTGTTGATGCATTATTTAATCCTTTAACTTATATATTTTTCTTTGCTCCTGTTGGTACTGCAATATCTTGGGGAGTCAGTGTTGGTACGACAGGTACATACTATATTAACCAAGGAGTATCTTATCTGCCGTCATACTCAAATCTTAAAGAAGTATCTATAGATCCTTATATAGCGATGAGAAATGCTTATCTACAGAGCTATGATTATGGTATGGCTAAAGTACTAAAACAGCAGTTAAATAAAGATGATGCAGCTATCCAGACTGACCAAGCAGTATTAGGAGTATTAGGATTAGATAGTGATAATATCAATGCACAAATTGCTACTACAGGTGGTACTAAAGTTAAGCCTTCTGAGCCTCCAGTTATATTCAAGAGTAGCATTAGTACTGTTAACAAAGCATCACAAGTTGAGGAAGCATTTGATCAAGTATACTCGAATGATAGTAGAGCTCTTGATTTAGCTAATGTTGACTATGATGATACAACACAAAGCGAAGCTAGTAAGCTAAAAACAGAAATCAGAGATGCCAAAGCAGATCTTCCAGGTGATGCAGACTCTCCAGCGTCAGCAATTCAAACTCTTGCAGAGCAGAGTTAGTTTTTGATTTATTGATATTCGAAAAAATTTTTTTACCTACTAAGTAAAGTTTACATAGCGTAACTTTAGTTTATATTTAGTGGTATTTTAGTTCTATAAAAATTCAAGGATAGAAAATAAAGAAGAAAAATAAAAACTTATTTAACTTCATTAGTGGCTATAGTTTTCATTGCTATAGCATGTAGCTCGCCAGAAAGGATATATTCATTTATTTTTGAGTAGACTAATTGTTGCCTTTTAACTTTACTAGCTATGTCATTAAATTCTTCGGCAATTATAGTTGCTGAGAAATGTACATTATCATCACTTTGGACATCTGCTGTACAGTTTTTTAGTGAATTCTCTAAGATATCCTTAAGTTGTTCCTTTGTCATTTTTTCTCCTAAGATACTAATTAATATATTCTTCTAAAATAGCTTTAGCACCATGTACTTTTGCTAAAGAAAGTGTCTTTTGGTCAATATTTTTAAATATGATTTGTATATTATTTTTTTGAGCATATTTTATATATTCAATCATTAGCGATAAGCCTGCACTATCGATTCTATTACATTTAGCAAAATTGATAATCCAAGTTTTATCTAATTTTTTTAGATTTTTCCTAGATTTTTTATATATTTTGGCAACGGTTTTGAATGTTAGTTCTGTTGCTATAGTCCATATATTATTATCTACAGTTATCATTGTATATTCTGAAGATTATAGTTTTTATCTAAAAGTTTTGGATATGTTTTTTCTTTGATTTTTTGAGTAACTTTTTGAGCGGCTTCTGTCATTTCTGGAACAGTCTTATAGGCTGCAAACTGTTGTTGATATGTTCTTAGAATACTTACACCAGCCACATCAAAGTCATAGATATGCCATTTATCATCTTTTTGGAACATTTTTACAGCAAAATCTGAACTTTGATTATTATCTATGTTTGTAATTTTGCCATTTACGATAACAATAGGCTTTTTTTCCCAGCTTTTATCATTGTTATTAAAAGGAAATAATGTAAGTTTGTACTTGCCAGCATATGCAACGTTTTTAGCATACATAAATGCCAGCATCTCTGTAGCTGAACGGATAAACTGTTTTTGTTCAGCTGGTGTTGCCTTTTCCCATTTTGAATTTCCAACAATAAGCTGAGCAATTACACTAGGTGCAACTATTGGAATGATTTCGTTATCAACAAGACGCAGCAGCTTGTATGGATCTTGTTTGTATTCATCAGCATGCTTTATAAGTTCATTTTGAGTTTTTACGATAGTTCCGTTAAGCATACCAACAGGATTTACTATCGCCCAAGCACTTGAGGTTGTTAATATTATTAAAGATAAAAAAATCGAAATTTTACGTAGCATAACCGAAAGCTCTCACAGTTAATTTATGACCCTAGATTTTAATACAAAAAAAATATATTTAAAAGCGGCAATTATTATTCTTTACTCTTACCATCATCCTTTCCTGCGATAAAAGTATTAATTAAAGATCCCAAATCAATCGCTGATTCAGTATTTTCTAGCGGTATCACACTTCCTTGGTGTAAATATTTATCTTGTTCTGAGGAGCTAGTAGAATCACCTATACCAGCTATAGCCATTATATCCTCGTTAGAAGGACTTAAGGCTATATAGTTATCACCTAAGATTCCTGACATGGCAATTGATGCAGAGTAATTGGCGGGGATTTTTTTGTCACTATTTATCGACATAGTTACAACAGCCATAAAACCATTGTAGCTCTTCTCAAGCGTAATTTTAGTTACTCTACCAATTTCTACACCAGCTACCTTTACAGAAGCATTTGTGCGTAATGATCCTACATTTTTAAATTCTGCTTTGACACTGTATTCTTGTGAATTAAACACTTTAAATGATGTACCGCTAACTTTAAATGTTAAAAATAATAGGCACAATACACCTATTATTATAAAAATTCCTACTGAGGTCTCAAAATATTTGTTCCTCATTAAACGCCTCCAAACATAATCGATGTTAAAATAAGATCTGCACCTAAAACACTCATACAGCAATAAACAACAGTTTTTGTAGTAGCTTTAGCTATGCCATTTGAGTCTGGTATACAATAGTAACCTTGGTATAAAGCTATCCATGCGGTTATAAAAGCAAATACAACACTCTTTATAATTCCGTTAGATATATCTGAAGCTGTAACAGACGATTGGATATTGCTCCAAAACTCTCCGTAACTGACTCCTAAAGCTGCTTCTGCAAGTATGAAACCTGCGAGTATAGCAACAGTTGCAAAGATAATTGCTAAGATTGGGCCACTTATCATACAAGCCCAGAATCTTGTTGATAAGATAAAACTTATTGGATTAACATTCATAACCTTTAAACTATTAATTTGATCTGTAGCCTTCATTAGTCCAATTTCAGAGGTTATTGAACTACAAGCTCGCCCAGCAAAAAGCATAGCTGTAACTACCGGACCAAGTTCTCTAAGGACACTAAGAGCGACCATTACCCCTAATAGAGAATGAGCACCAAATTTTGATAATGTATAATAGCCTTGTAGACTTAAAACTAGTCCTATAAAAACTCCAGATGTAACTATAATTATAATTGAGTTAACTCCTACAGCTTTTATCTGAACAATACAATCTCTAATATTTAATTTACTAATAAGTATCCTAAGTATTAAGCTAAGAGACTTTACTAAGCTATAAATTAAAGAGAATGTAAGAGTATATATTTTGCTAAATATTGTCACAATCTAGCTCCTTAAAATCTCTTTTTTAAAAAAATTTTTCTCTAAATCATCATGGTTCTCATGATTATGATCTAGTGGTTTACCAGCTAAGAAGTTTTGTATTTGTATATCAGAGCTATTTTTTATATTCTCTGGTGAGTCGCTCGCGATAATCTTTTTATTTGCGACAATAATAATGTGATCAGATATGCTAAGAGATTCTTGGATATCATGCGAAACTATTATCGAGGTCATATTTAAAGACTCATTTAAGGTAGAGATCAATTCTAATAGCTTGTTAAATGATGCTGGATCTTGTCCAGTAAAAGGCTCATCATACATCATAATATCAGGATCCATTGCAATCGACCTTGCAAGAGCTACCCTACGTGCCATACCACCAGAAAGCTCGCTTGGCATCATATTGATTGTATGAGCTAATCTGACAGCTTGAAGCTTTAGTAGTACAATATTTCTTATCAGTTTTTCATCAAGATTAGTATTTTTGCGCAATGGAAAAGCAATATTATCATAGACACTTAAATGAGTAAAAAGTGCACCTGATTGAAAAAGAAAGCCCATTCTACAGCGTAGCTTTTCTAGTTCTTTTTCTTTGGTATTTTTCTCAACAGTTGCATTATTAATACAGATTTTGCCTAAGTCTGGTTTAATTAGCCCAGCTATAAGCTGTAATATAGTAGTCTTCCCAGCACCAGAAGGACCTAGTATTGTGGTTATTTTATTAGCTGGAATTGTAAAAGTAATATCATCATAAATACAGCGATCATCTCTATAGAAAGAGACATTTTTGAAACTAATATTATTCATTATCAAAATAGTATTAGTTAAAAGGAATATTAACTTCTATAGTTGAGTTTTTGCTACTATCTTCGACTTTTAGGTCAATATCTCTAATATTTTCCTCAGATAAAGCGACATATTTTTTGACAACTTCGATGATTTCATCTTTTAGTTCTGCAAGTAAGTGGCTACTTATCTTAGAAGATCTTGGGTGTAGCTCGCTTCTTTGGTGAGCAACTATAATCTGTAGTCTTTCTTTAGCTACTGAAGCACTCTGTTGTTTTTTATTTAATCCAAAAAGTTTAGCTAACATAATTATGATTTACCTATCAATTTTTTGAAGAAACTGGTTTTTTGTTCTGTATATCTCATTGGTATATCTTTACCAAGCATTCTATCTACAGCATCAAAATATGCTTTAGCAGCAATAGAATCATTGAAATGTGTGATTGGATGGCCGCTATTTGAAGCTTCTAGGATATCTTTAGACTCTGGAATAATACCTGCAATAGGTGTGTATAGTATTTCACTAACATCTTCAGCTTTAAGCATCGCACCAGCTCTTGCTCTAGCTGCATCATATCTATTAAGTAATAAATGAATTTCTTTGAATTCACCTTCTCTTTGAGCTTTAAGAGTTTTGCTAGAAAGCATACCTAGTATTCTATCAGAGTCTCTTACAGATGATACTTCAGGGTTAGTGACTATAATTGCAGCATCTGCACATCTCATAGCCATTAATGAACCTTTCTCAATACCTGCTGGAGAGTCACATAAAATAATGTCAAAAGAGCTTCTTAATTCCTCAATGAGTCTATCAACACCTTCTTCTGTTAGAGCATCTTTGTCTCTAGTTTGTGATGCTGGAATAATATACAAATTATCAATTCTTTTATCTTTGATGATAGCTTGATTGATAGTTGCTTCTTCCCTGACAACATTTATCAAATCATAGACAACTCTTCTTTCGCATCCCATTATAAGATCAAGGTTTCTTAAACCAACATCAAAGTCAATAACAACTGTTTTAAGGCCTTTTTTAGCAAAAGCATATGCAACAGCGGCACTAGAAGTGGTTTTACCAACACCACCTTTACCAGACGTAACTACAAATACCTTGCCTTGTTTTTTTTCACTCATTTTAGCCTAAGCCTCTTTTTTTTTTTTTGAATTTTTTAAAAAAGTTAAAAACCTTCTATATGTATTTTATCATCCTGCAGATAGACTATATATCCATCAGTATTTGTTGTATTTTCTACAGGTATGCTCTCATTATTTAATGTGACATACTTACCTGCGATTGATACTAGTTCCGCTCTTAGATCTTTACAAATTATTTTAGCATCTTTGTTGCCAGAACTACCAGCAATTACTCTGCCTCCAATTCTACCATACACAATAATGCTACCATCAGCAATAATTTCAGCACCATTATTAACATTTGCGGTAACAATTACATCGCAGTCACGTGCATTTATCGATTGACCAGTGCGCACCGGGGTAGTAACAATTTTAGCAGAGGTGAAGTTTTTATCCTCATCAACGCTAGCTTCTTTAACTTTACCACTTTTTAAAATATTATGACCAGCTTTAGCTAATTTTGTTTTTAACTCTTTATTGTCAACAACAAATCCTATAGGAATCATTCCATTAGCTTTAAAAGTGGCGATTACTTTTTCTAAAAAGTTAACGGTGCACTTTTCATTTTGATCAATATCGCGAATATCAATAGCAAAAGGAGTGTTATGAAAAAATGATTTAGATTGAGAGATTTTTGAATTTAATAAACTCTCAATCTGAGTAAATTCAGTTACATTGATATTAATTGCACTGATAGTGTAGTTACCACCTTTGAAATGAAAAGCTTGCTTCATGTGTAAGGCCTTAAGATTAAGAAGGTTATTTCAATTATTTTATTTTAGCTTCTTTATACATTACATGCTTGCGAATTACTGGATCAAATTTTTTAATTTCCATTTTGTTTGGCATTTCTCTTTTGTTTTTTGTAGTAGTGTAGAAATGTCCTGTTTTCGCAGAAGAAACTAATCTGATTTTCTCTCTCATGGTATTTTCCTTATAAGAAGCTTTTATTAAATTTTATGACCTTGAGCTCTAAGGTTACTAAGAACAGTATCAATACCTTTCTTGTCGATAATTCTCATACCTTTAGAACTAACTTTTAGTTTTATATACCTATTTTCACTTTCTACCCAAAATCTATGCGTATGAAGATTTGGTAGGAATCTTCTCTTCGTTTTGTTTTGAGCATGTGAAACATTATTTCCAGTAGCAGGTCTTTTACCTGTAACTATACAAACTTTAGACATTTAGAAACCCTCCCTGGGCAAATTTTATTATTTTTATAAAATATCTCAACGATTTTATTATTTTTTGGTTTAAAAGTAAACCAGTAATATAAATAAGTTTTGTTGTTTTGTGTTAGATAATATGATTTACAGCTATAGAGTTGGCGTTCCTCCAGCATTTTGGGAGTTCTGAATATTGTTGTTATAGCTGAAGTTGTTATTTCCTTCAAATAGTTCACTAGGGCTAGGATTATTATTGTGTGCAGGGGGAGTTGGGTCATTATCAACTTTTGTTGTAGTATCACTTTGATTATTATTTGCTGAAGCGGCGCTACTTTGTTGATTTTGATTCATCATGCTAGAACCAGATTTTGCAATAGTTGATCCAGATGTGATATTTTTTTCTTTAGGTAAGTATAAAGGGCCTGTCTGACCACATGCGCTTAGTACTAGAATTGCAGCTGTTATTGAAATTACAAAAAGTTGTTTCTTCATAACTTAGATAATAATTAAATTATTGATAACTTAAAATTTAACAATAAATATTTAGTTTGGCAAATGAATTATCTATTTAAACTCTAAAATGTTAAAATTTTAGCTAGTTTATTTGTTATTAGATAATCCTATGAAGTTTATTGATTTTAGTGGAGTTGGTGAGGCAACTGTTAAGGCATTAGCTAAATATAACTTACATAGTCTAAGTGATCTTTTAACAGTTTTCCCTAAAGAGTACAAAGATACGCGTTTTATAACTCCTATTAGTTCTCTAGTTGCTGATAAGAAAAGCTTAATTCAAGGACGAGTTACTAATCTGACATATAAAAAAATTGGTAAAAAATTTTTACGCTTTATTGTCAGTGATAGTACAGGTTTCTGTAGTGTGGTGTTGTTTAAATTTTATCCTAGTCAGATAACAATGCTTGAAAAGGCAGATTATGTACGCTGTTATGGCAAGGTTGAGCTATCTTTGAATCCACAAATGATTCATCCGGAATGGGCTGTTGTTAAAGATGGTGAATGTGTTTTGAAACAGAGGTTTTCAGCAGTTTATCGCCTTAAAAAGATTTCTGATAAACTGATCACTAAGCTAGTTTTGAAGCAGTTACAAGATAATAAGGTTGAAAATATTATCCCCGCCCAGCTGTTACGCAGATTTAATTTAATCAGATTTTCTGATGCTTTATATTATATCCATGCTTTGACAAATTCTATTGATGAGAAATACATAAACAAAGCGAGATTTTCTATTAAATTCGAAGAGATGCTTGCCTACAAACTGGCTGAGCAAAGCATTTGTAAAAATACTATAAAAGCGCATGCGCCACAACTGAATTTAACTGCACCACAACAAAATAAATTTTATGATAAGTTACCATATCAACTAACTAGTGCACAACAGCGCACAATCAAAGAAATTCTCAATGATATTAAACAGCCTAATGCGATGATCAGACTTTTACAAGGTGATGTCGGAGCAGGTAAAACTATTGTTGCAACTATAGCGGCATATGCTGCGGCTGAATCTGGTTATCAGGCTGCTATAATGGCACCTACTGAAATTTTAGCTGAACAGCATTATATTTTTCTTTCTCAATATCTAGCTAATTTTGATATAGAGGTCATCCCATTGATAGGTAAATTAACAGCAAAGCAAACTCGAGAAAATTTAGAGAGAATTAAGAATAAAAGAGATTGTGTTGTCGTCGGTACTCATGCGATTTTTCAAGAGCGAGTTGAATATTGCAGTTTAGGCTTAGTAGTTGTAGATGAGCAGCATAGATTTGGTGTTGAGCAGCGTTTAGCATTGATAAATAAATCATCATCAAGCGCTAACAAACTAACGCCACATCAATTAATAATCTCAGCAACACCCATTCCTAGAACTTTAGCGATGACTTTATATGGTAATCTAAAACTCTCGATTTTAGATGAGTTACCACCTAAGCGTAAACCAATAGTTACAATTGTGTTAAATAGGACTAAAAAACAAAAATTGATCGAAAAAGTTAAACAAGCGGTATCACGCGGCGAGCAAGTATATTGGGTATGTCCATTAGTTGAAGAGTCCGAAAATATGGATTTTTTGCAAGATGTCAAAACCTTATATCAAGAATTGCTTGAAGCTTTAGGTAAAGAAAATGTCGGCCTTGTTTATGGTAGTATGAAATCTAAAGATAAAATTGAGGAAATGGCCGCATTTAAGGCTAAAAAATATGCAGTACTTGTAGCAACAACTGTTATAGAAGTTGGTGTAGATGTGCCAAACGCAACTATTATGATAATAGATAATGCTGAAAGGCTTGGTATATCACAACTTCACCAGCTTCGGGGACGGGTAGGTAGAGGTACTAAAGAAAGCTATTGTATCCTGCTTTATAGTGATAGAATTAGCGAGGTTGGCAAAAAGAGATTGTCATTAGTAAGAGGGTCTCAAGATGGTTTTTACTTAGCAGAAAAAGATCTAGAGATTCGTGGTGCTGGCGATATTCTTGGTAAGGAGCAATCAGGAATATCAACCTTTAAAACTTTTGATATCAATGAGTTTTATGATAATTATGATAAAGTTTTAACGGTTGCTAATTTGTTAGAGAAAGACTACCCAGAGTCAGTTAGCAAACTAATTCAACGCTGGTTTGATAAAAGAGTAAATTATGTGGAAGTTTAAAAGATGATTTTACTAAGTCTAGTATCTATACTTATAACCTTGTTATTTACTCTTGTGTTAGCTAAAGTGCTGTATAATTCTAGTTTTAGAAAAAACAAGCTTAATTCAACTAAAGAATTAGTTATAAATGCAACAATAGTTGCTTTTGTATTTTTCTGTGTTTGTAGTCTGATATATGTATTTTTGCTAAATGTTGTTTAGTTTTTGTTGTTAATCCTTTATTAAAATATTAATATCAACGCTTTATTATCTTACTTGATTAAGTTTGTAAAAATGTACTTGCTAATAATATTCTTAATTGTACTGCTGACAGCATTATGCTCATTGTATATGCTATATAAGTTAGTAACAGGTCATGATCAGTATCCATTGCAAAAGCTTTCACAAAAGATTGCTTTAGCATTTACTGGGATTATATCTTTTACAGCTGATACTATCGGTGTTGGAAGCTTTGCAATAAACATTGCTATCGCAAAAACTTTAAAGTTGGTTAAAGATAATGAGCTTCCAGGCTTTGTTAATGGTGCCCAAGTTATTCCAGGAGCTATAGAGGCAGTGTTTTTTCTTGGTGCGTTACATGTGGATTTTATAACTTTGATAGTCTTAGTTATAGGCGCGACACTAGGTGGCTTTATTGGGGGAATATTTGCTTCAAAAATAAACATATCAACAATTAGGTTAATAATGATTGTTGCGTTTATTTTGATGTTTTTTTTATTAATTGGTAAGCTGCTAGAGATTTTACCTATAGGTGGTTCTTTAGTAAAGTTAACTGGCTACAAACTTATATTAGGGTTTATCGGGATGTTTGTTGCTGGTTTTCTGGTTTGCTTTGGCGTTGGATTATTTGCCTTAGTTCAAGCGATACTTTTTTTACTTGGAATGTCTCCAGTGGTGGCTTTCCCAATCATGACTACGGCAGGGGCAATACAGCAACCTGTGACAACTTTTGCTTTTTTAATTAACAATACAGTACCGATTAAAAAAGTTCTGATAGTTAGTTGCTTCGGTGTAGTTGGAATTTTTATTGGCTTTAACATCGTGACAACGCTTTCTGTAAATCAGCTACAGTGGTTATTAGTGATTGTGATTACATATAATGTAGTAAGCCTAACTAGATCTTTTATCAAAACAGAGCAGCCTTAATTTATTGATTTATGCTAAAAGATAATCTAGCTTAAAAATTATGGTATTACTGTTATAATAGACAATGAATGTCAGTTTTTTAAAACAAGAGGATTTAATAAATGGCTGTTATTAAGAGCGAGGATCTAATAAATAGTGTTGCAGAAGCATTGCAATACATATCTTACTATCATCCAAAAGATTTTATCGATGCGATGTATGAGGCATATCAGCGTGAAGAGTCAAAACCAGCAAAAGATGCGATGGCGCAAATTCTAATAAACTCAAGAATGTCAGCAATCGGTAAGCGTCCAATTTGTCAAGATACTGGGATGGTGTGTGCTTTTGTCAAAGTAGGGATGGATGTCAAGCTTGATAAAACTGATAGAACAATTACAGAACTTGTTAATGAAGGCGTACGTCGTGGTTATAATGACCCACATAATCCGTTAAGAGCATCTATGGTTTTCCCTCCGCATGGAGCTAGAAAGAATACCAAAGACAATACTCCAGCAATCGTGCATATTGATTTGGTTCATGGTGATAAAATTGAGGTTGATATCGCGGCAAAAGGTGGCGGTTCTGAATTTAAATCTAAATTTAAGGTGCTAAATCCTAGTGACAGTATTATTGATTGGGTTGAAGAGATGCTGCCTAATATGGGTGCTGGCTGGTGCCCACCTGGTATTATTGGCATCGGAATCGGCGGCACTGCTGAAAAGGCAATGCTTTTGGCTAAAGAATCCCTTAGTGAAGAGATTAATATCCAAGATATTATCAAAAATGGTCCACAAAATGACACAGAACAGCTAAGGCTAGATATTTATAATCGTGTTAATGCTTTAGGTATTGGTGCCCAAGGTCTAGGTGGTTTAACAACTGTTTTAGATGTTAAGATTAAAGAATACCCAACACATGCTGCATGTAAACCGGTTGCTTTGATTCCTAACTGTGCTGCTACTCGACATGTTCATTTTGTTTTAGATGGTTGTGGGGCTGTTGATTTACCCGCACCTAAGATAGGTGATTGGCCAGTGATCGAGCAAACACAAAATGATGATGTTAAGAGAATAAACCTTGATACAGTTACTAGGGAAGAAATTCAGTCATTAAGGTCAGGGGATAATGTCTTAATTAGTGGTAAGATTCTAACTGGTCGTGATGCTGCACATAAGCGTTTACAAGATATGTATAACGCCGGGGAAGATTTTCCTGTGAGCTTAAAAGATAGGTTTATCTACTATGTTGGCCCTGTAGATCCAGTTGGTGATGAAGTTGTCGGTCCAGCTGGCCCGACTACTGCTACACGTATGGATAAATTTACGCCATTTATGTTAGAGAAAGCCGGGATTATGGGTATGATAGGTAAGTCAGAGCGCGGTCAGGCAACTATTGACTCAATCAAAAAAAATAAAGCTATCTATTTTATGGGTGTAGGTGGAGCTGCTTATCTGATATCTAAATCTATCAAAAAAGCTGAGGTTGTTGCTTTTGAAGACCTTGGTATGGAAGCAATTTATGAATTTGAGGTTGAAGATATGCCAGTAACAGTTGCTGTTGACTCACTTGGGGTATCGGCTCATCAGCAGGGTCCTAAACTTTGGAAAGCAAAAATTACTAAGATAAACAAAGGCTAATAGACTATGCAGGAATTAGTATTTTTTATTATAAAAATATTTTTTGTTTTATTAGCAGTATCCGTACTAGGTATAGTAGCAGCAATAATTATTAGGAAAGATAAGCAAGATAAACAGTATCAAGATAAAAGTCATGATATTTGATTTAACTTAGATATTAGTCAAAATGCGAGTGCTTATATGGATATTATAAAAATAGATCAAAGCAATATTCATATCTATTATAACTTATCACAAATTTATGAAGCAGAATTTGCTCCTTTAACTGGTGAGATGCCTAATCAGCAAGGTTTATATACAGTTCAAACAGAAGTTTTAAATATTAATGATACTTACGGATATCTAAAATATCAAAATCAGATACCCGTAGGCTTTATGGTTATCAAGGACTTAGGGAAATATTTTGATGTTGCAGAATTCTTTATATTGCCTAGTTTTAGAAGGAAAAAACTAGGTAGTAAGTTTGCGCAGAATATTATTAAAAGCCATAAAGGTCGCTGGCAGATAAGGCAAATACAAGGTGCTGATTATGCAGTTAACTTCTGGCTTAGGGTTATTAGTGAGTTAGTCGGTGATAATTATCGGATATCAAGTGTAAATGATTCTGAGTGGGGAAGAGTAACAAGGCAAGAGTTTTACATATACTAATGATGTTATTATGAAAGATAAAATATTTGAATTTATAAAGAAAGTCCAAGCAATAGCTCATACAGGGGTTGTTTATTCAAAGTGTCCATATGCTTTAGATAATTATCATGAGCTTTTAGAGCTTAGTTCAAAAATGCTACATCAATATATCAAATCAGATGTACAGCCTTATGATATTTATAGAGATATGTGTTATCCTACACCGCAACCTGGTGTCAGAGTGGTTATCTTTAAAGACAATAAACTTATGATGGCTGAAGATGCTGATACCCCAAACGAATGGACTATTCCAGGTGGCTGGTGTGATATTGATCTCTCGCCAGTTGAGACATGTGTCAAGGAGGTCAAAGAAGAAACAGGTTATGATATTAAGGTAGTCAAATTTTTAGCCTTGATGGATAGAAATAAGTATACTCAAAGTGAGATATATAATGTTTATAGTTTGGTGTTTCTAGCAGAAATTATTGGCGGTAAAAATAATCCAAATTTCGAAGTTAATAAGGTTGATTTTTTTGACATTGATAAGTTACCAAAACTATCACATAAGCTTACAAAAACAGAGCTTGAAATTATTTTAGAAGCATATAAGCAAGATACAATATATTTTGAATAGTAAGTGAGGAAATGAATATGATAAAGGTATTTGGGATAAATAATTGTACTAGTGTTAGAAATGCACTTAAATTCTTTGAAGAAAAGGGTAAAAAAGTTGAGTATGTCGATCTTAAGAAAGAAAAGCCAACTTGGCAAGAAATGCAAAAGATAAAGCAAATTGGTAATTTTGAGACTATTGATCTATTTAATTCAAATGGTAAGCTTTTTGCAAAAATGGGACTCAAAGAGAAATTTGCTAGTTTAGCAGAAGAAGAAGCATTTAAATTATTAGTTACTGATGCATTATTGTTTAAAAGACCTCTAGTGGTAGATGGTAACTATGTTCGAACTGGATGGAATAAAAAAGAATATGAACAAAAGTGGGGTTAAATAGATTTGTAGCTTTTTTAAATTTAGCCGTTTTTTATTCTGTGGCATCAGATTTTGCTTTCTCAATCTGAGCATCTAGACTAGCAGCTTTTGAAAGATTTTGTTCTGCTTCTGCATCTAGTACTTTTACTTGGTCTTTCTCATATTGAGATTTAGAGCTATTAACTTTAGCCTCTTTATCAAGGTTGCTAGCATCTGTAGTGAGATTATTCGCTTGTAATTGATCATCTTTAGCTTTTTGATTAAGCTCCTGTTGTTGTTGCTCAAGGTCTTCTAAAGCGCGCTCCTTTTTGCTTTGCCCGCAAGATGCAAGCAGCGTCACGCATACAAGTGATGTTAATAGTATCGTTGAAAAATTCTTTAAATTCATTGTTAATTCTCCTATAGTTAATTAAGAAATTAGTGGTAGAAAATTTCTATCAATTTTAATTATGCTAAATAAGAACTTGGTTGTAAATATAAAAAGACTAATGATTTGTCAGTTGGCTATAGTGAGAGTTTATTAACAGTCAAGAAATTTTCGCCAATGATATTAACTAAATTATTAAGAAATTCCAAAACTTACTCCGCCATCAGATGCTAAACTTGTCTCATTTTCTTGATTGTTGAAGTTATAAGCGCCATTGCTAATGAATTCTGTAGCTTGAGATGTAACTTTTCTTCTTGTGAATAAACATTATTTGCTTGTTCAACAAAGCTTGTATCTTCTTTGCTTGGACTACAATAGGTAATTAAACTTGTAATTGACAGAGTTAAAGTAGTGTTATTAATCTATTTTTATATTCATATTATCTATTCTTAGCGTGCTGTAATTTAGCGTAACAGTATTATTTTAATTAAGCTTAAGAAAAGTCTTTTAGTAAAACAAAAGTAAAACTTTTTTAGAATAGATTAACTGCATGAAGAAACATAACAATACAGAAAAGTGTAATAATTCCTGCTGTAAAGTTTAACTCTTTTTTATTACAGAAGATTGAAATCAAAAACCAGACTATAATTCCAGAGGCGATACCTGTAGATATTGATGATGCTAGAGTCATCATAATGATGGTGAAAAATGCAGGCGTAGCTTGTATAAAGTCACTCCAATCAACATTTGCCACTTGCTGCATCATCATTATACCGATAAGTACTAAAGCTGGAGAAATTACTTCTATTGGGATAGAGCTTATTAATGGCGATAGAAATAAAAAAGGTAAAAACATCAGCCCAGCAAAAATGGCTGTCAGACCTGAGCGAGCACCTTGAGCAATACCTACTCCAGATTCAACAACCACAGTTGATGGACTTGAGCCTAATATCCCAGATATCATTGCACTTGTAGCATCAACTAGAAAAGTTTTCTTTAGTTCCTTATCTCTATGATTATGTTCTTTGTTCATACTACCATATAGGCTTGATATAGTTCCAGTACCATCAAATAAGCTTAAGAAGCAAAATGTAAAAATCGTGGGTAAAATAGCAAATTTCAAACCATTAACAAAATCGATTTGGCCAATTAGAGAAAAGTCAGGCAGGCTTATTATATGTGCAGGTAGAATTACTATTTTTTCGTGAGAAAAATATTCTAAAGGTAATGAAAGTATGTATCCAAAGATAATAACAATAATAATAGGTGCAGGAATTCTCTTGATAAATAAAATTATCAGTATAATTAAGCACGCTATAAATAGTAGAGTATGTACATTTAAACTATTAAGGGTTAGTAAGCCCTGATTAGAAGTTATAAAGCCACTGTTCATAAAACCAATATAGGCGATAAAAAGTCCAATGCCGGCACCTAAAGATTGTTTGATTGATTTGGGTAAGCTAAGCATGATCTTGGTGCGGATGTTTAGGATTACTAGTAAACTAAATATTATTCCTGACCAGAAAGTTGCTCCTAAAACAGTTTGCCATGGTAAGTGGTATACTGAGACTGCGGTATATGCGAAAAAAATATTCATCCCCATTCCAGGTGCAATCACAAAAGGATTACGTGTAAATAATCCTGTCATTATACTACCAAAAGCAGAGATTAGAATTGTACTAGTAACTAGCGCATTACTGGGCATACCTGTTGTTGCTAAGATTTTGGGATTAACGACGATAATGTAAGAGATTGCTAAAAAAGAGGCTAAGCCAGCTAAAAATTCTTTTTTTATCGATGTATTATGTGCCTTTAGATCAAAAAATGACTCTATCTTATTTAACATGTTAGTTGTAGATAAATAACTAAAAGTTATATTTTAGTGATTAGTAGCAAAAAAGTCTATTTACTTTGTTATTATTGTACTTTGCCACGTAAAGTTATATCCAATATATCAAGTCTTAATTAGTAAATTTTTATTGCTGCTTTTGCAAGTTCTAAGGCTTTGTTAGGTTTCGTGATAGAAATTTCTATACTTCCATGGCCTAATTGTAATTTACAAATATCAGGACATTTGTGAGTTTTGGCATGAATTTTTGTCTCTTTATCTTTGGCTTAATTAAATTCTTGCATAAGCTTAATATTATCTATGAGTTTTATTTTACCTATGACTAGGCATGGAGTATCAAGTTCAAACTTATGGTTACCCTGATATACTGTCATTCATTTAAGTTCCCTCTGGTTTATTATGATAAATGTTTTACTAAAGTTTTATATATCCGCCAGGAATAGTCTCAATTAATGATTTAAGTTCTAGTTCAAATAAAATTGATGTTATTTGATTATATGGGAGTTTTGATTGCATAATAATTTTATCAATAGTAGTTAGTTCTTTATTTATAGTATTTAAAATTATTTTTTCGGATTCGCTGAGGTTGAAGGTTTTGTTGTCTTGTGTGTTGGAGATTGGTGTTTGAGCAGCACTTGAGGTTATATTTATCTCTTCAAGAATATCATTAATGTTACAAACAAGCTTAGCTCCTTGTTTTATAAGTTCATTACAGCCTTGGCTAGTAGTACTAAAAATACTGCCTGGTATTGCAAAAACTTCTTTATTTTGCTCTAATGCAAGTTCAGCAGTTATCAAAGAGCCACTCTTACTAGCAGCTTCTACAACAACTACTCCTTTAGATAAGCCACTAATTATACGATTTCTTTGAGGAAAATTATAACGTAACGCGCCTGTTCCTAACGGAAATTCGGAAATTACTAGACCATTGGAGTTGATTATTTTATTGTAAAGCTCTCTATTTGCGCTTGGATATATAACATCTATACCAGTACCTACAACTGCAATAGTATTAAGATTATTATCAATAGCATACTTATGAGCTAAAGTATCTATGCCGTATGCTAGCCCACTTGTTATAGATATCTGTGAGCCTTTGAGCTCTGTACAAAGCCTTGCTGTGACATTTTTGCCATAGCTAGAATGATTTCTGGCGCCAACTATAGCTAACTGTTGACTATTAAGAAGATCTATATTACCGCTGCAATATAGTATCAAAGGAGAGTTCACTATTTGTTTAAGGTTAAGTGGATAACGAATATCTAAGTATGATATTATATGGTTTTTGTTATTCTTATCCAACCATTTAGAAACTTTATCTAAATACGTCAAATATTTTTTTTCATTAAGAAAATCTAGACTCTCTTGACGCAGAGATAAACTTTTTATGTATTTGCTTGGTGAGCTAACAACTTCATTAAAGTCAAAGTTATTTTCTCTAGCCTTGAGAAACCTTATATTTCCAAAATAAGGTGTAATAGAAAGAGCAATTAAGCTTTTGGTAGTATTATCAATCATTATAAAATAGTTGTTGCCATTGATTCACTTGTGATTTCTTGTAATGAGTTGACAATCAGTGCTATAGAATAGTGTCGAGACTCTCTATAAATGAAGCCATAGCCAATATACTTGGGCGGGACTGGAAAACCATCAGTTCTAGTTTCTGGTTCATATAAAATCATTTCTGCGCCAACTTTTAAACCATCTGCAGAACCTTTATTGAGTAAGACACTGTTATAAGAGGATGAGAATGTATTTGTGTTCATTACATCTTCAAGGACATTAGCTGTTATCTTACTTTTCATTTTGAAAGTTTGTTCTGGCAGTTTTTGTGAAACAATTTCATTAGGAATTACATAATCACCAACACTAGCTTCTCGATTTAGGTTAGAGATTGTCATGGCTGTAATACCTTTGAATGTATAATCATATTTTGCTGTACCTAGTCTGTAGACTTTTTTATCATCATTAAATGCAGATATTGGTTTTGGCTCAGATATTATTATAAAGTTGCTATTATCCTTAGCTGCAGTATATTGTTTATCAGCAAAAATTTTAAAGTTAATACCTAATATCGGGCGTTTCTCTCTAGAATCATATATTCTAGAAACATTATTTAGTTGATCATTATTAAGTAAATAAACATTTGAAAAGAATTTTGTATATTCAGCAGGTTTGACATGCTCTAAGTTGTTTTGTATATTTTCAATTTGCTCAATAAGTCTACTTTTTAGCGTGATTTCAACTCTTTGATTTATAGCTCTACTTGAAGTTGAATCATTTGGTGCGATAGGATCTTGGTAGCCTAATGCTTTAATTGTGATTCCATCAACAGAATCAATCCCCTTATTTACAAGATATTCTTCAACACTAGTAGCTCGATTTTTTGATAATCTGATGTTATAATCAGTTAAAATCTTTTGATCCGTCAAAATTTTTGATTCAATTTTTCCAGCGTAGCCTCTAATTGTAAATGTTGTTGTATCAGATAGTTTTAGGTATGCAAAAAGCTTATTTAATACTTCTTTAGCTTGAGCATTTAGCGTGTAGCTATCAGCTTCAAATTTTATATTTGTTTCAATTAGATTAGGACCTGTTTGCTCTTTTACACAAATAAATGATTTACTCGATTGAAGTAACTCGGGAGTACATGGTTCTAAATTAGGAAATGTGAGCGGTCCATTGTTTTTATCTTTGTCGCCATCTAGTGATTGGCAGGCTGTGATTGTTGTAATTAATGATAACGCTAAACCTAATTTTAGTAATTTTTTCATATCATAAAACCTAAAATGGTATTTTATAGTCTTAAGTTTACTATAAACTTATGAGTGTGAATAGTATTTGTCGTAACTCTAATTAATTTAATAATCTAACGATATGAAAAACCAGCATGGATGCAAACAAAAGATGACTAAAGTATTTAAATATGGTATCTTAGAGTGCAAAAAGTATATAAATAAAATAGCATGAAAATTGCTCCAAATATTTTTGTAAAAATGCACTTTAAGTTTAGACTTAAAGATGGTTCTATTGCCGAGGATACAGAGAATTATAATAGGCCTTTTGTATTTCAGATGGGTCAGGGATGTTTTACTGAAAAAGTAGAAAATGAACTTATGGGGACATCAATTGGTGAAATCAAACGAGTAGTTCTAATGCCAGAAGAAGCATTTGGTGAAAAACATCCTGCAAGCATTTACTCGGTACCTAAATATAGATTTCCTAAAGATATGCAGTTAGAAGAGGGGCTTATAGTTTCTTTTAGCCAAAAAGATGGCTCTAAGTTACCAGGGTTGATTACAGAGATTAATGAGCAAGATGTTACGGTAGATTTTAATCATCCATTATCGGGTCAAATAATCGTGTTTGAAGCTAAAATTTTAGATGTGGCTGAGAAAGAGGAGGATTTAGGTGAAGATATTACTAGCTAATCCAAGAGGCTTTTGTGCTGGCGTAAGTCGTGCTGTCGAGACAGTAGAAAAAGTCTTAGAAGTTGAAAAATCGCCTATTTATGTGCGCCATGAGGTTGTTCATAATAAAGTTGTCGTTGATTCACTTAAGAAGAAGGGTGTAATCTTTGTTAAAGAAGTTGTTGAAGTACCAGATGATGCTGTATGTATTTTTAGTGCCCATGGAGTTTCTTTAAAAGTTGAAGAGGCTGCAGCGAAGAAGAACCTGGTGCTTTATGATGCTACATGTCCTTTAGTTACCAAAGTGCATAGGGGAGTGCGTTTAGCAAGTAATAACGATGCAGAATGTATCTTGATTGGGCACAAAGGCCATCCAGAAGTCCAAGGTACTATGGGGCAGTATCGTAGTAAAAAAGGTGCAATATATCTTATAGAAAGTGAAGAAGATCTCGATAAGCTAAAAATAAATGACCCAGATAACCTTTATTATGCAACTCAAACTACTTTATCTGTAGATGAGACACTGGGAATAATACAAGCCTTAAAAAACAAATACCCAAATATTAAAGGGCCTAAAAAAGAAGACATTTGTTATGCAACACAAAATCGTCAAACAGCAATAAAAGCAATGCTTAAGTATATTGATGTTTTAGTTGTAGTAGGTTCGCAGAACAGTTCTAACTCTAACAGATTAAAAGAGTTGGCTACTTTAGAAGGCATAGATGCGTATCTTGTTGATAATTCTTTAGATGTCGATAAGTCGTGGTTTGAGAATAAAAAAGTCTGTGGTGTGAGTGCTGGTGCTTCTGCGCCAGAATACCTGGTTCAGCAAATAATTAGCCAGATATCTAAAGTTTGCTCGGCAGAAGTTGAGGTTGAGGAGTTTGAAGGTATTAAAGAAGAGGTTTATTTCCCACTGCCAAGGCTTTTGAAGCAAAAAATTGGCTCAATTAAGGTAAACTGATATGCAAAGATCAATTAGGGGTGCTACTACTGTAGACAAAGATAGTAGAGAGGATGTCATAAATGCTACAAAAGAGCTTTTGCAACAAATTATTAAGCATAATGATGTTAGAACTAGTGATATTGTAAATATAATATTTACTGCAACTACTGATATCAAATCAGAGTTTCCAGCTGTTGCAGCGCGTGAGATTGGTTTGGTTGATATTCCATTAATAGATTGTCAACAGATGATGCGTGATGGAGCTTTAGAGCATTGTATTAGAGTTATGTTGACATATAATACTGGCAAAACTCAAACAAATATTAAACATATCTACTTGCGTGGAGCTGAAGTGTTAAGGCCTGATTTATTAAGAAAATAGAAGGTGAAATGATTATGTGGTTATTAGAAAATATAGATATGAAAAGATCGAAGTATATACTACCTAGTTTGTTTACTAGTGCTAGTTTACTATTTGCTTTCTTGGCAATTATAGCAGCTTTTAATGGTAATTTTGTCTCATCTGCGGTGTATATGCTTTTAGCAGGTTTTGCAGATGCTTTTGATGGTAGAGTCGCTAGATATACACATACTCAAACTGAGTTTGGAGCTGCTTTAGATAGCTTAGCAGATGTAGTTTCATTTGGAGCTACCCCAGCTTTAGTTATGTATTTTTGGAGTTTGCATAACATCGGAGCATTAGGTGCAGCTATTTCATTTTTATACTTACTTGCTGTAGCGCTAAGATTAGCTAAGTTTGATACTATGCCTGCTGGCGATAATTCAGAGGAAAGTATAATTGAGCGTCGTTTATACTTTTATGGTATGCCATGCCCAGCTGGTGCTGTGACTATATCAGGATTAATCTGGATGGGGCAAAGAACATTTGTTGGTGATTATGCTTTTATAACTGTAATCTTAACTGTTTTCACAGCTTTATATCTTGCTTTTATGATGGTCAGTGATATTAAATTTAGAAGTTTCAAAGATAGTGATGGTAAAGGTAATATCAGTAAGCTGTATGTGATTTGTTTTATTCTGATTATTCTTATGTTATTTACGATGCCTGACAAATTGCTTTATTTGATTATGATAGGCTATGCTCTAGCAGGTCCGATATCTCATTATAGGTATAAATCTAAAATTAAAAATAGTGATCTAAATGAAGTATCATCAGTCGATGGCAAGAAAATAATAGATATTGAAAAATAGTCTTTATTCTTTGATCGTTATAAAAGCATCATGGTTTGTGTGACCTTGCTCAGCTATGATTCCAGCCGATACTCCTCCAGGTTGCTGCATAGGTCCTGGCTCATTTGACTCTAAGTCTTGTTGAGTTGGTGGCGGAACTACATAACCAAATGAATCACCTTGAGAGCTTGCGCATGATATTAAAGCCGTAGTAATTATAGCTAAAGTCAATAAAGTCGTTTTCTTCATGGTATACCTTATAAAGTTTTTGTGCCTTAATAATAACAGATTTATATTTAATTTAGATGCATTAAATGGTTTATAATTGATAGTAGTTTTCGTATAATTAACTGCAGTGTGCTTGGGAAAATAAATAATTACAATTTTTTGGGAATATTTATGGATAATTCTATTTCTTTAGTTGAGCTAGTACTACATGCAAACTTTATAGTTCAAATTATTATGCTAGCTTTAGTTGCGATGTCTGTCTACTCGTGGGCAATCATGCTTGAAGTCAATAATCGTGTTAAAAAGTATCGTAATGAACAGGTGCAGTTTGATAAGCTATTTTGGGCTGGCCACCATATCCAAAAATTATATGATTATTATTTACAACATAAAGAAAATATTTTTGGTAAGTCAATAATATTTTGTTCGGGTTTAAGAGAGTTTAATAATCTTAAAGATACTTGTATGTTAAGGGGAGATACTATCCTAGAGGGTATGGAGAGGACTGTCAGTATAGCAATATCACAAGAAGCAAAGGAGCTAGATAAAAAACTTCCAGCGCTAGCAACAATAGGAGCGGTGGCACCTTATATTGGTCTAGTTGGAACTGTATGGGGAATTATGTCATCATTTAATACTCTTGGTGGTGTCGAACAAGCGACAATTTCGGTAGTTGCACCACATATTGCTGAGGCTTTGATAGCTACAGCATTAGGCCTTTTTGTTGCGATTCCTGCGGTTATTGGTCATAGTAAACTGTCTAACCAGGTTGATGATATTTTATCAAGCTATGAGTCATTCCAAGATGATTTGTGCATCTTACTTCTAAAGGAAGCTCACCGAGATGAAATCCAACATCAAAATCAAGAAAGTTTGTAATAAAGACTTTTGCTTATGAAAAAAAGAAATAAAAGATTTTTTAGAAAACAGCGGCCTATGGTGCAAATCAATGTAGTACCTTACATTGATGTTATGCTGGTACTACTAGTAATTTTTATGATTACAACACCTATTTTAACTCAAGGTGTAAAGGTTGATCTACCTAAAGCACAATCAGAAAAGATACCTTCAAACGATAGCAAGCCAATAGTCGTTACAGTAAATAAACAGGGTGAGTATTTTATCAATCAAGGAGTTAATGATACTAAAACACCTTTAAGTTCAGGAGCATTAGCAAATGCAGTAGTGAGTTTGTCACAGCAGAATCCTGGTAAGCCCGTTTATGTGAGAGGTGATAGTAGTGCAAGTTATGGTGAGGTTGTAAAAGCTATGGCTCTTATTCAAAGAGCAGGAGTTGATAAAGTGGGGTTAGTCACAGAAGATGGCAAATCTTAATTATCATAAATTCTTACGCTTTTGTAACAAGCAAATAGAGGAGAATCCATTTTTAGTTAAGGCTATATTAATCCATATTGCTTTGATAATTTTGTTGTATATTTTATCTTTTGTCAGTAGTCTAAGATTTGAATCAACACAGGCATCTTTGAGTGCGCAAGTTTCAAATATGCCAAAGAAATTTGAGATTATCCAAGCCACCTCAATAAGTAGCAGTGAGTTAAATAAACAAATCTCTGCTTACGAAAATCATCAGCAAGAATTAAAGCAAGCGAAAGAAGAAATCAAACAAGCTAAGCTACAAGCTTTAAAGCGTCACCAGCAAGAGATGAAGGAAAAAGCTGAAGCTGAAAAGAGAGCAAAACTTGAAGCTAAAAGAAAAGCTAATTTAGCAGCAAAACGCCAAGCAGAAGAGAAAAAGCAAAAAGAAGCTGAACAAAAGCGTAAAGCTGAAGAAGAAAAGCAAGCTAAACTTGAAGCAGAACACAAGGCAAAATTAGAGGCAGAGCAAAAAGCTCTACAAGAGGTACAACGCAAAAAAGAACAAGAACTTAAAGCAAAACAACAAGCAGAGCAACAAGCAGAGCAACAAGCTCGCCAAGAGAGATTAGCAAAAGCTAGAGCAGAAGCAGAAGCCGCTGCTAGGAAACAAATTGAGCAAAATCAGGCGCAATCAGCTATTTCTAGCTATATTGCTGAGTATCAAGATCGAGTTGGTGCTAACTGGATTAAAGACTCTTGTAGAGGAATTTATGATTTACCCCGCGCAATTATTAGAGACGGTAAATTTATTAAGCTTACAGGCACATCGGGTAATTATAGATGTGATCAATCATTAATTGATGCGATTAAGAATACTACACCGCCTGTGATTACGAATAATGTGGCAAGAAAAACTATACAAACAGAAAATATAAGCTTTATATTTAAACAAAGTTAAAGAGGAATATTATGAGAAAAATCATTGTTAGCTTTTCAATAATTGTTTTTTTTATCTCTAATCTCTATGCCAATCTTGTTGCGGAGGTAACTACTGGAATAATTCAAAAACCGTTAGTTACAGTTGTTAGTGATAATGTTGTCGATCAATTTCCACAACAGCTAAATTCTGTAATAGTTGCAGATTTAAACCATAATGCTAAATTACAGGGTAATGATACGATTAAGTATGAAATTAAGCAAAAGCAAAATATTCCTTGGAAAAGCCTAAAATCTGACTATGTTGTTTTAACAAAATATACAAAGAATTCATATAATAATTATAGTGTAGAAGTACAGATTCTTAAGAGAAATGATACAAGTTATTTACAAGCAATTACTTATAAAAATATAAATGTTGCTCTAGTGAGAACGTTGGCGCATAAGATTTCTAACTATATTTATCATAAGCTTACAGGTGAGCAAGGCTTCTTTTTAACTAAGTTAGCATATGTCAAGGTAAGTAATCCATATGCAAGATATGGTAGAGTATATGAGCTTATTATATCTGACTATGATGGTTACAATAAGCATGTTGTACTAAGACAAACTGATAACCCAATAGCAACGCCATCATGGTCAAATGATGGTCGATATATCGTTTACTCAAGTTATAGCGGTGGCAGTATGGGTGTCTATACTTTAGAAATAGCAACTGGTAAAGTCACACGTATAACTAATTACAAAGGTATAAATAGTGCACCATCGTTTTCACCAGATGGTAAAGAAATCACCTTAGCGCTATCGAAAGGGTATTCTGATCAAACTAATATCTATATCATGAATTTAGCTACAAAAGCATTAAAGAGGATCACGATAAATGGTATAAATACAGCACCAAAATTCTCTCCAAATGGACAAAGCATAGTGTTTACATCTGATAGAGATGGTCGACCAAATATGTATGTAGCCTCTGTAAACTCAAAATATCCACAATCATCAATATTAAGTACAAAAATATATCAGGCATACGAGCCAAACTATACTCTAGATGGCAAAAATATAGTATTTATGAACCAAAGTTCACGTTCAAGTGGCACACAAATTGCTGATTTTAATTTAGCTAGTGGAAATATTACTATATTGACAAATGGCAAAGCAGATAGTTCACCGACAGTTTCGCCATATGGTGATATGGTTGCTTATATCTCAACCAACACTAGAGGTTATAGCTCGTTAGATATGGTATCATTAGATGGAGATAACCATTTTAATATTGAAAGCGCTGATAATGGTAATATTCTAATACAATCACCAAGTTGGTCACCAAAAAACTTTTAAGGGATGAATATGCAAGTTGCTATTAAGATATGTTTGATTGGCTTTTTCGCTTTGTTAGTTACAAGCTGCGCATGGTATAAAGGGCCTAGTTTGATGCCTAATGCAAATGCTAGCTTAGATGGTTCTTCTCTTAATGAAAGCAGTGGTCCAGGTTTTATTAGTACACTTAAATCAGCTGATAACTATGGTGCAAGTGATACAGGGTTTGCTGATGGTGGCGGTAATTATGTTGTTTCAGGATTCGATAATGATTAAAAAATAATAGGAGTTAAAAATTATGAAAAAGAATATTATAAGCTTAGCAGTTATAGGTTCTATGCTTATGTTGGCAAGTTGCTCTAGCACTAGACCAGATAATAGTGATTTAATCAAAGATAAATATGCTGGGGTAGATAGTTCACAAGCTCTAGAAATGTCTTCGCAGATTTATGGTTCTGATAAGATGAACTCAGATCAAGTTGAGCAAATGAAAAAAGAACTTATGAATATTAACTGTAGATCAGTATATTTTGGTTTTGATAGCTATAATATTACTGATGATGCTAAAGAGTGCCTTGATAAAACCGCAGACTATCTAATAGCTCATCCTGATCAACCAATTAAGTTATCAGGTAATACTGACCCAAGAGGTAGTGATAAATATAACTTTAACCTTGGTCAGAAACGTGCTGAAGCTGTATATAACTACTTACTAGGTAAGAATGTTAATAAAGATCAAATCTGTGTAGTAAGCTACGGTAAGCTAAAACCAGCTGCAGAGCCAACTCAGTTCTATGATGAGTTCTGTAAAGATGGTGTCAATGATTCATGTATGTACAAAGCATCTGAAAAAGCTTTTTACTTAGATAGAAGAACAGAGATTGATTTTGGTGCTAAATGTGATGAAAGCAATTCATCAAATTAATCGCTAATCTAAATCTAATTTTACAATTTTATCTTTTACTATTTTTTTATCTTAAATTGTTCTAAAATAGTCGCATAATTTTTTGTTTGAATTAAATACGATGATTAAAATCCCTAAAATTGGTTTTGTCAGTCTTGGCTGTCCTAAAAACCTTGTTGACTCTGAGCGTATTATAACTAAGTTAAAAGCTGAGGGTTACGATCTAGTTGATAGCTATGATAACGCTGATATGGTTATTGTTAATACTTGTGGATTTCTAAACTCTGCTATTGATGAGTCATTAGAAGTTATTGGTGAAGCAATTGCTGAGAATGGTAAAGTTTTGGTAACAGGCTGTTTAGGTAATAAGGCAGAACTAATCAAAGAAAAACATCCAGAGGTTCTAAGTATTACAGGCCCTCAAGATTATGAGAATCTAATCGAAGCTGTGCATAATCATGCGCCGATATTTGCTAATGACTTTGTTTCACTAGTGCCACCACAAGGGATAAAACTAACACCAAGACATTATTCATATCTGAAAATATCAGAAGGATGTAACAATACATGTACTTTCTGTATCATTCCTGATATTCGTGGCAAACTCAAAAGCCGTACTATTGATAATATAATGAAAGAAGCTGAAAAGCTAAAAAATGCCGGGGTTAAAGAGCTGCTTGTGATATCTCAAGATACTTCTGCTTATGGTGTAGATATCAAATACAAATCAGGTATTTGGAATAATAAAGAATATCAAAGCAACGTTATTGACCTTGCAACAGCTTTAGGTGAGCTTGATATGTGGACAAGGCTGCACTATGTTTATCCATATCCACATGTTGATAAAATTGTACCACTTATGGCTCAAGGTAAAATCTTACCTTACCTTGATGTACCATTACAGCATTCATCGTCAGAGATTCTAAGGCGAATGAAGCGTCCAGCACATACGCAGAAAACACTTGATAGAATCAATAAGTGGCGTGATATCTGTCCAGATATAACTATTCGTAGTACGTTTATCGTTGGATTCCCGGGGGAGACAGAAGCAGATTTTGAACATTTATTGGATTTTGCTGAAAAAGCGCAGCTTGATAGAGTTGGTTGCTTTAAGTACTCCGAAGTTGAGGGTGCAAAGGCTAATCAGTTTAATAATCTGATTTCTGAAGAAGTTAAGCAACAAAGACTAGATGAGTTCATGGGTTTACAAGCTCAAATAAGTGCTGATAAGTTACAACGATTCGTTGGAACAGCACAGCAGGTAATAATAGATGGGGTAAATAAAGCTGAAAACTATGCTATAGGGCGGACTAAATATGATGCACCTGAAGTTGATGGTCAAGTAATTATTGGTGATGCACTAGAAAGAAATCTACAAGTAGGTGAATTTGCAACTGTGGAGATTACCGACTCTACTGAATATGATCTAATTGCTGATTAGTTTCTCTTTATTAAATTTTCTTAATATTCGTATTGTAATAAAATAACTTAAGCTTATTTAAATCAGGAGCTATAAGCTAACTATGTATAAGAGTAGTATGCTGATTTTATTTTATGACGTATTCTCATCATTTTATAAATAAGTTATTAAATCTCAAATTAGAAGAGCTTTTTAAAGCTATTAAATAAATTCAACATAAGTGTAAGAAGCATTCAAGAATAGTTAAAGGGCAATTTACCTAAAGGTATAAGAAATAAGCCTAATACCAAACTTGATTTAGCTATATGAAGTAAAATATTGTTCTGAAAGATGTCGTAGTTCAAAAACTAAAAAAAATCTATTGACATATGTGTCTAATTTAGAATAAAATATCTAAAAAATTATTTTTAAATATTGAAATGAGAGCCGAGTTGAAAGCATTTAAAAACATTGCAGAGGCTATAACTAAGCTGTTACATCCTTTTGCAGAGGTCGTAATTCATGATTTAGTTAAGAATAAAATAGCTGCAATATTTAATCCTATATCTAAAAGAGATGTTGGTGATATATCATATCTAGACCATATAGATTTAGATGCTTATGATGAAGCTGTAATTGGACCATATGATAAGATAAATTATGATGGTCGTAAGATGAAATGTATCATTACGGTTATCAAAGATAGTCAAGATCTAGCTATAGGAACTTTATGTATAAATTTAGATGTTTCAGTGTTTGATAGATATCAAAATTTGATAAATGTATTTCTAAAGAATAATGATATACAAATGTCGCAGCAGAAACAGAGTCTTTTTAGGGATACTTTTTATGAGAAAATTAATATTTTTGTTCAGAAATATTGCTTAGATAATAATTTATCAGTCGATAATCTAACTAGAGATCAAAAGAGGGATTTGATTCTGGAACTTAAACAACAAGGAGCACTAGACGGTAAAAACGCTAGTAAATATATTGCTAATGCATTAAATATTAGTAGAGCTACTGTCTATAACTATCTTAAATAAATCATAGGAAAAATATATGTTAATTGTATTAGGAGCAATTGTAGGTTTTGTAGCTAGTTTTATTTCTACGCTACTAGGAGGAGGGGCTGGGTTAATAGCTGTGCCAGCTTTCTACTATATTATAGTTCATACTTATGGGCCAAACTTTGCGATGCAAATAGCTATAGCAACTTGTTGTGGGATGTCGATATTTTTAGGTGCAATAGCCACATTCAAACATTATAAAAAAGGCAATATTGATCTAGGAGAGCTAAAATACTATTTATTCTATCTATCAATAGGAGCTTTGATAGGTTCAATAATAGCTAAAAATATAAATACTGAGTTGCTAAAAATAGTTTTTGCAATATTATTATTTGGTAGTGGTATATGGATGATACTGCATAATGATAATAAAATCATAAATTTGACAAGAAGTGCTAAATATACTATTTTCAGTTTTTGTGGTCTTTTAAGTGTCTTAGCAAGCTCAACAACTTTTGCAACGATGTTTTTTGTCAAAATAGGCACAAACATAAAAAAAGCTATAGCAATAACTAGTGTGTGCGTAGTAATTAATGCATCTGTAGCTACATTTATACTTATATATGGGGTTAACGTTAATGTACCACTAACGTTTGGTTACCTAAGTATACCATTATTAATCTCTTCAGGTTTATTTGCTTTGGCTGGAAGTCTTTTGGCAGTTAACTATCTAGGTATAATCTCACCAAAAATTTTAAAGAGCTTATTTATCACCTTGATGTTTGTTTCTGGTATTGTGATGATCGTCTAAAAAGTTGAAAATATAAGCTTTTACTGTATACTTAATATCTCTTTGGAGAGGTGTCCGAGTGGTTGAAGGAGCACGCCTGGAAAGCGTGTATAGTTTAACGACTATCGAGAGTTCGAATCTCTTCCTCTCCGCCATTTTTATTATATTTGGTCTGTATTTTACTAATAATATCTAAAAAGGCTATAAATAATATGATAATCCCTATAATAGTTTTAATTGGTGTTTTTATACTCATTGCGATTAGACAAATTGGTAATATAAAGCTTCAAATCTGGCAAATAATGCTTTTAGGTGCAATTACTGTCTTAATCACACACCAAATTTCTATTGCTAATGCCTTGAAGTCGATAAATTTAGATGTGATGATGTTTTTATTTAGCATGTTTGTGATTGGTGTGGCGCTTGAGGAGAGTGGTTATCTTAGTTATTTATCTTATAAAATATTTAAAAGAGCAAAAAATATAAATCAACTATTATTGTATATTTTGTTTGGAGCAGGGTTAGCTTCAGCACTTGTTATGAATGATACTTTGGCTATTATTGGTACTCCGATGCTGTTATTAGTTGCGAGAAAATATGCTATTAATCCCAAAGTACTTTTATTGACATTAGCATTTGCTGTGACAATAGGTAGTGTGATGAGTCCTCTTGGTAATCCGCAAAATTTCCTTATTGCGACACAAGCTAATTTAGATAATTCATTTATAACTTTTTTTAGTTATTTGTGTATCCCAACACTGGTAAACTTGTTTGCAGCATTCCTGCTGATAAAAATTTTCTACAAAAAACAACTTAATAATAACTATCGGCTTAATCACATCCACGAATCAATAAAAGATCCGCACTTAGCATTATTAGCTAAAGTATCTTTGACTATATTACTAAGCTTAATATTTATCAAAATTATTTTGGCATTTCTACATTTTCAAATGCAAATTAAATTAGTTTATATCACTGTTATTGCAGCCTTACCGATTTTGCTTTTTAGTAAAAACAGAGTTAGGATAATGACTAAAGTAGATTGGCATAGTTTAATTTTCTTTGCAGCAATGTTTGTATTAATGGCGAGTGTGTGGCAAAGTGGATTTTTCCAATTAGCTATAAATCATCTTGATATAAACCTTGTTTCTATTCCTGTCATATTAGTGGTAAGTGTTGTGCTTAGCCAGTTAATTTCAAATGTGCCATTAGTAACTATTTATTTACCATTACTTAGTCATTTAGGCGCAACTGACAAAGAGATTATGGTATTAGCGGCAGCTAGTACTATAGCTGGTAATTTGCTAATACTTGGAGCTGCAAGTAATATTATCATAATCCATAATGCAGAAAAAAAAGCAGACCTAACAATAACTTTCTTAGAATTTGCTAAAATTGGTATTCCGATGACAGTAATTAATATTTTTGTCTATTGGATATTTTTAGCCTAATTGTTTATATCTGTATTGTAAAACTATCTTGATAGATACTTTTTCAGAGAGATGGCTGCTATCGCTAAGCTAATCCAAGCTAACATTAAAATAGTTCCACCTATAGGAGCAAGTTTCATAACATTTTGTATATTGCAAACTATAGAGATATAAATACTAAAGCTAAAAAGTACTGTACCGATAATAAAAAGAAAACTACTTAATTTAAGCATTAAGCTTTGAGATAGATGTTTACTACTTAGTAGAGCTAGACCTATACCACTAATTACAATAGCATAGATTTGATTATAGCGTAGAGCAGTCATGATAAAATCAAAATGCTCAGCTGAGATTTGTACCTTTAGACCATGCTCGGCATATGCCCCAAAAGCTACTGATATAAAACCTAAGATTGCACCAATTATTAAGTTCATTTGTTTTCCTCTTTAAAGCTATTTTATCTTACAGTGATCTAAATGTTTAAAAAGCCATTTTGCAAATAGACTGTAGATGATTTTAGCAAAATTGTATATCAGCAGTAACTTTATATTAATCCAGCTAAAAACATCCTCTAGAGCTATCTTTTTGTAGTGGTTTATTTCTGCTTAAAGAATACATTTACCATCATAAAAACTCCTTTAACAGATATATTGTATCGCGATTATAATAAAAATCACCAAACCAACCCAATGATTAGCAGAAAAAGCATTTATACAGTTAGTAATGCCTAATTTTTTATATAAAAAATAATTTCTAATGAAAAATAAACTGCAAACAATAACACCTAGATAAAAAAATATATTAAAATCACAATAAATACCAAGAATTATCAGAAAAACCAAAGCTAACAAATTAAATAAAAAGATATATCTAAATACTTTGTCACCGAATAAAACAGCAGATGAGTTAATACCTATCTCTAGGTCAAACTCTCTATCAGCAAGCGCATAAATAGTATCATAAGCTATGGTCCAACAAATTGTCGATAGATAAAATATCCAGGCTTCTAGAGGTATTTTATTTTGTATAGCTGCGAACGCCATAAAAATACCAAAATTAAAAGCTAAGCCAAGTACTAGCTGTGGTAGCGCAAAAAATCTTTTACAAAAAGGGTAAAGGATAGCTAAAAACATTGCCACAAAAGACAATAAGATTGTAAAGATATTTAAAAAAAGCACACAAATAAAAGCAACGAGTATGAGAATTAGACAAAGGTAAATAGCATTTTTAACACTTAGTTGCCCACTTGTAAGAGGGCGAGTATTGGTGCGAGCTACATGTTTGTCAAAATCTATATCTGCTATATCATTAACAATACAACCTACAGTGCGCATCACTACAACGCCAATAGTAAAAATAACTAGATACTTAATATTTGGTATCCCATGGCTTGCTAAGACTAATGCTGTAAGTGTTGGCCATAAAATCAGTAATATTGGTATAGGGCGATGTAGCCGCATCAGCATAAAATATGCTTTTAGTTGTTGTTTATTCATAATTAGTAGTGCTCCGGTAAAATTATAAAATATTCTGTAATCAAAAATTTAAGTTTTGGATTAACTTTATATTCAAATATAGAGCTGCGTGAGAATATTTCCTTAGCTATATTTCTACCAGTTTCATTATAAAAATCTTCAACTGTAAGTTCACGGATTATAAATTCATCTCTAGCAAATTTAGCTTTATCAAAAAGCAAATTATCACCAATAGGTTTAGTACCAAGTTTATCTAACTCTTGAGTGAAATACTCATAAGTGTTATCAGGAATAATTGTCCTAGCAAAAACTAAGGTTTGGTTGATACTTGAAAGGGTAATTTGTCTTACTAGCGCGCTTTGAATTGCTAAAAGAGATTGTTCAAGAGCATTTACATCAGTAAGTTGTTGTGAAATCTTATCTAGTTTAATTTCACCATAAAATTTAGATAAGCTTGTAACTAGGTTTTTAGCATCATTAAGCCAATATCTTTGCTGTTTGCTTAGATTATCTTTGTTAATAACATTCATATATTAGAAATACCTTAAAGTTAAGGTTTCTTATTTTAATTTCGATTTGTATAATTATACACTTATAAGGCTATGAAATTAATTAAAAGGATTCTAAAATGCGTCCAAGTGGTAGAAATAATGATCAACTACGCAATCTAAAAGTTACACATAATTTTACAAAGCATGCAGAAGGCTCTGTTCTTATTGAGTTTGGTGATACTAAAGTTCTCTGTACAGCCTCTGTAGTAGCAGGTGTACCAAAATTTAAAAAAGATAGTGGAGAAGGTTGGCTAACAGCAGAATATGGGATGTTGCCGCGCTCAACTCATACTCGCATGGATAGAGAAGCAGCACGTGGTAAGCAATCTGGAAGAACTCAAGAAATTCAGCGTCTAATAGGTAGAGCATTACGTGCTAGTGTTGATCTTACAGCTATAGGGGAAAATACTATTAAGGTTGATTGTGATGTGATTCAAGCTGATGGTGGTACGCGTACTGCATCGATCACTGGAGCATCATTAGCTATAGCAGATGCTATAAAATATATGAAACAAAATGGTATGTTAGATGAGCAGGCAAAACCTCTATTATCACAGGTTGCGGCAGTATCTGTTGGTATTTACAATAACGAGCCGGTACTTGATCTTGATTATGATGAAGATTCAAACGCAGAAACTGATATGAATGTGGTTATGAATTCAAATGGCGGCATAATAGAGATTCAAGGTACCGCAGAAGGCAAAGACTTCTCTGAAGAAGAATTTGCGAAAATGCTTGGACTTGCTAAAAAAGGTATCAAGGAGATTTTTGCAACAATATTCTAATCTATGTTGTAATCCTAAAACACTTAATTTACTAATTGAGAAATTAGAGAGTATTTATAAAAGAATTAATTTTTACAAGTAGCTCAAAATCTTTTGATTTTAATTCAAATAAAAAATCTTGTAATGGTTCACTTTTAGCAAACAGTAGTCTTTGTTCTATTTGCTTGATCTGCTCCTCAAGTGTTTGTCTTTGTTGGTACAGCTCTCTAAGCTCTTTATTAGTATTTTTAAAAAAGCTTTGTATATTATCTTCTTTTTTTGTTTGTAGCTTAGTTTTAAGATTAACACTAAGACTAGACACTCTAGTTGTAGAGGGTTTTTTTCTATCGCCTAATGATAGTTTTTTACGTGGTTGTTGCTCTGACATTTATTTACTTCTTTCGTAGTTAGTTAGTGTTTATTGTTTAGAGTTATATAGTTTTGAGTAAAAATTCTTAGCTATTATAGTATATTTAGAATAGAAATTATAGTTTAAACAATCTTTCCGGGAGTGATTTTTAGAGAATTTAGATCAATAAGAGCTACATAACTTATCATCTTGTTCTGCTTCTTTTATTGATAGTTTTGAGGGATCTGCATTTTCAGCATTAGCTTTGATAATATTAGCGCCAGATTCACTAATATTTTTGGTAACTGCACTATAATCATTAACTATATATAGAATGGCCAAAGATTAGATAAAAATCCTGCCGTCTTTTTTAAATCTATATACTTGACGAGTATATGCAGTTACTAGAGATACTTGGTTAGCTATTTTTGTTCTAGTTGCATAGTTTGAGTAAGTAGAAGTTACAAATACTGCTAAAATACTAGTTATAGTCAAAGCTACAGCTAACTACATATAAAAATGTCATGCTGAATTTATTTCAGCATCTCACTATAAGCTCAGAAATTGTTACTCTTTTTTGCAAAAGCTTTAAATACTTTCTAATCATTTCTAAATCTGTTTTTTACATATTTATTATAGCGTATTTTTCTACTAACACCATGCTAAAAAAAACTAGGTATTAAGAGGTTTCTATTGATAATAAGCTTCTAGACTATCTAAGCTTAACACCAATTGAAGTGAGTCTTTTCTCGATAGATGGGTGAGTAGAAAACAAATCAGACATATCACCATTGCTAACTCCGGCACTAAGAGGATCAAAAATATATGATGCACGGCGTAGATTTTCATTTTTATTATGCTTATAGCTATATTGAGCTTCTACAGATTTGCTATCGTTTGCGATCTTTAGTAACGCATTTGCCATTGGCATATTGGTACGCATTAGTTCAACAGCGCCAGCATCTGCCATATACTCTCTTGTACGGCTTAAGAACAGCATCATAAATATGGTAAAGATCTGTAACACATATCTTAAAATCATAATTATGATAAAAAATACGGCAGCATTATTATTACGGTTGTTATTGTTGTTATTACTATTACCTGAGAAAAGCGCTGAGTAAAATAAGAAATCCATAATGATAAGCATCATATTAGACAAAACCATAGTGAATAAATTTAGCTTAATATCTTGGTTTCTAATATGCGTTAGCTCATGAGCCATTACAGCCTGTAGTTCATCACGATTAAGCGCATTGGCAAGCTTTGTTGTGATAGCTACCATCGCCGATTTCTCTGAATATCCTGATGCAAAAGCATTCATATAGTTAGCATCAATTAAAAATACCTTTGGCATATACCGCATCCCAGCAGCTACTTTCATTTCTTCAACGACATTATAAACACGACGTGCAAGAGGATCTTGATTATCTGCAGTAATCTCTTGATATTCTGTACCTGAGAGCATGATTTTGTCATACATACTAAAGGTTACAAATATCCAAATTACTGCTACAACAGAGATTATCAAAGTAGCATAAGGCGGGATCTGAAAAGTTGCTAACCACCAAAACACTTGTCCTATCGGTAGTTGAGCACCATAGTGACTATAGTAAGCATTTGCAAACTCACTATAACGCCATATTGTATCAACAAAAATTCCTAACAAGAAAAATACTACTAAAAAAGTTGCAATTACAAAATAGGTGCGATAAGTATTTTTACGCACAACTTCACGCCAATTTACAGAGCCATATTCTAAATTATCAGTAGCTGGCATTTTCTATAGTTCCACTCTTGAATCTTCTAATTGTTGTTTTTTCTCTTCAGAAATATTCCAGTAAACAAAGTCTTCATTAAGCTTTTTAAATATATTAACTACAATTCCAGCAAAAAAAGACTTTTTATGAGCATTATATCTTTCAATTGAGTCATTAAGTGCTTGTTTAGCAAAAGCTAGTTTGTTTTCAGTAGAGGTGATTTCTTCTTGTAATTGAATTACATTTTGGTTAGCTTTTAGCTCTGGATAGTTTTCAAACTGTACATTTATACCTTTAGCAAGATCAGAAATTTTATTTTCGGCATTTATTCTTTCTTGAATATCACCATTTTCCTTGGCAAGATTAGCTTGGTTTCTTAGCGCTACTACTTGCTTTAAGGTTGTTTGCTCATAGTCCATGTACTTTTTGACAACATTAACTAACGAGTCAAATACCTTAGCACGTCGATCTAGTTGGACATCTATTTGTTTTTCAGAGTTCTTAACAGTCTCGATTTCTGCTATTAGTTTGTTGTATGTTATAACCAAATATACAACTATTACAGCTACTATTATTAGTAGGATTAATCCTATAGACATTTTATTATCTCCTTACATTGAATTTTAATTACTCATATACAAAGATGGCGCTAAATGCTAAAATTTTCAAGGTTTATCTCAGCAACTATTTAATATCTTCTGCTATAAAATCACAGAATGCTTGGGTTAGGGCAGTATGATACTTCTTTTTGTGTAGTAATTTGTAGAAATTTCTCGTTAGATCAAGATCTGTAGCCTCAAGAATACTATATTTAGTCGCATCTAAAGCTTGGGTTGTAATCACTTCAGATATGCAAGCTAAGCAATCACTGTAAGCAATATATTGTTTTATAGCTTCTGAACTGCGTAATGTTATTGCTTTCTTTATACTAGAAACTTTATCTTCTAAAGCATTAAAAAATATCTCAAATGTGCCAGAGCCTTGTTCTCTTGTAGCCCATTCGTATTCTAGCAAATCTTTTATCTTTATATTTTTTTTATCAGATAATGGATGCTTCGCACGACAAATTATTTTTAAGTTATCTTTTGACCATAAAGTTGTAGCTATTATCTGACTATTACATTCACCTTCAACAAAACCAACATCACAGTTTAGTGATTCAACACTATTGATAATCTCTTTTGTATTGCCAGAAATAATTTCAAAATCAGTATCTGGATGGAGTTTTCTAAACAATGCAACATATTTAGGTAAGATATAATTTGCTATTGTTGTACTTGCACCAATAACTATTTTTCCAGATAGCAAAGTGTTATTAGAGCTAAATGTTTCAAACTCCTCTATCTCATCTAAAATCTTAATAGCTTTAGCTAATAGACCTTTACCGTTTGCATTTAGTTTCATACGCTTACCAACACGGTCAAATAGTGTTGTCTCAAGCATATTTTCAAGTTGTGACAGCGACATACTTGCCGCTGCCTGAGAGATGAAGCACTTTTCTGCACCGGCACTGATTGATTCTGATTTTGCAGTATTGACAAAAACTTGAAGTTGTTTTAAGGTGATACGCATTTGTATATTTTAATAATTACTTAAGCTATATGATTCTATTATAAGTTTTTCTGATATTCAATATCATTAATATCTATTTCAGTAGTTACCAAATACTTGGTTATAATAGTCTCTAGTTAAAATAATCGAGAAGTTGTATGAAAAATCTCATAAAATATAAATGGGCTGTAGTTGGCGCAGGCCCTGCTGGCATCGCTGTTGTTGGTCAGCTTTTAGATAATGGCATAAAAGCTAGTGATATACTTTGGTTAGATTCAAATTTTAGTGTCGGTGATTTTGGTAGTAAATGGGGCGAGGTCAGCAGTAATACAACTGTAGAATTATTTCTTAGGTTTCTTAATGAAACACAAGCTTTTGAATATACAAAAAAAACACAGAAATTTGCTATTGATGAATTTGCTAAACAAGGTTTTACGCAATTAAAAGATGTTAGTGAACCATTACAGTGGATTACAAATAACCTAATGCAAAAAGTTGATTATAGCTTTGATACTATTAGTGATATGAAAATAGCTCAAGGTGTTTGGAATCTATATGGTACGAGAAAGAATTATATGGCTGAGAAAGTTGTTCTAGCTACAGGTTCTTTAGCAAAATCTTTAAATATCCATAATTGTGAAATTACTAAAGAAATATATCTTTCTAAGGCCTTAGCACCTAGTAAGCTAAAAAATGAGCTTCTCAAGGATGATAATGTTGCAGTTTTTGGTTCATCTCATTCAGCGATGATAATTATTAGAAACTTACTTGAGCTTGGAGTTGAGGATATCGCGAATTTTTATCGTCAACCTTTAAGATATGCCGTTAATATGGGTGATTGGATCTTGTATGACAATTCTGGCTTAAAAGGTGAGACAGCTAAATGGGTTAGAGAAAATATTTCTCAAAACCTTGATAATCGAGTTAAAAGATATCTATCAACAGATGAAGAGATAAATAAGCATCTACATAAGTATAACAAAGTTATCTATGCGGTAGGTTTTGAGCAAAGAGTACCTGGTGTTGAGGGCATTGATGTTAGGATATATGATCCTGCAACTGGGATTATTGCTCCAGGACTTTTTGGCGCAGGTATAGCTTTTCCGCGTAAGGTTACTGATCCTAACGGTAATGTTGAGTTAAATGTTGGCTTATTTAAGTTTATGAAAGATATTAGACATTTTTTACCGTTATGGATGAAGTATGATATTTAGCTTATTTTAGTAATCTTAATGAGTTTATTATCACAATCAGGGTAGCTCCCATATCAGCAGCTATCGCCATCCATAAAGTAGCTAAATCAAGCATAGCTAAAGATATAAATATAGCTTTTATGGCTATAGCAAAGCTTATATTTTGTTTTATTATTTTAAGGGTTTTTTTTGAATGCTTGATAAGCCAAGCAAGCTTTGAGATATCATCTGTCATCAAGGCAATATCTGCTGTCTCTATTGCGATGTCATTACCAATTGCAGCCATTGCGATTCCTAATTTTGCTGTTGCTAGAGCTGGAGCATCGTTAATACCGTCACCAACCATTGCAACACTAGCATAGCTATTAACTAACTCCTCAACCTTAGTAACTTTATCTTGTGGTAGTAGTTCAGCATAAAAACTATTAATTCCAGCTTGTGTTGCAATAGCTTTTGCAGTTGCAGGATTATCACCTGTAAGCATTATAGTTTGACTAATTCCGAGACTTTTTAGTTGTTTTAGACAGCCATTAATGTTGTCTTTTATCTTATCTTGTATAGCTATAATACCAATTATATCTTTACTATTACCAATAAATATAAGCGTCAAACCGCTATCTTCAAGTTTCGTAGCTTTTTGGTGTAGCAGGCTATTATTACAAAGCTGTTTTTCATGAGCAAAAGCATGGTTACCAAGCCAAAAACTATTATTGTCAATTTCTCCGGTTACACCTTTACCACTGATAACTTCAGTATTACTAGCTTGTGTGAATATTATATTATTGTTGTTAGCATAGTCTAAAACAGCTTGGGCAATCGGATGATCAACTGTGCTTTCAAGACTTGCCGCTATAGTGATTAAGTATTGTTTAGAAAAGTTCTCAGCTACAACTATTTCTGTAATGCTAGGTTGCCCTAGAGTTAATGTACCAGTTTTATCAAAGGCAATAGCTTTAAGTGTAGCTGGTATTTCTATAAACTCACCACCTTTTATCAAAATACCATTTCTAGCGGCTTTTGCTAAACTTGAAACTATCGAAATTGGTGTTGATATTACTAACGCGCAAGGGCAAGCTATGACAAGTATAACTAGTGCCTGATATATCCATTTAAGCCAAGCTTGACCTAGAAATAAAGGGGGTAAAATGGCTATTAGTAAAGCTAAAACTATCATTGTAGGTGTATAAATTCGCGCGAACTTATCGACCCATTTTTCTGCTTTAGAGCGTTTTGCTTGAGCATGTTCAATCGCTTGGATTATTTTTGCAACTGATGAGTTATCAGCAGTTTTTGTCGTTTTTATTTCAATAGTAGAGCTGCCATTTATACTTCCTGCAAAGACTTCATCATTGATTGTTTTCTCTACTGGAATGGATTCACCAGTAATAGGCGCTTGGTTGATATAGCCACTACCTTTGATAATAACTCCATCTAAAGCAATTCTTTGTCCTGGCTTTATAAGTACTCTTTTACCTATATTTATTTCTGCTATGGGTTTTTCTTCAAACTGCTTATCATGGCAGCAGTAAACTAAGGCTTTATCTGGAGTTAGTTGCATAAGTTTTGTTATTGCTGAACGAGCATTATTGATACTCCATGATTCAAGTAAAAGTGAAAAGGCAAATAAAAAGCTCACTACAGCTGCCTCAAATAATTGACCGATAATTAGCGCGCCAATTATAGCAATTAGCATCAATAGATTCATATCAGCAGCAAGTCTCTTAAGCGAAGCTAAAGCCTTAGGCACAACAAACCAGCTACCAAACACTATAGCTAGTAAATAAGCCATTTGTGGTATAAAAGGAGTTACTTGCTCAGAGTTATCATTAGCAATAAAAGCATGTATAAATCCACTAGCTATACCATGATAAATATAACCAAAAACAATAAAGATACCACTAATTATTGTTGTAATTAATCTTGAATGTTTATTGTAAAAATTAGTATCGCGATTTTTTGAAATATACTCATCCCACGTTGATGCTTTTAGTCCTGATTTCTTTATCAAAGCGATAATTTCTTTTGTAGAGATATCGCTAGCATTGATTGAAAGTTTGCCATTAAGTAAATCAAACTGCATACTCTGCTCGGCAACTTTCTTAGCTAATGCTTTTTTGATGATATTGACTTCTTCGATACAATCTAAACCGTATACTTTGAATTTCAAATATTGCTGTGTATTATTCATAGGATATTCTCCTTTGCGTGTATTTCTGGTAGATGCTCAAGTTCTTGCGCTATTAGCTGTTTTACAAGCTTTTGATCAGATTGAATAGTCTCATCATCAGCAAGGATATCTAAAAGCCAATTTAACTGTTGTTGGTAGGCAGAATTAAAATAGAAGTAATGGAATCTACCTTGTTTGCGTTTATGAATAAAACCATTACGCCTAAGTATATCTAGGTGTTTTGATAGGGTTGAGTTAGCAAGTTTAAAAATATGTGCTAAATGACAAAGGCATAACTGATGTTGATAAACTACCATTAGAATTCTAATTCTAGTTTCATCACCCAAAGCTTTTTGAAAGTCGACAATATTGGCTAATTTCATTTTTATAACTATGTTTCGCTAAATAACGAAATTATATAGCTAAAAAATTTTCGTGTCAATTGGTTATATGCAGACCAATTACATTGATTTCTTATAGATATGTCGGTTTTATTAGAGTATTCCTTAATGTGGCTATAACCTAATATCCATGCTAATAAACAGCGCCTTTGGACTTTAATAACTCAGCTATATCTTTATGACCATTTTGGCTAGCTACCCAAAGAGGGGTAATGCCACTATTACTTGCCTTGTTTAGTTCTACCTTATCATTTGATATTAATAACTTAACTATATTTATATAACCATAGTAACAAGCTGCCCAAAGAGGGGTAATGCCATTATGATCTGCCTGGTTTAGGTCTACTTTATCGTTTGATATTAATAACTCAACTATATTTATATGACCAAGTTGGCAAGCTATCATAAAAGGGGTAGTGCCACTATTATTTTTTGCCTTGTTTGGATCTACTTTATCGTTTGATAGTAATAACTCAACTATGTCTGTACAACCATGTTCGCAAGCTATCCAAAAAGGGGTAGTGCCATCATTTGTTGGCTTGTTTACTTCAGTTTCTTGATCTAATAGTAATGACTTAACTACATCAGTATGATTTTTTTCAGAAGCTATGCATAGTAAGAAAGTGTTTATATGGTATTTTTTTTGAACCATATAATCTAAGTTTTTCTTGTAATTTTCCTCATCATCACTAATAAATTTTGATTGTATTTGCTTTAGTAGAGAATATACAAGCTTAGTATACTCTTGATTAGTTTCTATTACTTTATTAGATATTAAGTTCTTTTCTTCTAAAAGAATGTATAGTCATTAATATCTTTACAATTATTTTTTATCCTATTATATAGATCTTCATTAAGTTTATTATTATAGGAGCCTTGTCCAACAAGTTGATTATAAAGGCTAATTTTAAAGGGCCCAAAATCAAAATCAACTATCTGTGTGGGGGCAATAAATATAGTAACATTTAAGGCTAGTATTTCTTTTTCAGTATGAAACGACTTAAATAATTGTGTTGCAAGTTCAGCTGCTAATTTTTTATCTTCATAATAAAGAAAGCTTTTTGTTAGGTAGTCATGGCCATTGTTAAGGTAGTTAGCATCAAAGTAGTTAACTTCAAGGTATTTAGTAAAAGAATTAAATTGAGTAGTACAAGCTGTAGCATGACTATGTGAATTAAAAATAATTAAATATGGTTTTTTAGCTAACGGATTTTCAGATAACTTATTTTTCAAGTTAGTTATTAGTGGCTCAAGGTATGTCGCAGAAAAGTCAGTTTGATTACCAGCATATGGTTTATTATATATTTCTAATAAAGGCAAATTACAAGCTTCATAGATACTGTCTTTTTGAAATAAACTAGCATTTATAACGTATTTAGAAGCCTCATATCCATTCTGGAGACTTAAATTAGGATTTATTCGATCAGTAAAAAAATAAGTTTTTGTTGGGTTATGGTAAAGAAGTAAACCGTCTAAAAATGCTCTTATTGATAAAAGTAGATCATAGCCTTGTTTTAGTATACCCTCTCCTCCCTGAGTAGCGATAAAAATACAAAATTCAGGGGGACGAGGGCGGACCTTAGTCCAATTTTTTATGTTCGCACTAAGGCTTTTACTTTTTTTACTATAGTCGTCTGTCAAGATCGCTAGACGTTTAGAAAAAGTTTCTTGATCATCAGCTAAGACAGCTTGTCCCCACATATACGCTAGACCAAAACATAAACCAGCAGGTAGACCTAATTCACCGTAATAATCTCCCCAATCACAATTAACTGATATATCTTTTATATTCTCTCTTAAAAGCTCATATTTAGATTTAGGCATTGATAACACTCCAAGGTAATAAAGCTGCATAATCTTCTATAATTTTAGAATAAGGCAATCTCTTCATAATATCTACATAATATTGATATGGTTTTAAATTATTATACTTCTTGTGAATGATTTTACAAAAAAAATTATGTCTCTTTTCTATTGATTCTGTTGCAAAACTCTAAAAAAGACTATTGATTTAATCTACTGAAATCAGTTTAAATTTTATAAACTACTTCAGAAAGACTTTAAAAGGTATATATGTTATCGCATATTCTAAAATAGCTAGCTTTGTTGCTGGTGAATAACTCCTAAATTTTTTGAAATATCTTGCAGTTTATTCAGATTTTCACAATCTTTCTTAGACTTACAGTTAGTATTTATATATATTTTTTCAGCATTATTACAAGTTCTGTTTATTGTACAATCAAAGCCATTTTTTAGTAAATAGATTTTACCGTTAGAATCTCGGTAAATTTGGAAATTATTATAGCTATCATTTTGTTGTCGGTTATTACTATTTTCTTTTTTATCATTATCACTGTTATTTTTATCAGCTCCATGTTCGGCTAAGGCTAATGATAAGGTTGAGCAACATAATATTATAGCTAAAAGTATTTTTGTATATTTGCGCATATCAAACTTTTATTTTATTAAATTGTTTAGCATCAAAATCATTTATATAAATGTTTTTATTTGTAAAAATAAACAAAACTCCATATTTGGCAATAATTTTCTTTATTTCTTCATTCCTAAATTCGACAGCATATAATTGATTTAGTACACTTGTACCTAAAGTATATACATATTGTTGGTATGTATCATTATTATGAGTAATAATATAGACCTGATGTTCATTTTTTTTTACAACTAATGGAGCTGAATCTGGGATGTTATTTAATATTCCAACAGTTTTTAGTTTCTGGTTATTTACATCTGTTTTTAAAAAGTATAGCATATTTGATTCAAAAATTAGTACATCGTTAGCATTTAAATTAGAGTCTAGATCAAGACTTATAACATAATTATTTTCTTTGTTTAGGTTATCTAAGTTTATTTTGCTTATTTCATTTACAGTATATGTGTTTGGCTTGCTACCCTTGATGCTATTATCTTTATAATTGGTTGAGTATATGCTGAGAGATTCTTTTGTATTAATCAAAAAACTTTCTTTTTTCTCCTTATCTAGGATTATTAGTTGAGGGTCAGTATCTTTAGCAGAGTTATACCAAGCTACTTGTGAAATATTTTTAAAAGAATGGTTGACTTTAATATTGTTACTTAAATCTATAGTAGCTTGTGAACTATGGTTTACTAAGTTTGTGAGAGATGTTTTTAAAACATCAATCTTTTTTTTGTCATATACAGCTATTAGCAATATCCAGTGGCCATTTTCTAAATTCCAACCAAGTTTTAAGCTATAGTCTTTATCTAATTTTAAAGAAGAAATATCCAGCTCTTCAGTGTTTTCTCCAATTGAAAATCTCAATAATTTATCAGATTTATCAATATAACCTACATATCCTCTTTGAGAGTCAATTATTCTGCTAGAATTATTTAGATGATAGCTTTTTTGTTCAGGGTTCATTCTACCTGTACTAATATACGGGACATTTATTGGTATAAGGTTATCTTGATAAGCTATCATGGAATGTTTAGGTAGTTTGTTTAGTACTAAATTACTAGTTTGTTTGACAGTATCTTTATAAAGAAGTTTGTGAGATATATTATAAGTTATATATAACGGCTCTGCGTGGTAGAGCTCGATATTTGTGTTGTTTAAGTAAAAAGAAGGAGATGTTTTTATAATTGTGTTTATAGATTTGTAATCCCCAAATATTTTTTCGCCTAAATGATCTTGATCTATTTGAAGTTCTGTTTCAGAACTCATTTGAGAGTTACGTTTAATAATTAATTGGTTGATTCGGTCAGTATTATCCTTTGAAATAAGGCTTTTTATGGATGTTAAATCTGTTTTTGTAACATATGAGATAGCTGATGCAGTGGCTAACACAGCAAAACCAAATATTAGTACTGATGTTAGGGAAGAGCCTTTTAGCTTGGGTTTTAATCTCATAGTTTATACCTTATTTAAATTAGAACAACTTTGGTAAAATTTTTGCCATCTACACTAAAAGAGAACTTCAGTGCAGGCGTATTTAATGTATCTACATCCGTATCACTTGATATATTATTCCAAATAATTTGGTCATTTTTTATTGTAGCATAGCTAACTTTTAGATTCTCTACGCTACTAACTAATTCATAATTTTGACCTACCGAAGAGCCACTTTTTATATACAAAAATAACGAATAAATAGTATTGCCGGAATTATCAACTCTACCACTATCTCCTATATAAAATAAAAGTATTTCAAATTTGCCAGCATAATCATCAACGATATACTGACCAGTAGCAGGCTGAAATAATGTTATATCATTTGAGTTACCAACATGTGAAACTTTGACTAAATCAATTTGATCACTATTGCATAATGCTAGGTAGTCACCGGGATTGATACTATTAGTAGAATCAAGGTAAAGAGTTGAGTTAACTAAGTTAGCAGCTAAATAAGTCGATTTTGTTTCGGTTTTTACCATAATATAATCAGTATTGTTTTGGTAGCATGTACCCGAGCAGCTAGTACCTAAATTAGTCTGTAGATAGTCTGAAATATTCGGAGATATATTACCAATTCTTATATTCGATGAATCTGTAAGAAAGCTATGTGCAGATAAATCATCACCAGTATCATTGATATATGTTTGAGTATTTGTACCATATGCACATGATAGTCCAGAATTTATGATGCTATCATAAATAGCTTGTTTAACAGTTAGCTCTTTTATATCAATACTTGCTTTTTGAGCTGAATGGTTGTAAAAATCTTTAAAATTAAAAAAAATAATAATTGCTGTAGAAGCTGCTATAAGACTTATAGTCATTGCTACAAGAAGCTCAACAATACTTAAGCCACGACTATATTTACTAGCAGTGTAAAGCAATATTCTGTCTATCATTGTGTTGTATTTTAATTTCGTTGGAAAATAATTTTATCACTAGTAGTTTTTATTTTAAATTGGTGTTAGTCATGATTAGCTCTTGTGGTCTCTTTTGAAATAGATATATCAAAAGCAGTGTTGCTTGCTTCAAATCTGATTAGATTTGGGTTTTCATTAACATCACTTTGAGAAAAAGTTATGCTTCCAGAGGAAGTTGTATCAAAACTCCCAAGCATTGAATAATCCTCGATTCTCTGATCTAACGTATCTATAAGTTCAACTTTTTTGTCTGCAAGAGTATTATTAATAATAGTGGAGGAGATTAAAAGTGAAAAAGCAGTTAATATAAATAAAATTATAGAGATAGATATGATTGCTTCGATCAGAGATATTCCTTGTAGGTATTTATGTTTCTTTATTCGCATACTGAGTTTGGCTTATAAATCTGAGCCCAATAGTAACATATTTTCTAAGTGTTGTAGAAAAAATTATGAAGATAAAATCAATACTGCTTCTGGAAAAGATTGAGCAGAGAAGTTATTTATCGGCTGTAAGTTATAACCGTATGTTACTGAAATAATGCTAAAAATTGTCATTATTCTTAATATAATTTTTTCATTGTGATCTTCTTAACAATTTAATTAATAACTGCTGTAAGTATTATTTCGTTTAAATAGATTAAAGTTAAATATATTGCTTTTATTGAAGTGATAGAAATATGTTATATTATAGAGGTATTTACACTTTAGCAACTATAGAATATATTAGAACTAAGAGAGTAGAAAAATTCAATTTATGCAAAAAAATATACTTGTTTTAGGAGCAGGAGCTTGGGGTACAGCATTAGCATTACAGCTTGCATATAGAGGACATAACGTAAGAATTAACTCATGGAAAGCTAAGCATAATCAGCAAATGCTAGAGGATAACAACAATCATAAATATCTACCAAGTATAGAGAAATTTCCTGCTAAGTTAAAAGCTATTCAAGATTGGCAAGCTAGTATCAGTGAATTTGATGATATATTAGTTGCGACTCCGAGCTCTGGTTTTAAGAACACTATTCTAGAGTTAAAAGAGTGTATCTTACCACAGCAGAATATTATCAGCGCAACGAAAGGTTTTTGCCATGATAGCTATGCTTTATTAAGTGAAATAGCGGAGGATATTTTACCAAATACAAAGTTTGCTTTATTAACAGGGCCAAGTTTTGCTAAAGAGTTGGCTAACCAGCTCCCAACAGCTGTGGTAGTAGCCTCAAAAGATATTGATTATGCGCGCTATGTTCAGGAGCTTTTTAGTAATGAGAATTTTAGATGCTACACAACAACTGATATCATTGGCGCTCAAGTTGGTGGTGCTGTCAAAAATGTCTTAGCAATTACAGCTGGGATTGCTGTAGGTATGGAATTTGGTGTTAATGCTCATGCAGCACTAATTACTCGAGGCCTTGCTGAGATAAAAAAATTAGGACTTAAATTAGGCGCAAATTCTGAAACTTTTATTGGGCTTAGTTGTTTGGGGGATTTATTGTTAACATGCTCAGATAATCAGTCACGTAATCGTAGATTTGGTTTATATTTAGGTCAAGGTCTGACTATACAACAAGCGCTGGAAAAAGTAAATAATGTTGTTGAGGGTTATTTTACTGCAAAAGCAGTCTATAGGCTTGCTAAAAAGCATAATGTTGATATGCCTTTAGTATTTGCTACTTACAGAATTTTGTATGAGGCTGCTGACCCTAAAGATATAGCCAAAGAGCTTATGACTCGTCAACTAAAAAATGAAAATTAATTAGTCGCCAGCAACTTGTTTTGGAACATAATCTTTTAGGTTGGTTTGTTGCATTTTGACTTTGGTATTAAAAGCATAATCACCGATCTTTACAAGAGGCTGAACTAAAGTAGAGTTTTGCCATAATGAATTGTCTTTGAAAGTATCAAAAGAGTTTAGCGTTGAGCAAACTATAGCAAATATAAAGCTAAAGCGCACCAAGGCAATAACAAAAGCAAATAAGGTGTTTGAGAGGCTTTCTTTTTCTTTATTATTACGCAAAAAGACTTTCATAATGCCAAAAATTATTAAATATGCACACAGTAATACTAATACAAATGATACTACGTAAGCTGTGCCTGGGTCTTCGATTATCGAACTGATATATACTTGCTGGATTTTTTGCGCTAAGATCCCAGCCATAATAACAGCAAATACCATAAGTATTAATAGCACAATATTTTTGAAGAGTCCCTTAACAGCAGCAAATAAACTTAATATTAAGATGATTATTATTATCAAAATATCTAAAAAATTAAGGCTTGCTAGAAATTCCATTTTATTACCCTGTGATTATATCTTTTATTTGGTTTAAGTTAGTTATCCCAATAATATCAATCCCTTCATTTTTTAGTGATTTTGAAACATTTGCCTGCGGCACAATAATTTTCTTGAAACCATGTTTTTTGGCTTCATTTATTCTCTCAATGCCATATGGGATAGGGCGAATCTCACCAGATAGACCAACTTCTCCCATTATAAGCATATCATGAGGAATTTCTATTTCTTTGATACTAGAGTAGATAATTAAAATCAGTGCCAAGTCGATACTAGTTTCATTGACCTTTATACCACCAACTACATTTAAAAAGACATCTTTATCATATAAATCAATATGCATATAGCGTTGTATAATAGCTAATATCATCGCTAAGCGATTACTATCGATACCAACACATAATCTACGTGGTGGTTGATTGATATTTTTATCAACAACAAGTGACTGTAGTTCAACTAATAATGGTCTGGTTCCTTCCCACACCGAAACTATCGCGCTGCCAATCAGATTAGTGCGACCGTTATTTAGAAATATTGCCGAGGGGTTTTTAACCTCTTTCATACCTTTATCAGTCATTGCAAACACACCAATTTCATTGACGGCACCAAATCTATTTTTAAGTGCACGCATCATCCGGTATCTTCCATTATCCTGTGACTCTATAAATATCACAGCATCAACAATATGCTCTAGCACCCTAGGTCCTGCAACTTCACCTGATTTTGTTACATGACCTACTAAAAAAACTGATATCTCATATTGTTTGGCAATTTGGGTGATATAAGCGGTTGATTCTCTTACTTGAGAGACACCACCAACCATTGACTGAATCTCTGGATTGTACATTGTTTGGATTGAGTCTATCACTACGACTTCAGGCTTATGCTCTACCATATAACTAACAATTTGTTCGATATTAGTCTCACACATTACCAGAAGATTATCTTTGGCAAGATTTAGTCTCTCAGCTCGAAGTGCTATCTGTTCGAGAGACTCTTCACCGCTGACATATAAGACTTTTTTTTGTAACGATAGAAAAGACATTATTTGCAGAAGTATCGAAGACTTACCTATACCAGGATCACCACCAACCAAGATTACTGAACCTTTTACAATACCACCGCCTAACACTCTATCAAATTCACAAATATGTGTAGATACTCGAGAATGTTCTTTACCTTTGATAGCTGTTAATGAAGTTGCTTTAGAGATACTCCCAGCAAACCCAGTACGAGATTTTGGTGTTTTTTTAGGATCTAATTTAAGCTCTTCTACAAAAGTATTCCATTGGTTACAACTATGGCACTGGCCTTGCCAGCGTGGAGATATTGCACCACATTCTTGGCATATAAAAATTGTTTTTTGTTTAGCCATAACTTATTTACTTTGGTTTATATCCTAATAAATACTTTGAAAGCACTCTTTCTGTTTCTGGAGCATTAGGACCTATAAATTGTACAATATAGCGATATTTGTTATTATTTTGCTCGATTGTTGACGTAATGCTTTGAGGGAATACCGAGATAACTCTTGCTTCACATCCTACTTGTTCTTTAAGCTCAGTTAAAGTTACAGATATTCTAATAATATCATGTAAATAGAGAATTTTTGAGCTACCAACCTCCATGCCTCCATCTTTGATTAACTTAACATAATGGTTATAGAGCTGATCACGCTGATCAAAAGAGTATTCAAGCTCAAGTTTTATATCTTCTTCGCTATAGTCAACACTGATACTGCCTTCAACAATATCACTAGCTTCATAATCGTCATCACTATCATCAGCAGAGTTATCATCTAGCGCTAATTTTTGCTTAGGATATAGTGGTGAATTTTTTCGGACAGTATTTAGTCAAAAAATAGATGTCAAATTATCAAAAATATTTTCTATTTTAACTTTACTAAAATACACATCAGCAGGAGTCTTATATTCTAAACTTTGATGATATCTATCAGTATTATAATATTCAAAGTAATCAGTCAGAGCTTCTCTAACTTCAGCTACTGACTCAAATTCTTTTAGGTATATATATTCGTATTTAACACTTCTCCATAGACGCTCAATAAATATATTATCAAAACATCTACCTTTAGCATCCATACTAATTGAGATACCTTTATTTAGCAAGGTATTTATCCAAGCGTTTGAAGTATACTGTGCTCCTTGATCTGTATTGAAAATACCACAGCTACTACTAGCTAAAGCTCTCTTAAGAGTATCAATACAAAATTCTGCTTCTAAACTAATGCTCAACTGCCAATCAATTACATACCTACTATACCAGTCCATTATTGCTACAAGATATATATGCCCATGTTTCATACGAATATATGTTATATCTGAGCACCATACTTGGTTAGGGTAGTAAACACAAATATCATTTAGTAGATATGGATATATAATATGTTCTTGTCTAGATTTTGCGCTTGTGATTGGCTTTGGGTATATAGCTTGTAAACCCATTTTATCCATCAAGTATTTTACTTGATTTCGAGTAACATCGTATCCAAGGTTATTTAGGTATACCATAATCTTTCTAGAGCTTTCATGTGGCCTTGCTGTATAACGCTCATCTATTAGACGCATTAAGTTTTCAGTATGCTCATCTATACCTTTATACTGATAATAATATACTGATCTATTTAAGCCCAAAAGTTGACACTGTCTGACTATTGGGATATCTGGATTATTTGGTTCTATTAACATTTTCTTATCCCTACAACTCAAAATTAGATTTTTTTTTCATCCAGTCAAGCTCCACTTTGAGCCTACCAATTTCTTCGTATAGCTTTGATTTTTCTTTTTCGTCTAATAAATCTTGCTTAACTGGCGGAAGTTTACCTGAAAATAGTTGTTTTATGCTCTCTAAAGCCTGCTTCTTCCAGCTTGTAATCTGGCTAGAGTGAATTTCGTATTTACTACTGATTTGAGCTTGGGTTAATTCACCTTTTATGGCTACAACTGATACCTCATATTTAAATGCAGCACTATGAGATTTTTTCTTCTTCATTTATGTCTCCTTTTCTTATCGAAGACACCTATTTTACCTTCTTAGCTACCTGTCCGAAAAAACCGTACCACTATAGGATTATCATCCTCATTACTCTCATTATCTTCACTAATCAAAGTTGGATCTATATCTAATCCTTTACTTTGATCAATATCAATTTCAATAACATTAATATTTTCTTGAGATTCTTCATCATCTGTATCATCATCTATTTGATATGGAGTAATAGGGGCACCTTCTAGTTCATTCTCAAACTCAACTTCAGCTAGGATATCATCGTTTAGATCATTAATACGCTGTTGTGATTTTTGGGTTTTCTCGGTTATCATTCCTTCACGAGAATTTCTTTTATTTGAGTTTTGAGGTTTTTTACTGTTAGGAGTTGCTTTTTTTAGGAGATCTAATCTATTCATCTGACACGCCTCTTTAATCGTGATCGTAATATTCTATAGCTAAAATATATAATACTTGAAAGTAAGATAAGTATAAATATTGATAAGTGCTTATTATGAGATACCCAGTGTTTGATATCAGATTTATCAATAAATTTCAGAATAGTATTACCAGATAGATAACCTAATGAGATATATATTACTGACCAGGTAAGGCTACTGATACTATCTAAACAGATAAACTTAATTCTACTTACTTTGCTAAGTCCTACTACTAGTAGAGTTATAGTGCGTAATCCGTATAAAAACCTGATGCTGAGAATTGCTAAAGATTCATAATTATCTAGAATTTTTAGTGATTTTTGGACTTTGTAGTGCCATGCTTTTTTTTCAAAGTTTTTCTTGCTGATGAATTTAGAGAGTATAAATAAACTATTATCATGCAATATAGCAGCAACAGTTGCAGCTATAATCGCGAGAGGGTAACTAAACAATGCTGCTGCAGTTGCGATACCTACCATAATTAAGAATATTTCGCCCTCAATAAATACTCCTAACATAACAGCTAGATAACCCCAGTCAATTAGTAAACTCCAAAATTCACTTTCACTCATACTTAATTCCTATAAGATCGCGTGATTAGTAATTCATCTACTAAAACTAATGCCAGCATCGCTTCAGCTATTGGCACGCCTCTGATACCAACACAAGGATCATGTCTACCTTTGGTGATAATAGTGGTATCATTACCTTGTATATCGATGCTTTTGCCTGGTTGGAGAATACTCGAGGTTGGTTTAAATGCTAATTTAGCAATTATATCTTGACCTGTTGATATACCACCTAATATTCCACCGGCATGATTTGATAAGAAACCTTGCTCTTGAGTAATTTCATCACGGTGTTGGCTACCTTTCTGTGCAACGCAGCCAAAGCCATCACCAATGCTGACTGCTTTGACAGCGTTGATACTCATCATCGCATAAGCAATACTTGCATCAAGCCGATCAAAAACTGGTCTACCTAATCCTGCTTCTAGACCAGTTGCTACTACAGTGACCTCAGCACCAATAGAGTCGCCTTGTTTGCGGATGCTATTAATTAAATCCTCACAAGCTGTGATAGCATTTTTATCTGCAATAAAAAAGGGATTTTGATTTATAAAATCCTTATCGATAAAATCTATTTTAAGGCTGCCGATTTGTGAGCAAAAGCCGTAGATCTCGACGCCATGATGCTTGAGTATTTTTTTGGCAATTGCACCAGCTGCAACACGCATTGCTGTTTCTCTTGCCGATGATCTACCACCGCCACGATAGTCACGAATACCATATTTTTTGAAGTAGGTATAATCAGCGTGCCCTGGGCGGAATTTATCTTTGATTTCGCTATAGTCCTTTGATTTTTGATCTTGGTTTTTTATTATCAAGCCAATAGGTGTACCGGTAGTTTTACCTTCGAAGACTCCAGATATTATCTTGATCTCATCAGGCTCTTTACGCTGGGTTGTGAATTTTGATTGACCTGGCTTGCGTCTATCTAGCTCTATTTGAATATCTGCTTCGCAAAGAGGTATATTACTAGGACAGCCATCAATAATAGCTGCAAGTGAGTCGCCATGGCTTTCGCCACAAGTGGTTATGGTGAAAATTTTACCAAAAGTATTTCCTGACATTATTGATAATGATAAGTAGTTTGTTTTTTTATAATAGCATAAATACTCAGCGCTTTTATGTTATCTAATGCTGATTTTGTTACAAATAATTAATTTAAGTTAACTTTTTATCTATAATAAAATTTTTGAATTACTAAAACTGTTATAATAGGAAACATTACAAGCGCATCGATTTTAGATATTAAATCCCATGAAAGTAAAAAACTACTTACTATGTAAAGACATGTTCCAATCAATGCGATTAATATAAATCCTAAACTAAAACCGTCGAATCTTTTTTGTTTGTAGTTTTTATAGATTTGCGGAATCCAGTAGAGGGTATTAACTACAAAGCCAATATAGTAAGCAAGCTGATAAACTAACTGATGGTTTGAGCCCATTGCTAGCATAGCTATAGCAAATAAGATAATAAAACTAATATTTACTATTTCGGGCATTTTTTTGCAAAAGATAGATATTTGTAACTGCTGTATACAAACTCCAAGTAAGTAGATAATAGCAACGACAGCATACTGCCACTCATAGCCAAAGCCGATAGTTTCAACAATATTAGATAATACCGTAATAAAAATACCAAACTGTGTCAAAATACTAATATTTGACAAGGCCTGTTTATTTCTGAAATTATGTATAATTTGTGGAACAAATTGAACAGAATAAAGCAAAAGAGAAGCATTAAGTACTATTTGTCCAAAAAACTGAGTATTAATAGTTTAGCTCCAGCTTTGATAATTTAATTTAATAATACCATGTATTAGATTTTTGACAACTATTGTCAATTTTTGGCTGAATTTTTTGTTAATAAACAAATATAAATACTCCTCGCCATAGCCATCTTTCTGCAATATCTTCTTTAGGGATAAATCTAAGAGCTGTAGAATTCATAGAGCATCTCTTACCAATAGGTTGAGACTCATTATCAAAAACATCTCTTAACTGTGAGTTGGCTAGATTAACTTTGGGAAACTTTTGTTCGAGTCATAAACAGTTATGATCAGTTTTTGTTTTTATAAATGAGTTATCAATAAGTAGTTAGCTTATTTAGTGCTGGTGTTTTATCAAAATTTTGCCAGTTTTGGGTATCAGCTAATACCATAATCAGCATAAATAAAGACATGAGTATAATTTTTTTCATAAGTTTTTAATCCTAAAAACTAGTCTGATTATTAATGATTTTAGTATGATAGGTTCACTTTGCAGCTAATACTTAACTGATTAATTGCATCTTAAATATAGATAATATTTTTAAATGTTTGTATGATTAAATTGTCTATGGCCTAAATTTGGGAGGTACAAAATGCCTAATTTTTACAAGTTGTGTGGTGTAAGTATGCTTACATTTGTTTTAGCAGACTGCACGCTTTTGTCAGGAAACAAAATTTACGATCTTAATCATGATGATGAGCTAATTGTACATATGAGAAATGTCAGTACTAATAAAGAAGTTGGTACAATCACAATATCACCATATATTCATGATGGCAAGCAAGAGGGAATGCTGATCACTCCACATTTATATAACTTACCTGCTGATACTAAGCATGGTATGCATATTCATATCAATCCTAGTTGTAAAAATAATGGTATGTCAGCAGGTGGGCACTGGGATCCAGATAATACCCAAAAGCACCTTGGCCCATACAATACCGATGGTCATAAGGGAGATTTACCTGTACTAGTTGTCAATGCTAATGGGACTGCAACCAAACCTGTAGTAGCTCCAAGATTAGATTCTCTAGATGAACTAGTTGGTCATAGTTTGATGATTCACGCAAGATCAGATAACTACTCTGACAAACCGCAATCTTTAGGTGGTGGCGGTGCTAGAATGTGGTGTGGAGTTATATCAGATTAAGCTATGAATTATGAATTAGTGGCACGTCTAGGTTTTTTCTTATTGATACTCTTTATAGTAGCGTTATGGGAGTTGCTTGCTCCGCTGCGTAAGCTAAAAATTCCTAAGAAAACCCGCTGGATTAATAACTTACTTCTTGTCGTTTTAAATACGCTATTATTGAGGTTGTTATTCCCTACGGCTGCTGTTGGTGTGGCAGTATTTTGTCAACATTATAATCTAGGCTTACTGAATATTATAGCTATACCAATGTGGTTAAAAGTGGTGATAGCTTTTTTAGCTTTAGATTTTATAATATATCTTCAGCATGTATTATTTCACCACTTACCATTGTTATGGCTATTCCACAAGGTTCATCATCTTGATTTAGATTATGATGTGACTACTGGATTGCGCTTTCACCCTGTAGAAATAGTATTATCAATGTTGATAAAATTTGCTGCTATTTGTCTTATTGGAGCGCCAGCATTAGCAGTGATCATTTTTGAGATTATTTTAAATGGCACTTCATTATTTAATCATGGAAATATTCGTTTGTCGGCTTGGCTTGATAGAGTTTTAAGATTAATGATAGTTACTCCTGATACGCATAGGGTTCATCATTCAACTGTTCCAAAAGAGACAAACTCTAATTTTGGTTTTAATCTGATATGGTGGGATAAGCTAATGGGAACTTATCTAGCCCAACCTAAGAAGGGTCATATTCAGATGGATATCGGCTTAAGTGAGTATACAAACCCTAAGCAGACACAGCCTCTTATTAGTATGCTTAAAATACCTTTTTCAAGGAAATAGAGCCCTCAACTAATTTAGTATTTTTCTTTTTCGAGATGAAGAAATATACACAGCAAGGAATAATCATTGCAGGAGCACCAAAATAGAAGGCACCTCTTAGCTCATCATTAAACAATGTTAACACTAAGCATAAAACTTGTATCCATATACCAAATAATGAAATATAAGGAAATAGAGGCGCTTTAAATAGCATCTTGCTAGTAGCATTTCGTTGTATAAGTTGTTTTCTAAAGTTATATTGCGACCAACATATACAAATCCAGCAAATTGTAGCTGTAAATCCTGACATTGCTAGTAGGTTAGTAAAAGCAGCAGAAGCCGATAATTTAAACGAAAGTATTAAAAATGTCCATACAGCTACTATACTTACATAAACTGCATAGTGTGGTATAGCTGCTGAATTTAGCTTTCTAAATATACTCGGAGCCATTCTTGCTCTAGACAAACCATATAATGAGCGAACAGCTGCATAAAAACCACTATTAGCACAAGAAAATGCAGCTACAAGAACCACAAATGCAAATACTGCGGCAAATTTATCTAAATGATAATATTGCAGTGCTGTAGCAAACACAGAATCATTTAAGCTCATCTGTTGCCATGGAAAGATTGTTGCAAGCAGAAAAACTGGTATTACATACAGGCCAACTATTCTAATCGCGACATGCTTTGCAATTCTTGGCATTTGTTTTTCAGCGTTATCAGATTCACTTGCGGCTAATCCGATAATTTCTGAACCTTGGAAATTTACTAGTAGTATTACCATAGTTGTTATTAGGATAAGTTTGCCTTTAGGGAAGAAACCACCTTCTCCAACTATATAAGTGCCTCCTAGTATACTATCAGTATTGTTTTGGATTATGTCAAAAAATATCAGTATTGCAACTATACTAAATAAACCAAGCGCTATAATTTTTACCAGTGCCAGCCAAAACTCAATCTCACCAAAAATTTTTACTTTAGTAAGATTTATGATAGTTATAAATAAACCAAATAAAGTAGCCCACATATAAGTAGGTACTGCAGGTAAAAATGTATGCATGATTATTCCACCAGCAATACATTCTGAAGGGATATAAATTATCCAGTTAAGCCAATACGACCAGCCCATACCACATGCTATAGCTGGTGATACATATTTAGCAGTATAGTAAATAAATGATCCAGAATTTGGGGAATTGGCTGTTAGCTCAGCTAAGCACAAAGTCACCGCGTATACGATAATGCCAGCTAGAATATAGGCCAAAATAGCAGCAGGGCCAACTTCTGCTAATACGTAACCTGTACCTAAGAAGAAACAAGAGCCAATGATACCGCCTAAAGCTATTAGCTCTATATGGCGAGGTTTTAGAGTTTTAGCAAGTGCCATAATTTACTCCAAAGCAGCTAAGGTAAGCGAATTATAGACTTGGTTTTAGCTTTGTCAACAAAAAATGCACTTTTTGCCTACTTGAATTTATCAAATATTTATTCAATAATGATGTTTAAATCGAATTACTCTAACTAAGAAAGGTTGAAATGTCTGAAATAAACCAACTAGGCAAGGTCTATGAACGCCCGTGGGGAACTTATCAAACAATTAATTTTACTGACAAAAGCCAAACAAAAATAATTACTGTAAAACCAAAAGGGCGACTTTCATTACAAAAGCATTTCAAGAGAGCTGAACACTGGGTAGTTGTAACTGGTAGACCAACTATTACAGTAGATGATAATGTGCGTGAATATAATGTTGGTGAGCATATATTTATACCTAAAGAGGCTGTACATAGGCTTGAGAATTTCACAGATAATGATATTCAGATTATAGAAGTGCAAGTTGGTGATTACCTTGGGGAGGATGATATTGTGCGCTTAGAGGATATTTATAAGCGTAATTAATCCTTTCAAATCGTAAAAAAAATACTCATTGTTTCTCTAATCATCTACAATTATTTTTAGTAGAAGTTTTTTTAAAGTATTTAAGAGAATCTTATGACACTAAAATCTAAAGCTGCTGTAGCATATAAAGCAGCTGAGCCACTCTCTGTAGAGATTGTCAATGTAGCATTACCTAAAGATAACGAAGTTTTAGTTGAAATTAAAGCAACTGGAATTTGCCATACAGACGCATATACACTATCAGGTAGAGACCCCGAAGGACTTTTCCCTGCTATACTAGGACATGAGGGCGCTGGTGAGATAGTAGCAGTTGGCAAAAATGTAACTTCTGTCAAACCAGGGGATCATGTTATAGCACTATATACACCTGAGTGTAGAGAGTGTAAGTATTGCCTAAATCCTAAAACTAATCTGTGCCAAGCAATTAGACAAACTCAAGGCAGAGGAGTTATGCCAGATGGTAGCTCAAGATTTACCACCCAAGATGGCAAAGAGATTTATCACTATATGGGTTGCTCGACATTTTCAAACTATACGGTATTACCTGAGATTGCAGTTGCTAAAATCCGTAAAGATGCACCCTTAGATAAAGTATGCTATATCGGCTGTGGTGTCACAACTGGTATTGGTGCTGTAGTTAAAACAGCTAATGTTGAAGCTGGCTCAAGTGTGGTGGTATTTGGTTTAGGTGGTATTGGTTTAAATGTAATCCAAGGTGCTAAGCTTGTTGGTGCGGGACAAATAGTTGGTGTTGACATCAACAATGACAAAAAGGCATTAGTAGAAAAGTACGGTATGACAGACTTTGTTAATCCTAATGAAATTGATGAAGACTTGGTCCAACATCTTATCAGCTTGACTGGTGGTGGAGCTGATTATAGCTTTGAGTGTATTGGTAATACAACAGTAATGCGTCAAGCTCTAGAATGTGTTCATAAAGGTTGGGGAGTCAGTGTAATTATTGGTGTTGCAGGTGCTGGCGAAGAGATATCTACGCGACCATTTCAGCTAGTGACAGGGCGTACATGGAAAGGTTCAGCGTTTGGTGGCATGCGTGGCAGGACTGATGTGCCGATGATTGTTGATTGGTATATGGATGGTAAGATTGATATTGATAATCTTATTACGGCAAATATCAAAATTGATGATATTAATAAAGGTTTTGCAGAAATGCACAACAATATTAGAACAGTTGTTACTTTTTAGGTTTTTATATATTTTTTTAAAGAAAAAACTATTGAGAAAAAGTGATTATTTATTGTTATAAGCTTTGATAGCTTTATCTAAAAGCTCTAGAGCTCTTTTTAGTGATTTTTCTTCTAAGATATAAGCGATTCTTATCTCATCTTTACCAAGACCTTTAGTTGCATAGAAATCAGCAGCAGGTGAGACCATTACAGTTTCGCGGTTATCTTCAAATTCTGTCAATAGCCATAGTGCAAACTTTTCAGTATCATCAATTGGTAGTTTAGCAATTACATAGAAAGCGCCAGTAGGCTTTTCACAAACTACATTATCCATTTTTGAAAGAGCTTCGAAAGTGATATCTCTTCTTTTTTGGTACTCTGTGTTTACTTCTTTTAGGTAATCTTGTGATACTTCATAAAGAGCAGCAGAGCCAATTTGCTCAAGAGTTGGTACACATAGCCTAGCTTGGCATAGCTTTGTAACTTCTTTGATAAACTCTTTATTTTTTGAGCAAAGTGAACCAATTCTAGCACCACAAGCACTATAGCGCTTAGATACAGAGTCAACGATAATCACACGATCCTCAACACCTTTGATATTACCAAAAGATGTACATACAAGACCATCATAAGTAAACTCCCTATATACCTCATCACTGATGATAAATAGATCTTTCTCTTTAGCTACTTCTGCTAAAGTTTCTAGCTCTTGTTTAGTGTATACAACACCAGTAGGATTACCAGGATTAGAGATCATGATAGCTCGAGTTTTATCAGTTACACAAGCAAGTATTTCTTCTTTTGAAGGTAGATGGAAACCTTCTTCGGCTTTTGTAGTGATTGGTCTTATAGCTACATCAACTGCAGTTGTAAAACCATTATAGTTTGTATAGAAAGGTTCAGGTACAAGTATTTCATCACCAGCATTACAAGTAGCAATAGCAGCAAATATTAGCGCTTCAGAACCACCATTGGTGATTAAGATTTCATCCTCAGCGAAATCCATATCAAATCTCTTGTAGTATTTTGAGATAGCTTTAATTAAGCTTGGTTCACCATTTGCTATAGAGTAGGCGATAGTCTCTTTATCGTAAGCTCTGATAGCATTCATAAACTCGCTAGGAGTTTTGATATCAGGCTGACCAATATTAAGGTGATACACCTTTTTACCTTGTTTCTCTGCTTGAATAGAATACGGCACTAACTTACGTACTGGAGAGGCTTGCATTGCCTTTACTCTTCTTGATAATTGCATCTAATAAATCCTTCTATGTTTGATATTAGTCAAATAGGCCACAACGGATTATAATATATTTTTTTCAGGTAAAAAATATTTAATTTATTAATATTTACCTTATTGCTATAATTATTAACTTTTCTAATACTAAATATATCAGTTATAATTTAAGTTTATAAACAAATATTGATATATCTTGTTTTCAATAAGTATTTATGACCTTTAATGAGAAATTAGAGAAAAAAACTTTAAAAACTAATCTGATAGTTGCTTCTATTTATGCTTTATTTTCTATAGTAATAGTATACTTTGCTCAATCTTTGTCAGTACTATTGGATACTGGCTACTCTGTTATATCAATATTAATTTATGCTGTCTCAATATATGTTTTAAGAAAGATTAATCAACCTGCAAATAAATATTATCATTATGGTTACTATCGACTAGAGCCTATATTTATTATGCTTGAATCTTGGTTTGTATTACTTATCGCTTTTAGTGTTATTTTGATAGCGATATTTAATATTTTTACTCATACAATCAAACCAAATTATGGAATAGCATTGTTATCAGAAACGGTAGGAGTTATTGTATGTATTTTTATGTTCTTATTTGTTAATAAAAGAGCTAGAAAGACAGGTTCAAAGATTTTATTTTCTGATGCGTTAATGTGGAAAGCTGATGCATTATTAGGGGTTGGAGTTATTTTTAATATATCTATAGGTTTTATTTTAGAAAAGTTAGGTTATACCAAGCTGGCTTTATATGTCGACCCTATAGTAGCAATCCTTATAGGATGTTATATTACGATAAATCCAATAAAACTTAGCAAAGAAGCATATTCGCATTTATTAGATGCTGCTCCAGATATTGAATTTAGAAACCAAATTAGGCAAATTGCAAAACAAATTGCGGAAAGTTATTTTTTATTGATTGATAATATCAAAATTACTCAATCTGGGCGTTTTATGTTTGTAGATGTCTATTTGGAATTACCTGAAGTCATAGAAGCTAAAAAAATACTTATTTTTAAAACTCAACTACAGCAGCAGCTACAAAACTCTTTTCCACAAAATAAGTTAAAGGTCTATATTAGTTTCTAAGGATAAAATCGTCAGTTTATTACTTGTATAAGTAGGCAAGAGCATATATATTAAATAGGTGTAATATTAATCATCTATAGATCTATGCTACTACATTTATCAATCAAAAACTTTGCGATTATAAAATCTACTGAAATTGATTTTAGAGAAGGGATGACAGTCTTAACTGGTGAGACTGGCGCAGGTAAGTCGATTCTACTCGATGCGCTTAGTTTTGTGCTTGGTGCAAGGTTAGAAAAGACATTTTTACAAGATGACAAGGTAACAGAAGTTTCCGCTACTTTTTGTATCAAGGATAATCATAAAGCAAAATGCCTTTTAGATGAGCTTTTCATTGATTATGAAAATGAGGAGTGTACCTTTAGGCGCGTAGTTAATAAATCTAAGCAGAGCCGTTTATTTATAAATGGTAGTGTTGTTAAAGCTACAGATGTCAAAAAAATTTCAGATAAGCTGATAAACATCTATAGTCAAAATTCCCACCAAGATTTACTCGATCCCAAATTACAGTTAAGTTTGTTAGATAGTTTTGCAAATAATGATGAGATGCTAAAAAAAGTTACAAACTCATTTTACCAGCTACAAAAAATAAATTCTGAAATAGCTGAATTACAAGAGTATATGGATACGCAAAATAGTCAGCGAGAACTGCTTGAGTATAAGCTAGATGAGTTAGTAGTTCTAGAGCTAGGTGAAAATGAATTTGAGCAGTTAGCGCAACGCCAAAAGAGTTTATCAAGTGTTGATGATATTGGCTATAGTCTTAATCATATTGCAAGTTTAATGTATGATGATGAGATAAATATAATCGCAATGCTGACAGAACTTGAGAAAGAAGTAGCAAAGCTAGATGAAGGATCATTTAGAAATCTCCAAGAGCTGATATCTCAAACCAAAGTGTATGCCCAAGAAAGCTATGCTGAAGCACAAAACCTACTAGAATCACTAGAGCAGGATCCTGAGGAGTTAGCAAAAGTAGAGCAACGCATGAGCCAGATATATGATCTTGCACGCAAGCATAAGATTGAACCTAACTATATATATCAGTATATCCAAGAGTTGCAGACTGAATTAGATAGTTTTACTCAAGATAGTATGCGACTATCGCAGCTAAATGAGCAAAAGCAAAATCTACAACAGCAATACAGCGAGTATGCTAACCAGCTTAGTCAAGCACGTAAACAGGCTGCTAAGGAATTCTCAAAGCAAGTTGAGAAAAATATTCGTTCTCTTAATATCCCTAAAGGTACTTTTGTAGCGCAGATTTTGCCAGCTCAAGCAAAAACTTCAAAGGGTATAGATGAGTGTCAATTTATGATTAACTTTAACCTTGGTGAACAACTAGCCGCTGTCAAAAAGGTTGCATCAGGCGGTGAGCTAAGTAGGATTGGTCTATCAATACAGGCAGTATCTGCTGCAAAAAGATCATATCCAACACTAGTTTTTGATGAAGTTGATGTAGGTATTTCTGGAGCTACAGCAGAGATAGTTGGTAAGCTACTTAAGAAATTATCTGAGAAACTACAAGTTTTATGCATCACCCATCAGCCACAAGTTGCCGCTCAAGGTCAAACACATCTTCATGTATCTAAGAAATATCTCAAAGATACTACAGAGTCAAAGATTATAGAGCTAAATCAACAGCAGCGCATCGAAGAGATAGCTAAGATAGTAGGTGGAGTAGATATCTCAGAAAATACTCTATCGCATGCTAGAGAGTTGCTGGGTTTGTAAATCAAAAAACTGTTTATTTAATAGATACAGTCTAGTAGTTATAAAAGTAGTACTTGAAGGAATAGTTTTATTCCTTAGATTGGAAGGGCAGCCTGATGCAATATCATACTACTTTTAGATCTATACATTAGTTTGTAGGTGTAGGGTTAAGCTTATGTGTTAGTCCTTATATGCTTACAACAAAATGGTCATTCCGGACACAGATCCGGAATCTCTTGGTTTATGTCCATAATTCACCAGTTCCTGAATCAAGTTCATGATGACGGTTGTGGGGTTCAGGATAACTATTAAGTTTAAGTTCAGAATGACTGTTATGTATTGTGAAAAAAATCTAAGCGCTAAAAATACTTTGGCAGGTGGCTGGTACATTGTTAGTAGTTAAAGTTGAAGCGTTTGTGTTATGTGAGCAAGTCCATTGGAAAGTGTTACCACTAACTGCACCACTAAGTCTGATGATATCATTAGCATTGCTGAAATATTGTGGAGAAGTTTGACTTAAATTTATCTCAATAGTGGCTCCAGATGATGAACCGTTTATAACACTAACTCCTGTAGGAGTATTGTAAGTTTGTTGAGATATATCTTTGCTGTTATTAATATCGTCTTCAATACTGGCTTTGACATTACCAATGATATTAAAAGACTCAATAATCGCGGCACGCTCTCTATGGTTTGAATATATAGGGATTGCTATAGCAGCTAAAATCGCCATAATTGCAATTACTACCATTAATTCAACTAATGAGAATCCTTTCATGATTTTGTTTCAAGACACTGAATATAAAATTGTTTATCTTATAAAGATTATAGCATATTATTTATGTCTGTGAAATACCTGCTTTATGCTATCTGTCTATCACGCTAAGAAAGGATTTATTAAGAAAATTAATCAGAAATTATATGGTTAATAACTATTTATGCTGCAGTAGAAGTACATGGAGTAGGAAGTTGAGAAGAACCTATATCAGTACTTGCACAAGCCCATGTCATTGATCCAGCGTTTGCATCATATATAGGTGTCATAGTAATAGTACCAGCTACAGGTTGAGTTAAAACCATACTGATAACTCCATCTGTAACACTTGTCGTATAAGCTAAACTAGCGCCACTAGCTGATGGTAATGTTACACCATTTAATGATGATCCAGAACTTGAAATACCACTTAATCCACCATTAGTCATTGCTCTTTCAGAGATATCAGACTTGATGCCACCTATAGATGTTAACACTGATCCAATCTGAGCACGGGTAGTATAGTTAGAATACATCGGGATAGCAACTGCTGCTAGGATTGCAATAATCGCGATCACCACCATTAACTCAACTAGTGAGAAACCTTTTTGCATTTTCTTTTTCATAGTTTGTTTTCCTTCTTTATAGGTTGTTTACATTCTAATAATACGATAAAAACACTTTTTATCATATGCTTTTTATTTTATTAGGTAAAAATAAATCCTGCAAGTGATTTCTTGAAAACTTCACTATATTTTTATGATATTTTTATAAAGAATGTTGATTTAATGGTAAAAGATCATTGAGTACTTCGATTACGCTCAACAACCAAGTTTAGGATTGCTATTAGTTTGGGACTACTATTAATTTCCTCGTCATTCCGGACTTGATCCGGAATCTCATTGTTTTGTTTGTATTTAGGAGATGCTGAATCGGGTTCAGCATGACGGTTTTGGGGGAGTTTAAGATGACAGAAAGTATATTGTATTGGGCATAATTAAAGCAACAGCCAATCTTAGGCGAATAGGCTAATGTCTAGAGAATTGAAAGGCTCTATAGACTAGTGAAATAATAATATTTTGTTATACTAAGCTTTGTAACTATCTTTAACTGGAAACTTTTATATATGCTCAAACAAAGATTACAAACGAACTTTCAAGCTTTCAAAGATATTTTTAGAAAGCCAAAGCTACATAATGATAAATTGCCTAGATATCTACAATTGAAGTATACATTTATACCATTATTACTCTTGGTAATCTTGGTGTATTATAATTTAGATACCCCAGTTGAGAACTATATCAAGCATTCTATGCCAAGTGTTGTCGGTGTAATCTTTGGTAAAATTACCGATGTTGGTAAAGCAGAATATATTTTGGTAATCTGTGGTGTGATAGTGTTAGCACGTTTATTTAGCGATAGCGAAAAATTATCTGCTAGTGTTAGAGCTTTGTTTAACAAGCTATCGGCATATGCTGGTTTTATCTTGGCAACTGTGGCTATTAGTGGTATTTTGGGGCAGATACTTAAGATGATAATAGGCAGAGCGCGTCCTAAGTTTTTCTTGGAGTATGGTTCACATTACTTTCAACATTTTCATGCACCAGGTTATGATTTTGCAAGTATGCCGTCAGGGCACTCAATCACAGTTGGGGCGATGTTTATAGCATTTTTTTATATCTTCCCTAAGCTAAGATATCTTTGGTATGTGCTAATTGTTATATTTGCTGGGAGTAGAATCATAGTTGGTTCGCATTATCCTAGCGATGTAATCTTTGGCGTTGCTTTTGGTTGCTACTGTACGGCATATATCTACTATTGGATGAAAAATAGAGAGATTATTTAGGTTTCCAACTCAAGCCGATGCTAATAGCTTATTTTATTAAAAAATTAAAGATATTTTGTAAAAAAATACTCTCAAAAAATTCCCAAAGATAGCCTAAAATTTGTTATCATATTAACTATCATTTTTAGTTATATAGATAAGCTATCAAATAATGATTTTAATCGATGGTAAGGCTCTCTCAAAAGACCTCAAAGAGAGATTAGCAAATCAAGTTCAAGAATATAAGCATAATACAGCAATAACTCCAAAACTTGTGGCAATAATTGTTGGTAATGATCCAGCAAGTAAGACATATGTTGCCTCAAAAGAAAAAGCCTGTGCGCAAGTTGGGATAGATTCACAAGTGATTACACTGCCAGAGCATACGACAGAGTTAGAGCTTTTGGAGCTGATTAATCAGCTAAATAATGACTCTAGTGTTCATGCAATTTTATTGCAGCTACCACTACCAGCACATATAAACAAAAACAATGTGATATATAGTATAAAACCAGAAAAAGATGTTGATGGTTTTCATCCTACAAACGTCGGTAGATTGCAGCTTAGAGATAAAAAATGCCTAGAATCTTGTACACCTAAAGGTATTATGACTATGCTAAGAGAGTATAGTATAAAAACAGAAGGTGCCTATGCGGTAGTTGTTGGTGCAAGTAATGTTGTTGGTAAACCAGTATCACAGTTACTACTAAATGCTAAAGCTACTGTGACAACTTGTCATAGATTTACAACTGATCTTAAATCTCATACTACAAAAGCAGATATCCTAATTGTTGCAGTGGGTAAACCTAACTTTATCACCGCTGATATGGTCAAAGAGGGTGCTGTAGTTATCGATGTTGGTATTAACCATGTTGATGGTAAGATAGTTGGTGATGTTGATTTTGCTGCTGTCAAAGATAAGGTCGCAGCGATTACCCCAGTACCTGGAGGGGTGGGGCCAATGACAATTACCGAGCTTTTATATAATACTTTTCAATGTGCTCAAGAGTTGAATAGGTAGTAGATGTATCTAAATAAAATGAAAATAAAAAGAATGGGTCATCCTAGACCCCACAACCGTCATCAACTATGTTGCTAATTTATTTATAAAATCTTCAAATCTCTTTTTAGATCTCTAATTTTAGCATTAGCAATGACTATAATTTTTCTCATAACAGCTACAAGGGCTACCATCTTCTTTTTACCCTTTTCAACAAGGTCTCTATAAAATATTCCAAGTTTACCTTTACTTCTAGCAGCAGTTAATGCTGACATAAATAATATAGGTTTTAAATCAGCTCTACCGCCGTAAGTCTTTCTATAGCCAACTTTCTTGCCACTTTCATACGGATATGGAGCTACTCCTGCTAAAGAAGCCACTTGTTTACGGTTTAAGTTTCCTAACTCAGGCATCAAAGCAAGTAAAGATGTGGCTGTAGCATTTCCTAGACCAGTAACCTCTTTAACTAATAGATCTCTAGCTTTTGCTAAGTATTGGCAATCATCGACTAACTCATTTATAAGGCTTTCTATAATCATAATTTCTTGTTTATAGAACTCTATCATTCTTTGGTGAGAATCTTTTGTATATTTTTGGTCTGGTGCTTGATATCTATTTTTTTCAGCTGTTAACTGTTTTTTAATATCTTGTTTTCTAAGAATATATTTTATAAGCTTTTGCATTTTATCATCATTAGGTTGATAAAATTCTAGGTCACGGTGTCTTTCATACCCATACTTAGCTAGTCCAAAAGCATCAATATTATCTGATTTACCTAATTGACCTGTAGAGCGAATAAAATGTTTAACTATTCTAGTATTAGCTCTGTGAACAACTATATTTTTAGTTATTAAATATTCAAGTAAAGCTTTTTCATAGCCTCCGGTAGTTTCAACAACTACAAAAGATTTATCCTTGAGTATAGGATGATCTGATAAAAGTTCATCAAAGCCAGTTAAGTTATTAAGGTATTTAAAAGTCTTTTTCTTACCATGAATTGCTACTACAAAATCATTCTTTGATATATCAATACCGATGAAATTATGATACATTTTAAATATCTCCTTAGTATGTTTACAAATATTTGCGATTGTAAGCGGTCGTTAAAACCAAGCAACTATACAAACGTATTAAGGAGATAACCCAAGTACCTTGATGACAACGATTGTTTAAATCTATCCTGAACCGGTCGCTTGGGTTATAATCAAAACTATTAAAATAGTCTTGATTTAACTCCTTGGTAAACACATTATACTAAGAATTTAACTTACAATCCTGAACTTGATTCAGGATCTGATGAGTTGTGGACATAAATTAAGAGATTCCGGATCAATTCCGGAATGACAAATAATCGCAAGGTTATTTTTTGAATAAGGAAATAAAATGGCAGGCCTAAAATATGAAGATGCTGGTGTAAATATAGAAGCTGGCAATCAAGCTGTAGAAAGAATGAAGGATCATGTCAAAAAGACTTTTACCCAAGATGTTTTGACAGGCTTAGGTAGCTTTGGTTCTTTGTACTCACTAAAGAATATCATCAACAACTATCAAGACCCTGTACTAGTACAGTCTATAGATGGTGTTGGTACTAAGACAAAAGTTGCGGTAATGTGTGGCAAGTTTGAGAATCTTGGTTATGATCTTTTCTCAGCTGCGACAAATGACATTGTTGTAATGGGCGCTAAACCAATTACATTCCTAGACTATGTTGCGCATGATAAGCTTGATCCTGCGATTATGGAAGAGCTTGTTAAAGGGATGTCAAAAGCTTGTGCTGAGTGTGGTGTCTCGTTAGTAGGTGGTGAGACCGCTGAGATGCCTGGAGTATATCAAGTTGGTGAGATTGATATGGTTGGTGTTATCACTGGTATAGTTGATAGAAATAGGATTATTAATGGTGAGAATATCAAAGAGGGTGATATCATCTTTGGTCTTAGCTCATCAGGGTTACATACAAATGGCTACTCTTTTGCACGTAAGCTATTTTTTGATGTAGCAGCTAACAAACATACAGATACTTACCCAGAGCTAGAGGGTAGAACTATTGGTGATGTGCTACTTGAACCACATATTAACTACTCTAATATTATTCATGATTTCTTGGATAATGGCGTTGATATTAAAGGTATGGCACATATCACTGGTGGTGGCTTCATTGAAAATATTCCACGCGTATTACCACAAGGATTAGGCGCTGAAATTGTTAAAAATAGTTTTGAAACACCAACTATTTTTAGGCTAATGCAGAGAATAGGCGATATTAGTGAGTTTGAAATGTATCGCTCATTTAATATGGGTATTGGTATGACTATAATTGCTAGCCAAGATCAGCTTGACAAGATGCGAGCTTTAGCTAAAAAGCATACTAATACAAAACTATATCAAATTGGTAAAATCACAAACTCAGGGAAGGTAGAAATTATCTAATGCTTGATAAACAAATCATTGCCAATAATATAAAAAATGTTCTAAAATCGACTAATCTTGATATCAAGAATAAATATATAGGTAAAGTAAGAGATATGTACTTTACTGATGATAAGAGTATTTTGATATCTACAGATAGACAATCAGCTTTTGATAGGTCATTAGGTTTTATTCCATTTAAGGGACAAATCCTTGCGCAATCATCAGTGTGGTGGTTCAAAGAAACTGCGCATATTGTCAAAAACCACTTTATAGCCTCTCCAGATCCAAATGTTGTTATCGCGAGAAAAGCAAAAGTACTACCGATTGAGTTTGTAGTCAGAGGTTATATAACAGGCTCAACCTCGACTTCTTTATGGACACATTATCAAAACGGTAGTCGTGACTATTGTGGCAATATCCTACCAGATGGTTTAAAGAAGAATCAAAAGTTACCGCATAATATTCTAACCCCGACAACAAAAGAGCAAGATCATGATCGCCCAATCTCAGCAACGGATATTGTCAAAGAAGGTTGGCTAACTCAACAGCAATGGGATTTTGCTTCACAAAAAGCCCTAGAGCTTTTTGAGTTTGGCCAAAAAAAAGCCTTAGAACATGGTTTAATCTTGGCAGATACTAAGTATGAGTTTGGCATTGATGAGCAAACTGGAGAGATTATTTTAATTGATGAGATTCACACTCCAGATAGCTCAAGATTTTGGCTAAAGGACAGCTATGCTGAGAGATTTGCTAAAGGTCAAGAACCTGAAAATATCGATAAGGAATTTTTTAGATTATGGTTTGCAAAAAATTGTGATCCATATAATGATGAAGTTCTACCACAAGCACCACAAGAGTTAGTTGTAGAATTATCTCAAAAATATATAACTCTTTTTGAAATGATAACAGGGCAAAAGTTTGAAGTACCTAGAGATTTAGAAAATATAAATCAACGTATTGTTAAAAATGTTAAAGATTATTTGAATATGGAGAAGCCAGTGAATATTCTTTTAGTAGGATCAGGAAGTAGAGAGCACGCGATAGCAGCAGCTGTAAACAAAAGCGCTATTGCAAATAAGCTTTTTTGTATAAGCACAGCGATTAACCCTGGGATAAAAAAGTTAGCGCAAGGCTATCAAATCGATGATATTTGTAATTGTGATCAAGTGCTTGAGTATGCAAAATCACAGCATATTGATATCACAATTATCGGTCCTGAGGCACCACTTGAAGTAGGTCTAGCAGATGCTCTTAAGGCAGAAGGGATCGGTGTAGTTGGACCAACCAAAAAATTAGCGCAAATTGAAACTTCGAAAGGTTTTACTAGAGATTTGATTCGTGACTATGATATTGGCGCTAATCCTTTCTTTAAAAAGTTTTCGACAATGGATGGAGTCGAAGAAACTCTCAAAGAGTATCAAAACCAATTTGTCATAAAAACTGATGGTTTGTGTGGTGGAAAAGGTGTACTTGTCTGGGGTGATCATTTGCATAGCCTTGAAGAGGCGATTAGACATTGTCAGTCATTAGTAGATGCAGGTAAAGAGTTTGTTATCGAAGAGAAGCTTGTTGGTCAGGAATTCTCATTGATATCATTTACTGATGGTAAAAATTTTATCCATATGCCAGCAGTGCAAGATCATAAGCGTGCACACGAAGGTGACAAGGGTCCAAATACTGGCGGTATGGGAACTTACTCTGATGCTAATCATAGTCTACCATTTTTATCTGCAGCTGATATTGAGAAAGCAAAACATATCAATGAACAAGTTGTCAAAGCTTTAGCAGATAAGTTTGGTGAACCGTACCAAGGTATCCTCTATGGTGGCTTTATGGCAACTAAGGATGATACTAAAGTGATTGAGTATAACGCGCGTTTTGGTGACCCTGAAGCTATGAATTTGCTTAGCTTACTAGAGACAGATTTTGTTGAGATTGCTAAAGCTATTACCCAAGGTACACTTGATACAGTTAAAGCTAAGTTTAAAAATCAAGCAAGTGTATGTAAATATCTAGTGCCTCTTGGTTACCCAAATCAATCAGTTAAGAACTTTGAGATAGATATTTCACAATGCCCTGATAATGTTGAGCTTTTCTTGGGTGCGGTTGATTATAGAGATGGCAAACTAATTGGTACAGGTTCTAGAGCAATAGCTGTGCTTGGCTTAGGTGATACAATTGCTGAAGCAGAGCAAAAAGCTGAAAATGCTGTCAAAAATATTTATGGTAAACTATTTCATCGTCCAGACATTGGTACAAAAGAGCTTATCAATAAGCGTATCAAACAGATGAATTTGCTGCGTGGTGATAAATATCAGGAGCTTAAATAAATAATGTCTAAGCTAAATCTTGTTATATTAGGTTCTACGCGTGGGACTAATATGCAAGCTATAATAGATGCGATAGCAAGTAAGCAGCTAAATGCTCAGATAAGTCTAGTAATCTCGAATAAGCAAGATGCTTATATATTACAAAGAGCAGCACAGCACAATATTGCAGCTAAATTTATAGCAGCTAAAGGTTTAGTTAGAGAGCAATACGATCAGCTTGTCGTCGCTGAAATTCAAAAATATAATCCTGATTTAATTTTACTAATAGGCTTTATGCGTATTCTAAGCCCTATATTTATCAAAGCTTTTAAAGGTAGAATCTTAAATATTCATCCATCATTGTTACCAAACTACGCTGGATTAATGGATTTGGCAGTACATCAAGCGGTAATAGCTGCTGGTGATAGTGTTTCTGGATGTACTATTCACCAAGTAAGTGAAGAGGTAGATGGTGGCGATATTGTTTTGCAACTTAAGTGTGGTGTTACTAAAGATGATACTGCTGAGAGCCTAAAAGCTAAGGTACAGAACTTAGAAAATATAGCTTGGATTGAAGTTATTAGAAATTGGAAGAAAACTAATCTTTAAAAGTCATCCTGAACTTGTTTCAGGATCTCAATAAAATGGTAATTAAGGGAGATGCTGAAATAAATTCAGCATGACATTTTATATTAGCCTAAAAGGAGATAAGAAGTGAGCGTAGATGTTGGTGTAATAATGGGCTCTAAATCTGATTGGAGCACAATGAAAGAGTGTTGTGATATCTTAGATAATTTAGGCATTGGCTATGAGTGTGAAGTAGTATCTGCGCATCGAACTCCGGATAAGATGTTTACTTATGCCGAAACTGCTAAAGATAGAGGTCTTAAAGTTATAATAGCAGGAGCTGGTGGTGCTGCTCATTTACCTGGTATGGTTGCTGCAAAAACTGCTTTACCAGTATTAGGAGTGCCAGTTAAATCAAGTACGCTTAATGGCCAAGATAGTTTATTATCAATAGTGCAGATGCCAGCAGGTATTCCAGTGGCTACTTTTGCTATTGGAGTGGCAGGAGCAAAAAACGCAGCACTTTTTGCCGCAAGTATCTTACAACACACAGATGCAAATATTGCAAAAGCATTAGCTGAGTTTAGAGCTGAGCAAACACAATTTGTTTTGGATAATCCTGATCCTAGGGAGTACTAATAATGAGAATAGGTATTATCGGAGCAGGGCAACTTGCGAGGATGTTAAGTTTAGCAGGTACGCCTTTAGGTTTAGAGTTTCACTGCCTTGGCAAAGCTGGAGACTGTGCCGAAGAAGTGGTCAAAACTGTCACAGATATTGAGCTAACAAAGGTAAATGATGTTGTAGCTTGGGCAAAGCAGTTTGATGTGATAACTTTTGAAAATGAAAATATATCTCATGAACTTATCAAAGCGATAAATCATGAGGTAAATGTATATCCATCAGCTAAAGCTATAGCTATTTCTCAGGATCGTTTACTTGAGAAATCTTTTATGCAAGATCATAATATAGCTACAGCAAAATTTGTAAATATCGATATTTTGGCAAAATTGCAAAGTGCTGTCGTCGAGCATGGTTTGCCAGCTATACTTAAAACACGCAGATTTGGCTATGATGGTAAGGGACAGTTTGTGATTGAGTCTCAAGAGGATATCACTAAAGCATGGGATGCACTCAAGGATGCGCCAGATGGACTTATTTATGAAGCTTTTGTTGATTTTGATTATGAAGTTTCACAAATTTGTACAGCTGATTTTAAGGGTAATATTGCCTTTTATCCATTAGCTAAGAATACTCATAAGCAAGGTATTATCGTTGAATCTGAAGCTCCTTTTGAAAATGCCATACTTGCCGAAAAAGCACAGCAAATTGCTAAAATCCTAGTTAAAGAGTTTGCTTATGTTGGCACTTTAGCGATTGAGTTTTTTGTCAAGGGTGATGAGCTAATTGTCAATGAAATAGCACCGCGTGTGCACAATAGCGGACACTGGAGTATTGATGGGGCAGTTACATCGCAATTTGAGAATCATGTGCGTGCTATAGCTGGTTTGATTTTAGGTGATACGACTAGCCGTAAGACAGTTATGCTAAATTGTATCGGTACAATGCCAGCGATAAAAGATCTAGCAGCTTTAGATAGAGTTAAAATTCATAGCTATAACAAAGCACCACGCAAGGGGCGTAAAGTGGGTCATTTAAACCTTAATTTAAATGATGAAACTGATGAGTATCAACTACTGCAGGCTAGGAAACTTATAGCACTTTCTGCAGAAATCTAAAATTCTATTCTTTAATCATATTAAGCTTGTCGGAGTAACCAATCAACGCAATAAATATTATTAATTTATTCCAAAAGCGTCTTTTATCCAATTAACATCGTTATTATTTATAGCAATTACATCAAAACGACAGTCATAGTTATAATATTGAGGATTTCTTTTTAGAAAAATATTAGCTGTGTTTATAAGTTTTTTACGCTTATTGAATGTAATCATTTCTTCAGCTGTAGCAAAAGTAGTTTTACTACGGTATTTTACTTCAATAAAAACTAATGTTTCTTTGTCAGTTACTATAATATCTATTTCACCATAAGGAAGAGCCTTAAAATTTTGAGTCAAAATTTGTAAACCTTGAGATTTTAAAAATTTACAGGCTTGTTCTTCCGCTTGGTTGCCTATTTTTGTTGTTTGCATACTTCAAGTTTTGTAGTGACAAGCACATTGTGCTGTCTTTTAAAAGGTTATAAATTATGACAGTTAATTGATCTGTCACTACAGATATTAACTTTTTAGTTGTTAATGCCACTATGTCTTAACAGTGCTTCTTCATTTGGTTTTCTACCCATAAATGCAACAAAGTTATCCATAGCATCACGCGATGACCCCTTAGAAATAATATTCTCTAATAAATCATTGCCAACTTTGTTACTAAGTATTCCCTCTTGCTCAAAACGTGAGAAGACATCTGAAGATAAGATTTCTGCCCATTTATAGCTATAGTAGCCCGCAGCATAGCCACCAGCAAAAATATGTGAAAAGCCATTTTGGAATTTATTGTAGCTAGGTACGCGCAGAAGATTTATTTTTGCTCTGATATTATCTAGCTCTTTTTGTACTTCAGCTGCAGTTGTTAGTTTTTTATGGTGAATATTCATATCAAATATACCGAACTCAATTTGTCTAACCATCACCAAAGCTGAATGAAAGTGTCTAGTATCTACAAGTTTATTTATCTGCTTATTGCTGAGTGTTTTACCATCTCGTGATCCTGATATTAGTACTAGTCCCTCTTCACACCAGCAGAAATTCTCCATAAATTGACTTGGTAACTCAACAGCATCCCACTCGACACCATGTGTACCAGATATAGAGGGGATAGTCACTTGTGATAATATATGATGTAAAGCGTGACCAAATTCATGAAAGAGTGTCACAACATCATTGTGAGTTAGATTTGCACCATCTTTTGATGGCGGCAGGAAGTTGCAGTTAACATAAGCAACTGGTTTTTGTTTTGAGCCTTTAGAGGTAACAAAGGCAGTACGAGAACCATCCATCCATGCACCGCTGCGTTTGTTATCGCGAGCAAAGAAATCACAAATTATGCTACCAATGTATACATCATTTTTATAGAAACCAAAAGTTTGTTGCTCAGCTATATATTTTGTATAGTCAGTATTTTCTTTTATTTCTAAAGCATATATGTGATTGAGTATTTTAAATAATCCCTCTAGTGCTTTTTCTAATGGAAAGTATTCTCTAAGTTCTTCTTCTGTAAAGTCGAATTTAGCTTTTTTGAGTTTTTCAGAATAGTACGCTGTATCCCAAGGTTGCAGTGCATCAACAAGTCCAGCGTCCTCGGCAAATCTACGCAACTCATTGAGATCTTTTTTTGCTTGAGGTAGAGATTTTTCTAGAAGCTTATTTAATAGCTCTAAGACTTGCGCTGGAGTTTCAGCCATTTTTGTGAAAAGTGAATTCTCAGCATAATTATTAAAACCAAGTATTTCAGATTTTTCGATACGTAATTTTAGAATTTTTTCAATAATCTCATCATTGTCAAAATTTTTGTTATCAGCTTCTTTTGAAGCTTTTGTGCAATATGCTTTGTAGAATTTTTCACGAAGTTTTCGATTATCTGCTTGTTGCATTACAGCTAAATATGTTGGGATGTCTATACCTAGAGCATATTTTTCAGCGGTATTTTTTTGCTTAGCCTTAGCTTCTGCTGATTCTATAATATTTTGTGTTAAGCCTTTAAGTTCTTTCTCATCATCGGTAGTGTATAACCAATCCATAGTTGCATCTAGAACATTATTCTCAAATTTAGTGCTTAGTTGGGCAAGTTCTTGAGAGATTTGTTGCAGTCTTTTTCTTTTAGTTTCATCAAGATTTACACCTGATTGCTCAAAACTGATAATTGCTTTACGCACTGCTTGTGCTTGTTCAGTAGTTAAATTATCTTCTCGGATCTGCTTGTAGAGGTTATATAAATCTTCGTTTTGTCCTAACTTAGTATAATAATCTGTAAGTTTAGCTAAAGCATATTCATAACTTTCACGCAGCTCTTTGGAATTACAAACAGCATTCATGTGTGATATTGTTGAAAATGCTTGGTTTATTTTCTCATCATCTTCCTCTAGTTTTAGTAATGTCTGCCAACTAGGATTTTGGTCTTGTAGAGCTTTTTCAAGGTTAGTTTCTGCTTGGCTAAAGAGATAGTCTATTGCAGGCTTTACTTCGTCTACTTTAAATTCAGCAAGTTTAGGTAAGTCAGATTCTTCAATTATCGAATTCATAGTCGCCTCAAAATATTGTTTAGATATATTATTGATAAGTTATAATCTTATATATGTTAACTATATTATTATAATCAAGGTTTTTTTGCTATGATGACTTTGCAAGAAGAGAAAATACAAGCACCAGTTTTTTTTAAAGAATATATTAAAGGTAGGTTTATACTTAATATAGGTGAGTATAATCATCCGTTGATTCTATCAGCTACACAAGTACTGGAGTATCAAGATAAAATTGATGATATAGAAAGTATCAAAAAAAGCCATCTTGATATTATCTTGGCGGCAAATCCCGAAATAATACTTATAGGTACCGGTGAAAAACAGCTTTTACCTTCTATTGAAATAATTAATCAAATTGCAAAAGCAGGTAAGAGTGTTGATTTTATGGCTAGTGATACTGCTTGTAAGACATACAATCTACTTGTCAATGAAAATCGTAATGTTAGTTGTATAATCATTTGATAAAGAGCGGTTTATTTTATGTTAATTAATGTTATAATCGAGTTTGAGTATATGCCAATATGTATAAAATAGGAGTATTTTTATGAAAAAAATAATTAAGCTTAGTCTTTTAACTTTATCAATCGCAGGTTTAGCGAGCTGTTCTACTTTAGGTTTGGGAGGCTCTGATAATTCAAAAGCACCAGCTGAAGACACTGCTGCTACTCAGACAGTTACTACTAAACAAGCGGCTACATCAACAGCTGTATCTAAGCCAACTGCAAAGATAAGTTTAAAAAAACTTGGTCAGGATAAAATAAAAGCAAGTGTATATACAACATACAACAATAACCCACAAGGAAGTGTAAGATTACAATGGCAAGCTCCTCAAGGTTCTAAGTGTCATGATACTAGTTTCCCAATCACTAAATATGCTGAGAAGAATGATAAGACTTGGGCAACTGTAACAACCAAGCAAGGTAACAACTACTGTAGTGGTAAATGGACTGCTAATGTAGTTTATGATAAAGAAGTAATCGCTTCTGACTCAATAAATGTTTAATTTCTTAAAATATCTATAGTTTTTGCTTTCCTCAAAAAATAATACTCTGTTTAATTTTGCTAAGCTAAATTAGTTGTGCTTTTAGCTTTTTACTAAAAAGATTTGTTATACTTGTTTAAACATACTAATAAATAAGTAATCATAGTTTAATGAAAAATATTATATCCTTACTGTTGATATTCTCTATACTAGCTGCACTTAGCTCGTGTGCACCAAGCACAGCTAAGCAGATACAACAACTACAGCAGACGCAAAATAGCTTAAATAACCACGCATCAGCAAACCTCGCAAAGATAGATAATCTACATACAAAAATTACTAAGTATCGCCTTGAAGCAGATCAGCTACAAAAACAATCTAATAGTTTAGCTGGTGATATTGCAAATATTAATAAGGCTTATAGTAATTTTAAAGATCCTAATAGTGATAGTGCTATAGCTGTTAGTAAAGAGCTAGTTCAAAGAACCCTACAGAAAGTTAAGATTGATGAGAAAATAAATCAGTATAGATCTTTAGCAAATGATTATCAGGCACAGATAAGTGATTTAAAGGCAATTTCTCAAACACAAGCTAAACAAGCAACAAAAATATCGCAGCAAATCAGTGAGCTAAAATCTCAAGTTAAATAGTATAAATATTTTTATTATTGTAATATTAATCTTCTTTACTTAGTCAGTCTAACTGTTACAATATAGGCTTATAATAATTTAGAAATAAATTTAGTTTTATGAAAAAGTATATTTCCACTTATTTGTTAATTACTGTTACTTTTTTTAGCTTTATATTAGTTGGTTGTACATCAAAAAGTGAAAAGTTAAATGAATTAGAACAAAATCAACAGCAGGTACAAAAAGAGATGACTGTGCTTGAAAAAGAAGCAGATGAAGCTAAGCAAAGAGCCCAAAAGTATGAAAAGCTTACTGACAAGTATAAGAACCTACTAGAGAAGAAAGAACAAGAGCTTAATCAGCTCAAAGCTGCGTATGTAAAACTGAATAATAAAGATGAAGCTTTAGCAGCTAAAAAAGCTATTCAAGAAAAGCTTATAAAGGCTGCTCAAGATTCGATAAATTTACAAAAAAGATTAAAACGCTATACTGAAAAAGCAAATATCTATAAAGAGAAGTCTCAACAACTAGATGAGAAAGCAAAACAAACTCAAGAGAGCGTTGAGAAAACAACTCAAGAAATTAAAGAAATAAAAAAAGAGATTGGTGCTGAGCAAGGACAAACTCAATAAAACTAAAATAACAGGTAATAAAAATGAAAAAAATTTTACTCTTTACTTTAATGACAGCAGCTTTGGCAGGCTGTAGTAAATATAATGCTTTTATTGATAATCTTTATAATTCTGATAATTCGATAAAGGTTAATCCTGATGATAACCTTGATAATCCAGATCAAGATGGTGAGGTTGTCTCTGAAGATAAACCAACAGCTACGATAAAATTAAAATATAAAGCTACAACACATGAAATTGATGCTAGAATAATAACAAACTGGAATGGTGCACCACAGGGTACGATATATCTAACATGGGTAGCACCTAAAGATACTAACTGTTATAGCACATCTTTTCCTATTACTAAGTTTAATGAAACACAAGACTATACTGTTGATAGTCAAAGTGTTCTTAGTGATGATAAAGTCTGTGGTGGTACATGGACAGCGATGATAGTTAATAAGTCAGATAATTCAGAGCTTGCTAAAGCCTCTCTTGAAGTCAAATAATTTTATCTATTTTTATAAGAATTAAGGTGATATTTTTGCTAAACTATTACAATTAAGCTTCAACTTTGTGTGATATTTGTGAGAAATTATCTAAAAAAAATATCTTATGCTGATTGTATTTTCTATTTTTTAACTTTAGCGATTTTCTTTGTTTTTCTAATGCCTTTTATGCATTATACTGCATTGAATTTAGTTAAAGTGTCATCAGGTGGTACGGTTAGCTATTTTAATGATACATTAGCAGCTAATATCTACTTATTTATAGATAGATACTATATTTTCTATACGGCACTTTGTATCGCTAGTGTAGCTATTTTTCTACATAAAAAAATATTTTCTGAGGTAATAGAGTTATTTGGTAGTTTTAGTCGCGTACTTAGATATGCTATAACTATATTTTTTATATTTGGGATTATATCATCGGCTTTTGCGATATCGCCTTCTATAGCTTTCAAAGGTGTAAGTGTAACACTCTTACAATTTTTTTGTGTATTATTTATAGCTGTTTATATTAGAGATAATTCTAAAGCTGTACGATTTTTTTACATAATTATTTTACTCTCATTAATATTCTTTGGTGGATCTTTATTTTTACAATTATCTTTAGCTAATTATTCTATATACGGATCATATATTGCTGGTAATATCCAAAAAGTTTTACTGTATATGTATAACTGCTTAAATCCACGCTTTTTAGATAATTATTTTAGTTGGTTTATGCCATTATTACTTTTGCCTTGGTTTGTTGATCTAAGACCTATATATAAGCTTGGCTCGTTTATAGCTTTAACTTTAGCATGGTTTATCTTAATCAATCATACTTTTAGAACAATATTTGCAGAGTATATGGTTATATTGCCATTGCTTTATATTTTTGCTCGAAGAAATTTTAAAATAGCTTTTATAGTGCTTGTTCTAACTTTAGTTTGTAGTGGTTTACTAGAGCTTTTCTATAATTATTTTATAGCTGTGGTAGATCATTCAAATGTTAAATCATCCGCAGATCTTGTTAGAGGTGGCTTTAGTGGTAGAATTCCTCTTTGGAAAGAAGCTTTTTGGGTTGGGATTGAGCATCCTTTAACAGGAGTAGGACAATGGAATTATCTGGCAATTACTAAACGCCCAGATGGTTATCCACATAATCTATTGTTAGAAATATGGTCACAGTGGGGTATTCCTGCATTTATAGCTGCTGCTGTAGTTATTATTACAGCTGTTAAAAACTTATATAAGAAACGCCTAGAGATATGCTTGAATCCTTATCAATGTATATTTGTTATGATGTTAACAGCTGGAATGATTGACGGTATGCTAAATGCGATGTTTAAAACTTCTTTAGGTTTATTTGGGTGTATCTTTGTTTTTGGCTTTTGTTTATCTATTTTTGTAAAACAGCCTCGCCAAGGTTTAGATGTATCAGCTACAAGCTATGTAATAGTAGGATTATTAATATTTGCTAGTATATTTTGTATCGCTATTTTACCACTTATATTTCCTCCTTTGTGGATATGATAAGTTATTTTAATATGCAGAATATGAATAGAATTTAAAGTCAGAGAAAAAATATATTTCTATTTATTTTTAAATGGTACAGCGTAGTCACACTCTGTATTAGGACAAGCCTTCTGCTCGCCATCTTTTTTGGTTGTTTTGTGTAATAGTATTGGTGAGTGGCATTTAGGACATTCTTCTTTTATTGGCGGGTACCAATAAGCGTTTTTACATTTAGGGAAGCCTGCACAAGCATAGAAAACTTTGCCCTTACGGGATTTTTTCTCAACAATGTGATTTTTATTACATTTAGGGCAAACTACACCAGTATCTTTAGGTTTTTCAAGTGGCTCCATATGTTTGCACTCAGGATAGTTTGAACAACCTATAAACTTACCATAACGACCTTGCTTAATATGTAAGTCAGAACCACACTTAGGACACTTTCTATCTTCTACAACTATAGGTTCTTCTTTCTCAAGCTCTTTATTATCACTATCTACAGGACGAGTGTATTTGCAAGTTGGGTAGTTTGTACAGCCAATGAATCTACCATTTTTACCAAGTCTGAGTGATAGCTTACTACCACATTCAGGGCAGTCTTCATCTAACTCTTCTTGCACAACATCTTTACGTGATACATCTTCAGAAATTTTATTAATTCTCTCAATAAAAGGGTGCCAGAAATTATTTAGCACACTTAGATAATCATTTTTGTGATTAGCAATTTCATCAAGTTCTTTTTCTAAGCCTGCAGTATAAGAGTATTCAACGTATTTTTTGAAGTATTCAGTTAGGAACTTATTTACGATACGGCCTTTATCTGTGGGGATAAAACGGCGTTTTTCTACTTCAACATACTCTCTTTGCTGTAAAGTTGAGATAATTGTTGCATAGGTTGAGGGTCTACCGATACCATATTTCTCTAATGCTTTAACCAAAGATGCTTCGGTATAGCGAGGAGGAGGTTCGGTTGAGTGAGCTTTAGTAACTATATCATTTAGAGTTATCTTTTCACCTTTTTCAAATTTTGGTAAAGTTATTTGCTCATTATCATCTTTGTCATCTTCATCTTTTTCTACATTGTAGATTTTTAGGAATCCTGCATCGATAATAATTGTACCAGTAACTCTAAACTTATGTTTAGCATTTTCAGTAATTAAATCTACTGATGTACTATTTAAAGTCGCGTGCTTCATTTGGCATGCAATAGTTCGATTATAAATTAGGCTATAGAGCTTAAATTCATCAGTAGTTAAAAACTGTTTGATTGACTCTGGAGTTCTATTTGCAGCTGTGACACGAATAGCCTCATGCGCCTCTTGGGCATTCTGTGATTTTTTTTCAAACACTCGTGGCTTAGCTGGTAGCATATCCTTGTCGTACTTTGCTTGAATAAAGTTTCTGATATCATTAAGAGCATCGTTAGAAAGGTTTGTTGAGTCTGTTCTCATATATGAGATAAGACCAACAGATTCACCATTACCCAGATCTATACCTTCATATAATTTTTGTGCTGTAGACATTGTTCTCTTAGCAGTGAACCCGAGCTTTTTTGAAGCCTCTTGTTGTAGCGTTGATGTTATAAAAGGAGGGTACGGGTTTCTTCGAGTTTTTTTCTCAGTAATGCCATCAACTATTAAAAAGCCATTAGCATCTTTTAGAATATGAGCTTTAGCATTATCAGCATCTTTCGCTGTTGTAAAAGTGAACTGCTCAACTTTGTTATTATTAAACTCAATCAGGTTTGCAAGTATTTGTTTTTGTTTAAAAGTATCTGCAGTTAGACTCCAGTAGTCTTGTTTGACAAAGCTTTCACGTTCTATTTCACGCTCAACAATCATTCTTAGCGCCGGACTTTGTACTCTACCTGCAGATAGGCCACTTGTGATTTTACGCCATAGTAATGGAGAGAGATTAAAACCAACAAGAAAATCTAGCGCTTGACGCGCTTTTTGAGCATCAACTAAATCCATAGATAACTCTTTTGGGTTTGCTATAGCATTTGTTACAGCTGATTTGGTGATTTCGTTAAATGTGACACGATAAACATTTTTGTCCTTAAGTAAGCGTGCACTTTTTAATACTTCTTGTACATGCCATGATATAGCTTCACCTTCTCTATCTGGGTCGGTAGCAAGATAGATATTTTGCGCAGCTTTAGCTGCTTTTTTAATTGCATCTAAATGTTTTTTGCTTTTTTCATTAGTTGTGAATTTAATTTTAAACTTATCATTAACATCAATAGAATTATCTTTGGAAGGTATTTCGCGTACATGTCCAAATGATGCTAAGATCTCAAATTCGTTACCAAGATATTTTTTTATAGTCTTTGTTTTGGCTGGAGACTCTACAATTACTAAATTTTTTGCCATTTTAAACCTTTGAAATAATTTCTATTAAAAAGAGTATTTGTGTAAATACTCAACAGTGAATTAATAAAATATAAGAAAACAACCAGCTTATCAATAGTTAATGTACAAAAGTTGGTTTTATAGCAGACAAATATAGACTATAATTTGCTAAGTATTTTATATAATAAAATAATTTATATATTTTAAGGTTCTAAAAAATGAAGCAAAAAAATGCAAAAGTAGTTTCTTTGCTACAGCAAAAGGGTGGCTCAGGAAAAACTACAACAGCAATTAATATTGCATGTGGTTTAAAAGAACTTGGCTATAAAGTTGCCATAATTGATATGGATAAGGATAAGCCTGATGCTTACATGTGGATGACTAAAAATAATCAAGCAAGTGATTTTGTCTATAGCCTTGATGAGAAAAATGTGCGAGAGAAAGTTATTGAACTTAAGCAAAACTTAGATTTTATTGTCATTGATACACCACCTAATTTCCAAACTGCAGCATTAAAATCAGCATTATTATCTGACTTGGTGGTTATACCATGTTCACCTAGTGGTATGGATTTATCAGGGCTTATAGAGGCAAAAGATTTAGCTCTAACCGCGGAAAAACCTTATAAATTCTTCGCTAACAGAATACAAATACAGTCAAATATGGCAAAAAGCCTATTAGAGTTTTTTGAACAAGATGGTAATTTCTTTGAGGCTTATGTTTCTCAAAGTGTTAAGTTTATCGAAGCTGAAGCTGAGGGTATTTATGTAGGGGAGTACGCTAAGCAAAACAAGGTTCATGTACAGGTTAAAAAACTTGCAAGAGAAATAGTTGAGTTCTTTGGAGAGAATAATGGCTAAAAAAGTTTCTTTAATCAACCGTAAGGTTAACCATAAGATTCATGATATTGCTCAAGAGAAAAAAGATATCCTCAGAGCTATGCAATTACAAGAGCTAAATGAACAAGCAAGTAAGGTTGGTCAGCTTTTTGAATTACCTTTGAATATCGTAAAACCAGATGCTAATCAACCACGCAAGACATTCAAAAATATTGATTCATTAGCAGATAGCATTAAAGAAAATGGTGTAATTCAGCCAATCATCGTGACTGCAAAAAAAGCTGATGGTATTCACTATATAATAGCAGGTGAACGAAGGTATTTAGCAACTAAGCAAGCTGGTTTGACAACAATACCGTGCATAGTTAGACAAGAAGAGTCTGATGCAAATATCGTGCTGTTACAGCTTTTAGAAAATGATCAAAGAGAAAATGTCTCACCATTTGAAGAGGCTGATGCTTTAAGAGACTTGATAGAGAATAAAAATGTCAAAAAATCTGATATCGCTAAGGTTTTAGGTAGAGATAACAGTTGGATATCTATGCGACTAAAGATAGCTGATGCTGATGAGAATATTCGAGAGCTGTCAAATAGAGGTATTATTGAAGATGTTAGAACTTTGTATGAGCTTAAGAAGTTCGCTGAAGAAATACCTCAAGGAGCCCAAGAGTTTGTCAAAAAAACTCTAGAAAATAAAATAACAGGCTCATACCGTAGCGCAATTACTCGTTATAGAGATAATTGGAAGCGCAAAGCTGAAATTTTAGATAGTACAAAACTTGATGTGATAACTATCAAAGATATCACTAAAGATGGTAACCTTTTAAAAATAAAGGGTTTACGCTGCGGAACGAAAAGTTATACATATACTTTTGAAATAACCCAAGAATTCAAAAAAATACTATTTGATGCATTAATAAATTAATAATAAAAATCACATGAAAATAGCAATTTTACAAACAGATCATATTCCCGAATATCGTCGTGGCGTTGCAGGTGGTAATTATCCGGATATGTTTGCTAATCTTTTTTTTAAGTTATCTGTAGTGGTTGATTTTGATATTTTTGATGTGACTATACAGGAGTATCCACAAGACTATAGTATATACGATGGCTTTATTATAACAGGAAGCAAGGCTACAGCTTTTGATAATCTTGCTTGGATTGTCAAATTAAAAGCAGAAATAGTTAAACTGTATGATAATCATAAAAAAGTCATAGGTATTTGTTTTGGACATCAGATTTTAGCTCAAGCTCTAGGTGGTAGAGTTGAGCGAGGGCCCAAGGGATTTGCAGTAGGCGTACGTAACGTTGAGGTTTTAACTAGAAAGTCATGGATGGAGCCATTTCATAGCTATTTAAGTTTGTTGTTTTATCACCAAGACATGGTTGTTGAGTTACCTCAAGTGGCTGAGCTTATAAGTACGAGTGATTATTGTAAAGTTCAGATGTTTTGTATAAATAATCATATTTTAGGGATACAAGCGCATCCGGAAATGCTCAAAGTTCATAATCATGCCCTTATCAAAGAATATCAAGATGATATAAAAAATGAGTTCCATCATGCCTTAGAGAGTTTGAGGATTAGAGATAATAGTTTAATAATGGCCCATTGGATGGTTAATTTTTTCGAATACAAGGATTAAATATGCGACAGATAAATAGACTGGTAGTTTTTGGTGATAGTCTTTTAGATAATGGCAATATTATGAAGACATTAGACATACCAGGTATGCCATACCATGAAGGCAGATTTTCAAATGGCCTTGTCTCAACTGAAGTTTTAGCCCAAATGCTTGCTAAAGACCAGCAAGTACAAGAGATCGTGCATAAGAATTATGCAATAGGTGGAGCATTAACACATGGTCCTAATCCTTCTTCATTACTTAGATATCATTCATTTGCTGTATCAGAGCAAATTGTCAGGTTTGAAAACGAAGAGGGAAGGTTTGCAGATGACGATCTAGTTGTTATAAATGGTGGGGCAAATAACTTTATGTTTATGTTATATAAAGAGATACCATATATAAATTTAGTGCCAAAATTCAGGGTGGCTAGAGACCTAAATAAGATCGTCAGAAAAGCTATAAAAATGGGTGCTAAGAATATCATATTGTGGAATATCCCAGATGTTACTAGAGCTCCGGCATATAAAGATTATCTTTCTAATTGGGTAGGTAAATTCTTTAAAACATATATGCAAGTAAATATTAATCTCCAAAATGGCTTATTAAGAAATCGTGTTACAGAATTACAACTACTTTTTCCTAACGTAAATCTTAAACTATTTGATTTTTATACTTTATTAAATGATTGCGTCGATAATCCAGCTAAATATGGCTTTGAAAATGTTATTGATGTTTGTGTTGATAGTTATGGTGGAGCTGATTGTTTAGGGAACATTCAATATGATATAGAGATAATTGGTGACCCAGAGAAATATTTGTGTTGGGATTATTGTCATCCAACAGCAAAAGCAAATAGAGTAGTTGCTAATAAGATGTTTGAACTATGGAAACATAATATATGAAGCAAGATTTAATTGTACAGTTAGAGTTTTATTAAATGAGCTTGAAAAGCTTAAAAAGTTTATCGTCAAATTTGGCTACCATTTCATTTGATGATAACCACCATGAAAATAGCGCTGGCCATAGCTGGCAAGTTGCACTAACAGCTAACGTTTTGGCAAAGTATGCTAGTGTCAGTTTAGATATTGCTAAAGTTACAAAAATGCTCTTGATTCATGATATTGTAGAGATGTATAGCGCTAAAATTCTATGATTATCTACTTAAAAAGCTGCAAGAAAATTTCGCAGGAGGATTTTTCAAATAAATCAGCTAAATTAGTTAATGTTATAAAATCTATTTTAAATCATATATCTAAAAGATAAATTAACCCTTAAATCCAGTTGCAACAACATAAAATTCTCTTGACTTTGCTCTTGAAGATTTTGGTTTAAACTGAATAACCTTATTGAAAGATTCTCTTACTAGTTTGAGATACTCATCACTGCCTTGGCCTTGAAAGACTTTCGCAACGAAAGAGCCATTTTTATTAAGATTTATATTGGCAAAATCCAAAGCTAATTCAAGCAGATATATTGATTTTGCTTGATCTGAAGTTTTATTACCGCTTAAGTTTGGTGCCATATCAGAGATAACACAATCAATTTTTTGATTATTGACAAGAGCATTTAGTTTTTGGTAAGTTTCATCACTAGAGAAGTCGCCTTGAATAAACTCTACCCCCGCTATTGGAGCCATCTCTAGTAGATCAAGAGCAATAAGCTTACCATTTTTACCTAGATATTTTATCACTTGCTCAGACCAGCCACCTGGAGCTGCACCAAGGTCAACAACAAACATATTTGGTTTAAATAATTGATACTTATCTTGTATTTCAAGAATTTTGAAACTTGCTCTACTACGGTAACCAAGCTTATTTGCTTGGGTAACATAGTAATCTGAAATATGCTCGTTTAACCATTTTTTAGTACTAGAACCTTTTGACATTTATTTGGCTAATTATTTTTTTGTATATTGTATGGATATTTTTATCATAAATAAAGATTTGTAGTGTTGTTGGTTTTGTATATTCTAAAAGCTTATAAAATAACTAAGTTAGCGTTATAATTATCTCATAGATATTTTATGTTATTAGGTTTTAGTATGGACAAAAAATTTTTTACTATTTGTTTAGTCAGTTTAACGATGGCTTCATGTACTCTAAAAGAGGATGTAGAAGATAATATTGTCCATTATGAGAAACTAACAAGGTATAGTATGATTAAGCAAGTCGATTTTAGTAAGCATACTAATGACATTGAAGGGGTACGTTTCTTAGTGGCGAATTACCCAGATCAAATTATCCGTCTTAATGGTGTTAATTTTGATAATAGATATAACAAGTTAGTTACTTATTTGAAAACTAATGGTTATGCAATTATGGTAAACGAAAAATTACCTTTGACAGCTACGATTATTGCTGAAGTTAACAAGCCTCTTCCTGATGTGAGATATGTTGGTATTATCATGGAACAGGATTCAAGGATGGATCAAACAATATATAATATATCTTATGGCGGCAATGAATTCAAAGCGCGCCAATTGTATACTGATTATAAAAAGACACTATGATTTCTTTTTAGTAAACAAAGATGTTGCTATTAAGAGTATAACTCCACATGTAATAGCTGAGTCAGCTATATTAAAAGATGGCCAGTGATAGTTACCGATATGAAAATCTAAAAAATCAATTACATAACCTCGAAAAGCACGATCGTAAAAGTTTCCTAGTGCACCACCTAGAATAAGTGCAAAAGAAAATAAATTAAGTTTTTCAGTAGCTGGCTGCTTAATAATTAGGTAAATAAGAACAATAGCAGCAAGCAATGAAATTATTGAAAACATTATCATTTGCCAAGATGTTTGGTCATTACTTAAAAGACTAAATGCAGCACCGTGATTGTATAACAATGTAAGATTAAAAAAACTAGTTATCTTTACAGTTTGAGCAAACTCTAGATGTGTATTTGCTAAATACTTAGTGTATAAGTCAGCTACAATAATCAAAATTGCTAAAATAAAGTATTTAAACTTTGGTCTAAGCGAATTCACGTGATTCTCCATTTTCCGTAGTTATATTTTCAACGCAACGGCTACAGATATCTTTGTACTGTTCATTTTCTCCAACAGTTGGACTACGATGCCAACATCTCTCACATTTAGGTTCTTCAATTTTAATTATTTCAATAAATAAGCCAGGAATATTTGCAGCGATTGATTTGTTTGATTTTTCTTCAACTGCTTTTAGGTTTGCTTTTGAAGAAATTAGCAAAAATCTCAGCTCATTGCCTAGTTTTTCTAGCAGATTATAATTAGTTGTATCAGCATATATTGTAATTTCAGCTTCCAGAGATGCCTTGACAACATCTTCGTTTCTCTTAATCTCAAGTACTTTATTTACTTCAGAGCGTATTTCTTGGATTTTTGCCCAGTATTCTAGATCTAATTCAGAGTGCTTATCAAAAGATTTAAGCTCTGTATACCATTCACAAAGTTGGATTGGTAAATCAGTTGTTTTTGGCGTAGCTTCCCAGATTTCATCAGCAGTGAATGAAAGTATAGGTGCCATCCATCTTACAAGAGCATGGACGATATGATAAATAGCTGTTTGAGCAGACTTGCGTGGATGTCCATCGGTTTTTGCAGTATACTGTCTATCCTTGATGATATCTAGATAAAAACTTCCCATTTCAATAGAGCAGAAATGATGTATTAGCTGTGCGACTGTATGAGTTTGGTATTTATCATAGGCATCAATGATTTTATCCTGAAACTCTTTAGTTTTAGCTATCGCCCATTGGTCTAGTTTAACTAATTTATCAAATTCAATAAGATCAGTCGCTGGGTTAAAACCATCTATGTTTGAAAGTAAGAATCTAGCAGTATTACGCAATCTACGATAAGTATCTGCAGTCCTTTTTAGGATTTGATCAGATACCGCCATTTCACTCTTATAGTCAGTTGAAGCTGTCCAAAGGCGTAAGATATCAGCTCCAAGAGTATTATAAATATCCTGTGGTGAAGTTACATTGCCAAGAGATTTCGACATTTTGCGACCATGCTCATCTACTACAAAGCCATGAGTGAAAACTTCTTTGTATGGTTGGCTATCTTTCGCAGACATTGCTACTAAAAGTGATGTTTGGAACCAGCCACGATGTTGATCAGACCCTTCTAGATATAAATCAGCAGGGTAGCTTAGACGTTTGTCTATGTCCAAGATACACATGCTAGATGAACCAGAATCAAACCAAACATCTAACGTATCTTTGACTGAATTGTATTGATCAGTTTCTGCTATAAATTCACTGTTATCAGCATTAAACCATGCTTCAATACCGCCTTTGCCAATTTTTTCAGCTACTTTATGTAGTATTTCAATAGTGTTTGGATGTAATTTTTCTGTTTCTTTATGGATAAATAACGGTAATGGAACTCCCCAAGTTCTTTGGCGTGATATACACCAGTCAGGTCTGTCTTTAATCATTCCTTCAATACGCACTTGCCCCCAGCTAGGAGCCCAGCTAGTTTCTTTGATAGCTTGGAGAGCTTTATTACGCAGTCCTTGTTTTTCCATGCTTATAAACCATTGTGGTGTTGCTCTAAACATAAGAGGAGCTTTGTGACGCCAGCAGTGAGGATAGCTATGTTTAATCTTATCAGAATTCATTAGGCGCTTTTTTTCACCAAGAAGTTCAATAATTCTATCATTAGCTTTAAATATAAATTCTCCGGCAAATAGCTTGGTGTTTTCGCTATAGCAACCATTACCTTTGACAAAAATTTCCATAGATAAGTTATGCTCTTTTCCTAAGGTGAAATCCTCAACACCATGAGTAGGAGCTGTATGTACCATACCTGTACCAGAATCATCAGTAACATGATCACCATGTAAAATTGGTACATGACGACTATAGAAAGGGTGTTCAGCAATAATTCCAGTTAGTTTATTACCAGTTGTTGTAGCAACTACCTGAGCATTTTCTATAGCATATCTTTTAAATGTTTGCTCAACTAGGTTTTCAGCCAAGATAATATAAAAATCTTCAATTTTAATTAAACTGTAATTTAGTTGGTTATTTACAGCAATTGCTTGGTTAGCAGGGAGTGTCCAAGGAGTAGTTGTCCAAATAATAGCAAAAGTATCGTGATTTAATGAATCTAAACCAAAAGCTTGCGCAAGTTTGTCTTTATCTTTGATTTTGAATTTGACATCAATAGCAGGAGAAACCTTATCAGCATATTCAACCTCAGCCTCAGCAAGTGCTGAACCACAATCAGTACACCAATGCACAGGTTTAAATCCTTTGCTTAGATGGCCATTTTCAATAATTTTAGCTAATGTTCTAATCATATTAGCTTCATAATCAAAATTCATTGTTAGATATGGTTGTTCCCAGTCACCTAGAACACCAAGTCTTTTGAAATCTTTTTTTTGGATTTCTACTTGTTTTTTGGCATATTTGCGACATTCTTTTCTAAAGGCATCTTCGGAGATGCCTTGACCAGCTTTGCCATGCTTTTTCTCAACTTGTAGCTCGATTGGTAAGCCATGGCAATCCCAAGTAGGAATATAAGGAGCATCATAGCCACTTAAGGTCTTTGACTTGATGATTATATCTTTAAGAATTTTGTTTACCGCATGTCCAACGTGAATATTACCGTTAGCGTAAGGAGGTCCATCGTGAAGGACAAATTTCTCACGCCCAGCAAAGTGTTCTCTAATTTTTTTATAAATACCTTGCTTTTCCCATTTGTTAAGAATCATTGGTTCTTTATTAGCTAGGTTACCTTTCATCGAAAAAGACGTTTTTGGTAGATTTAGGGTGTCTTTATAGTCACTCATGTGGATTGTTCCTTAGGTATTAAAAATAAATTATATTGAAAAATTTAAAATTACTTAAAATCAAATTATAAAGTACAAAATGGATTATGTTAATAGCCTATAATATACTTATTAACTTTTTTGCAGTTTGAATATCTTTAATTATTTGCGCTTTTAATTCTTCAAAAGAGTTAAACTTCATTTCTGTCCTGATAAAACTAACTATTTCTGTGGTGATATGTTTACCATAAATATCGCTATTAAAGTTAAATATATGAGTCTCAAGGAGGTTATTTTTACCATCGATAGTTGGCCTAGTACCAGCATTACTTACTCCATAGAAAATTTCATCATCAATAAAAATTTTAGTTAGATAAACTCCCTTTAGAGCTGAATTTTTAGGTAATTTCTGATTAGCGGTATTAAAACCAATTTTTCTGCCGTTTTTTTGGCCGTGGATGACACGCGAATTAACTTTTAGTGATCCACCTAGAAGTTTGTAAGCTTCTGCTAGGTTGTGACCTACAAGAGCTTGGCGAATATGACTACTACTAATGCGGTGGTTATCTAGGTTTAAAGTAGAAACCTTATCAACAATGAAGTCATGAGTTTGTGAGTATTGGCTTAGAAGTTTGTAGTCACCGACACGGTTTTTGCCAAATTTAAAGTCATCACCAACTATTATATGCTTAGTATTTAGCTTCTTGACAAGAAATTTTTCAATAAAATCTTTCGCAGTAATATTTGCAAATTTTGTATTAAATTTTTGGCAGATTATATATTCGACGCCAAGCTTATGTAAGTTGATTATTTTGTTTCTAAAGTCATATATTCTCAAAGGGGCTCTATTTTTGAGGAAAAACTCTTTAGGTAAAGGCTCAAAAAATAAGATGTATGGTACTAGGTTGTTATCTCTAGCTATAGTTAAGAGTTTTTTTACTATTGCTTGATGACCTAGATGTACACCATCAAAAGAACCAATAGCTATTGCTTTAGGTAAAGAATCTTGGGCTTTATTTAAGTTTGTAATAATTTTCATTATAAAAAGAAGGTTTAAAGCAAGTTTGTTTAAGAGTATAATAGCTTATAGTATTCATTTTTTGTTGAAAAAAAGCAACTACTGATAGATACTTATCTGTTAGATGTTTTATTATAAGTATAACGTAAAATTTTATAAGTGGTTTGGGTCATGGAAAGACATGAAAAAAGAATAAGAAAATTAAGAAATAAGATTGGTAAAGTTTTTGCAATAGAAACCAATCTTACAGGTAGGCAGCTGTTAAATAACAGGGTTTTGAACAAGGATGTTGCTTTTAGTCAAGAAGAAAGAATTGCTTTTAATCTTATAGGTTATCTTCCAGAAAAAGTTGAAAGCCTTGAGGAGCAAGCTATTAGAGTAAGAAGACAGCTTGATTTGAAACCTAATTCTCTTGAAAAATATGTATTTTTAAACAGGCTTCATGACTTAAACACTACACTATTTTATTATTTTGTGCGTGAGAATTTAGAAGAAATAATGCCAATTATATATACACCAACAGTAGGTGAAGCAGTCGAGAAATATAGTAGCCAATTTAGAAAGCAAAATGGTTTATTTATTTCAATAAATCATAAAAAACATATCGCTAGAATACTAGAACGATATGAGTATAACAGTATTGATTTAGTACTTGTTACAGATGGTGAAGCTGTTCTTGGTATTGGTGATCAAGGCATCGGTGGTATGAATATTAGTATCGGTAAAATTATGGTCTACGTTGCTGCAAGTGGTATAGATCCAGCAAGGGTTTTACCAGTACAGCTTGATATGGGTACAAATAATGATGTTTTATTAAGCACACCAGGTTACTTGGGTGTACGTTTGCCAAGAGTTTCTGGTGAAACTTATGATGAGTTTATCGAAGAGTTTGTGACTCAAGTTAAGGCTAGATTTCCAAATGTTTTTTTACATTGGGAAGATTTAGGCCGTGATAATGCTACGCGTATTCTAGAAAAATATAAAGATAAACTATGTACATTTAATGATGATGTTGATGGTACTGGTATTGTTGCTGCAGCTAACTGTATAGCTGCTGTCAAAACAGTAAGCACTATAAGAATAAATGCTGGTGAAATAACTACTGAAGAAGCTTTTAGTAATATATGTGATATTAAAGTTGTTATTTTTGGTGCTGGTAGTGCTGGTTGTGGTATAGCTAGGCAACTTGCTGATGTAATCGCTGACAGGGCTGGAGTACCTATTGAGAAGGCTAGAAATAGTATCTATCTGGTGGATAGATATGGTTTAATTTGTGATAAGCTAAGAGCTAAAAGAATCACACCAGAACAAAAACTTTTTGTCAAAACTAGTGAAGAAATTGATAAGTGGAAAGTTGGAGATTTTAATTATATAACACTTGAAGAAACAGTTAAAAATACAAAAAGTGATATTTTGATTGGGACATCTGGTCAGCCTGGATCATTTACTAAAGAGATTATTAAAACTATGGCAAAAAATAATAATTATCCTATTATTATGCCTTTATCTAACCCTACATCTCTTTGTGAAGCATTACCTGAAGATATTATTAAATGGACAAATGGTAAGGCATTAATTGCAGCAGGTAGTCCATTCCCTGATGTGATATATAATGGTCGCGAGTATCGTATCTCTCAAGGTAATAATGCCTTTATATTCCCAGGCTTAGGTTTAGGTTCTGTAGCTGTACATGCACGAGTGCTTACAAAAGGTATGATTAGAGCAGCTTGCTATAGATTAAGTGATTTATCCCCAATGGTAATCCATGAAGATATTACCCAGCCATTACTAGCTAGGATAATAGATTTAGTTGATGTTACTAAAGAAATTACTAAAGCAGTAGCTAAGCAAGCAATTTTAGAAGGTGTACACGGTGTCGATATAGATTTAGAAGATTTAACTGAAACTGAGTTTGATGAAGAGATTGAGAGACTAATCAATTTATCTTCATGGACACCGACTTATGCACCATATATGCCAATTTAAAACAGATTGTTCTTCTGCTCCTCAATAGCAATTTGCCCATAATATTAAAGTACTTCTTGTCTTTTAAAGATGCAAAATTTATTGAAACTAAGTATAGACTTGTGATAAACTCCATAAGGTTTTTCTGTGGTTTGCTGATTTATTATTAGAGGGAAGTTTTACTGTGGTGCGTAAATTTAAAAAAACCTGTTTGTTAGTTAGTAGCTTATTAGCTTGTGGTGGTTTTGCTTATTCTGAAGATTCTACTCAGGTTGTTTCACAAGGAGGCCCACTTGGAGCTACAAGTATTGGAGATCAAACTCTTGGACAGCAGGATCCAAATACTAGTACAGCATCTTCATCAGCACAAACTACAGGTTCAAATTTAAACGACAGAGAACTTTTGCTAAAGTTGCAACAACAAGTGCAGCAGCTTCAAGGGCAGTTGCAACAGCTTAAATCACAAGGTAATGGTGGCGGTTTACAAAATACTTCTAATGGTAGTTCACAATTTACCACTTATAGTTCAAAAGTCGATGGTAATAAAAATCCTGGTGTACTTGTTGGTAATGGTGAAAGTAGAGATCTAAGCCAAGTTTTGATAGGTGGTGAGACTTCAGCAGATATTATGGAGAATGTCAATGCTAGTAACTCAATTATCAATTTAGGTGATCAGCCACTAGGAGGTGTCTTTAACCAAAAAGGTGGTATTGACGTTGGTGGAGCTCCAGCGATTACAACACAAGGTCAGGTTACATTCCTGGGTTCATACTCTGGTAACAACAGTATTCCAATTGGGCAGATTTCTTCTAACCTTTTTGCTTCAACATTATTAGGGCAAAGAGAGAAATTTGACGATTACTCAGTATTCTTTAGTGGTTTTATTGAAGCAGATGCCCAAACATGGTTTGGTAGTGGTATAACCAGAACTGGAGCAAATTCTCATCCTGGCAACGGCCAAAATATATATTTGACTAATGCTAACCTTTATTTCTTATCAAATTTAGGTCACTATGTAACAGCACAATTTGACTTTGATACTAATGATTCATCAAGTTTTAGTTTAGGGAATGCTTTTGTAATCTTTGGTAACCTAGATACTTCACCATTTTTCGTAACTGCAGGTAGAAATAAGCTTTCTGTAGGAGCATATAACGGTGGTGGTACTTGGACAAGTGGTATTACAAAGTTCTTATCACCAGGTAACGTTACTAACTTATCTATTGACTATAAAGACCAAGTCTGGAACGCTAATGTCGCAGTATTTGGTTCCGATGATACGCATGCAAACTTCTCGACAGGTTTATTCTATGCTGATAGTTGGACACCAAACTTAGCAGCAGGTTTTAACATTGGTTATGTATTTAACATAGCAGGAGCTGGTAACTCTTTGTTGGCAACCACATTGAAAAATTTGAATCGTACGGGCGATAACGTCGGTGCTTTAAACGTAGATGGTAACTTAGCTTATGCAATTTGGGGAGGTTTAGTAAACATCGGCGTAGGTTGGGCAAGCACAACAACTAAAGAAGACTTTAATAGTAATGGTGGCAGTGTACTTGCTGGTGCTTGGTATGGAGCACTTAACTATTCTGCAGTTCTTGGAGGTAGAAATACCAACTTTGGTGTTTCTTATGGACAATCTTATAATGCTGCAGCTATTCCAATGGTGACAGCAAATGCTTCACCAAACTTTGGTCAAACTGCACCAGGTATTAAACAACAGCTTATTTTCTCAGCTCAGCGCGCTTACTTTGATGATAATGTCTTGTTTGGTCCTGAATATGCTTACCAAAGACTATATAGTGGTGAGCATATGAATACAATTACGCTGGATATGTCTGTATACGTATAAAAAATATATCTTATCAATGCTTTTAAAAAAAAATACCTATTGTTATATTATTTTTTTCCTTAGACATCAGTCATGCAATAGATAATCAGTCTTTCAAATATTAAATAATTAGAAAAATATTTGTAGTTGTTTATACAGCTAACTACATATAAAAATGTCATGCTGAATTTATTTCAGCATCTCACTATAAGTGTTGATTTAATTGAGATCATGAAACGAGTTTAGGATGACAGAATGTACTTTTTATGCTTAGTAGACTATACCTGGATAGTACCTAAAGTTTAATTAACAGTCAAATTATTCTCGGCAACTTTTTATTAGCTTTATTAAAATAGTGAAATAGAGTAAGATTATCGATAAATATTATAAATTATAAAATTATCGAGTAAGAATGTCTTGTTTAGTTGCAATTGTGGGTAGAGCCAATGTTGGTAAGTCTACTCTTTTTAATGTTTTAACAAACTCGCGTGATGCCTTGGTCTTTGACTTTGAAGGTGTAACCCGAGATCGTCAATATGGGCAAGCAAAGTACGATGATTTGGATTATCTAGTAGTTGATACTGGTGGTATCTCTGATAAAGATGTAGGCTTTGACGAATTTATGGCTAAGCAATCACAGATCGCTATAGATGAGGCAAATTTAGTTTTCTTTGTAGTTGATGGTAGGGCTGGATTGACAGCTGGAGACGAGTATGTTGCTGGTCTTTTACGCCATAAAGATAAGAAAGTAGTGGTTGTGGTAAACAAGGTTGATGGTGCAGAAGAAGAAGCAGCAATGGCTGAGTTTTATAGTTTGGGCTTTGATAAGGTATTTGCAATATCTGCAGCACATCGTAGAAACACACAAAAGCTAGTTGATAAGTTTCTAAAAAAGTCATTAAATGAATATTATCAAGACTATACTCAAACACAAGAGCATAAAGAACAACAGCGTCATGGTATCCATTTTTCATTAATTGGTAGGCCTAATGTTGGTAAATCGACACTTACAAATAGAATGCTTGGCGAAGATAGGGTAGTAGTATTTGATATGCCAGGCACTACAATTGACAGTGTCAGTATCCCATTTGAGCGCCATGGTCAGAAGTATACTATAGTTGATACAGCAGGTGTACGCAAAAGAGGCAAGGTAAAACAAACTTTAGAGAAGTTTTCGGTGATAAAAACATTACAAGCAATACAAGATTCAAATGTTGTAGTTGCAGTAGTTGATGCAAGACAGGGTATCTCAGATCAAGACCTAAGTTTGATACATTTTGCTATCAAAAATGGTAGAGCATTAGTCTTAGCTGTAAATAAATGGGATGGTATGACAGAAGAGGATCGTGCTCAGGTTAAACAAGACCTTAAAAGAAAGCTTTTTTTCCTACAGGATTACGTTGATATACACTTTATCTCAGCATTACATGGTACTAATGTCGGTCATATTTTTGAGTCCATCGACACGGCCTATAATTGTGCAAATAAAAAAATAACTACAGCTGATGCTACACGTTTAATGCAGCTTGCAGTAGAGGCGCATTCACCGCCAATGGTAGGTAAGTTTAGAATTAAACTTAAGTATGCTCATGTTGGAGGACACAATCCACCAGTTATTGTGATACATGGTAATCAAGTAAGTAGACTACCGAATTCATATAAAAGATATTTAGAAAATTTTTTTAGAGAGGCTTTAGATTTTCGTGGCACTCCAATAGCGTTTGAATTTAAGCAGTCAGAAAATCCTTTTGCAGATAGAAAAAATAAGAGATCAAAAGATGAAGGCAGTAAGAGTAAAAAAGTTAAGTAAGATTGCTGATGAAATAACCATTAATATTAGTGGCGCAAAAAATGCTTTGTTGCATTTAATTTTTGCAAGCTTAATTCCTGATACTAAAACAAAATTTACTAATGTTCCAACAACTCTTTTAGATTATAAAGGTGCTAAGGAGATCTTAAAAAGTGTCGGTGCTAAGGTTATCGAAAGGGGTGAGAATGTAACAATTGATACAGCTAGCATTTCACATGAGACTCTAGAGCTATGTGGAGAGATGACATCTAAAACGCGTTGTTCATTAATGCTTTTAGGTTCATTACTTAAGAAAAAAGGCTGCGTTAAGATTGGTTTTCCTGGTGGCTGTAGCTTTAGCGAAAAAAGACCTTTTGATATCCATCTAAATGGTTTAGAAGCATTAGGTGCTGAGGTTAAATTGGCGGATGATCATATAGAGGTTATTTATAAAGAAGAAAAAAACGCAGAGTTTAAGATGCCTTTTCCGTCAGTTGGGGCAACTATGAATTTGATAATGTATGCTGTGACTGGTAACTCTGAGGTTTTACTTGAAAATGTTGCTTTAGAGCCTGAGGTTGTTACATTGATAGATTATTTGAATCAGTGTGGAGCACATATTGATTTTGATGCGGATAGCAGAAAAATAAAAATCTTAGGTGTCATGAGATTAAACGGCTGTGAGTTTGAAATTATTTTTGACCGTATTCAAGCTATGACTTATGCTGCTATGGCATATTTGTATAAAACAAATGTTACAATTACAAATATTAATACCCGAAATACATACAATATCAAAAAACCGCTAGAAAAATTGGTTAATGCTGGAGCTAAATGGGAATATGATCAAGCTAATCGTAGCATTAAATTTTTTGGTAAAGATAGCTGTATAAAAGGTGTTGATATAATCGCGGCACCTTTTCCACATTTTCCTACTGATTTACAACCAATATATGCAGTTATGTTATTTATGGCAAATAGCTCTAGTACTATCCAAGATACAGTTTATCCTGAGCGTATAAACTACGTGTATCAAATTCGTAAAATGGGTTTTAATATATCTATAGATAATAATCTTATAAAAATAAAGCCGCTTGAAGTTTTACAGGATATACGCCCAGCGGTAATGAGTGTCAAAGACTTGCGTGCTGGTATGGCATGCTTAATGGCTGGGTCATTATTGGATGAATTTTCAACTATTAATAATGCTCATCAGATATTTAGAGGTTATAATAATCTTATAGAAAATATGTCTCATTTTATGCAAATAGAGATTTTAAATGATAATGTTTAGGTGACTAATGTCAGAGTATATATCTTTAGAGCAATATAATACATATCGTATTAAGTCTTTTGCTAAATATGTTTATTTTCCTAGTAATAACCAAGAATTATTAGATATCGTTAATAAGCATGAGAAATTATTTTTCCTTGGTAATGGTAGTAATGTCATTTTTTCTAAAAAGTATTATGATGATGTAGCATTTGTGATTTTCACTAAAAAATTCAACTCTTTTAATATTACTGATAATTATGCTAATGTCCAAGCTGGAGTATTATTACAAAATCTTACATTAGCTACCTATCATGCTGGCTTAAGTGGTGTTGAGACTTTTTATGATGTGCCAGCTAGTGTTGGTGGGGCATTGATTATGAACGCTGGTGCATATGGTGATGAGATATACACTTGTGTCAAAAGTGTCACAATACTTGATCTTAATATCAAACAGATAAAAAAATATCTAAAAAAAGATATCGAATATGGTTATAGATATTCTATGTTTAAGTATATTAAAGATATTTGTATTTTGTCAGCAGAGTTTGAATTTGAACAAAAAACAAAACAAGAGATAAAAGCAAAAATTGATGATATTTATTCACGGAGATTATCTAATCTACCACAAAAACCTACGGCTGGAAGTGTTTTTAAGAGGCCTCAAGCAAATATGCCAGTAGGCATCATGGTAGAGCAATTAGGTCTAAAAGGTAAGCAAATTGGCGATGCGCAAATATCGCCAAAGCATGGCGGCATTATAGTAAACAATGGTAATGCTAGCGGTCAAAATATCTTAGATCTTATCGAGTTTATAAAACAACAAATTTTGAAGCATTATAATATCGAGTTACAAGAGGAACAAATCATTATTTAATGTGCTTTAGATAAAAGCTCTTTTTTATATGTCTAATATTTAATATACTTTGCTTAGGAAAAAATTTTTTAACAGGTTATGAAAAAAAAAGTTTTATCTTCTTTGTTAATTTTGTCTTTATGTTGGAGTGTTTCTATAGCTGATACAATTACTGCTAAGGCTCAACAGGCAGTCAATATTGATAGTAAAGATAACCCATTGCGTCAGTATGCTGCAAAAACTTCTATAAATAGTGATTCTGCTTTGTTAACTCAAAATCAAATTGCTAGTGGTTCTGTCATTAAACAAAATGAAGCGCCTAAAGCAAATGATTATGGTGATGCGTTGAGTAGTCTTGTTGATACTAGTGATGATGATTATGAAAAGCTTTTAGCTGAAGCTGAAGAGATCCTAAAAGATAATGCTCCATCAGAAACTAAAAAAAAGATAGATGCTTTCAATCTTGAACTTGCAACTAAAGCTAAACAGGAAAAGCAAAAACTTAAAAAATCAGCAACAACTGTTTTAACTGAGACGCATAATGTGATTAAAGGAAATCATAATATTGATCAGGTTTTTAAAAAATCGCAAAATTACTATAAAGCTAAGTCTGCTGAAGATTATATTGATGAGAATGTCAAAAAATATAATGACCAATATAAAATAAAAAATTATAAGAGTCTCTTAAATAATATTAGCACTCCTGAACAAATTGATAAGTCATTTGATGAAATAGATAAAGATGGAGATGAAGATAAAGATAAAGATAATTTGGGCTTTAATTATAAATTATCAGATGGTTATACTATCGAGCAGATCACTACCGTAGGGCTACTAAGTGGAGAGCAGCAGCGTTTTAAAAAATGTTTGATTATGAAAACTTATGGTGGTGGTACATGGAGGACATATTGCCAGCCGCTAAAAAAACCAACTCAATGTTCTATTTATGATTGGCAACAGTTGACTACTATGCCTGTTATGTATTGCTAAAAGAATAGAGTTAGATATTGTTGTTAGGTTTTACTATTAAAAATTATTGGTTGTATTTAAGAATTTTTTTTAAAATCAGCAATTTGTTTTTTTAGCTCTTCTAAGCTTATTCTATTCGAGTTTGCTCGAGATTTCAGAGTGTTATCTTGTGTTTTGCGTATAGCATAACCATACAGAGCTTCTATTTCTAATTTTAAGTTTTGTTTAAATTTCTCAACAAAATCATACCACATATTTTTACCAGTTAAGCCAAGATGCATGCTTGTATCAGCTAGTGGCTCATTTAGGTGTCTTATATCATTAAAAAGAGTATTTATATTCTCATAAGTAAATGTAATAAGATCTGACTCAATAGCAGGGGTTTTGTATTGGCTAGATTGTAGCGTATTACCCCAGGTGAGAAGATCAATCATATTATTAGTATGTTTATGATTACTAACACTTGCAAAAGCTTCTGTCAACGTAGCGAATGATTTATCGCCAAAAGTTGAAAAGAGTAAGATACCGTTATCATTAAGCAGTTGATAATAGTTATCTAACTCTTGAGATAGATTATCTGTTAAGTGAATAATAGAGTTTGAGAAAATAATATCAAACTGTTGCTTAAGGTTTTGATTAGTGTGAATATCAGCTTTAGGAAATCGTTTGTGTAATTTCTCAACATAATTGTTATCACTATAACCAGTGACTAAGATATCTTTAGGATCTAGCTTTATAAATTCCAAACGCTTGAGTAGTCTCTGGGCAATTTCATTTTTTATAAAAGATTGAGAATATAGTTTTCTCTTTGATAGTCTATTAAGAAAAAGATTATAATTGAACATATAAAAACTTTTTTATAATTAAGTATGAAGATTATAACAAAAATTGTTAAAATACTCTCTAATCAGAATTGTCTACTATGTAAACAAACAGCTAGTGATCTTATTTGTAATTATTGTTTTGAAAGTTTAATAGAGCAACTAAATTTTCAAAAACAACAAATAGAGCTTAATTCAAGTTTTGATTATTTTTACTTACTTAAATATACCCCTGAAGTTAGATTTTTGCTACAGAGATTTAAGTTTAATAAAGATTTGTTAGCTGGTGAGATTTTCTCTAAACTGATTAGGTGTTGGTGGGATATTATTGCACAGCAGCATTTTAAAGATGTAAATGCTATAGCGGTAGTACCAATACATAGATTTAGATATCTATATCGGGGCTTTAATCAAGCTGAAGTACTAGCTAAATCACTATCAGAATATACCAATATTAAGACAACTTTTGAAAATTATTCGAGAATTAAGTATACAAAATCTCAAGCCAAATCATCAAAGCAAACAAGGGCTTTACAGATAAAAGGAGTTTTTAGCTTAACTAAACCATTTGTAGCAAAGCATTTACTTGTATTTGATGATGTCTTAACTACTGGTTCGACACTTAGTGAGTTTATTGAGACTATTACCAAAGTTAGTCAGATTGAGCAAGTATCTATAGTTACTTTAGTTAGGCCTGAATAAATTTAATATAAGTTAATTTTATTGATATTATAAAAACTATATATTTAAAATTTTATATGTGCTTTGTAATAATAGTCACATAAAGTTTACAAAGATTTGTAGAGTAGGTGACTAAAATGAGAAAAATAATATTATCAGTGGCAGTGATTATTAGTTTAACAAGTATGAGCTTTGCACAAGGTTTACATGAAATAAATAGTTTTTCAAGTAACTCTTTCCCGCCACCAGTTTTAAGTTTAGCAAGTTAGGTTAAAGGGTTTTTGTATTCACAAAAAATAAAACTCGGTGAAATTATGACTAATATGATACGATATTTTGAATAGCTGATTTCGCAGCCTAAATTTCCAGTATTAAAAGTATCAGCTCTTAAAAAAACTTAATTATTCAGGAAGCTTAGATTTAATTCTACCACCTAAAATATGGGCATGAATATGAAAAACCATTTGTCCGCCTTCTTTACCAGTATTAAAAACAGTCTTAAAACCCTTTAATCCTATTAGCTTGGCAATTTTTGGAATACTAAGCATAAATTTACCCATAAGCTCTTGATCATGTTGGGTTAGATCGTTTAAGCTAGCAATATGCTTTTTAGGGGTAACAAGGATATGCATTTCAGCAACTGGGTTGATATCATGAAACGCAAAGATATTTTCATCTTCATAAACATTTTTACATGTTATTTCACCACTAATAATCTTGCAAAAAATACAATCTGACACTTATTTCTCCTTCTTAAAATTATAGTAAATTAAGCATACAACTCCAACAACTATAAAGCTAGTACTATGATTACTAATAAAGTTTTGTAGTTTAATTAGCGGAGTTGTGTCTTTATTTAAAGTATATATTACTCCCAAGGTTGTCAAAGCTATTCCACAACCTAGAGCAAATCGATATTTTTTCTTAGTCTCTTTTAAGTCATTAGTTTGATTTGATGAAGTAGTGTTTTTTAGATTCATTTGTGTGTGTTGTAAAATATCAAAAACCATACGTGGAAGGTCCGGTAGCTTATCACTAACTCTAGGCATATTTTCCATAGAGCGATGGTAGAAACCTCTTATACCCATTTGCTCTTTCATCCATTTTTCTAAGATCGGTCGAGATGTCTCCCAAATATTTAATTCAGGACAAAGTTTCTGTCCAAGGCCCTCGACATGAAAAAGTGTTTTTTGTAATAAAGTAAGCTGAGGCTGTATATTCATATTAAAACGACGAGCTACTGCAAAAAGTTGCATCAAAGTATAACCTAGAGATATCTCTTTCATAGGTTTTTCAAAGATTGGTTCACAAACCGTTCTAATTGCTGACTCAAGTACATCAACACGCGTATCACTTGGAACCCAGCCTGATTCTATATGTAGCTCAGCAACTTTACGATAGTCACGTTTAAAAAATGCTAAGAAATTGCCTGCTAGATAGCGTTGATCATCGCGATTGAGGGTACCAACAATACCAAAATCTATCGAAATATATTTAGGATCAGCTGGATTTGATACATCAATAAACATATTACCAGGATGCATATCAGCATGGAAAAAACAGTCATCAAATACCTGTGAGTAAAAAATTTCTACACCACGCTGTGCTAATAGACGCCGATCAACACCTAAAGCATCTAGAGTTTCTATATCAGAAACTCTCATACCACCAACTCTCTCCATTACCATGACGGTAGAGCTAGTATATTCCCAGTATATTTTAGGAACATAATGTATAGCTGAGTTTTCAAAGTTTCTACGAATTTGTGAAGCATTTGATGCTTCACGGACTAAATCAAGCTCATCAAAAAAGCTTTGGTTTATCTCTTTAACAATCTCAACAGGCTTAAATCTTCTTATTTCTTTGAGTTTACTAATTAAAGTTGCAAATAGTAGCATCAAAGAAGTATCTAGCTTGAGAATTTTCTCAATGTCAGGGCGTAGTACTTTAACTACTACTTTTTCATCATTTTGTAATACAGCACCGTGAACTTGAGCAATAGATGCTGACGCTAATGGAGTACTTTCAAAACTTTTAAAAATCTGGTTTATAGGTTTTTTTGCGGCTTTTTCAATTTGTTCAACAGCTATCTTATTATCAAAGGGTGGGACATTATCTTGGAGCTTAGAGACTTCTTTTATTACATCTGGAGGTAGTAGATCAGCTCTAATTGATAACGCTTGTCCAAATTTGATAAAGATAGGTCCAAGTCTTTCTAAAGCTTCCCTAATACGCACACCATGCTCAAGTCTGCGTATTCTTGGAGAATAGTAAAATGGATTTAGAAATAGCAAGGCTCTTAGAGTTTTCATTCTTGTCGCTCGAATTGGTTCATTGATTAGACAATATTTATTTATAATATAAAAAATATATATAAGCCTTAGAAATTTTTTAATCATTGTATAAGCCTTGTAATAAATTTAGCTTTGCCTCTATTCTATCAGTAGCCTGCTTTAGTGCTTGGACTTGACGGTAAAAGATATTAATTTCATTTTGCGATATCAAAGTTTTTTTCTCTTCTGTTAGGAAGTCTTTGATATCGACAATAGTCTCTTGTCGTGAGGTTTTAAAGTATTGTTTTGCTTTCTGAAAAGGTTTAGCAACAAATCCAGCAAATTCAGGACTGGTAAGTTCAGATATTTTATAAACTAAATCAATATCAACTGCATCTAAAAATTTATTAAAAGCATTAAGATCTTTTAAGCTACCTTGATAATCAAGTTTTTCAGCTATTAATAATTCTTGTAGGTTTTTATTGAAAATAAGTTCTAAAATATAAGCTAAGTTACCACTTAAAATGTTTTTAGCAGGTATGTTGTTAGCATGTATTTTAGAATCTTCTACTTTAAGTGTAATCATTAAGTCAATGTCCACGATATTGACACTTAAAGTTTTACCATTCAGAGGTAATAATAGCGCAGTTGCCTGAGGATCAAGTTTAGGCAAAAAACTTAAAGCTGTATTTACTAGTTTTAGCATTTTAATATTTATATCCAATATGTAGTGCTACAATACCACCAGTCATGTTTTGATATTCGACATTATCAAATCCAGCATCATACATCATCCGTTTTAGTGTTTCTTGATCAGGATGTTTGCGGATTGATTCAGCTAGGTATTTGTAGCTTTCAGCATCTTGAGTAATAATTTTACCTAAAAATGGCAACGCTTTAAAAGAGTATTCATCATAAAACTTCGAAAGCAAAGCTATGATAGGTTTAGAAAATTCTAGTACTAGTAGGCGACCACCAGGTTTTAGAACTCGGTACATTGATGCTAGAGCTTTATCCTTGTCAGTGACATTTCTAAGACCAAATGATATCGCGATACAATCAAAGTAGTTGTCAGGGAAAGGTAGACATTCAGCATTAGCTTGGACATATTCAATATTACCAACGCAACCCTTGTTAGTTAGTTTCTCTTTGCCTACTTCTAGCATTGATGAGTTAATGTCACTCAAAATTACTTTGCCTTGTGAACCTACCATTTGACAAAATTTATATGCTAAATCGCCCGTACCACCAGCAAGATCTAAGACATTGTCGCCCTTACGAACGGCAGACTTAGCAATAGTTTGTTTTTTCCAGATGCGATGAATACCGAAGGACATTAGGTCATTCATCAAGTCATATTTAGCTGCTACTGAATCAAATACTCCAGCTACCTTTTTTTGTTTTTCTTCCCAAGGCACTTGTGTAAAGCCAAAATCTGTTGTTTTATTTTCTTTAGACATCTAAACTAAATTGTAATATTGAGATATTATTTCATTATAGCAGAATATCAAATATTTGTATTGGCAAGATACCATTAATATGGGGGTTGAAGATGTATATATTATCTGGGGATATCGGTGGGACTAATACTAGATTAGAGGTTTCTCTTCTAGAGAATGGTGTGACACAAAGTATAGTTATAAGAAAGTATAAAGGAGCGAATTTCAATTGTTTACCTGATATCATCGATAAATTTTTGTCTGAAGTTGATTTGGTAGGACAGATTGGTTCTGCATGCTTAGCTGTAGCGGGTTTTGTCTTGAACGGTGAGGTTGAGGTAACCAATCTGCCATGGATGGTTTCTGAGCAGTATATCTCAGAGGGCCTTGGGATAGACAAAACTAAGGTTAAAGTAATCAATGACTTTGAAGCGATTGGTTATGGTATAGAAACACTCGATAGAGAAAAGGATATCATCACAATCCAAGAAGGTAAAAAAGATGATGACAACCTATGTGCTGTAGTTGGTGCTGGTACAGGTTTAGGAATGTGTTTAGTCAGCTACGATAAGGATGATAAGCCAAGAGTTTATAAAACAGAGGGAGGGCATGTTGATTTCTCGCCTGTTGATGATGAGCAAGTTGAGTTATTTAAATTTATGCGCAAGACTTTTCATCGTATCTCCCCTGAGAGATTCTGTAGTGGCTATGGTATTTATAATATCTATAAGTATGTAGTGCGCAATCCTTTATATGATCAGCCTGAATGTATGGAGCTACGTAGAGCATTATTTAGTGTTTCAGATTCAGATAAGGCAGCAGTAATAGTTAAGTATGCTATTGAGCATAGAGAACCATCAGCATTAAGGACGATAGATATATTTTTAAGTATATACGGTTCAGTTGCAGGAAACTTAGCACTTACAAGCTTACCTTTTAGAGGACTTTATATTGCTGGAGGTATTGCGCCAAGGCTTATCAAACAAATAAAAGAAAGTAAGTTCTTAGAGAAGTTTAGAGACAAGGGTAGAATGTCAAATATGATGAAAGATTTTCCTGTGCATATTATTATGAATACTGATGTTGGGTTGATAGGTGCGCGTACTTATGCTGCTGGTTTAGTAAATTAGCTTAGTTTTTGCTGATATTTTTATTTTTTTCTTTATAATATTCTGATAATTTCATAGTACATATTGCTGTTAGATATACTCCCCCAAAGATTGCGATAATAATATAAAAAATAGTGGATATAATAAAAATAACTGATAGTATCGCAAGCTCACTAATACAAAATATCGCAAGGATAATTACTAAAAAAATGTAGCCTAATATGTTTTTATATGAGCAGGCTTTATTTTTTGCTAAACGGGTTTTATCAATAATTAGAGTTTTTTCGCTCATGTTTTGCTTATATTGTTGTCGTGAACTAATTATACATTTATGAAATATTGCTTTGCAAACTAAATATTAAAATTATCTTTTAATATGTTTGGATAAATAGATTGACTGTATTATCAAGAATATAAAAGTTATGCCTAAAAGACCAAAAAGCTTAAATTCCATCCAAATATTTGTAGAGAAGAAATACGCCACAAATAGATTAAGTGTGCCTAGAACGGTAAAGTAAGCTCCCCACATATTGTTAATTTCTTTCCATTTGTGTTGTTTTAGGTCGATGGTATCTTTGAGGATTTTTTGCATAGGAGTTTCTTTCATTGTATAAGTGGTAATTATTAGACCAATACCCATTAACCAGTTAATTATACTTACTTTCCATTTTATAAACTCCTCATTATGAAAATATAATGTAGCACCACCAAAAATAGCGACTAATAAGGCTATAAAAATTTGTATTTTAGCAACTTTTCTATGAGCTATATATTCCCAGATCACCTGTGCTAGTGTTACTATGATTAGTGCTGCTGTAGCAAAGAAAATATCATATATTTTATAAACACCAAAAAATACAATTGCAGGAAGCAGATCATTAATCATTTTATTCATTTTTATTGATACTAAGTGTTGTATAATATCTTAGAAGTATAACGTTTGTTGTAGAAATTATGAAGAGATTAATTGAATTATATAGCTATGGTAGTAATGTTTCCGAGCTAAAAGAGCTTGCTAATATTTTAGGTAATGATGGTGTTATAGCTATACCAACTGATTCAGGATATGCCTTAGCTTGTCAAATGAAATCAAAGAAAGGTATAGACAAAATTATTAAAATAAGAAATTTAGATAGTAGTCATAATTTTACGCTTTGTTGTAAAGATTTATCAGAGATATCAGAATATGCAAAGGTTGATAATAATGCCTATAGATTATTAAAAAGATATACTCCTGGTCCATATACATTTATTTTAAATGCTACAAAAAAAGTATCATCGTTATTAGTTACTAAATCTAAGAATACTGTTGGTATTAGAGTTAGTGAGCATTATGTACCACGGGCAATATCTGCTGAAATTGGTGAGCCATTAGTTATCAGTAGCTTTATAATACCTGATCACCAGCATGTTGTCACAGACTGTACCGAAGTTGATAACCAAATAATGAATTATCTAGATGCTGTAGTTGAATCAGACTACTGTGGCTATGAGCCAACAACTGTTGTGGAATTACTAGAATTACCATATCAAATTCTAAGACAGGGAGCTGGTGAAATAGATCTTTAGTTTTAGTAAAAATATTTTGATAGGCACTATCTATTCAAAGTTAATTTTAGACTAAATTGTTAATGAAATTTAGATCTTTCTACTACTTCGGATAAGTGTATAACTTAGTGAACCTAATAGGCAAATAATACCACTAAAGGCAAATATGATAAGAAAATTATTATTTGTGACATCAAGAATAACTCCAGTAATTAAAGGGGCTAAGCCAGCACCTATGAAGTTGGCAAAGTTTTGAGCGCCACCGATTATGCCTAAAAGTTGTGGAGGTGATATATCAGCCACAAGAGCCCATGTTGGCGAAATTCTTAGTCCAAGGCAGAAAATAGTAATGCCAATGACACAGACAATTACAAAAATATCATCTATAAAAGGTATTACTAATATTGATATAGAAGCTATAAGGCAGCCTGTTATAATCGGAGTTAAGCGTGAAACAATGACAGAAAAACCTTTCTTAATCATCAAGTCTGAAATTATACCACCAAGCATTACCGAAGCAATGCCAGAAATAAATGATGCTGAGGTGGCTATACTCATTTCAGATAAGCTTAAATTTTTTACCTTTATAAAATAAAAAGGTAGCCAGGTTAGAAATAACCAGTAAGCATAAGAAGAACAAAGATTGCCAATGCATAGAAACATTACATTTTTATTTCTAAGAGCTTCTATTAGTGATATTTTTTGGGTTTTTCTATAGATTATGTTTCTTTCTAAACGTTGTTTTTTATGTATAAACCACCATATCATGGCAACAAACAAGCCAATAGCTCCAAGTAGAATAAACATTCCCCGCCAGTTGATTAGTAGCATTAGACCTACTAACAGTAGTGGAGCTAAAATACTAGCAAGCCTAGGCCCAAGAGCTACAATTGATGATATAAGCCCTCGTTGTGAAGCTGGGAAGCGTTGTTGAATTATCTTAGTAGCAACTATGAAAAAAGGTGCTTCAGCAACCCCTAATAACAGTCTTGTAATGAGGATTGAATAGAAACCCACTACTAAGCCACCAAGTACACATGCTAAAGACCATGCGATCATACTTATTAACATCACTTTATTAATACCAAGCCGGTCGATTAGGTATCCAGCTGGTAGACTAGCTAAAGCATATGGCCACATAAATGCAGAAAGTAACACACCCATTTCAATAGAGTTGATGTTAAATGCAGCTGCAATCTCAGTATTAGCGATGCTCAGTGTTGAGCGATCAAGATAGTTTAATAGTGCTAGAAAGAATAGCAATAAAATTATCAAATTATTATAGTAAGATTTTTTCATTGTAGTGATTATCTTACTTTACACGCATACCTGATTGGGCGCCATGATGAGGTTCAAGTATATATATACCTTTACCATCACCTGCAGCTAAAATCATTCCTTCAGAGATACCAAACTTCATCTTTCTAGGCGCTAGGTTAGCTACCATTACAGTGTGCTTGCCAATTAAATCTTCGGGTTTGTAAGCAGACTTTATACCAGCAAAAACTTGTTTTGTAACACCACCTAGATCTAATATTAGTTTAAGTAATTTATCCGCACCCTCAACATCTGATGCTTCGACTATCTTTGCTACGCGTAAATCTATCTTCATAAAATCATCAAAGCTACATTCTGCAGTGATATCTAGTTTAGGGGTTTGTTTTTGTTGTTGAATTTGCTCTTTTTCTAGCATTTTCTTTGTATCCTCTAAAATTTTATTAACTTTTTCTTTTTCTATACGAGTCGCCAGAGGCTTAAATTTATTTATTCTATGATTTATTAAAAACTTTGGTGCATCATTCCAGTTTGCTAATTCTACATTTAAAAATTTTTCTGCCTCGGCAACAATACTAGGGATAATAGGCTTAAGATAAGCAACTAAAATCTTAAACATATTTATACCTTGTGAGCAAACTTGATGTAACTTTTGCTCTTGACCTTGTTCTTTTGATAGCTGCCATGGCTTATGGTGATCAATAAACTGATTCGCTTTGTCAGCCAGTGACATAATCAGTTTTACCGCAGTTGCAAATTCTCTTTTTTCAAAAGCTTGTGTGATTGCTTGGTGGTTGTTACTAAATTCTTTTGCAAGTTCTTTATCAAAAACTTCAACCGCTAAAACAGCATCAAACTTTTTATAAATAAATCCAGCACAACGACTTGCAATATTAACAACTTTGCCAACAATATCAGAATTCGATTTTGTGATAAATTCTTCTAAATTTAAATCTATATCAACTATACGAGATGTTAACCTAGAAGCAAAGTAATATCTAAGGTAGCTAGGTTCTAGGTTATCTAAGTATGTTCTAGCTTGAATAAATGTACCACGTGATTTAGACATTTTCTTACCATTAACGGTTAGAAAACCATTTGCGAACACACTAGTAGGAGTTTTATATCCGATAGAAGTCAAAATAGCTGGCCAAAATAGTGCATGGAAATAGATTATATCTTTACCAATAAAATGATAAAGTTCACTATTACTAGTGTTATTGCCCCAAAATTGATCAAAATTAATATTATTCTTATTACAATAGTCTCTGAAACTTGCTATATAACCCATAGGAGCATCTAACCATACATAGAAAAATTTTTGCTCATTAGTATTAGGTATTGCAAAACCAAAGTAAGGAGCATCGCGAGATATATCCCAACTTTGTAAGCCTTGTTCAAACCATTCAGTTAATTTATTTACTAACTCAGGTTGTAGCAGGGTATTAGAGTCTATCCAATTTTTTATATCTTTTTCTAGAGCTGGTAAATCAAAGAAGTAGTGTTCAGAATTCTTTTGTATCGGAGTTTGGCCAGAAATTATAGATCTTGGATTAATAAGCTCTGTAGGGTCATAAGTTGCACCGCAAACTTCACAGCTATCACCATACTGATCCTCAGCTTTACATTTTGGGCAAGTACCCTTGACAAATCTATCTGGTAAAAACATTTTTGCTTCAGGATCATAAGCTTGAGCTATTGCTTTTTTTGAAATAAGGTTTTGTTCATTAAGCTTATTATATATATCTTCTACAATCTCTTTATTGAGGACATTATGAGTAGAGTGATAGTTATCGAAATTAATTTCAAAATCAGCAAAGTCATGTTGGTGATTATTAGAGTATTTTGCAACTAGTTCTTCTGGAGTAATGCCAAGATTCTTAGCTTTAAGCATTATTGGAGTGCCATGAGTATCACTGCCACAAACAAAAATACATTGATTCCCTTGCAGTTTTTGAAATCTAACCCAGATGTCAGATTGTATATAGCCGAGCATATGGCCTAAATGTAAGTCGCCATTAGCATATGGCAGAGCATTAGTAACTAGTATCTTTCGCATTTCGATTACTTAATATAATTTAAAATTATTAACAATGATTTTGCTATTATAAAGTTTTTTCACTATTTTGTTTAGCTAAATTTTTACAGGATTTAAGTCTATAGACGAACAACGGGGTTAAGTTTTTTGTAATAACTTTAAAAGTTTATTAAATAATACCTTATTAGAAGGTAATAAGAATTAATTCTTAGAACAAGAAATTTGTTATATATTTTTATGCTAACTCAATCTAACTTTTTCAGACTAACTTAATTAAGAGGTTTTTGCTGTATTACATGGTGTTTAAATTTAGGTTAGAAAGTTATAATGTTTATAAAGTAATAAACTTTACCATATTATTCTCATATTTTAGTTAAACGAAAAAAGGGGAAATAGTATGAAAAAAACGACTTTACTTTTAGTTACCAATACTAGCAAAGCAAAGATCTATGATATAAATGGGATTAAATATACTCACATTCAAGATTTGGAACATCCTCAAAGTAGACTAAAAACGCAACAATTAATAACCGATAGCCCTGGGGATTATCAAACCAGAAAATTTATTCCCTCATCGGATCCTCACAAGCAAGAACAACTTCATTTTGCAAAGGTTATTGTAAAATTTGTTGAAAAGATGGTAAAGCAAAAAAATTATCAAAAAATAATATTGTGTGCAGAACCTTATTTTTACGGGTTATTAAATCAATCTTTTTCTAACACTTTAAGACCTTTAATAATAAAAGTAATTGAAAAAGATTATATTCCTCTACCAGAAAGTAAGTTAAATAAAACAATTGAGGAAATAATCCATGAGTCTGTTTAGGGATCGTACCGATGCTGGTCAACGGTTAGCCGAGCAATTAATAATGTACAAGGATAAGAAAGATATTTTAGTTTTAGCTTTACCACGTGGTGGGGTGCCAGTTGCATTTGAAATTGCTAATAAATTACATCTTCCGATGACAGTTTTTCTTGTTAGAAAACTTGGTGTTCCTGGAAATGAGGAATTTGCAATAGGGGCTATTGCTGAAGAAGATATTTGTATACTCAACCAGTATTTGGTCCAACAGTTAAATATTTCTAGAGAACAAATTCAACATGTACTGCAAAAGGAAAAACAAGAGCTAGAGCGACGATTATATCGTTATCGACAGGGAGAGAAGTTACCGTCACTGAAAAATAAAACAGTAATTATAGTAGACGATGGTATTGCTACAGGTAGTACATTCAATGCTGCTATCCAATCGTTAAAGACATTAAAACCTAAAAAAATAGTTCTTGCAACGCCGGTAGCTAGTTTAGATAGCCTACAAAACCTGTCATCGCAAGTAGAAGAAGTTATTTGCTTAGCAACCCCAGAACCCTTTTATGGAGTTGCTCAATGGTACAAAAATTTTAATCAGACAAGTGATGAAGAAGTTATACAACTACTCCAAAAATCATTCTGACAGCTAAGGTAAGTCTATGACAAAACAAACCCACATTATTTCTAACAAAATAATCAAATTGTTAAATGATACAGTTGTAGCTTTTGATGCTACCAAAACATCTTCTTACCAAAAAATTGGTGACTTGATAGGAAATGCGCGTATTGTTCTTATGGGTGAAGCTACGCATGGTACAACGGAGTTTTATCAGGTCCGTATGAAATTAAGCAAATATCTTATTCAAGAAAAAGGATTCCAAGCAATAGCAATTGAAGGAGATTGGACTAGTGCGTATCCTATTCACCATTATTGTCAAGGTATAGGTAGAATTGATGACGCAAAAGAGGCTCTTAATTCTTTTGTGCGTTTTCCTCGATGGATGTGGTACAACACTGATATGGTAGAGTTTATACAACAGCTTCGACAGTATAACGACAACTATAAAGATAAATCTGATAAAATTGGTTTTTATGGACTTGACTTATATTGTTTAACTGAGGCTGCACAAGCAGTTATCAATTACTTAGAACAGCATGACCCAGAGGCGGCAAAAAAAGCAGCTAAACGCTATGCATGTTTTGATCATGCGCATATTGATCCGCAACTTTATGGCTATGCAGTTGAAAAAAAATTAAAAAAATCTTGTTCAGCTGATGTTACTACACAGTTGATAGAGGCTTATTACTTGGCTTATCAAAAACTAAATATTGAAAATGATCTTGATTCTAAAGAGCAACAATTTTACATGACGCAAAATGCTCGTGTAGTTAAAAATGCAGAGAATTACTACAGGGCTATGTTTGAGGCTAATCAAAATACTTGGAATATTCGTGACCAACATATGGCTGATACCTTGCAGAATATTATGTCTCATTTAGAAACATTAACCAATAAACCTGCTAAGGTAATAGTGTGGGCTCATAATTCTCATATAGGAGATGCTCGTGCAACAGAAATGTCAGAGCGTCAAGAAGTAAATTTAGGTCAATTAGTAAGAGAACGCTTTAATACAACTAGTTTTTCCTTAGGATTTTCTACCGCTGTTGGCGTGGTTACAGCCGCTAGTAAGTGGGGAGGGAAAGCTGAATACAAACTTATAAACTCACCTCTTAAAGGTAGTTATGAATGGCTTTTCCATCAACTTAATGAAAAAAACTTTTTAGTAAATCTCCGTGAAAAAAATTATGTAACAGAGTTGTTAAAATTGTCTCACTTACAACGTGCTATAGGAGTTATTTATAGTCCTGAAACAGAACGTATGAGCCATTATTATTTTTCACACCTATCATATCAGTTTGATGCTTTGATACATTTTGACCAAACACAAGGGTTAACACCACTTAAATAGTTAACTTAGGTAAGTTTTTATTATGAATAAATATAAGTTAACAAAATAAGTTATAACTAAAATGTCATTGATAAAGAAGTATTAATTATTTTAAGTTGAAAGATTTTATAATGTTTTACTTGATTTTATATATTATTCATATACAATTATTTTCCACATGGTTTAGGAGAGGTGGCCGAGTGGCTGAAGGCGCTCCCCTGCTAAGGGAGTATAGGCGTTAAACCCTATCGAGAGTTCGAATCTCTTCCTCTCCGCCATTTTACGATTTTTCAAATTGGGTGCTTAGCTCAGCTGGGAGAGCATCGCCCTTACAAGGCGAGGGTCGGGGGTTCGAACCCCTCAGCACCCACCACTAATTTTCAAGTTTTAGTTACTGTGCTAGATTTTAAAAGTCTTGGGTGGTCTGTATATACACCAAACATACCAATGTCCTGTGCATAAATATATTCCTTGGGAGTATTTACTGCGATCATTACGGCATTTATATTATTGTTAATTTTTTTAATATCATCTAATAATTTCTTATTCCATAAATTCTTAAAAGAAACGTTATTACATCCTTTTCCAAGGGTAAAGGATTCACAGACTTGCATGTTTCTCTCATTCTCAAAAGCTATCCATTGAATATCGCGTGAGATTAAAAAGTTCTTTTGTAATTTGTGATGAGTATAAGCATTTAAGAGCATTAATCTTGTTGTATCTCTATTTTGAAAGACTTTTGCATTAGGAATTTTCTCTTTTAGATATTTAATTATGTCTGCATTTGTTGAATAGAAAATTATTTGTTTAAGTTGAATGGCTGTTAGTGTTTTGCACAAAGAGTCTATAAGAGATTTGTATTTGTTTGTTTTGATATCAACTATTAGAATCGTATTATCTGGGATAATTTCTAGAACTTCGCTAAATGTTGGGATAGTTATACCTTTATCTCTAAATGGATAACCTACTAATCCTAATTTTTTAAAATTATATCCAGCATCTAATTTTTTTAATTCAGCAACTGTAAAATTCTCGGGATTACCATTACCATTTGTTGTTTTAGCGAGATCAAAACCATAAAAGAGAATGGGTATTTTATCTTTTGATAGTTCTAGAGTAATATTTATGTAGCTAAATCCATCATCTATATCTCTTTTAATAGCATATAAGGTATTTTCAGGATATTCACCACCTCCTGCATGATGGGGGATTATTATAGGATACTGATTCGAATAACAATTACTTGCTACTACTAATAGAAGAAATAAAATGATTGTTTTATTAAGATGAATTATTGTAATTAATTTATTCATTTATTTATTTACTATCATCCTATTTAAGTAAGTAAATTAATAGGGTAAATATTAAGTCAATTGGTTAGTTAGTCAAATGTAATTACTAGCAAAAAATAATAATTATTTAACAAACATAAAAGAAAAGAAGTTTATGTTATAAAAATTAATCAACTATTAATATTTTATTAGGTTCCATGAACAAAAAAATCATCTAAGCCAAATAAAGGTGCTTGCTAATGCTATAAAGCCGAGGAAAGCAGAACAAGTCTTATCAAACCTAGAGAAAACCCTTCTAAAATGCTTAATTTTAGAGAAAAAGTTCTCTATCAAATGTCTTTCCTTATAAATATGCCAGTCAACATTATGGCCTTTGGTATAGTTTTCTCTAGCAGGAATGACTGGTTTATTTTTATTTTCCTCAAGGAATTTTATATTTTCTTCAGAGAAATATGCCTTATCAGCAAGAATATAAGCATTTGTTATTCCTTCTAAGAGTTGTTGTGAGGGTACAATATCATGGACATTACCAGCAGTTATTATAAATCTAACGGGATTTCCTAAAGCATCTGTAAGAGTATGAATCTTTGTTGTTAAGCCACCCACACTTCTACCCAAAGCATTGATTTCATTACCATTTATCTCATAACCACTAGCACACGCATGTGCTTTAACAGATAGTGAATCTATCATGAACTGTTGTGAATCAATGTCTGAAACATAAGTCATTAGATTATTCCAAACACCTTTGTCAGCCCAGTATTTATAACGCTTATGGATGGCTCTACTATTACCATAATCCTTGTGAAGATATTTCCACTGAGCTCCTGTTTTTAAGATAAAAAACACTGCTTCTATGAATCTTCTAAGCTTAACTACATCTTTTGTATGCAATCCTTTTTGAGCTGTTAGAAAAGTTAAAATAGTTGACCAATTTGTTTCTGATATGTAATATTCCATATATGTTAAGTATGTTTTTTTGTTTCACAAAACTATTTAAATATACTTAACTGCTTTATTCAATTTTTTTGTTCATGGAACCTATTTTATTGTTTGCTTTTTGATAAGTTATTTATTGGATATCAAGTTTTATCAAAAGATTTTATAAAAAGGTAAAAAATTTTCGAAAAAGTACTTGCGTTGTTGATAGGTGATGTGTATTATGTGTCTTCACCGGCTGACGGATGATGTTAGTTGTTGAGAGGCGAGAGTTTCTAGTTGATATTTAAGAGATATATTATATACAAACACTTTGTTAAAGAATTTGAGTAACAGTAGTTAGAGTCAGAAATTGATTTAAACTGAAGAGTTTGATCCTGGCTCAGATTGAACGCTGGTGGCATGCTTAACACATGCAAGTCGAACGGTAGCAGGACTAGCTTGCTAGTTGCTGACGAGTGGCGGACGGGTGAGTAACGCGTAGGAATCTACCCATTTGAGGGGGATACCAGTTGGAAACGACTGTTAATACCGCATAATATCTGTGGATTAAAGGTGGCCTTTGTGCTGTCGCAGATGGATGAGCCTGCGTTGGATTAGCTAGTTGGTAGGGTAAGGGCCTACCAAGGCTACGATCCATAGCTGATTTGAGAGGATGATCAGCCACATTGGGACTGAGACACGGCCCAAACTCCTACGGGAGGCAGCAGTGGGGAATATTGGACAATGGGGGCAACCCTGATCCAGCAATGCCATGTGTGTGAAGAAGGCTCTAGGGTTGTAAAGCACTTTAGTTGGGGAGGAAAGCCTATGGGTTAATAGCCTGTGGGGAGGACGTTACCCAAAGAATAAGCACCGGCTAACTCCGTGCCAGCAGCCGCGGTAATACGGGGGGTGCAAGCGTTAATCGGAATTACTGGGCGTAAAGGGTCTGTAGGTGGTTTGTTAAGTCAGATGTGAAAGCCCAGGGCTCAACCTTGGAACTGCATTTGATACTGGCAAACTAGAGTATGGTAGAGGAATGGGGAATTTCTGGTGTAGCGGTGAAATGCGTAGAGATCAGAAGGAACACCGATGGCGAAGGCAACATTCTGGACTGATACTGACACTGAGGGACGAAAGCGTGGGGATCAAACAGGATTAGATACCCTGGTAGTCCACGCTGTAAACGATGAGTACTAGCTGTTGGAGTCGGTGTAAAGGCTCTAGTGGCGCAGCTAACGCGATAAGTACTCCGCCTGGGGACTACGGCCGCAAGGCTAAAACTCAAAGGAATTGACGGGGACCCGCACAAGCGGTGGAGCATGTGGTTTAATTCGATGCAACGCGAAGAACCTTACCTGGTCTTGACATCCACAGAACTTTTCAGAGATGAATTGGTGCCTTCGGGAACTGTGTGACAGGTGCTGCACGGCTGTCGTCAGCTCGTGTTGTGAAATGTTGGGTTAAGTCCCGCAACGAGCGCAACCCCTATTGATAGTTACCATCATTAAGTTGGGTACTCTATTGAGACTGCCGCTGACAAGGCGGAGGAAGGTGGGGACGACGTCAAGTCATCATGGCCCTTACGACCAGGGCTACACACGTGCTACAATGGGTATTACAGAGGGCTGCGAAGGAGCGATCTGGAGCGAAACTCAAAAAGGTACTCTTAGTCCGGATTGCAGTCTGCAACTCGACTGCATGAAGTCGGAATCGCTAGTAATCGCAGGTCAGAATACTGCGGTGAATACGTTCCCGGGTCTTGTACACACCGCCCGTCACACCATGGGAGTGGGTTGCTCCAGAAGTAGATAGCTTAACGAAAGGGCGTTTACCACGGAGTGATTCATGACTGGGGTGAAGTCGTAACAAGGTAGCCGTAGGGGAACCTGCGGCTGGATCACCTCCTTAACGGAAATACGAAGAATAAGAAAAAAGCTTTAATTGCTGATCAAGTGATTTAGCATGGTGTTTGTAGATAATATATTTTAGTGTGAATAAGATACGGGTCTGTAGCTCAGTTGGTTAGAGCGCACCCCTGATAAGGGTGAGGTCGGTAGTTCAAGTCTACTCAGACCCACCATTTTAGGTTTAGTTGGGGCCATAGCTCAGCTGGGAGAGCACCTGCTTTGCACGCAGGGGGTCAGCGGTTCGATCCCGCTTGGCTCCACCAATATTTTATTTACATGAAGATAGAGATATTTAACAATTTAGTATAGAAATAGACTTAAGAAAATAAGTGCAAGCGGTGGATGCCTTGGCATTCAGAGGCGATGAAGGACGTGATAATCTGCGATAAGCTTCGGTTAGCTGGTAAATGAGCTATGACCCGGAGATTTCCGAATGGGGGAACCCGGCTAGGATAACCTAGTCACTCACTCGATATAGGGTGTAGGGCGAACGAGGGGAACTGAAACATCTAAGTACCCTTAGGAAGAGAAATCAATTGAGATTCCCGTAGTAGTGGCGAGCGAAGTGGGAAGAGCCTGGTATGATATAGTCTTAATTATAGTAGAACAAGTTGGGAAGCTTGACGATAGAGGGTGATAGTCCCGTATACGAAATAATCGAGATGGAACTAAGCATACGAACAAGTAGGACGGGGCACGTGGAACCTTGTCTGAATATGGGGGGACCATCCTCCAAGGCTAAATACTCCTGAATGACCGATAGTGAACTAGTACCGTGAGGGAAAGGTGAAAAGAACCCTTATAAAGGGAGTGAAATAGAATCTGAAACCGCTTGCATACAAGCAGTAGGAGCATGATTTAGACATGTGACTGCGTACCTTTTGTATAATGGGTCAGCGAGTTACTTTTAGTGGCGAGGATAACTGAATAAGGGATCCGTAGCGAAAGCGAGTTTTAATAGGGCGACTAGTCGCTAGGAGTAGACCCGAAACCGGCGCGATCTATCCATGGCCAGGTTGAAGGTTAGGTAGTACTAACTGGAGGACCGAACCCAATACTGTTGCAAAAGTATGGGATGAGCTGTGGATCGGAGTGAAAGGCTAATCAAGCACGGAGATAGCTGGTTCTCCCCGAAAACTATTTAGGTAGTGCCTCGTGTATAACTCATTGGGGTAAAGCACTGTTTCGACGATGGGGGTTTTACGACCTTACTGACTCGATGCAAACTCAGAATACGATGAAGTTTAATCACGGGAGACACACTGCGGGTGCTAAGGTCCGTAGTGGAAAGGGAAACAGCCCAGACCGCCAACTAAGGTCCCTAAGTCATAGCTAAGTGGGAAACGAAGTGGGAAGGCCCAGACAGCCAGGAGGTTGGCTTAGAAGCAGCCACCCTTTAAAGAAAGCGTAATAGCTCACTGGTCGAGTCGGCCTGCACGTAAGATTTAACGGGGCTAAGCTATGCACCGAAGTTGCGGAATATATTTAGTATATTGGTAGGGGAGCGTTCTGTAAGCCGATGAAGGTGAATTGAGAAGTTTGCTGGAGGTATCAGAAGTGCGAATGCTGACATGAGTAACGTAAAATAAGTGAGATTCTTATTGGCCGAAAACCCAAGGATTCCTACGCAATGTTAATCAACGTAGGGTAAGCCGGCCCCTAAGGCGTAGCTGAAGAGTGAAGTCGATGGGAAACAGGTTAATATTCCTGTGCCGCTTATATGAACGAAGGAGGGACGGAGAAGGTTAGGTAGGCCTGGCGAATGGTTGTCCAGGTGAAAGTATGTAGGTAGAGGTGTTAGGCAAATCCGGCATCTTGTTGATCTGAGATACGAGACGAAGTCAAACTTGTTTGACGAAGCTATTGATACCATGCTTCCAGGAAAAGCTTCTAAGTATATTGTATAAGCGACCGTACTGTAAACCGACACTGGTGGGTAGGTAGAGAATACTAAGGCTATGAGATAACTCTGGTGAAGGAACTAGGCAAAATGACACCGTAACTTTGGAAGAAGGTGTGCCCTTGATGGTGATGAGACTTGCTCTTTGAGCTGTTGGGGGTTGCAGATACCAGGTGGCTGCGACTGTTTATCAAAAACACAGCACTCTGCGAAATCGTAAGATGAAGTATAGGGTGTGACGCCTGCCCGGTGCTGGAAGGTTAATTGAAGGGGTTAGCGCAAGCGAAGCTCTGGATCGAAGCCCCAGTAAACGGCGGCCGTAACTATAACGGTCCTAAGGTAGCGAAATTCCTTGTCGGGTAAGTTCCGACCTGCACGAATGGCGTAACGATGGCCACACTGTCTCCACCAGAGGCTCAGTGAAATTGAAATCGCTGTGAAGATGCAGTGTACCCGCGGTTAGACGGAAAGACCCCGTGAACCTTTACTATAGCTTTGCACTGGACTTTGAATATTTATGTGTAGGATAGGTGGGAGACTAAGAAGCAGCTACGCCAGTAGTTGTGGAGTTGACCTTGAAATACCACCCTTGAATATTTGAAGTTCTAACTCAGGAGAGATTCGAGGACAGTGTATGGTGGGTAGTTTGACTGGGGCGGTCTCCTCCTAAAGAGTAACGGAGGAGTACGAAGGTGCACTCGGTACGGTCGGAAATCGTGCCAAGAGTATAAAGGCAAAAGTGCGCTTGACTGCGAGAGTGACGGCTCGAGCAGGTACGAAAGTAGGTCTTAGTGATCCGGTGGTTCCGAATGGAAGGGCCATCGCTCAACGGATAAAAGGTACTCCGGGGATAACAGGCTGATTCCTCCCAAGAGTTCATATCGACGGAGGAGTTTGGCACCTCGATGTCGGCTCATCACATCCTGGGGCTGAAGCAGGTCCCAAGGGTATGGCTGTTCGCCATTTAAAGTGGTACGCGAGCTGGGTTCAGAACGTCGTGAGACAGTTCGGTCCCTATCTGCCGTGGGCGTTAGAGATTTGAGAAGAGTTGCTCCTAGTACGAGAGGACCGGAGTGAACGAACCACTGGTGTTCCGGTTGTTTCGCCAGAAGCATTGCCGGGTAGCTACGTTCGGACGGGATAAACGCTGAAAGCATCTAAGCGTGAAGCCTCCTTCAAGATTAGATCTCTCTGATGTAAATCGGTAAGGAACGTTGGAGACTACGACGTTGATAGGCTGGGTGTGTAAGTGCAGTAATGTATGAAGCTTACCAGTACTAATGATCCGAGAGACTTAAGTCTATTTCTATGCTGAATTGTTAAATATTTTTATGTCCAAACACAGTTTTGGCGATGATAGCTTGTAGGAACCACCTGAATCCATTCCGAACTCAGAAGTGAAACTACAAAACGCTGATGATAGTCTGGCATTGCCCAGGTGAAAGTAGGTAGTCGCCATTCTTTTGAAATATCAGAAGACTTATCGTGATAAGCAATCTAAAGCTCCTTTACTAGGGGCTTTTGTATTTATGGCTCAACAAATTAGATATATCTTAATAACTCACCTTACGCGAAATTTATTTGGTTTTTAATTTTTCTTAGTTCCTTTAAAGCGATAGCATTTGCTTTAACTATCAATTTATACTTCAAAGCAAAATGATTTAAGGGCGTGTTGAAAACTAGCCATATATAGAATAATATTTGTTAAAATATAGTTATATTAATTTTCATATGCTTATCTGATGAATCAACTAGAGATGATAAGTCTTAATGACTTAGTACCGAGAAATCATATATATCGTAAGTTTGTATCGATTTGGAATTTTAAAAATGTTGCTAAGAAATTAAAGAAGTTTGAAAAAGATAACCCTTATAAAGGTTATGGAATGCTACGTTTATTTAAATGTTTGCTATTACAATTTATGGAAGATCTTAGCGATAGAGAATTAGAGAAATATCTACAAGAAAATAACGCAGCAAAATGGTTTTGTGAATTTACATTATTAGAAAAAACTCCCGATCATAGTGTATTTTGTAAATTTAGAAAGAATATAGGTACTCGTTTTATATCGGAAATTTTTAATGATTTAAGAAAGCAATTAAAACAACAAGGATTTATCAATGAAGTCTTTAGTTTTGTTGATGCTAGTCACTTAATAGCTAAAGCTAATCTTTGGAAAGAAAGAGATAAAGCTATCAAAGAGAAATATGAAAAGTTAAATAATGAAATACTTCCTAAAGTAGCTATAGATAAGCAAGCACGTATAGGCTGTAAAGGTAAAGATAAATTTTGGTATGGTTATAAGAAACATACTAGTGTAGATATGCAGAGTGGACTGATTAATAAAGTAGCTGTGACACCTGCCAATGTTACAGACGCAAAGGGTATAAAATATGTTTGCCCTGATGGTGGTGCGATTTATGCTGATAAGGGATACTGTACAAAATATGCTAACAAAACTGCCAGGGATAACTGTTGTGACCTTAAAGCTATAAAGAAGAATAATATGCTTGGTAAAAATCATGATCAAGACAGTTGGTTTAGTGCTATACGTTCACCTTATGAAAGAGTGTTTGCTCATCAGGATAAACGTGTTAGATATAGAGGAGTTTCAAAAAATCACTTTGCTGAACTGATGAAATCTATTTGCTTCAATCTTAAGCGACTTGTAGTGCTTGACCCACTCAATTTGTGCTTGAACTAGGATACGTGTATCCAAATATCAGAAATATTAATAAAACATAAAGAAAAACTTTAGAATAGTGGCCTAAGATGCACAGCGTTAAAGAATTAAGCTTTAAACACACAAATTGGGTAAGCTTTCAACAGCCCCTTTAAAGATGTTTTTATTTTTAACATTTCTAGTTTACAAAAAGCTATTAAAGAGCAAAAGTATGGTTTCTCTGGATTTTTTCGACCTTCATAGGTGAGGCTAATAATGATGCATTTTGTTTTATTGATTTATGATAAACCTCTATTTGCCACCTTTTTTGGTAGTCATGATAAAACTGTTTAGAATCTATTTCTAAGTCATTCGTTATAAGATATAATATAAATAAACTTTGGTACCAGTTTCGTTTGTGAAATTCTTCTTAGTTAAAGTGTACAGGAAAATTTACATCTTTAAGCCATAACTTTAAAATTTCTCCATCAGCAATCTCTAGTTCACAAAGTTTAACAAAATCTTTTTGTTTCCTAGCTGTATCACTTAAAGCTATAAGTCTATTTGACTTAATTCCTAGAATAAATCTTTTAGATAAATTGTGATGTATAAAGTTTATATTATCCTTAGAGCAAAACCAGTTATCAGCTAATTATATAACTGAATTTTACATTATTCCTAACAGCTTGATTTATCATGCTTTGAAACATCTGATTTTTTGTTAGCTTTGAGCGGCGTTTATATTTCTTATCTTTCTCATCAAAATAACTTTAATCTTTTTTAACTATCTCATAGCTTATAGGAATTGATAGATTTGATGAGCCAAGCATACAAGAAACTATATTGATCCCTTTTACATGCGATGAACTTGCATGGGAATAATGCCAACATACTACATCATTTTCATCTGTACTTGGCTTTTCACTAATAGTGTCATCTAGACACAAAACATCTTGTTTCTAACTAGAGGCTTTGCGTACTTCCATAGCTCTAAGCTTGTAAAATCTAAATCTCTCAAAAAACGTGTGATTTTATCATGTGATATTTCATTATCTAATATATCTGATAGCTTCGTCGCTGTTGCTTGATTAGTCTGACTTATCAGATAATCCGTATATAAATCTAAAAGATCCTCTTTCATTTTTTGAATTAATCGATTCATGATTATATAGCTTAAGCTTTTTAGCTTAAATTGTAAATCTTGCGTAAGGTGAGTTACAAGTATACATCAAATGCTAAGTTAGTACACTACTAAATATGTTTTGGAGTCTCATCTTAATTGGTGATACTTATACACAATAAAATCTCCAAATTGATTTTGTTTTAACCCCATCATGAACGTCTCTATTCGATTAGGTAATGATAATGATCTGGAAGGTCCCCATGTTGATTGTCTAACAATACCATTTGTATCTTTTTCTATATAAGAAATATGACCAAGTTCATGATCAACATTAGATCGAATTAAAAATGCTGTTCCAGATTTTTGATTTTGCATAAATTGAAAAACGCTAATTTCTCCTTGAGGAGCAATTCCAGTCTCAACTAAATCAACGCCAAAATATTTTTGATATGCTTCAGTAGGATTTTTTTTGTAATTAAGATTTCCAGCAGGAGGTTTCCATCTATCTCCTTCATGCATTGCTTTTGAAATACTTTTTTTACTTACTTCAACATTTGTTCCTTCAAGCGCCCATAAAAGTGCTGCATGCTGACAGGATACTGCACATTTTTTGTTGTTACGATAAATTTCCCATGTTTCTTTTGCTTGAACACCCCTTTTCGTATCTGATAATTCACTTGATCTTGATACTATCGATGCTTCTGAAGCTATACTACTAGCTCTATTAATAATAGTAGGATAGTTCCATATTTTCCTCTTAATTTCATTTCTATCATGTTCTCTTGTAGTATCATGTAGCTTATTATTATTATGCAATATTGTATGAAGAAAGTCTTTTAAAATATCGGTCTTCACTAATCCAAAACTAGTATATAGCGCATGTATTATATATGTTAAACAAGAATTAGGATGCACCTTTATTAGACCTGTAAAATCTCTATATCTTCCTGTTTTAGATACAAATGATTGTAGTTCTTGAATTAGTTGGTTTTCATAAGTTGGTAATCGAGCATCAGAATCTTGTGATGCATTAACTTTTTGATTCAAATCTCTCAGGAAATTTAATAAATAATTAGCTCTATCTAAACCTGATTGCCTATGTCTATGATGAAAATGAAATATACTCTGCTTAGCTTTTTCATTGTATGAAATGTATTCTTCGACGCATTTTTCTAGTTGAGATATCAATGATGATAAATTTTCTAATAATTGTCTTGCTGACATACTATTTTTATTTTTATTTTTATTTTTATTTTTATTTTTATTTTTATTTTTATTTTTATTTTTATTTTTATTTTTATTTTTATTTTTATTTTTATTTTTATTTTTATTTTTATTTTTATTTTTATTTTTATTTTTTTATTATATATTTGTATTGCTTTAAAGTCATGTAATTTAAACTCTTTTTTAGTATATTACCCTTTCCTTGATATAATAAGGTAGAGGAAAAGTGGGCTCAATCTAAGTAAAATAAGGCTTCGACTTACGCTCAGCCAGCTTATTTCTATTAAAACAATGGTTAAATCAACAGACTTTTATAGGATATTTACCAGAACTCAAAATCGCTAATAAGAAGCGGTTGGTAGCATTAGATGGAGTTTTCCTATAATAGAGTTAGTGATAAATTACATGGTAAAATAAAAGTTTTATTTTTGATGGAAGGAAAATAGTTAGAAAAGCTTTATATATGGCTATTGTTTCTAGTCTAAGATATTCCCAAAAGCTTAAGGGGTAAACCTTAAAGTTATTTTGATAGTTATCATTAATAAACTTATTGATATTATTAGTCGCATTATTATAAAGACAAACTTATTGGGTTAAAAAAATATAAACAAATTATTGATATTTATAACAGATGCTGAAGTTAAATAAACCTCTTTGATATAGTATTCAATTAATCGTTACAGAGTTACTTATTTTATAATAGTATCTAAAAGTTATGCTGTTTCTAAGTATAATTAAAAGTAATTTTATATATTTTAGCTAATTATTAATAACATACCAAAAAAATCTATTTTTCAATATTCTTAATCAAAATAATGTTTCCATCTCCCTCTGTATGGGTAACTAAGTAGTTGCCTGATGAGTGCTTGCTATCAATAGCTCCTCCTATTACACATTTGCCGGATGCGTAGCAAGTAGAAAGTACTCCTTCATTTTTAGGATCTCTCAATTCTACCACTGCGCTTCCGTATATAGGATTTGACGCATTGATAAACCCTATGTTATTACCTTTATTATCTTCTATAGTAAATTGGATGTTATTAGGTAATATATTAGCATCACAAGTTATTTTTAATGTTTTTCCATCGTTACTTTTTACTGCACAGTCTCTTGTTATCTCACTCACAGTTGAAATTTTTGTGCCATTAACATCGTTCTTAATAGTAAATGATGTTTCTGCTATAGCTGCTGCTGGAGCGATTAAACTTAAACCTAACATGCCAACTAAACTTTTTTTCATTATTATTCTCCTATATTCTATAGTTAAAATAAATATTCACTTACTAGTTTGCAATTTAAACTTTAACATAATTTTATAAATATTAAAATATTTTATATGGCAGATTTAAAATTCATATGTTGTTGCAAATATTAAAGTAAGTTGAAGAAAGGGTTCTGTCGCAAACAGAAAACGTAGTTAACTTGACGATGACATATGGAGGTGTCAATAACTATTATGAAATTCCTTATATAATTCCTTTTGGTAAGTTATATTTTAGGATAAGATAATATCAATCAAAAGAGAGAAATAGGTTAAGAAGTAACTATTATTTTTTAGCTATTTTAGTTTTTTCTACCTTTTATTACTATGTATGTCAAGCACACCATTTTTTATATTTAGCTTCAACAAGTGCGGTTGCAACTTTGTACAAATTTGTCATTTAATTTTATAAACTTAATATTTGATTAATTATATTCTACTAAATCAATACCTATATACTAATTTTGCTAAATTTTGATAAAAATTGATTCTTGAAAAGATAGTGAAAGACAGTCAAATTCAATGTGATTTTTAGAAAATTATAAATTGAATTAAACTTATGACTGCTGTTATGAATGGTTTCATTATAAAAAATAGTAGATTTGAACCGTTAAAAGGGATAACAATCAATGCTAATATAATAAAAAAACCATATCTTTCTATACTATTATATTTATATGCTAACTTTACTGGTAATAAAGAGGAGATAATTCTACTACCATCCAGGGGTGGAATTGGTAGTAAATTTAGAACCATTAATACTACATTGATCATTATTCCATAAAAAGCCATCCCTTGAATATAAGGATGCAGAGTTACGTATTTTGCTACTATTGCCCAAATAAATACCATTATTAAGTTTGCTAATGGTCCAGCAATAGCAATTAAAGACATATCTAACTTAGGGTTTTTGAGTTTAGAGTAGTCGATTGGAACAGGTTTAGCCCAACCAAAAATAAAAGGAAAGCCAAACGAAATTGACGAAATAAGCATTAATCCTGGAAATAAAATAGACCCAAGAGGATCAATATGAGGTACAGGGTTTAATGTTACTCTGCCTAGTTTATACGCTGTATTATCACCACAAATTTTGGCTATAAAGCCATGAGCAGCTTCATGCATTGTGATTGCAAAAATAAGTGGAATAACTGCCATTAATACAGTCATTAAAATATGGTTTATATCCATCTATGAACTTCAATCCATAAAAATTTATAATCAACAAATTATAGTGGTTGAATATGTAAATATGAAGTTAAAAATAAATAAAACAATTAAAAAATATCTAAAAAATATAAATAAAAGCTTAAATTACCTTTTTTTGTATGATATAAGTTTAATTGTTAGTCTAGTTATTTGAAATTCAAGGCAATTAGACTGTAATTTAAAACTGTAAGGAGATAATTATGAAAAAGGTCATCGCGATTGTTTTAGTTTCATGCATATTAGCTTCGTGTGTATCAACATATGAGCCAATCCCTGCAAATAAACAATCTCAGCAGTAGCATATTTATAGGAGATAATAGTTATGAAAAAGAATATTTTTAAAATTATATTAATTGGATTGTTTTCAATGACTCTAATGTCATGCGTAGTCAAAAATGAATGTCCAATCAAGAAAGATGCGAATGGTAATGAATATTTAGATCGAAATGCATGTACTTCAACACCTTATTTAGCAGGTATAATTCCTTTAGCATAACCTAAATCTTACAAAATTAATTTTATTGGTTCAGGTTTGTAAGTAGAATTGTAAATAATAAACAAAATTATAAATAAATCTATCTATAAATATTTACGCTTTATTAATTTTTTGTGGTATCATTAAAGTTCATTACTAAATTTAAAATTATGCTTCACGTTATTTTGTTTTTGACTATCTATTTAAAAATTAATTTATACAATAAATAAATTTAATAAAAAGTTTAAATTGTAATAATTGCTGTAAAAAGGTTGTTGCAAATAATAAAAGCTGTAAGATGAATAATTCAGGGGGAGTCATTCACATTAAATTTTATAAGTTTGAGGAGACTCATTATATGGCGAATCAATATTCTGGTAATTTTGAGCAAATTGTTAAAAATAGATTTAAATGTTCAGCTAAAGAGATCTTATTAAGGTGTCAAAGAGAAGGCTTAAGTTATCAAGATGCTGAAAAAGTTTTAGGCTTTAAGCATGTTACTATCAGAAAATGGGCTAAAAGATTTGATATTAAGTTACCACCTAGGTTTAGATCTCTTGATGAACATATTGAACAAAAAAGAGAAATTGCTTATGTAAACCAATGCAAGGCAAATAAAATCAACAAGACAAATATTTTTAGCCGCTGCTGGATAAATATGAATCTTTATTCTGCAATTAAAGCTAAATCTTGATTGACCTGTATTTTGATGTTAGTTTGATTTTCATCAAATTTGAAATTAACATTCTTTCCAGAAGTTAAAACAATCACTGTTGAGCCAAAGTTGAACCATCCAAGAGTATCGCCTTTGTTGAATCTAACATTAAATTTATCACAACTATAGTCCCAAGTTTGTATACCTTTGTAGTAATTTGGAGCGACTTTACCATGCCATACGGTTTCTATACCTGCAACTAAAAGAGCTCCAACAAAAATTACAGCAACTTCTCCAATTACGGTATCAAAATAACAAATGAGCCTTTCATTTTTTGCAAAAAGATTATCAATCCTACTAGTTGTTGTTTTATTAACCGAGAAAAGTTTGCCTGGAACATAAACCATCTTTGTAAGCATACCATCTATAGGCATATGTACTCTATGATAATCTTTTGGTGAAAGATAAATAGTTGCAAATTTAGTAAAATCAGCTGTTGAACTTGCAGCAATTAATGATTTTAATGAAAAGAGTCTATCTTTAGCTTGAATTAAACTATTATTCTTTATAGTGCCGAATTGACTTAATATGCCATCTGCTGGTGATGAAATAATATTTTTGTCACTAGATAGTGGTCTTAAATCATCTTTTAGTTCTCTTATGAAAAAATCATTGAAAGAAGGGTATTTGCTTATATCGGTTTCTTTAGCTTCAGCTAAATTAATATTGAATTTTTTAATAGCAAGATTTATCAAATAGTTTTTAATAATTTTATTTTTTGAATCAGCAAGTTTGCTAATTAAACGTGAAGTCATAGCATGTGGAAGTAGATATTGTAAATATATAAATAAATTGTCTTTCATTGATTTTGCATATCTTATTATTTAAAGCTTTTGTTATATTATTATAGCACTGTGCTATAATGATAAGTCAATTTAATTAGCTAGTTGTATTACTAAAAAATGAGAAATACTATCAAGATTGTTATTTTAGTGAGTCTTGGCATGTTACTGCAAAGTTGTATTACTAGTAATGTTGAAAATGATTTTTCTTATGAGAACTTGACAGATACTATAAGTGGATCACCATTTAGAAATAGAAAGTATGATTACGCAAGAGTAAAAGTCTCAGAAGAACCAGCACTAAAAATTCCAACTGGACTAAATGGTGAAAAGATAAAACCGGCATTAAAACTTCCAGATGGTGATAATAATTACGCTAGTTCACAAGTAACAGAAGCACAAAAGCAAATGCTGCCACCAAACTACTCGATTAAATTTGATATGGCTAAGATTATTAGTGATCAAATATCAAAAGTTTCAATTAGTGTTGTATATGATGACACAGGTTCATTAAAGCTTGTCTTTAGAGAACCTTTGTCGATAACTATTAATCTTTTAGACAATTATTTCAAAGAGCACCCTGATAATTATGTTATCACAGCCGAGAAAGATGAGATTTTATCTGGACATTTAATAACAGTAAAAGATACTAAAAAAGATTTAATTTTTGTGATACTGGCTCGTAAAGTAGACGAATTATCAAGTTTGGTTAAGGTCAATGCAGTATTTACTAGTGATGGCAAAACTCTAGCTCCAAATCATATAGATGAAGGAGTTAGAATCTTGAGTGATATTCGTAAAGATTTAAATAATACCGAACTTAAGAATGATAATAATATTCAAATTGCTAAACAAGCTGAGGCCAATCTAGTATCTTCAGAAGCAAGTGCTAAAAATGGCAGATCTAGCTTGGGAGGACTGTTAAGTTCGAAGAAAAGTGGTTTTGGCTTTGGTTCATACGATAGAACTATTGATAACTCTTTAGAGCAACAAAAAACTAGCACTAACCAAGTTCAACAGCAAGATTACACTCAAATGACAGCGCCATCAGATGATAAAGTCTATGATAGTCAGACTCAAGCCCAAGTATTAAATACATAGGTGAATAGATGTATGATATTTCAGTTTTTGTAGGTAGGTTCCAGCCTTTTCATAAAGGTCATTTACATAATATATCGGTGGCACTTCAAAAGAGTAAAAAAATTATCATAAATGTTGGCAGCTCTTTTAATGCGCCAAATATAAAAAATCCTTTTTCTTTTGAGCAAAGAAAACAGATGATAAAGAGTGATTTGCAAATTGCTGGAATTGATTTAGATATCGTAGCGATAGAACCTTTGGCTGATTTCTTTTATCAAGAACAAAAGTGGCAAGATGTGTTGCGTAAAAACGTTTATAAGCACGCTAAAAATAATGAAAGTATTGCTATTGCTGGGTACATAAAAGATAGCTCTAGTTATTACATAAAAAGTTTTCCTGAATGGGACTATATTCCAGTTGATAATTATAAGGACTATAATGCTACTGAATTCAGGAAAAAGCTCTACAAGGGTATTATATTAAAACAATACATGTGTAGTGATGATCCTAAATTAGGCACTTATAATTTATTGATACAGTTTATGCATTCAGAGGTATATCAAGACTTGGTTGCAGAAAATAATTATGTTATAGAATATAAAAGATCATGGCAAAATGCTCCTTTTAATCCAAACTTTGTGACAGTTGATGCTTTAGTTATAGTAAATGATCATATTCTTATGGTGCAGAGAAAAGGCTTTCCTGGTAAAGGTTTATGGGCACTACCAGGAGGATTTTTAGAGTGTGATGAAACTATCTCACAAGCTATAATTGGAAAATTAATTGAAGAGACAAATATCAGCTTATCAGAGGAGCAGCTTGCTGTAGCAAAACGCTGTGAAAAAGTTTTTGACTATCCTGAGCGTTCAGTAAGAGGAAGAACAATTAGCCATGTTGGGTTGTTTGTCTTTGATGAGTGGCCAAGCTTGCCAGAAGTTAATGCCGCGGATACTAAATGGATGGCTTTAGACTCAACTATTGAAAATATGTGTGATAAAATGCTAGAAGATCATTACCAAATTATCACAATTTTACTAGAAGAATGTGGTAAGAAATTATAAGGAGTTTTTTATTATGGGGTTATCGGTTGTTATTTTGGCTGCAGGCAAAGGTTCAAGAATGAACTCAAATAAACCAAAAGTTTTGCAAACGCTAGCAGCAAAACCTCTTATCGAGCACGTTGTTAGTTCTGTTGAGAAACTAAACCCAGATAATATAGTTGTTGTTACAGGACATCTAAAAGAGCAAGTTGAAAACGCATTACAAGGAAGAAATATAACATTTGTTTGCCAACAACAGCAACTTGGTACAGGCCATGCTGTTTTACAAACTCTATCTTACTTAAAAGAACAGAAAGTTTTAATTCTATATGGTGATGTGCCTTTAATTTCGCCCGAAGTTTTAGAAAACTTAGTCGATACTACTAATGATGATGATCTTGGTGTATTGACAGCCTTTGTAGAAAATCCTCAAGGTTTAGGTAGAATTGTTAGAGATAGGTTTGGTGCGGTTACAGAAATTGTTGAAGAAAAAGATGCTAATGATATTCAGCGCCAGATAAAAGAAATTAATACAGGAATTTATTGTGTTCATAAAAATTTATTACAAAAATGGTTACCGCAGATAAAAGCAAATAATGTCCAAAAGGAATATTATCTAACTGATATAATTACTTTTGCAAAAACTGATCATGTTTCGATAAATGTAACTCATCCGATTAACGAGTTTGAAATTTTAGGTGTAAATGATAGAGCACAATTGGCTAGTCTTGAGCGAGTTTGGCAAAGAAATGTTGCTGAAATGATTATGGCTAAGGGTGTGAGCATTGCTGATCCGAATAGATTTGATGTGCGTGGTAAACTTGATGTTGGTAAAGATTGCTGGCTAGATATTAATGTAATAATTAAAGGTAATGTAAAACTTGGTAATAATGTTGTTGTTGGTGCTAACTGTATACTTAAAAATTGTATTATTGAGGATAATGTTAGAATTAAATCTAATAGTATGGTAGATGGTTCTATTATCCGTGAAGGTGCAATAGTTGGTCCTTTTGCACGTATTAGACCTGAATGTGATATTAAAGAAGGAGCAGTTATCGGTAACTTCGTTGAGGCTAAGAAAACTGTTGTTGGTAAAGGTTCAAAGGCATCGCATTTAACTTATCTTGGAGATAGTGAAATTGGTGCTAATTGTAACATAGGTGCTGGTGTCATAACCTGCAATTATGATGGTGTTAATAAGCATAAAACAGTTATAGGTGATTATGCGTTCATAGGATCTGATTCACAACTAATAGCTCCAGTCAATATTGGTCAAGGTGCAACTGTTGGTGCTGGATCAACTATTGCAAAAGATGTTCCTGCTGATAATCTTGCAATTTCAAGAGCAAGACAGCGTCATATTGATACTTGGCAAAGACCTGTCAAGAAAACAGTTTAAATAAAAAAAATAAGGTTTGTATTATGTGTGGAATAGTAGGTGCTAACTCTACAAGAAATGTTACTAATATTTTAATTGAAGGTTTAAAAAAGCTAGAGTATAGAGGTTATGATTCTGCAGGTTTGGCAATAATTGATGAAAAAAATCACATAGATATATGTAAAGAAGTTGGTAAAGTTGTTGAGCTAGAGAAATCTGTACATAATTTAGTTAACTTTAAAGGTGATATAGGTATAGCTCATACTAGATGGGCAACTCATGGTAAACCGTCTAAGAATAATTCTCACCCTCATGCCTCTGAAAGCTTTTGTATCGTTCATAATGGTGTCATAGAAAATTTTGCTGAGCTTAAAAAGACTCTTATTGATGATGATTATAAATTTAAATCAGATACTGATACTGAAGTTATCGCACACCTGTTGCAAAAAGAGTGGCAAGATAACCTTTCTATAGTTGAGAATATCAAGCATGTTATAGCTCTGCTTAAAGGGGCATATGCACTAGCAATAATCTCGCAAAAATTCCCTGATAAAATTGTTGCGGTGCGCTCAGGCTCGCCACTTGTAATTGGCTTGGGCATCGATGAGAATTTTATTTCGTCAGATGCGTTATCGCTGCTGCCGGTTACAAATAAGTTTTCTTATCTTGATGAAGGTGATATTGCAATTATTTCTAAAGATGATGTTGAAATTTTTGATAATAATGGTGTAGCAAAAAATCTTGAAGTTGAAGAGTATAATTACACATCAACAAGCGCTTCTAAAGATGGTTATAAACATTATATGCTCAAAGAGATATATGAGCAGCCAGAAGCTGTTTCAAATACTATCTTAGCATCATTAGCTGATGGCGAAATTAGTTTAGATAGTTTTGATAAAAAAGCCAAAGAGTTATTTGAGAAAACTAAACACATTTGTATTGTTGCATGCGGAACTAGCTATAATGCTGGGATGACAGCAAAGTATTGGCTCGAAAAATATACAAAAATTCCATGTAATGTCGAAATAGCAAGTGAGATCAGATACAGAGATAATGTTGTAATTGATGGTTCTTTGTTTGTGAGTATTTCTCAATCTGGTGAAACAGCAGATACTCTAGAGTCGCTTAGAAAGAGCAAAAAGCAAAATTATGTTGGTAGTATGTGTATTTGTAATGTGCCAAATAGTTCGCTTGTGAGAGAGTCTGATATCGCTTTTATGACAAAAGCTGGTATTGAGATTGGCGTAGCTTCAACCAAAGCATTTACAACTCAGCTAGTGGCATTAGCTATATTTACACTAGTAATTGCTAAACTCAAAAATACTTTATCAGACCAGCAGATAGCTAAATATACTGAAGAACTTAAAAATATTCGAGCTTTGGTCATGGGCGCCTTAAAGCTAGATGCTGAAATAGATCAGATAAGTGAGTACTTTTCTGATAAAGAGCATACTATCTTTTTAGGGCGAGGGTTATATTATCCTATAGCTATTGAAGGAGCATTAAAACTTAAAGAGATTTCTTATATTCATGCTGAAGCGTATCCATCAGGAGAGTTAAAGCACGGTCCTCTGGCACTAGTTGATAAGAATATGCCAATAGTTGCAGTTGTGCCAAATGATGAATTATTAGATAAAACTTTATCTAATCTACAAGAGGTGCATGCTCGAGGTGGTAAGCTAATTCTTTTTGTCGCTAAAACTATTAAAGAAAGAGTTAATTTTGATAACAGTATTGTATTAGAATTAGATGCAGGACATGATTTTAGCGCACCTGTAGTATTTACGATACCACTTCAATTGTTGTCATATCATGTAGCTATAATCAAAGGTACAGATGTTGATCAACCGAGAAACTTAGCTAAATCTGTAACTGTTGAGTAAAGCTTAAACAGTTTTACTTTCTAATCATTTATTTTTTCGAAGCTGCTATCGCTAGTCTGCAATTGGTTTAAACAAAACTAAGGTGGTTTTATGGAATTTAATAAATCTTTCTGTTATGAGGATGTCAGTCTTCAGATAATGACTCAAAATGATTTTGGTAAGTTATTTGACGTAGCTAAAGATCCTGAAATATGGGCTCAACATAATGACAAGAAACGATATGAGATAGAAGTTTTCAAAAAGTATTTTGAAGCTGGTTTAAACAATCTGCAAAACTGTTATCTTATCTTTTACAAAAATCAACTAGTTGGTTCAACTAGATATTATGAATATACTCCTAGTCAATCATTAATAAAAATAGGCTATACATTTTATGCTAAAAAGTACTGGGGTACAGAAATTAATAGAAAAGTTAAAAAGCTAATGCTAGATTATGCTTTTGAATTTGTTGATGACGTCTTTTTTGATGTCTGGGATAAAAACTTTCGCTCGCAAAAAGCAGTAGCAAAGCTAGGTGCTAAACTTTACAGTAAAGAAGTTGCTAAACAAAAGTTAGTGTTTAGACTGACTAAAAAAGATTGGCAAAATAGCAATATCTAGATTAAATAAAAGCTCTTCTCTGAGAAATTCTTGCTCTTTTGATAGCTTGGCGTTTTGCTATCTTTCTTTTTTCTGTTGGCTTTACGTAGTGCTGTCTATCTCTTAGCTCTTGCTTGATACCAGCTTTTTCGCAAGCACGTTTGAAGTTTCTTAAACTTATATCAAATGGTTTGCGCTCATCTACTCTAATACTTGGCATTATAGTACCTCAATATTGATAGCTTCAGGACCTTTTCTACCTTCTTGAGTTTCAAAAGTAACTTGCTGACCTTCAGCTAGAGTCTCACCATTTAATTTTGATATATGTACAAATACATCTTTTCCACCATTTTCAGGAGTGATGAAACCGAATCCTTTTTGATCATTAAAAAATTTTACTGTACCTTGTGATTTATTATTCATTTTTATTCTCTTTAATTTTTTGTTTATTTAATTTTAGCTATAAAAGCTAGTTATTGTGTATGGAATTATCAAATGACAATTTAAGGGATTAAGCAAAAACTGAAATTAAATAACGAAAATTTAAATTAAGTAGAAATTTTCTTTATCCTTACAAAATTAAATTGTAGTACAAAATACTACTAAAAGATATATATAACTGCAAAATATTCAAAGTAATCTAAAATTGTTAATAGCTATTTTGAGTAGCCTTAGACTTAATCTAACTTAGCTCTTTTAGCTTTGAGTAAATCTTTAGCTTTATTCCATTGTTGTACTCGAGGTTTTAGAGTTTGGATTTTTTCTGCAAACTCAGTCTCTAAATCTATGTCATAGACATTTGCTAGTTCAAGTAAACTTACAAATACATCTGTAAGTTCGGCTTTGATTTTTTGATTATTATTGGTTTCTTCGTAGATTTCCTTTTGCATTATTTCATTTGCTAATTCGCCAACCTCTTCTGATAAAGCAATAAAGCTAGCAAGCCTTGGGTGGGTTATATCTTTAAAAAGTTCAGCGATAGTTTGTTGTGCTTGTTTTATTTGCATACTATTGATGATTAGTTTTATTTTTAGACTTGTAATAATTTTAACATCCTTTTGTAACATCTATATATTCATTAACTGATGGTTTATAATATATGACTAGATTTTCTTAAAAAATACTGATTGCAGAATGAGTCAAATAATAATAAAAACTCCACAAGAAATAGCAAAAATGCGCGTTGCTGGTAGGTTAGCGGCAGAGGTTTTAGAGATGATTACTCCTGTTGTTAAAGAGGGAATAACAACAGCAGAGCTTGATAGAATCTGCCATGAATATATAGTCAAAGAGCAAGATGCATACCCAGCCCCGCTTAATTATCATGGTTTTCCTAAATCTATTTGTACCTCAATAAATCATGTTGTTTGTCATGGAATTCCAGCTGATAAAAAGCTTAAAAATGGCGATATAGTAAATATTGATGTCACAGTTAAAAAAGATGGCTACCATGGTGATACAAGTAAGATGTTTATGATAGGTGAGTCATCAGTTATGGCTAAAAAGCTAGTTGAAGTTACTCACGAATGCTTATGGAAAGGTATAGATGTTGTCAAACCTGGTAATCATTTTGGAGATATCGGAGCAGCTATAGAAAAGCATGCAAAGAAGTTTGGTTATTCGATAGTTGATGCTTTTTGTGGTCATGGAATTGGTGCTAATTTTCACGAGCCTCCTCATGTTATGCATCATGGTAAAGCTGGTACAGGTGCAATGTTTGAAGAAGGAATGATATTCACAATCGAACCAATGATAAATATCGGTAAAAAAGCGGTATCAGTACTAAAAGATGGTTGGACTGCTGTTACAAAAGACCGCTCACTCTCAGCGCAATGGGAGCATACAATTTTAGTTACAAAAGATGGTTATGAAGTCCTAACACTAAGAGAAGAAGAAAAAAACTAGTATGTCAAAACAAGTAGCTCAGAAGCTGGTAAATCAAAAGTGTGATCTTTTACGAGCACAAAATGAAGAGATTACCGTCAATAAAGTTAGAAAGTTGATTGGTGAGGGTGTCTCTATTATTGATTTAGTAGAAAAGGTTAGTTTGTATAAAGATGATAAAAAGCAAGCTTTAGCAATTGCAGAGCAAGAAACACTAGAGCTTAAACAGCCTGTACGCGATGAACTGCTTGAAACTGTAAGAACTACACTAAATCAGTTTGATGTTGATAGAGATGACATTGCTTTTAGTTTACGGAGTAATATTATGCAATATATTCAACAACAAATATCTAAAGGCACTACTAAGTTAAAACACAAGCAGGTTGAGCTTTCTAATAAAAATGATAGCTTAGAAATTTCTAATCTTAGTTTAGATCGTCGCTATAAAGAATTACTCGAAAAATATAATCAGCTCAAAGAAGAAGCGTATAGTTTAAAACAAAGTTATAATACAAAATCTATAAAGTTTTTAGAAAAAGAAACAACAGAGAAAATGCTCTTAGCTTGGGAAGATTTTAAAGGCATCAAAGAGCAATTAGCTAGCTTGACGATGTATTCTAAGGTTGCTGCATATGATAAAAGTGGTGTTATTGTTATTAAGTTTCCAGCAACAGATTTTTTGACTCAAGAGTGCAGAGCAGGAGTAAGTAGATACCTAAAAGCAAAAACTGTGTTTGATTATAATATTCAAGCTTGGGTTCTCTCTGGATTTAAGGATATTCTGAAAACTTTAGATTTTTTACAAAGAAATAAATTTGTATTCTCAAAAGAGTTAGAAACTATTGCTTACTTAAGAAGGCAGAAGAGTTAAGCCTAGTAGATGTTTTTGAATGCTAGTAGCTAGTTATCTAGTATAGTGAGCTTTGTTAATATATAATTTAGCAATAAGTTACTTAATATTTTCTGTAAATAAATGGATTTATTCTCAAGTTTAGAAAGTACTCGTTCTGTAGCTGAATTTTCCGAACAAGCATACCTGAATTATTCAATGTATGTGATCTTGGATAGAGCTTTACCACATATTTCTGATGGTCTTAAGCCCGTACAAAGGCGTATTATATATGCGATGAGTGAAATTGGTTTAAGTCATTTATCTAAGTATAAAAAGTCAGCGCGTACAGTTGGTGATGTCTTAGGTAAATACCATCCACATGGTGATAGCGCTTGTTATGAAGCTATGGTATTGATGGCGCAAGACTTTTCCTATCGTTATCCTTTCATTGATGGGCAGGGTAACTGGGGATCTATAGATGATCCAAAGTCATTTGCAGCGATGCGTTATACCGAGTCGCGCTTATCTAAATATGCGGTATTACTATTAGATGAATTAAAGAAAGGTACAGTCGATTGGGTCAAAAATTTCGACGGTACGATGGATGAACCTAAACTTTTGCCGGCTCAGGTGCCAAATATTTTACTTAATGGTGCTATGGGTATTGCTGTGGGAATGTCGACATATATTCCACCACACAATATAACAGAAATTATAAATGCTTGCTTACATTTACTATCTAAGCCTAATTCAACTATCGAAGCAATTCTAGAGATTGTTGAAGCTCCTGATTACCCTGGCGGTGCTAATATAATTAGTAGCAAAGAAGAAATTGCCGAAGTATATAAGTCAGGTAATGGATCGATACGCCAGCAGGCAGTTTATCAATATGATAATCATGGTAATGTTGTGATTACAAAATTGCCTCATCAGGTTTCAAGTGCAGCGGTAATAGAGCAAATTGCCAACCAACTTAAGCAACAAAAAATTACTTGGATAAAAAATATCCAAGATGAATCTGATGACAAAGAGCCTGTTAAGATAGTTTTATATTCGGCAACGACAAAGAAGAATATTAAGAAAATAATAGGACATTTGTTAGCAACTACAGATCTTGAGAAAAGCTTTCGTGTCAATATGAATATGATTGGTTTAGACAATCGACCACAAGTGAAAAATCTTTTAGATATACTTAATCAATGGCTAGAGTATCGTAAGCGTACCTTACGAAGAAGACTACAGACTAGCTTAGATAAGGTTTTAGAGCGTTTACATATATTAGAAGGTTTATTGATAGCATTTCTAAATATTGATGAAGTGATCGATATCATTAGAAACTATGATGATGTAAGTGGCGAGTTACAGAATAGATTTGCACTTTCTGAAATCCAAGCTGAAGCAATTTTGAATATCAGATTACGTAAGTTAGCAAAGATTGAAGAAATTGAGATTAAAAAAGAGCAAAAGGAATTACAAAAGGAAAGAGAATTATTTGAGGGTTATTTAAATAGCGAAGTTAAGTTTGGAAACTTAATGAAGAAAGAATTTAAGCAAATATTAGCAGATTTTAGTGATTCTAGACGCTCAAAAATTATTGCTGCAGAAAAAGCCCAAGCTCTAGAAGAAAAGGATCTGATGCCAAGTGAGAGGATGACTATTATCTTATCAAAAGCTGGCTGGATTAGATGTGCTAAAGGTGAAAATATTGATCCAGCAGGTTTAAGTTATAAGCCTGAGGATAAGCCATTTTTGGTAACTTCAGGTAGTAGTAATATTAAGCTGATATTTTTTAGTAAGCTTGGTAAGGCTTACTCTATGTATGTAGATAAATTCCCATCTGCAAGAGGTTATGGTGAGCATATCACTACATATATCTCACTGGATAAAAAAGATCAGATTATAAGTATGGCTTTTGTAAATGATGCTGAATATTTCTTAATTGTTAGTGAAGGTGGCAAAGGTTTTGTAATACCTGCTGAAGATCTTATTACAAATAAAGTAACGGGAAAAAATATTTTTGATGCTGATGATGTCTTTAAGTTTATACCATTTAATCAAGGTCATAAGATGCTAGCTATAAGTTCACAAGGCAGGATGATTGTGCGTGATTTCGCTAGTTTTGCATTACTTAAAAAGGGTAAAGGTAAATCAATCATTAAATTAGATAAAAAAGATAAACTTAAATTTATCGAGGTATTTACAGCAAATCAAGAGTTAACACTAAATGCGGGTAAGAGATTTATCCGTATTGATAGTAAAAATATTGAGACTTATTATAGCGATAAGTCATCTGGTGGTGGTGTGCTATTACCTCAAGGTTTTAGAAAAATAACCAAAATTGATATAGAAACTATAGAGAGTAAATAATGAAAAAAATTGCAATATTAGGAGCAATGGAGATAGAGGTTCAACCAATCCTAGAGAAGTTAGATGGTTATGAGATTATAGAGTATGCAAATAACAAATACTATCTAGCAAATTATAATAATAAGCAGCTTGTTATAGCCTATAGTAAAATTGGTAAAGTATTCTCTAGTTTAACAGCGACGATAATGATTGAGCGTTTTGGTGTTGAGGCATTGTTATTTACAGGTGTCGCCGGAGGGCTACAAGATTTAAAAGTAGGTGATATGATTGCTGCAACTGCTACAGTACAACATGATGTAGATATTACTGCTTTTGGTTACCCATATGGTAAGGTTCCTATTTCAGAAGTTGAGATTGCAACGTCGACTAGACTTTTAGAACAAGCTGTAAATGTTGCAAATGAGCTTGGTCTTAAACTACACACTGGTGTTATTGCTACAGGAGATCAATTTGTCCATTGTGCAGAGAGAAAAGATTTTGTAATCAAAGAGTTTGATGCAAAAGCTATAGAAATGGAAGGTGCAAGTGTTAATCTTATCTGTAAGGAGATGGGTGTACCAAGTCTAATCCTCAGGAGTATTTCTGATACTGCTGATGGTGATGCGCCTGAAAATTTTGATGAATTTGCTAAGATAGCTGCTAAAAGATCAGCAAATTTTATAATGCAAATGCTTAGTAATATATAAGTTTATCTTTGACTTGTTTATTTTTAACTGTTATTAATAAAGCTCTAGATAACTCAATAATAGATAATACTAATAAAACTGGGTCTAAGAGATAATTCCATATATTGCCCTGTAAAATACCACTAAAGAACGCGGTAGAGACAATGACAATAATAATATTAAATAATATAAATTTATTAGAAATCAAAAGTAATATTAATCCATAAGCAAATACCCAAAATAATACTAAATATGCGTTAAAGCCAATATCGTAAAGTTTATACGAAACCATAAAGAATAAACCATACAATATAATAAGCATTAACATGAATGCTGTACTGGTATATGGGAAAATAGTAGTTCTTTTATTTATAAATGTAGTTAATATAATAAATATTAGTAGGATAAATGAAGAAAAGCTAAAATAATTTATAAATCCAATAACAAAATAAAATATAGTCTGGTTATCAGAAGTTATATTTATAAAGTTAAAGCTTAATAGAATCGCTATTATTACTAGTAATAATCTTTTAGGTAAGGCAGCGAATATTCTCAGAAAAACATATATTATAAAAAGATTTGCTGCCAAAAGGTTATAATAATTAAGCATTAGAATTTTCTCCTTTAATCTCAACAACTCTTATCGTACCTTTAGCTTTATCAGAAAAAGCCAAAATAATATTATCTTTATACAAAGTAAATGCAGGATATGAGAACTCTCCTTTAGATTTATTTGGGAATGTATAGATATTTTGCCATTGTTGAGAATTATCTGCTTTGAAGGCTAAACTAAGATCTGAACGGCTATTGGTAGAATTATTGTAGGCTAAGAGGATACCATTTTGTATTTTTATTGCAGCAATACCAGAATCAGGATTATCAAGTTGTGTTGGTTTTACTTTTGACCATGATATACCACTATCAGCTGTTTCGTTTGTATATATTCTTTTTATAGAGCTATACATTTGTCTATATAGAGCTAAAGCATGTGTTTTTGTTAGTGGAATTACTGTGGGTTGTAAATTTATACCATCATTAGTCATTTCTGAAACAAATATAAGCTCACCATCATTATTAAAGACAAACCATCTACCATTGAGATTATTAAATTCTTTGTATACAGGAATTGCAAATCTATTATCATCTAGTTCGATTGCTGATCCCCTTGTCAGTGTGCTAAAATTTAGTATATTAGAAGAGATTATCATCTTAGGCTGACTCCAAGTTTTACCTAAATCATTTGAGTAGATGATATTTAAAGATGAGGTGGTCCAACCACCACTAGATGAGGTGAAAACTAACCACAATTTTTTTCCTTGAGAATATATAATTGGGTTACCTAAATGATGAATATGTTTCTTAAATATAGATTGAAACTTTTGGCGATCCATAACTGATCTGATTTTATTGAAGTGCCACTTTCCAGCTACTTTCTCAGCTACTGCAAGCATTATGTTAGTGTTAGGGGCAGTTTCTTGATCGCCACTGTACCAAGTGATAAAGAGTTTATTATCAATAGTTGTCATTGATGAAGCATGATTATATTTGAGATATTTTAGATTAGCTATAAACTTAACATCTAATTTGTTTGCAATACTATTATTTTTAGGTGTCGATATGGCAAAAGAATAATTATGTTGAATACGAGAGTAATAGAAAATTAACAACAAGATCGAGTATATAAAAGCAAATATAAAAACTAGTTTTAGCTTATTTTTCACAGTTTTAAAAAATAATTTTAGTAGCCATATCGTATTATTGTAATTTAATTGAGCTAAATATACTAACTTTTGCTTATAAATGTCTATAAAGTTTTAGAATATTGATTTTAAATTATGGTTATTACGATTGAGGCTTGATAATGATTAGTTTTTTAGTGTTAATAATGTTAGTATTTTTAGTAAAATAATTTTCTAATAGTCAAATTATTGTGATTAATAAAAAGTTTATATCAAGTTGTTTATTGATTTTATCTAGTGCTATTGGCTATAGTCTCACGACACAACAAATTCAATATTCTCAAAAAGCGATAGATGCATTGGGCAAAAAAGACTATAAATCATATTACTATTATAAGGCAAAGCTTAAAGATACTAGTATTTATCCATATTTACAATATAAAGAAATAAGTACAGATCCTGATGTTTTTCAGCAATCAACAATAGATGAGTATTTTAAACAAGACAATAATAGTTATTGGCAAAACCGCCTTAGTGGTGATTTAGCACAATATTATGCCGAAAAACAAGATTGGAAGTTGTTTGGTAAGTATTATAAAGGCGATTTGGGTGTATCTGGTAAGTGTTGGGAAATGCAGTCTCAATATGAATCAGGAGATAAAACAAAAGCGTTAAATGAGTATGGTCAACTTTGGCAGAATCGTGTGTATATGCCTGCTGCATGTAATACAATGCAAAAATATTGGGATAATTCTGATTATAAACCAAGAGCTTATCTAACAACTAAAGCATATACTCTTGCTTTTGCTAATAAGTTTGATGATAGCCTATGGTTATTAAATACTTATGTCAAAGATAACAAAGATTATCTCAATTATATAAGTGCTTGGAAACAAGCTACTAAAGATCCGCTTAAATTAGACAGTTTTATTAATAGTTTTCATAACTATAATTATTTTGACAAAGTCTTTATTGATATTTCTAGAGATTTGATAAGAAAAAATGCCGAAAGCTATGCAAAAGTATGGGATAGCTTAAAAAATAAAAGATATCTAAGTACAAAAGTAAAGCAACAGTGTATCTCAGCAATAGCAGTAAGTTTTGCAAGGTCACAATCACCACAAGCAAAACAGTGGCTAAGTAGAGTAGATAAAAAATATCTTGATACAATAGCGTGGGAGTGGTTATTAAGAGTTGATTTATACAATAACAACTTTGCAGATTATATAAAAACATATAGCCAACTTCCTGACAAATCACAACAAGACCAAGCATGGAAATATTGGCTAGCATATAGTTATGATAAGCTAGGTGAGAAACAACAAGCTGAGAAAATCTTTACAGAACTAACACAGCAACCACTTGATTACTATTCATTTCTAGCATCTGATAGACTCGGTAAAGCATATAATTTTGGCAAAGATGGTAATGCAGAATTAAGTAATAGTGCAACTAAAAAACTACTAGCACAAGATGCTACCATACAGGCTATCGATTTATATCAGATTGGGCAATACAAAGATTCAACAAGTATCTGGCAATGGGCAATCAGAAATAAGCTTAGAGATAAGCAAATTGATGAGATTAAACAACTTGCGCGTTTAGCTGAAGATAACCATATGTATTATGCGGCTATATTTAATATGTCTGTTATCGGTGGATATAATAATATTGAAATGCTCTTTCCGAAAGCTTTCATAAGCACAGTTAATCAAAATGCCCAAAATTTTGCTATTGATAAAGATCTAATTTTATCAATTATGCGTAAAGAATCATTATTTAATATTGAGGCAGGCTCTTCTGCTGGAGCAAAGGGGCTGATGCAGGTTACAGAGCCAACCGCAAAATTTATTGCCCAAAAATATAAATTATCTTTAATTGGTGATAAATCTCACGGTATGTCTAGTCAGATATTTATTCCTGAGAATAACATTAAGTTAGGTACAGCAAATTTATATTTCTTAGAGAAGCTTTTTGATAAAAATATCGTACTAGGTATAGCTGCATATAATGCCGGACCAGGTAATGTTGCCAAGTGGCTAAATGAAAAGGAAGCCCCAGCAGCAATTTGGATAGAGAATGTACCATTTGGTGAGACAAGAGACTACATTCGCAAGGTGCTTGTATACATGATTGTTTATAATAATTTTGTATTTAAAGATAGAAAAATTCAGATTAGTGATTTTTTAGATTATAAAATATCTGTTAAGCAAAGTTTTAGGAAATAACATCTAAAATTTTTTTAAAAAGAATACTGTAAACCTGATGTGACAAAATTTTGCGAGTTGCCTGAAAAAGAAATACTATATGTATAGGTTACTTTAAGGCTAAGGTTATCTATATACTTAATCGGAAACATCACACCTACAGGGAAAACTGCAAAACCTCCCCAAGCATTATTTGTCGCTAAATAGTTATTTGGAGCATTTTGTTGATTGGCTATACCATTAATATTTGTATGACCAATACCAAGTCCAGCAGCAGCATATGCTGTTATATAATCATTAATTTTATAATAGTATTTTGCAGCTCCAGCAAAATAGTTATTAACTTGAGTAGTATTGTATTGGCTAACGAGGAAATTTTGATAAACAAATTCTATAGCGTAAGATTCACTAAATCTATATCCAAGATTTGCAACTACAGTTCCACCACCTTTAGACATATTGGTTTGTTGGCCCCACCCACCATTGATAGCAATATAGAATGATGGTTTGAAGGTTTTGTTACTAATATCATCAAGATCATTAATATTATAGTAATTTTTAGGGAGTTTATAGAGACCATTAGTATCTTTTTCTAAAGATTTTGTATTAAACTCTGGACTAGATACAGTATCAGCATGTGAAATAACTAAATTAAATAGTAAAATAAAGATTAATATATACAAGAAAAATTTTTTTGTAGTCATTATTTTTATAGAGTTATAGTTTGCCAGTTAGATGCAATAGCTATTATATCAAAGCTTATAAGTTAAAGTTTAAAAGTATATACTTTTTATCAGAAATAATTATGGCATTAGCATCTGGGGAATAAATCAATTCAACAATCGTTTTATCACTTATTTTATAGTAATATTTGTAGTTAAATTCATAAATTAGGAATATCTACAATACTTTCTTAGCTTCCTGATGTATGTAATTTGTTCGCGGCAATTAAAGATTTATAAACAAGTATTAACCAATGGGATTAAGTTTATAATTGGAGTTAGGTTGGTTTTTTCTTAAATTTAATTATTTTAACCTATAAAATTTTTTAAAGTAATTTAAGCATATATTATGCTTATCAATAAACCTATCAATTTAACTTGCCTTATATAAGCATAAGCTACTTTTACCATCAAAATATTTTAGCTTGATTTAGTAACATGGTTGGGCGTGTTGAAAACTAGCTATATATAAGAATAATATTTGTTAAAATATAGTTATATTAATTTTCATATGCTTATCTGATGAATCAACTAGAGATGATAAGTCTTAATGACTTAGTACCGAGAAATCATATATATCGTAAGTTTGTATCGATTTGGGATTTTAAAAATGTTGCTAAGAAATTAAAGAAGTTTGAAAAAGATAACCCTTATAAAGGTTATGGAATGCTACGTTTATTTAAATGTTTACTATTACAATTTATGGAAGATCTTAGCGATAGAGAATTAGAGAAATATCTACAAGAGAATAACGCAGCAAAATGGTTTTGTGAATTTACATTATTAGAAAAAACTCCCGATCATAGTGTATTTTGTAAATTTAGAAAGAATATAGGTACTCGTTTTATATCGGAAATTTTTAATGATTTAAGAAAGCAATTAAAACAACAAGGATTTATCAATGAAGTCTTTAGTTTTGTTGATGCTAGTCACTTAATAGCTAAAGCTAATCTTTGGAAAGAAAGAGATAAAGCTATCAAAGAGAAATATGAAAAGTTAAATAATGAAATACTTCCTAAAGTAGCTATAGATAAGCAAGCACGTATAGGCTGTAAAGGTAAAGATAAATTTTGGTATGGTTATAAGAAACATACTAGTGTAGATATGCAGAGTGGACTGATTAATAAAGTAGCTGTGACACCTGCCAACGTTACAGATGCAAAGGGTATAAAATATGTTTGCCCTGATGGTGGTGCGATTTATGCTGATAAGGGATACTGTACAAAATATGCTAACAAAACTGCCAGGGAATAACTGTTGTGACCTTAAAGCCATAAAGAAGAATAATATGCTTGGTAAAAATCATGATCAAGACAGTTGGCTTAGTGCTATACGCTCACCTTATGAAAGAGTGTTTGCTCATCAGGATAAACGTGTTAGATATAGAGGAGTTTCAAAAAATCACTTTGCTGAACTGATGAAATCTATTTGCTTCAATCTTAAGCGACTTGTAGTGCTTGACCCACTCAATTTGTGCTTGAACTAGGATAAGTGTATCCAAATATCAGAAATATTAATAAAACATAAAGAAAAACTTTAGAATAGTGGCCTAAGATGCACAGCGTTAAAGAATTAAGCTTTAAACACACAAATTGGGTAAGCTTTCAACAGCCCCATGGTTCTAAATTTTATAGATTTTGCTGTTTTCAGGTTTTTTTATACGGCTATCTAGGTTAATATATTATAAAAATAAAATTAAGTATTTAAAACTGTAATTTAACTTTGAGCATAAAAATTTTTTAAAAACCCTTTAAGGAGTAGAATTTAAATGGCAAAATTATTTTTTTTACTAAAACACCAGTTGTCTATAATTAGGGGCAAATTATGGTTTCGACCTATAACTTATAGTATTTTAGCAATAATAAGTGTTTATAGCTGCTACCTACTTCAAAGGTATGAAATTTCTTTTTATCCGCATGAAATTAAACTTGAAACAGTAAATGACTTACTCTCAATTATTACCACAAGTATGCTTACAATAATAGTCTTTGCAGTAGGCTCTATAGTAGATGCTTATAATTCGGCTAGTAATGCTGGTACTCCTCGTATATTAAGTTTATTGCTAAGGGATAGTTCTTCACAAAATGCTCACTCTAAATTTATTGGTGCTTTTATTTATGGAGTAGTTGCTACTATTGGTATTAAGTCAGAAATATTTAATCAAAGTGGTATATTTTTTATTTTTATAACTACTATTTTAGTGTTTATTATAGTAATTTCTACTTTTATAATTTGGATAGATGATATTGTCAAACTTGGGCAAGTAAGAACCTCATTATCTAAGTCTGAAAAATATGCTTTTGAAAACATCAAGAAGTATGCGAAAGACCCATACATGGGCTGCAACAAGTTTACAGATAATAAAATGCTAAAAAGTGTTCCTATCTATGCAGGAAAATATAGTTTTTTAACTGATATCGCCTTAGAAAATTTAAATACATTATGCGAAAAAATTAACGCAAAAGTATATATCATAAGACGTAATGGAGAGCATTTAATAAGTTCCGACGTCGTAGCTTATGTAAGCTCATCTAAGCCTCTCTCTCAAGAAAACTTTAATGAAGTAGTTAAGAATTTTATATTCTCTCAAGAAAGGGATTACTCAGGCGACCCCCTTTTTGGACTTACAATACTTAGCGAAATCTCAGCTAAAGCGTTTTTTAATAATGATCCTGGTACAGTTATAAAAGTTATTGATTCTCTTACAGGTATACTAGATTGTTTATTTGAAACACAACCTAGCCAAAATGTAATTTATAAGAATTTATATGTAAAAGAAATTGCTATTGGACAGTTTATTAAAAGTGGTTTTGAGCACATTAGAAGTTATGGAAGTAGTAATATTTTAGTGGCTAAACGTCTACAAAAAAGTCTAGCACACGTTGCTAAGCAACTTAAAAATGATGACGAAAAATTTGTTTTAGAATATTCAAAAAACTGCTTTGAACAAGCAAGTGCACAGCTTTCCCAACACTTCGAAAAAAATGAATTAGAAAAATTTGTTAAAGATTTGCAATACAATAGAAATTAGTAAACTTTATGTAAACCAGCTCAATAATACTAATAAGGTGAATTGGTTTATTATTATCAGCTTTTAATGGTTTTTCCGTTTATTTTTAGCCTAAAAACACCTTTAAACTCTTAGCTTATATAATTTTGGACCTTGAGCTAAATTTAAAATAGTAAAGCCTAGGTGAACAGGTCAATTACTAAATAAGTTTCGAACTTGGGTTATTTTATAGTAATATTTATAGTTAAATATGATTATAAAATATAATTTAATGATTTCTCACCTTAGGATTCATACCGGATTTTCTGTTGTTGATAGTACAGTGCGTCTAGATGATCTTTTTGCACGGGCAAAAGATAAAAATATTGTTGCAATAGCTCTCACTGATGTATGTAATTTGTTTGCGGCAATTAAGTTTTATAAACAAGCATTAGCCAGTGGGATTAAACCTATTTTTGGGGTTGAGCTAAAGATTGATACTGAAGTTGGTATTGCTGATTTAGTATTGCTAGCAGAAAACAATTACGGCTATAAAAATATTGTTAATTTGATTTCTAGAGCATATCAACAAGCAGATAGATTTGGCTCAATTCCTCTTATACCTAAAGCTTGGCTTAAAGAGGTAAATTTAGAAAATATTATTTGCTTAAATGGTGGTCAGCAAGGAGAGTTAGGCAAAGCTATCTTAGCTAAAGATTATACTAAGGCGGATGAGATTATTAATGAAAATATTGCGATATTTGGTGTTGATAATTACGTTATAGAGATTCATAAGTTAGAGTACGAAAACGAAGGCTTGTATAATGAAAAAGCTCTGGAATACGCAAATAAGTATAACCTCATAGCTGTAGCGACAAACTTGACTGTATTTATGGAATCAGATGATTATGGTATTCATGAAATTAGAGCTTGTATCAATGAGAAAACGACAATCTTAGATGAGTTGCGTAAATCTAAATTTACCAGGGAGCAATACCTCAAATCAGCTGAAGAAATGTATGAGACATTTAGCGCATTACCTGTTTTGGTTGATAATACTCTAGCTATTGCAAAGCGCTGTAATGTCACATTTGAGCTAGGCAATCCATGTTTGCCAACTGTAGATATCCCACTTGGTTTGACGGAAAAAGAGTACTTCTCAAAACTATGCTACCAAGGCTTATATAAGCGCTTAGAAAAAATATTAGCTAATAATTCAGCTGATAAACATGAACATATTACAAAAGTCTATAAAGATAGGCTACAAAGAGAGATTGATATTATTTGTGATATGGGTTTTCCAGGATACTTTCTAATTGTTGAAGATTTTATCCGTTGGTCAAAAGAAAATGATATCCCAGTAGGACCAGGGCGTGGTTCTGGTGCTGGTTCATTAGTAGCATATTCTTTGTTAATTACGGATATAGATCCATTACCGTATGGACTACTTTTTGAGAGATTTCTAAATCCTGAAAGGGTATCAATGCCTGATTTTGATATAGATTTTTGTATCCAAGGGAGAGATAGAGTTATCAAGTATGTCGAGCAAAAATACGGCAAAGAGAGTGTCGCGCAGATTATAACCTATGGTACGATGGCTGCTAAAGGCGTTGTGCGTGATGTCGTGCGGGTAATGGGACAAAGTTTTGGTTTTGGTGATAGGATTGCTAAACTTATTCCAGAAACACCTGGTACAACCTTTAAGAAAATTCTAAAAGAGGGTGAGCCATTATATGATGAAATGCAAGCCGACGAAGAAGTTGCTGAGGTTATTGAAAAAGCACAAAAATTAGAAGGCTTGCCGCGTAGTTTAGGTAAGCATGCTGCAGGTATTGTAATTTCGCCAACGAAAATTTCAGATTTTGCACCGATATATTGCGAAGATAAAGGTGGCGATCTTGTCACCCAGTTTGATAAGGGTGATGTTGAAGATGTCGGTCTGGTTAAATTTGACTTTTTAGGGCTAAAAAACTTAACGATTATCAATAACACTGTTAAAAGCATTAATGCTAAAAGATCAGTTGATCGAAAACCTTTAGATATTGCTGATATACCTTTAAATGATCAAAAAACATTTAAACTTTTGCAAGCAGGCAATACCACGGGAATATTTCAGCTTGAATCACAAGGTATGCGTCAGATTGTCAAGGACCTCGGTACTTCTAATTTTGAAGAGATTATCGCCTTGGTGGCATTATATCGCCCTGGACCAATGGAGAATATCCCAACATTTATTGATCGTAAGCATGGTAAAAAACAGATTGCCTACTTACATCCTCTACTTGAGGACGTGCTAAAAGAGACTTATGGTATTCCAGTATATCAAGAGCAGGTTATGCAAATGGCACAAAAACTTGCTGGCTATACTCTTGGTGGCGCAGATTTATTACGTCGTGCTATGGGTAAGAAAAAACCTGAAGAAATGGAGAAACAGCGTAAAATCTTCAAAGAAGGTGCTGCTAAATACCATAATATCGATGCCAAACTTGCTGATGAGATATTTGACCAAATGGAAGCTTTTGCTGGTTATGGTTTTAACAAATCTCATGCTGCTGCATATGCGCTAATTGCGTATCAAACAGCTTGGCTAAAAGCACATTATCCAGATGAATATATGGCCGCTTTGATGTCAGGGGATATGGGTAATACTGATCAGCTCGTTAAATTTATCCTAGATTGTAAAAATATGGGCATTACAGTCTTAGCACCAAATGTTAACAAAAGTGTCTATGATTGTATAGCTATTTCAAAAGGTACAATTTTGCTTGGCTTAGGTGCTATCAAAGGGCTTGGCAGTGAAGCAATTAAGAGCATACTTACAGAAAGACAATCAGGTGGAGAGTTTAGCTCAATATTTGATCTATGTCGTAGGGTTGATTTACGCAAAGTCAATAAAAAAGCGCTTGAAGCTTTGTGTTTTGCTGGTGCAATCAAAGATATCTCTAGAAATAGAGCTACAGCATTTAATTCTATCGAAAAAGCTATCAAAAATGCAGGTTATGTTAATGAGATGAATGCTGCTGGACAGGATGATTTATTTGGTTTTACAGAGCAACAGAGCGATACTGATACAGAGCTTGAAAAAGAATGTATAGTAGAAGAGTGGAATCTCAAAGAGCTACTTATTAATGAGAAAAAAGCTTTAGGGATGTACTTTAGTGGGCATATCATTGATGAGGAGAGCCATTGGCGCAATCATGTTAGCTTTAGTGATCTTGATAAGATTCAGCAGCCTAATATGGATGGTAATTCTGTAAGAATTATTGCAAGTATGATAACGCCAGCTATACGCCGAAAAACAAAAACAGGAAAAGTCCTCTATATTATCAATATCGATGATGAATTTGATAGGGCTGATTGTTTGATTAGTGAAGATGTTTTTGTGGCTGTTAAGGATAACATTCAAGTTGATGATATCGTTGTCGTTGAGGGTAAAGTTAGTCGTGATGTACAGCGAGAGTGTAATAAACTAAGTGTAGACAAGGTCCAACCAATATCACAATATATTGATGAGAAATTTAGTAAAGTTGAGCTAACGCTAAGAAGTCAAAATATAAATCCAACTAATCTCAAAAAAGTCCTTAGTAATCTTAAAGAAAATATAGCCTCAACTAATACTCAAAAACAAAATACCTTAGAGATAACAATTTCTCTTGATGATGTTGATGGTAAGTTTGATTATTTACAAAAGCCATTCTCTATATATAAGTTTGTAAATGATATTAGTAAACTAATAGCCGAGGGCAGTACGGTTAATTTGAGTGGGATTTAAACCATATGATGACCGAATTGAAGTTATTGAATGGAATATAAATATAGCTAAAAAGATTTATTTTAGTGGAGGTATATAAATGGAATCACAATTCATACAATATAATGACCCAAATAACGAAGTCTTATACCGAAAGTGTAAACCTGTAACTGACATAAAAAGTGCTGAAATACAAAATATCATTGTGGAAATGCGTCAAAAAATGCAGGGTAATGGTATTGGGCTTGCAGCTAATCAGATTGGTTATGGTTATCAAATTTTTATGATTGAGTTTGATAGCTCTAATTTAAGTTACCCACTAGATTTTGCAAGTGTGCCGTACCAAGTATTTATAAATCCTAAGATTACAAAAGCATCAAAGCAAAGAGTTAGTTTTTGGCATGGTTGTTTGAGTGCATTAGGTGAGAAAAGAGGCAAACTAGCAACTTATAAAGAGATTGAATACCAAGCATATAATCAGTATGGTGAGGTAATTACTGGTAAACTTGATTCTATCGCTGCTGTAATATTCCAGCATGAGTTTAATCATCTGCTTGGCTCTGTCTATATTGATTTTGATACTGAGTATATGGATAGTGTAGAGCTACAAGCTAAGTTTAAAAGTGGTGAGCTTAAACCTTATCAGGAATGTGGTGAAGAGGTTCCATTATTATTAGAAAAATATCAAATAGGTGAAGATATATATGCTTTTTTGTAGCAATACTAAAACTAACAGTTGACATATAAATTAAGAAGAGTATCATAGCTTGCATTGATGATGATAGCAGTCTGGAACCACCTGATCCCATTCCGAACTCAGAAGTGAAACGGTCTCACGCCAATGATAGTCTGGCACTGCCCAGGTGAAAGTAGGTAATCATCAAACCTCTTTGAATTTTTTTATGAATTATTATTTTTCATTTGCTTAAGCTTATAACAATATAGCTAACTATGTATAAAAAAGTAGTATACTTAATTTATTTTATGACGTATTCTCAACACATTTTATAAATAAGGTATTAAAACTCAAATTAGAAGGAATGAGCTTTTTAAAGCTATCAAATAAATTCAACATACGTGAAGAAGCATTCAAGAATGGTTAAAGGGCAATTTACCTAAAGGCACACAAGTAATAGAATAGTTAATTAATTTCTCTATAGTACGAAAACCGTTATTATTACAAAAGTTATCACGATTTGCTTCGATGTTTTTTGAAATGTTTTTTCATGGTTTAATATGTTATTCTATAGAGTAATTTTTATTGCTAAAAAAGAATTTTAATGTTTAAGAGCCTACCACTATTTATCGGATTAAGATATATTCGTGCAAAAAAGCGTAATCGGTTTATATCTATTATTTCGGCAATATCATTTTTGGGTATTTCTCTAGGTGTCGCTGTACTTATTACAGTGATGTCAGTTATGAATGGTTTTGATCAGCAGATTAAAAACAGAATTCTAATGATGGTGCCACCTTTAAAAGTTTATCAATTAGGTGGAGAGGTTACTGACTGGCCAACATTAGCTAAAGATGTTGAGAAAAGTACTCCAAGTGTCACAGCAGCTGCTCCAATAGTAGAGTCACAAGGGTTGCTTAGTGCAAATACTGCTGGTAGTACTACGGCATTTGTACAAATTCAGGGCATAGAGCCTAAGTACCAAACCAAAGTGCTACCTATAGCTGAACATATCGTAGATGGTAAGCTATCATCGTTAGATGACAATCAGGGTTATAATATAATTTTAGGTAGTGCTTTGGCTAATAGCCTAGGTGTCAAAGTTGGTGATAAAGTCACTTTAATTGTGCCAAAGATTAGCTTAACACCAGCAGGAATGATCCCAAGAATTAAGCAGTTTAGAGTATCTGGCATATTCTCGGTAAGCTATCAATATGATGCTTATTATGCTTTGGTTAATCTCAAAAATGCACAAAAGGTTTTTGAAACTGGTAATTCAATATCATCTCTTCAATTAGGTGTGAAAAATATCTATGATGCGCCACTTATAAAAAATAAACTCAATGATGGTGCGATACCTGCTTATTATTTCACCCGGGATTGGACAGATGAGAATAAATCTTTTTTTGATGCCTTAAAAATGGAAAAGACAATGATGTTCTTTATCCTATTGCTAATAATTACTGTTGCGGTATTTAATTTATTATCATCTTTAGTGATGGTTGTCACTGATAAGCGTAGTGATATAGCTATCCTTAGAACTATGGGGATGTCATCGCGACAAATTATAACTATATTTATATATCAGGGTTTTATTATTGGCTTGATAGGTACAGTTATTGGTGTGTTGCTAGGTATACTTCTTTCAACTTATGCTACAGAAATCGTTAACTTTATTCAGCATGTTACTGGTAAGCAATTTTTAAGCGCAAGTGTTTACCTTATAGATTATATCCCATCACAGTTAATGTGGTCAGATGTTTTAAAAGTTACTTTAGTTTCAATGTTTTTAAGCTTCTTAGCGACACTTTACCCTGCTTGGAGTGCTTCTAAGGTTCAGCCAGTGGAGGCTTTAAGATATGAATGATGTTGTTTTAAGTTGCAAAAATGTTTCAAAAAAATACACCGAATTTAAAACTGATATAGCTATCTTAAAAGGTGTAAACCTTGAAATTAAAAAAGGTGAAAAAGTTGCTATCCTCGGGTTATCTGGATCAGGCAAGACTACCTTATTAAATGTCTTAGGTGGACTAGATAAATGTAGTGCAGGTGAAGTATATTTGATGGGTGAGAGGTTTGATAATCAGTCTGTCAATAAGCGTGCAAAAATGCGTAATAAGCATTTAGGATTTATCTATCAGTTGCATCATTTATTGCCAGAGTTTACAGCTATTGAGAATGTTATGATTCCATTAGCTATTACTAAGAAGTATGTTAAAAAAGAGTCGATAAAACTTGCTAATGATATCCTCACAAAAGTTGGTCTTGAGCATCGTGCTCATCATAAACCAGCCGAGTTATCAGGAGGTGAGCGTCAGAGAGTGGCTATTGCTAGAGCATTGGTTACAAACCCAAATTGTATTCTTGCAGATGAGCCTACTGGTAATCTAGATAGTCAAAGATCAGAGAGCATATTTGCATTGATGCAACAACTTAGCGATGATTTTGGTACTAGTTTTGTAATTGTTACACATGACGAAAAATTAGCTAGTCGCATGAATAAAATTTATCGATTAGTAGATGGCGAATTAGAACTAGTCCAATAGTCTAGCTAGATTGTGTTTGTTATATTTTTCTATTATCTATAATAAAAAATATTTTTAATTTAGGTACTTTTAGTATACTGCTTTAATATGTAGTTATCTATAAGTCCTAAAATTATGAAAACAGTTGTATTTGTCTATAAAGACACTTTAAAGTCATATAAAGAAAAATTTTTACTAAAAATTGAGAAAGATCTTAAAGAATATGACTATAACACTTTAACTATTGATGATTTATCTGAGGTTGTTGAAATACTTGAGGAGAATTCTAGGATATGTTGTATTGTTTTAGATAGAGCTAGTTTCAACATCGAAGCTTTTCATAATATTGCGCACCTTAATACAAAATTGCCAATATTTGTCTCATCTGATTATAGTCAAAGTATTAAGCTTAATTTGCGTGATTTTAATCTAAATATCAACTTCTTACAGTATGATGCTTTAGCTGGTGAGGATTCTGACTTTATTCATAAAACTATCACAAATTATTTTAATGATATATTACCACCTTTGACTTATGAATTATTTAAGTACTCTAAATCTTTTAATTCAGCTTTTTGTACCCCAGGTCACCAAGGAGGCTATGGCTTTCAGCGTTCTGCAGTAGGGGCTTTGTTTTATGATTTTTATGGTGAAAATATTTTTAAGACAGATTTGTCTATTTCAATGAAAGAGCTAGGAAGCTTACTTGATCATTCTGAAGCACATAAAGATGCTGAAGAATATATATCGAAAATCTTTAAATCAGATAGGTCGCTTATTGTCACAAACGGTACTTCAACGGCAAACAAAATAGTTGGTATGTATAGTGTTGCTGATGGAGATACTATTTTAGTTGATAGAAATTGTCATAAATCTGTGACGCATCTAATGATGATGGTTGATGTCAATCCGATATATCTAAAACCAACAAGAAATGCTTATGGAATAATCGGTGGAATCCCTAAAAAAGAGTTTCAAAGAGATACTATCCAACAAAAGATAGATAATAGCAATATTGCTGATAAGTGGCCTGAATATGCTGTGGTTACAAATTCAACTTATGATGGTATTCTTTATAACACTGATACGATACATCGAGAGCTTGATGTTAAAAAGCTACATTTTGATAGTGCCTGGATACCATATGCAATATTTCACCCGATATACAAGCATAAATCAGCGATGCAGATTGAACCAAGGCCAGAGCATATAATTTTTGAGACACAGTCAACGCATAAGCTTTTGGCAGCCTTTAGCCAGTCATCAATGTTGCATATAAAAGGTGACTATAATGAGGAAGTTTTAAATGAAGCGTTTATGTTGCATACTTCAACATCACCTTTTTATCCAATAGTTGCTAGTGTCGAGACAGCTGCGGCAATGATGGAGGGTGAGCAAGGTTATAACCTTATCGACAAAACTATTAATTTAGCTATAGATTTTAGAAGAGAATTAGTCAAACTAAAGTCTGAAGCGAATGGTTGGTTTTTTGATGTTTGGCAACCTGATAATATCTCTAATAAAGAGGCATGGCTTCTAAGAAATGCTGATAAATGGCATGGCTTTAAAAATGTCGACGGTGATTTTCTTTCGTTAGACCCTATTAAGATTACAATTCTAACACCAGGGATAAAAGATAACGATGTCCAAGACTGGGGAGTACCAGCTGATGTGGTCGCTAAATTTTTAGATGAGCATGATATAGTGGTTGAGAAGTCTGGTCCATATTCGTTACTATTCATATTTAGTTTAGGTACGACAAAAGCTAAATCAGTAAGGTTAATCTCGGTATTGAATAAATTCAAACAGATGTATGATGAAAATACATTGGTAGAAAAAATGCTACCAACTTTATATGCAGAAGATCCTAAATTTTACGATGGTAAAAGAATCCAAGAAATTAGTGAGCAACTTCATGAGTATATTAAAGATGCTAATTTACCTAACCTTATGTATCATGCGTTTAATGTTTTACCTGAGCAGCAATTAAACCCACATCGAGCATTTCAAAAGTTACTAAAAGGTAAAGTAAAGAAAGTGCCATTAGCAGATTTATATGAGCATACTTCTGCAGTTATGATATTGCCATATCCACCTGGGATACCTGTTATTTTCCCAGGTGAGAAGATAACTCAAGAATCTAAAGTGATATTAGATTTCTTACTAATGCTTGAGAAAATAGGTTCGATGTTGCCAGGTTTTGACACGGATATTCACGGTCCTGAAAGAGCAAGAGATGGTAAGCTATATATCAAAGTTATTGATGATCGATAATATCTTATTTTTTTTGAAATAAAATGCTTATAAAACACTAAAAAAAAATGTATAGTGTGATTTATCGAGCATAATTTTTTAGGGTGGATAGTTCATGCTGAAAACTCCTCTTTATGAATCACATATAGCAGCTAACGCTAAGATGGTTAATTTCTCAGGTTGGTTAATGCCAATTAACTATGGTTCACAAATTCAAGAGCATAACAATGTTAGAGAAGACTGTGGTATCTTTGATGTATCGCATATGCTAGCCGTTGATATACAGGGTTCTGAAGCTGAGAGGTTTTTACGTCATGTATTAGCTAATGATGTTGCTAAGCTAGAAGAGAATAAAGCCCAATATGGCTGCATGCTAAATCATAATGCGGGTATTGTTGATGATTTGATTACTTACAAAGTTGCTGCTGAGCATTTTAGAATTGTTGTCAATGCTGGCAATAGAGAATCAGATGTTGCATGGTTTAGAGAAAATGCTAAAAACTTTGGTGTTACAATAAGTCCACAGACTGATCTAGCTACAGTTGCAGTACAAGGACCAAAAGCTGTCGAGGTTGTGAAGCGTGTTGTTACCAAAGAAATCGCTACTGAAATTGAAGCACTTAAGCCTTTTTCATTTAAGTTTTTTAGTAAATGGATGGTAGCACGCACTGGTTATACTGGTGAAGATGGTTTTGAGATAATTCTCCCTGCAGCGCAGGTAAAAAATTTTTGGAATAGTCTACTTGAAAACGGTGCACAACCTGCAGGTCTAGGTGCTCGTGATACTCTAAGATTAGAGGCAGGAATGCATCTATATGGTGCTGATATGGATACATCTACGACACCTTTAGAAAGAGGCTTGGGTTGGAGTGTTGATTTATCTGATCAGCGTAGAAACTTTATTGGTAAAAAAGCATATCTTGCTAAAAAAGCACATGGGGTTGATACTAAGTGGGTTGGTGTAGTGTTAAAAGCAAAAGGTGTCCTTAGAGCAGGTCAAGAGATTGATTTTGATAATGGTGAAAAAGGTTATATAACAAGTGGTAGCTTTTCGCCAACTTTAAAAGTTGCTATCGCATTAGCTTATGTGCCTAAACAAGCTGACAATCCTGTGGTAAATATCAGAGGTAAAGAATTAGAAGTTGAGATAGTTAAACCAAAGTTTGTTAAAAATGGTAAATCTTTGATATAAATAAGTATTTTTCAAAACAATTAATCGTAGTCAATACGGAGGTATAAAAATGTTAAATATCCCTAAAGAATTAAAATATACAAAGTCGCATGAGTGGGTCAAAGTAGATGGTGATGAAGTTACTGTAGGTATTACAGCACATGCACAGTCTTTATTAGGCGATTTAGTCTATGTCGAGTTACCAGAAGTAGGCGAAGAGTTCGCTGCTGGTGATGACACTTGTGTCGTTGAGTCTGTTAAAGCAGCCTCTGATGTATATGCTCCTGTTGATGGTGAGGTGATTGAAATTAATGAATCTTTGGTTGATGACCCTTCACAAGTAAATCATACACCATATAAAGATGGTTGGTTATTTAAACTTAAAATCTCTGATGAATCTCAGTTAGCTGATTTGCTAACTGCTGATGCTTATGCAAAAACTCTTGAGGATTAATTGCATAAATAAAAAATCTATCTATTTAATCTTTTATAAAATTTTGTACAAAGGCATGGAGGAAATATGTCTTTTATTCCACATAAACCAGAGCAGATTAAAAAAACGCTTGATACTATTGGAGTTTCTTCAATAGATGATTTATTTGATGAAATTCCAACACAACTAAGAGCAAAAGCTTTAAAGATTCAAGATGGGATAAACGAAATTCAGCTAGCTAACCTTGCGAAAAAAAGAGCAGGTAAGAATCATCAAAATACCAACTTTATTGGAGCAGGAGCATATAGTCACTACATCCCATCAGCTATTTGGGATATTGTGGGTAGAGGAGAATTTTATACAGCTTATACGCCATATCAAGCCGAGGCTTCTCAAGGTGGCTTACAGGTCATTTATGAATATCAAACTATGATGGCAGAGCTTACAGGCATGGCAGTTTCTAATGCCTCTATGTATGATGGTGCAACTGCTTTAGCAGAGTCAGTACTTATGGCGATTCGTTCAAATAAGAAAGCAAAATCACAAAAGGTCTTGATTGCTGAAGCTCTTCACCCAACTTATTTAAAGGTTTTAGAAACTATTACAAAGCATCAAGGTATAGAGATAGATATAGTCGAGCTAGATTCAAGAAATGGAAAAACTAACATAAGTAGTTTAGAAAAGCATCAAGATCAAAACTACGCTGCTGTAGTGATTCAAAGCCCTAATTTCTTAGGTCAAATTGCTGATGTTGATAATTTAACTAATTGGGCTCATAACCAGGGTGCTTTGGTAGTGGCAGTAACTAACCCTATGTCTTTAGCAATTTTAAAACCGCCAGCAGAATGGGGTGATAATGGTGCAGATATAGTCTGTGGTGAAGGTCAAGCAATGGGAGTGCCTTTAGCCTCTGGTGGGCCGTATTTTGGTTTTATGACTTGTAAAATGGATTATGTACGCCAAATGCCAGGACGTATAGTTGGTAGAACTGTTGATCTAGATGGTAAGGAAGGTTTTTGTCTAACTTTGCAAGCTAGAGAACAGCATATCCGTCGTGCGAAAGCTACTTCAAATATATGTACTAACCAAGGTTTAATGGTAACAGCAGCAACTATTTATATGAGTTTACTTGGGGCTGAAGGTTTACAGCGTGTAGCTAGTGTATCACACGAAAATACTACAAACTTAGCTAATGAACTATCTAAGCTAGATGGTGTTAGAGTTAGGTTTAGTGAAGCATTTTTTAATGAGGTGGTTATTGATTTACCTGTTAATGCGGAAATGTTTGTAACAGAGATGGAAAAAGAAGGTATAGATGCTGGTTATTTCTTAGGTGAGTACCATAGTGATTTAGCAAACTCTATTATAGTTTGCTCTACTGAAATCCATATACAAGAAGACATTATCGATTATATCACTACAGCTAAAAAAGTTTTAGCTAGGTTAGGAGGTTAGAAAATGGTTATTTTTGAGAAAACTAGAGGTGTAAACTCACCAGCTGTAATGCCTAGCAAAAAAGGTGATGTTTCAAATATTCCAGCAAATATGCTGCGTACTAAAAAACCTAAGTTACCAGAACAAGCAGAGCTAGATGTTGTTAGACATTACACGCAGTTATCACGTAAAAATTTTTGTATTGATACAAACTTTTATCCATTAGGGTCTTGTACTATGAAATACAACCCGCGTGCAGCTCACAAGTATGCTAGTTTAGCAGGGTTTTTGGAAAGGCATCCATATGCAAGTAGCCAAAGTATACAAGGAACTTTAGAGTGCTTGTATGATCTTCAAGAAGTTATTAAAGAACTAACTGGTATGACTGGAGTTTCACTGGCTCCTATGGCTGGAGCGCAAGGTGAGTTTGCTGGTGTAGCTATGATCAAAGCATATCATCACAAGCGGGGAGATTTTACTCGTGATGAAATCATCGTGCCAGATGCTGCTCATGGTACAAACCCTGCTACTGCAAAAGTTTGTGGTCTGAAAGTTATCGAGATTCCAACTAAAAAATGTGGTGATATTGATATTGAAGCACTTGATAAAGTCCTTGGTTCTAAAACTGCTGGTATCATGTTGACAAATCCATCTACAGTAGGTGTGTTTGAGAGAAGTATAGCAACTATTGCTAAGAAGGTGCATGAAGCAGGTGGTCTATTGTACTATGATGGTGCAAACTTAAACGCTATCATGGGCAAAACTCGTCCTGGAGATATGGGTTTTGATGTTTTACATATGAATTTACACAAAACGTTTGCTACTCCTCATGGTGGTGGTGGTCCAGGTGCTGGTCCAGTAGCTGTGAATGATAAGCTAAAAGAGTTTTTACCAATACCAATGGTTGGTAAAAAAGATGATAAATTTGTATGGTTAGAAGAAAAAGATGTGCCGAATACTATTGGTAGATTATCTGCATTTAATGGTAATATTGGTGTATTAATTAGGGCGTATATTTATGCAGCTCTTTTAGGTGGCAATGGTTTGACAGAGGCGTCTGAAATAGCTACTTTAAATGCTAATTATATGATGGCACGTTTAAAACAAGAGGGCTTCACTATAGCCTACCCAGAAAGAAGAGCTTCACATGAGTTTATTGTAACTTTAAAACCAGAATTACAAAAATATGGTGTCACAGCTACAGATTTTGCTAAATGCTTGATAGATAGAGGTGTGCATGCTCCTACTATGTACTTCCCGCTATTAGTGCCAGAGTGTCTGCTAATAGAGCCTACGGAAACTGAAAATGTTGATAGTATGGAAAAATTTATCCAAGCGATGGTAGAGATTCGTGATATTGCTAAAGAAAACCCTCAATATCTAAAAGGTGCTCCGTACAATCTGCCAGTTCGTCGCTTAGATGATGTCAAAGCAGCGAAAGAGCTAGATATTGTTTGGCAGCCTAAGTAGTTTTTCTTATAATTTTTGACATTATATTTTCATCTCAAATAATCTATAATTCTGTATAGTATTTCTAACTTTTATACAAATTTTAATGACAACTCAACAATATCTAGAGCAACTTAACAGACGCTACAAAACTGGCATATCTCGCGAACATACATACCGCAAGGATTTAGAGGATTTGCTAATTTCTCTAGTCAAAGATATAGATGTCACAAACGAGCCGGCAAATGTTACAGACTGTGGTAACCCTGATTATGTGATTACCAAAAAAGATATTCCAATTGGTTATATTGAGGCGAAAGATATTGGTAAAGATCTTAACTCAAAGAACTACAAAGAGCAGTTTAATCGCTACCGTAAGGCTTTGGATAATTTGATTATTACAGATTATATCCGCTTTCAGTTTTTCAAAGAGGGTGAGTTAATTACACAGATTGAGATTGCAACAATTGAGAATGGCGAGATTAAACCAAAGCCTGAAAATTTTCAGCAATTTGAAAATCTAATCAAAGATTTTTGTACTTATATTGGGCAGACTATCCGTTCACCAAAGAAACTAGCACAGATGATGGCTGGTAAAGCAAGGTTATTACAAAACACACTAGAAACAGCACTGACAAAAGATATTGGAAATGGTGATAGTAGCGATCTAAAAGCTCAATATGAGACTTTTAAAAATATCCTTATCCATGATTTAAGCCCAAGAGGCTTTGCCGATATTTATGCACAAACCCTAGCGTATGGAATGTTTGCTGCAAGGTATCATGATGAGGTTTTGGATACTTTCTCGCGTCAAGAGGCTGCTGAGAAAATACCAAAAACAAATCCATTTCTAAGAATGCTGTTTGACTATGTTGCAGGTACAAATATTGATGATAGGATTAAGCATACAGTTGATAACTTAGCTGATGTTTTTCGTGCAGTAGATTTACGCAAGATACTTTCAAGATTTGGTAGAAGTACCAAGACACAAGATCCGATCGTGCATTTCTATGAGGATTTTCTATCTGAATATGATTCTAAGCTTAGAAAGGCAAAGGGGGTTTGGTACACACCGCAACCTGTGGTGAGCTTCATCGTGCGAGCAGTTGATGAGGTGCTAAAATCAGAGTTTAGTTTAAGCCAAGGTCTAGCAGATACTACCAAGACAAAGATAAATATCGATAGTCAAACTACTGACAAACGCGCAAAATCTGGCTACAAACAAATAGAAAAAGAAGTCCATAAAGTCCAAGTGCTAGATCCAGCAACTGGTACAGGAACATTTTTAGCAGAGGCGATTAAGTTTATCTACAATAACAACTTCAAAACTATGCAAGGTGCTTGGAGTGGTTATGTAGAGGAGCATTTGATATCTAGGTTAAATGGTTTTGAGCTACTGATGGCAAGTTATGCAATGGCACATCTAAAGCTAGATATGCTCCTAACAGATACAGGCTATAAGCCAAAATCTACCCAAAGCCAACGCTTTCATATCTATCTGACAAACTCACTTGAGGAGCATCACCCTGATACTGGGACGCTTTTTGCTAACTGGCTAAGTAATGAAGCCAATGAGGCAAACCAAATCAAAAAAGATACTCCTGTGATGGTAGTGATGGGAAATCCGCCGTATAGTGGCGAAAGTGCTAATAAAGGTCAGTGGATAATGGATTTGATGGAGGATTATAAGAAAGAACCTACAGGTGGTAAACTCAAAGAAAGAAACCCTAAATGGATAAATGATGACTATGTTAAATTTATGCGTTACGGTCAATATTATATCGAGAAAAATGGTAGTGGAATTCTAGCATTTATTAATCCACATGGTTTCTTGGATAATCCTACTTTTAGAGGTATGCGTTATAGTTTACTTAAAACTTATGACAAAATTTATACTATAGATTTACATGGTAACTCTAAGAAAAAAGAAACTTGCCCTGATGGTTCAAAAGATGAAAATGTCTTTGATATTATGCAAGGAGTATCTATAAATATACTCATCAAAACGGGAGCTAAGAAAAATAATGAACTAGCCGAAGTATATCACTGTGGTTTATACGGTAAACGGAATGATAAATATGAGTTCTTGGCTCAAAATAGCCTAAAAAATATCCAATGGTCAAGAATTGAAAATACAGCCCCTCAATACTACTTTGTGCAAAAAGATTGGGAGCTTAAAAAGCAATATGATAGTGGTTTTAGTTTAAAACAATTAATGACTCTAAATTCTCTTGGTATTTTAACGAAAAGAGATATATTAACTATTGATTTTGAAGAGGATAACCTTAAAGAAAATATTTCAATGTTTACAGATAAATCGCAAACAGTTAAAAGTGTATGCGATTATTTTAATATATCAGTTAAAGATAAAGATAAATGGGATGCAGAAAAAGCAAGACTATCTATAGATAATAATTTGGATAAGTTTGTTAAAGATATTGAATATAGACCTTTTGATAGTAGAAAAATATTTTATCAAAACCAATTTATTGCTAGGCCGAATGAAAAAATATTTAAACATTTTAAAAAAGAAAATATAAGTCTAGTCGTGTGTCGTCAAGGACAAGCAGTTGGAGGAGATGACTGGAATGTACTTTTTATTAGTAAGTCTTTCACAGACCAAAATGTTTTTAGAAGAGGTGGCGGTACTGTTTTTCCACTCTACCTCTACCCAGATGATGATTCACTAGACTCTAGCAGAGTACCAAACTTAGATATGACTATTGTTAAGGAGATTGAGAAGAGCCTTGGCTTGGAGTTTGTGGCTGAGCGACCACCCCGCCAGTCTGCGACTGCCACCCCTCCACAGGAGTGGAATACTGAATTCTCCTCCCTTGGAGGAGTACCTTGCGAAGCAAGGGGAGGTGGTTCTTATAGCAAAACATTCGCACCCATAGACATATTCGATTACATCTATGCGGTACTTCACAGCCCTAGCTACCGTGAGAAATACAAAGAGTTTCTAAAAATAGATTTTCCACGCGTGCCATATCCAACTATAGATACTTTTTGGCAACTGGTAGAGCTAGGTGGACAGCTTCGCCAAATCCATTTGTTAGAGTCGCCAGTTGTTACAAATTACACTACAAGCTACCCGATAGATGGTGATAATACCATCGATAAATTAAGCTACAAAGATGGTAAGGTTTATATCAATAAAGAGCAGTATTTTGACACTGTTCCAGAAGTAGCTTGGAACTTCTATATTGGTGGTTATCAACCAGCTCAAAAATGGCTTAAAGATCGCAAGGGCAGAGAGTTAAACTTTGAGGACATTTTGCATTATCAGAAGATAATCGTAGCCTTGATTGAAACTGATAGATTGATGCAGGAGATTGATACGATTGAGTTTTGATATTAGTTATATCGTGATATTGTTAATTGAATAGTGATTGAAAATTACCTATAAATATATTATATTTCTAATATATTAAACAGTATTTAGAGGAGTGGATTACAATGATAAATACAGTAAAAAAGATGTTTAATTTCTCTGAAAATATTGATGCATCAATGAGTGAAACTCCCTCATCTAAGGTTTCGATTGACGAGCCAACCACTTATTCTTCGAGAGTATCAAGTTCTAAAGAGGTTGCTGATAGTATGCAAAAAGTAAAAAAATCTCTTAACTTGATAGGGAGACAAGCTTATGAGCAAGTCAAGTCAACCATCTAATAATAGTAAATCAACACAGCAATTTGTTCAAAAAACACAAGTCCATAGCTCAATACTTCCACCTGCTTCTGAAATGGAGAAGCTACAAAATATTGATCCAAGGCTTGTAGATACATACATTGATTTTGTTAATAAGCAGCATGCACATCAAATAGAGTGTGATAAAGAAAAGCTTGCTATATCTAATAGACAGATTGATACCCAGCAAATGCAGTTAAAAAACGTTAACCAAGAATTTAATAAAGATGTTTCGTTAAAAAAATTAGCTTTATGGTTGGCATTTTTTATGATAGTCGCATTAAGCATTTTATCAACATTTTTAATTTATAATGAGAATGTGATAGCAGGGTCAATATTTGCATCGCCAGCTATAATTTCTCTTGTTGGAGGATTTATTGGTGTTGTAATTGATAGGTATAAGAAAATTAAAAAATAGATTTTAAAGTAAAAAAATATCTTTCTATAATCCCCAAGCATCAATAATATCTTGCTCAGTAATTTTTCTTTGAGAGTCTAAGTTCTCAAAATAAAGCTTATACTGCTTTATAAGCTGGGCAATATACATACCTTCACCATCTATATAGAAAATATTATTTTTGTTGCAGTATTCTAGTAGATAGTTTGTTTTATTATCTTTCTCAGGCATGGCGTGGCAAAATACTATTTTTGCATCTTTAACTAGATTTATAAATTGAGTATTTTGCTCTAAATCATTAGATGATGAAATAGGAGTTGCATCAACTACTAAATCATATGGTCCTTTAAAATGTGGGATATTTTCTACACCAAGTTCTTTTCTTTTTTGAGCAACTTTTTCGGGGTTTCTGCCAACGATAGTTACTTTGATACCTAAATCTTGTAGAACTTTAAAAGCAACCCCAGAAACTCCACCATTACCATAAATTATAGCTGTTTTGATATCTTGTTTAGACTCTTTGATACCTTTTGTTAGTGCAGCGTGCAAACCATGGTAATCGGTATTGTAGCCATAAAGTTTACCATCTTTATTGATGATAGTATTTACAGCTAAAGTTTGTTGAGCAAGTGGCTCAACATAGTCTAAAAATGGTATTACCTTAGATTTAAGGCCATTGTGAGCCGTAACAGTACCACCATTTACAAAAGGAGCTCTAATAGCATCGGTATAAGCTTTAGCTGAAATTTCTCCACTAAAAGTAAAATAGCAAAGATTAAAACCAAGTTTTTGTATCGCAGTATTGTGTCTATGTATCGATGAATTACTCCCAGATGTTGAGAATAATAACTTAGTTTTAGTATTTAGAGAGATTTTAAATAAACTTGACATTTTTTTACCTATTTGCTTAAAAGCTATTTAACTATGTATAATCATTAATGAATAAGATTTCAAACCTGGAAGTTCACCAGAATTTACTGTTTGGATAGTTTCAGTACCAGCTTTTTGGTGGTTTGCGACAATATGCCAAATTTTACTAGCTGGTATTGGCATAAGTGCATTGATATCATAACCATCTATAGAAGTCGCATTATAGATGACAATAATATCTTGCCAGCTATCACCATTAGCATTATTTTTAAAATGTGAAATAATCACACCAGATTTAGGATCATGGTGAGCGGTAGTTATATTTAAGTTCTTTTCTATAGTTTCACGGTCTTTCATCCTAAAAGCAGGGTGCTCTTTTCTAATTTTAATGAGCCCCGCAATATAATCAAAGAATGCTTTGTAGCAAAGCTTATCTGACCAATGAAAAGCATTGATACTATCGCCACTTTTGTAACTGTTATGATCGCCTTGCTTGGTTCTGAGAAACTCTGCCCCACCATGAATAAAAGGTATACCTTGCGCTGTTAAAACAATCCCTAAAGCAAGAGCATTTTGTCTAACAAAACGATGTTCAAAAATATTTTCAGGAAGGTTTTTACGATAATATCCATTGGGAATATCATGACTTTGACTTTTTTCAACTTGATCCCAAAGGGTGTAGTTATCATGGGCATCGACATAGTTGACAGACTCACCAGGCATCGCTGTTAAGCTATAAATTGAGCCACGTAATCCTTCAATTACATTACCAATATTACTAGGATTATGAGGATCTCCATTGATAAAACCGTTACCAGGATTGTTATTGCCGCGAATAGCATCACGGAAATAGTCGTTAAATATTGAGAATTGCTGATTTCTTTGGGTACCTCTATGAGTGCCGTTTACTAACGGCGAGTCTCCACCTTTCCATGGTTCGCCATAGATAATTACATTTGGATTGATTTGCTTAACCTTGGTGATAATATTTTTAATTGTATTGATATCAATAAGTTCCATTAAGTCAAAACGGATACCATCAATTTTGTAGTTTTTGACCCAGTGAACCACTGAGTCTTGGATAAATTTGCTAACCATAGGCTTTTCACTTGCTAATTCATTACCACATCCTGAACCGTTGGTGAAATTCCCTAGTGTATCTGTTCTGAAATAATACTTAGGTACAATTTTGTCTAAATTCGAAGTTTCTGTCATATGGTTATAAACCATATCCATTATTACACCAATACCTTTTTGGTGAAAACCTAATATCATATTTCTAGCCCCTTTAATTCGTTGCAGCGGATCATAAGGGTTTATGGAATAGCTACCATCTGGAGCATTATAGTTTTGTGGGTCATAGCCCCAGTTGCGATTATCTTTTTCGTTATTTTTTTCTTCATCAACTGATGAAAAATCAAAAATCGGTAAAAGATGAATATGAGTAACTCCAAGCTCAACTAAGCTAGTTATACCTGTTGATACTTTCTGGTTTGTTGCTGAATCTATATAGTAAGTATTATCCTCAACTGCACCTAAATATTTTCCTCTTAATTCTTCACTAACACCACTTTCTGGACTAATCGTGAAATCGCGAAGGTGTGCTTCATAGATGATAGCATCTTCCTTATTTATGCAGTTAGGATTATGTGATTGTTGCCATTGTTTTGGAGTAACTTTAGCATCATTAAGATCTACTAAAAAACCTTTTCTGCCGTTTAGACTAACTCCATAAGCATATGGATCAACTGCATACGTTGTTTTAATACATCTTTGACCTTTGTTATCTAAATCTTCAAAATGCAACCTGTAGATGTAATATTTGTTTGCGTAACTTTTACGACAAATTTCTATATGATGAGTACCATAACTTCTCTCAGCTGTTAGCTCATAGACAAAATCTGGTTGTTTTTTATTGCTGACTAAATCTTCATTATAAAGTAGAACTTCAACCTTGATTGCTGTAGGCGCCCAAATTCTTAGTGATATTAGTTCATCACTAAAGCTAACCCCGATACTATCAGTATAGTAGAAGTTATTTAGATATTCACCCATTAATACTTTCGCTGTAGAAAAAATATTGCTAGCTCTTATTTCTACAAATTCATGGGGATTTATGTGTGGTAAACCAGTAAATATAAGCTGCTTAGAGCGATGTTTTACGATTAAGTCAACATTTTCAACTTTTTTGGAATTTACCCAAAGTTCGAAAGATGTACCAATTCTAGGGATATCTGATAGATAAGCAATAATTCGAGATGCTTCATTCATCACAGCATGTATTATCCTTGGATTAGTTTTATTGATGACGTCTTCTAGAGATCTATAGATTACAGCATCGCCATGAATGATATAGTAGTTTTGATATTTTTTTGAAATCTTAAAACAGCTGGTTTGTTCTGCCCAATCATTATGCCAATTTATATCCCAAATTCTCTTTCTAGCGATGACATTTTTCTTTTGGCAAAGTCCATATAAACCAAAATCACTTCTATGTGAAAGTGAAACTGAATGCGCAGGTTTATTTTTGTTGAAATTCCATAAGTCCCAGTCGAAATTCTCACCTTTATAGTGTTGGTCTTTCTTTATAAAATGTACAAGTGAACCTTTTCTTTTTTCTTTAACAACGGTAAATGTCCTTTGAGCTGTAAGTTCGGGATTATTTTTAGCATAGCATGAGACTTTAACTTCTGTTAAATTACTAACACAAGGATCTATCAGAAGTTTACTATTAGCTAAAGTTATTTTTGAATTTTCAGGGCTAACATGCCATTCAACATCAATGATGTTTTGATAACCAGTAATTGATTTTGTTATAGCAATTAGCTCTAGGTTAAAACCTGGGACTAGATAATTTTCAGAGGCTTTAATTTCGAGAGTACCTTTTGCTACTTGCCAATTAAAGCTAAGCGGTATCAAATCATGATCATTTATAGAAACCTTAAACTCCTCACCAGCTAGATTTACTAAGATAAATGAATATTGATTTGTTCCTGCGTTAAGAGTTGATATATTAAAAACATCTTTGGTTAACCACAAACTACCATCATCATTATCAGTAGTCCAATTAAGTTTATACTCTTCAAGTTTTTGCCAATTGTTAAAATTAGCAATGACATAGCCATGTAAAAAACCATCTGCTTGGATGCGAAATCTGATGCTATTAGTTTCAAAATCCAGATAAACTTGATGAGTTGCGTTAAGTTGAGTAAAATTACCAAATTTATCTTGTATCCATATATTTTGATTTGTTGCTTGCATAAACTATTAAGTCTCTATTGTAAAAAATTAGTTATTTGATAAGTTTGAGTACGAGTGTTGCCATAGGCGGGATTTTGATTGTAATTCTCTGCTTAAAACCATGTGATAGCTGTGGTGATGTGAAAATCTCTGTAGTCATAACTTGTCCTGAGCCACCGAATTCAAAATTATCAGAGTTAAATACCTCTTTGTATGATCCAGCATCTGGAACTCCTAAATGATAGTCATAGTATAACACTGGGGTAAAATTACAAATAAAAATCAGCTTTTGTTTATCATCTTTACTACTTCTGATAAAAGATAGGATACTTTGCTGCGAATTATCGGCATCTATCCATCTGAAACCATGGTGATCATAATCACACTGCCATAGTGCAGCTTCACTACGATAAAAGTCATTTAACTTTTTGAAAAAGTGAAGAGTTTGTTTGTGAGTATCATATTCATCGACTACTTGCCACTGAAGTTGCTCATATTCACGCCATTCAACAAACTGACCAAACTCACTACCCATGAAGATAAGCTTTTTACCAGGGTGCCCAATCATGTATGACATATATAAGCGTAGCCCAGCATATTTATTCCACAAGTCTCCCCACATTTTATTGATTAAAGATTTCTTGCCATGAACTACCTCATCATGCGAGATCGAGAGAATAAATTTTTCTGAATAATGATATACCATAGAAAAAGTTATCAAGTTGTGATGATATTTGCGGTAAACGGGATCTAGCGAAATATATCTTAACGTATCATTCATCCAACCCATATTCCACTTAAAGTCAAATCCTAAACCACCTTGCTCAGCAGGAGTTGTGATATCTGGCCAAGAAGAAGATTCTTCAGCAATAGTAACAACACCTTTGCAAGTGTGTTTTAGAACCCCGTTTAGTTCCTTAAGAAAAGCTATACCTTCAAGATTTTCATGACCGCCATAAATATTGGGTATCCACTGACCATCTTCTCTATCATAATTAAGATAAAGAATATTAGACACTGCATCAACACGCAATCCATCTATATGAAACTCATTAATCCAATACATCGCATTTGAAATCAAAAAACATTTTACTTCATTTCTGCCTAAGTCGAAATTATGCGTTCCCCAACCTTTGTTGATTGCTTTTGTAGGCTCTTGATATTCGTAGCATGGACTACCATCAAAGTATATCAAACCATGTTGATCTTTACAGAAGTGTCCTGGAACCCAATCTAAAATTACGCCTATATCATCATTATGTAGCTTATCTACTAGACGCTTTAAGCCAATTATATCGCCATGACGACTATTTACAGAATAAAATCCTGTTGGCTGATAGCCCCATGAAGCATCTAATGGGTGTTCGTGTAACGGCATAAATTCAACATGAGTATAGCCCATGTTTTTGATGTATTGAGGTAGAGTTTCACTTAGCTCATCGTATGTCATGAATTCACCATTTTTAGTTTTCCACGAAGCTAAATGTAGCTCATAAACATTCATAGGATTATCATAGTATTTAGTTTTAGCACGCTTTTCTAGCCATTTATCATCATGCCAAGTATATTCAGTGTCAGTATTTACTATAGAAGCTGTATTTGGCCTTAATTCGGAGAAAAAAGCATAAGGATCACTTTTGTAAACATAGTGATTAGTATCTTTGTTAGTTACTACAAACTTATATTTATCACCGTTTTTTGCATTTGCGATAAAAACACTCCACAATCCTACTTCACTAATAGCACCCATGTAGTTGCTATCTTGAATTTCCCAGTGACTAAAGTCACCAATAATACAGATACTTTTGGCATTAGGAGCCCAAGTGGTAAATCTTATACCATTAAGACCATTTTCATAAGCTTTATGAGCTCCCATAAAATTATAAGCATATATATGTTTACCTTCATGGAAGTAATATTTATCTAATTCACTTATAAATGAGTTAGATTCTGGTGACAAGCCTTTGTTATCCATAAAATCTCCTAATAGTAAAATCCTTACTTCTTTATGCAGGTAATGAGTAAGTTTCATAAGCATTAGTTAACATTGTATACTAACTAGTAATTAACAACTACATCTAACCTATATTCTAAAGTTAAAAGATTATTGAATAAATCTAACCACCTTATTGATTGTGTAAAGTGAATTTTATTTTCCTAAAGTCGCTGAAAATACTAGTTTTTAATAACCTTTGCTGTTTTATTTTTGTATAGATTATGATTAAATCAATAATATAACTAACTGTTTAGTTATCAGTTTTTAGTTAATCAATATTTATTAAGGTAAATTTAGGATATGACAATTCAAGTAATATCAACAAAACCTTTTCTCAACCAAAAACCTGGAACATCTGGTCTACGTAATAAAGTAACATCATTTCAACAGCCTGGTTATCTGGAGAATTTTGTTCAATCAATCTTTAATTCTTTAGAGAATATCTCAGGACAAACTTTAGTAGTAGGTGGAGATGGAAGATATTATAACAAGGTTGCTATACAGACTATTATTCGTATGGCGGCTGCAAACAAATTTTCTAAGATTATAGTGGGACAGGGCGGTATTCTTTCAACTCCAGCGGCAAGTTGCATAATACGTAAATATAAGGCTTTTGGCGGGATTATTTTATCAGCAAGTCATAATCCAGGAGGTTTAGATGGAGATTTCGGTATAAAATATAATATTTCAAATGGAGGGCCAGCTCCAGAAGCCATAACAGAAAAGATTTATTTTGAGACGCAAAAAATTGATAAATATTATATAAGTGTTGCTGGTAAGTCATCAATTAACTTAGATAAGTTGGGTATTTATAAAATAGAAGATACTGAAATACAAGTCATAGATTCTGTAGTAGATTACTCAGAATTGATGCAACAAATTTTTGATTTTGACAAGATTCGTAAATTATTTGCACAAGGTTTTAAAATGCGTTTTGATGCGATGAGCGCTGTATCAGGTCCTTATGCAAAATATATTTTTGAAAATGTTTTAAATGCACCAGCTGGGACTGTAGTAAATGCAGAACCACTAGAGGATTTTGGAGGACATCATCCAGATCCAAACCCTGTAAATGCTGCTGATTTAATTAAGCACATGAGAAGCGATGACGCTAGTGACTTTGGTGCTGCATCCGATGGAGATGCTGATAGGAATATGATTGTGGGTAAAAAGATAGATGTGGCACCATCAGATAGCTTAGCAATAATGGCAGCTAATATCCATTTAATTCCAGGATATAGTCAAGGTATTAAAGGTGTAGCAAGATCTATGCCAACCTCAACTGCAGTAGATAGAGTAGCTAAATTTTTAAAAGTACCATGTTTTGAAACTCCTACTGGCTGGAAATTTTTTGGTAATTTACTTGATGCTGGAAAAATTACTTTATGTGGTGAAGAAAGCTACGGTACAGGCTCTGACCATATTAGAGAAAAAGATGGAATCTGGGCAGTACTTTTTTGGCTTAATTTAGTTGCTGCAACAAATAAAAGTGTTGATGAACTAGTTATTGAACATTGGCAGAAGTTTGGACGTAATTTCTATTCAAGACATGATTATGAAGCTATTGATAGTGAAGTTGCAAACCAAATAATTACAACATTAAGGGCGAAATTATCGCAATTAAACCAAATCACATATAATAAGTTTTTTATAGAAAAATCAGATGACTTTATTTATAAAGACCCTATAGATAATTCTATTTCAAACAATCAAGGAATTAGAGTTATCTTTGAAGATGGTTCTCGCATCGTATTTAGACTTTCAGGTACAGGTACCCAAGGAGCAACTTTACGTATATATCTAGAAAAATATGAGTCAGATAGCAAAAAATTTGATATTCCAACACAACAAGCTTTAGCTGATTTAATTGAAATTGCAGAGGATTTAATAAAAGTAAAATTACTTACCGGAATGAAAGAGCCAACAGTAGTAACTTGATTATAAAATTACCTTTTAAGGAGTTAATAAAATGGATAATCCTAATTCGACACATCAACTCTACAAAAAAGCTATGGCTTTAGTTTTAGCTGGTGGACGTGGGTCACGCTTATATAATTTAACAGATACCCGAGCAAAACCAGCAGTTTACTTCGGAGGCAAATTTAGAATTATAGATTTTGCTCTTTCAAATTGTTTGAACTCTGGTATTCGTAGAATAGGGGTAGTAACTCAGTATAAGTCACATTCATTATTACGCCATTTACAACGTGGTTGGAGTTTTTTACGTGGAGAACTAAATGAATTTATAGATCTCTTACCGGCACAGCAAAGGATTGATGAGGAGCACTGGTACAGAGGTACAGCAGATGCTGTTTACCAGAATATCGATATTTTACGCTCATATGGCCCTGAATATGTGATAGTTCTTGCCGGTGATCATATATACAAGATGGATTATTCAGTTATGCTAAGAGATCATGTTAAAAGTGGTCATAAGTGTACTGTAGGATGTGTTGAAATTGACAAAGAGGAAGCTTTTGCCTTTGGTATAATGGGCATTGATAAAGAGCGTAAAATAACTAGCTTTATAGAAAAACCACAAAAAGATGCACCTACTATACCAGGAGATCCTAACAGATGTCTAGCTAGTATGGGTATCTATATATTTAACTCGGACTACCTATATGGCTTGCTTGAGGAAGATATTGCAAATAAGACATCAAGCCATGATTTTGGTAAAGATATAATTCCAAGGATAGTTAAGGAGAACCAAGCTTTGGCTCATCCATTTAGTATGTCTTGTGTGCCAAGAGGCAAAGATGTTGAGCCATATTGGCGAGATGTTGGCACTATTGATGCGTTTTGGGAGGCTAACCTTGATTTAGCAGCAAATATGCCTGAGCTAAATATCTATGATAAAGATTGGCCAGTTTGGACAGCACAAGAACAGTTACCACCAGCTAAATTTGTTCCTGATAGAAAAGGTAAGCATGGTGTTATTACCAATACTTTAGCTGCTAGTGGTTGTATTGTTTTAGGTTCAGAGATATCAAAGTCTCTGATGTTTTCAAATGTTAGAATCTCATCTAACTGTGTTATAGATCAGTGTGTGATTATGCCTGATGTTGTCGTTGGTGAGAATTGTCGCTTGCAAAAAGTCATAGTAGATAGAGGTTGTGATATTCCTGATGGTACGATTATTGGCGTGGATCCTAAAGAGGATGCTAAAAATTTCTTTAGAACTGACAAAGGGGTGGTATTAGTTACTAAACAAATGATTGATAAATTAAACAAGTAAATTAGGGTAATTAAGAGACTATGCGAGTTTTACATGTATGTAGTGAGCTATACCCACTACTAAAAACAGGCGGTTTAGCAGATGTCACAGCAGCTTTACCTCCAGCATTATCTAAGTTCGGTGTTGATAGTAGAATTTTAGTTCCTGGTTTTCCAGCATTTATCAATGCTGTTGAGAATAAAGAGCTTTTGCTTAAGCTTCCAGGACGATTTAGCAGTGATGAAATAGCTATTTTTTTAGCTAAGATCCCTGACTCAAAGCTTGATATATATGTAATTGATGCTCCTAGTCTATATAATCGTCCTGGTAACCCTTATGCAGATAATAAAAATCAAGCTTATGCAGATAATTACTTGAGATTTGCTTTGTTAGCTTGGGTTGCGGCAAGAGTTGCTGAAGGGTTAGATCATCAGTGGAGACCAGATATAGTGCACAGCCATGATTGGCATGCTGGGTTAGTACCTGCATATATAAAGGCAACTGAGTTAGCTACGGGAATAAAAACTGTTAAAACTGTATTTACGATACATAACCTTGCTTATCAAGGTCTTTTCCCACTAAGTGTTTTTTCAGAACTGGATTTACCAGCACATTTCTTAAGCATAAATGGCTTAGAGTTTTATGGTCAAGTTTCCTTTATGAAAGCGGGATTATACTTTGCTGATAAGATCACTACAGTTAGCCCAACATATGCTAAAGAAATTCAAGGGCAAGAGCAGGGTTGTGGACTTGATGGCTTATTATCAAAACGTAAGCATGATTTGTATGGAGTACTAAATGGGGTTGATCCAAAGGTATGGAACCCCAAAATAGATCCCTTTATAGAAGCTAATTACACCATTACTACAGTAGCGGCGCAAAAACTAGAATGTAAAACGGCCCTGCAAAAAATGGTCGGCTTAAAGGTACAGAATGAAGCACCTTTATTTGGAGTAGTAAGTCGTCTTACAGAGCAGAAGGGTTTAAATCTTGTAATTACAGGCTTATCGGAGATATTAAATCGTGGTGGCCAAATAGTGCTTTTGGGTAGTGGTGATAGAGTATTAGAAGAGGCTTTTGAATTAGCTGCAAAAAACTATCCAGAGTCGGTTGCTGTGCAAATTGGCTATGATGAAGAACAGGCCCACCGTATAGTTGCTGGTTCAGATGTGATATTGGTACCATCACGCTTTGAACCATGTGGTTTAACACAACTGTATGGCTTAACTTATGGAACTTTACCATTAGTGCACAAGGTCGGAGGTCTTGCTGATACTGTTGTAGATTCATCCTTAGAAAACTTAGCGGATAAAACGGCAACTGGCTTTGTGTTTGATAAGTTTGATGTTGATAGTTTTATATTTGCTGTTCGTAGAGCTTTTGCTCTATATGATCGTAAGGCATATTGGAGAAAAGTTAGAAAAACAGCCATGCAGCAAAAAGTTAGCTGGGAGCCTACTGCCAAAAAAATATTCGATATTTATAAGCAATTAATCAAAGAAAGCAATTAAAAAAATCTTATACATCTTGTATAGAGAATGTTTTAATGACATTATATCCCCAATATTTTTAACTGAAAAAATTTCTTATTAAAGGTTTTATTAACATGAATGAAAAAAATCAAATTAAATTATACCTTGAAAAAATACTAGATTGTACTGTTAGTCAAGCAAATGATCAGGATTTGTATTATGCTTTACTAACTTATGCTAAAGATCAGACTGCAAAACTTCCAGAGCAAGACTATAAAAAGAAAATTTACTACATCTCTAGCGAATTCCTAATAGGTAAAATGCTGATTAGTAATCTGATAAATCTAGGTGTATATAATGAAATCTGCCAAATACTAAAAGAAAATGGTAAAGATATCGTACAGATTGAGGAATTCGAGCCAGAGCCATCACTTGGTAATGGTGGTCTAGGTAGACTAGCCGCATGTTTCTTAGACTCTATAGCATCACTAGGGATCCCTGGTACAGGTATTAGCTTGAATTATCATTACGGTTTATTTAAACAGAAGTTTAAAAATCATTGTCAAAATGAAAAACCAAATCCATGGATTGAGAAATTAGGTTGGCTAAATAAAAAAGATACTAGCTATAAAGTTGATTTTAATGACTTTAGTGTTGAGTCACAGTTATATGAGATTGATATTGTTGGCTATCAAAACAATTTTGTCAATAAGCTATGTTTATTCGATATCACTAGTGTTGATGCAAGTGTCATTGAAGATAATATTACTTTTGATAAAACAGCTGTTGAGAAGAATCTGACATTATTCTTATATCCGGATGATAGTGATGAGGCTGGCCATCTTTTGAGGATTTTTCAACAGTATTTTATGGTTAGTAATGCGGTGAGTTTGATTTTCTCTGATATAACTAACAAAGGCTATTCATTAGCAAACTTACCAGAGCATGCGGTCGTTCAGATTAATGATACGCATCCGACTCTAGTCATCCCTGAGCTAATTCGTCAATTGGTTGCTAATGGTATTGATATTGATAAAGTAATAGAGCTTGTAAGTAAAACAGCGGCTTATACTAATCATACAATTTTAGCAGAGGCTTTAGAGAAGTGGCCTTTGAGATATTTAGAGAAAGTTTTATCTAAAGAAATGGTAGATATTATCAAGTATTTAGACAAAAAAGTAAAACAACAATATAAACAGCCAGAGTTAGCTATCATCGATGCTAATGACTGTGTGCATATGGCGCATATTTGTATTCATTATAGCTTTAGTGTCAATGGTGTTGCAGCATTGCATACAGATATTCTTAAAAAAGCTGAGTTAAAACATTTTAATGAGATATATCCTAATAAGTTTAATAACAAAACTAATGGTATTACTTTCAGACGCTGGTTATTACAAGCTAACCCAGAATTAACTAGTTATTTGAAAAGTTTGATTGGTGATAGCTTTGTACAAGATTCTAAACAGCTCGAGAAACTATTAGCGTATCATAATGATAAAAATGTCTTAGCTAAACTTGATGAAATTAAGAAAACTAAAAAAGCACAGTTTATTGAGTTTGCTAGCTATTATTCGGGGGTTGACCTTTTAGAAAATGGTATATTTGATGTACAAATAAAGCGTATTCATGAATATAAACGCCAACAAATGAATGCTTTGTATATCATTCATAAATACCTTGAGATTAAATCAGGACTATATCCAAAACCTAAGCGTCCAGTCAATTTTATCTTTGGCGGAAAAGCAGCACCTGCCTATATAATAGCAAAAGATGTTATCCATCTTATTTTATGTTTACAGGAGCTTATAAATAACGATGCTGATGTTAATCAGTATATACGAGTTTTATTTGTAGAAAATTATAATGTTAGTATTGCTGAAAAGTTAATTCCTGCGGCTGATATCTCTGAGCAAATCTCATTAGCATCAAAAGAGGCTAGTGGCACTGGTAATATGAAATTCATGCTAAATGGTGCTATTACACTTGGTACTATGGATGGTGCTAACGTTGAGATTGCTGATTTGGTAGGAAGTGCAAATATTTATACTTTTGGTAAAGATAGTAACACTATTATTGATTTATATAAAACTAGTGGTTATAAGGCTATTGAGTACTATAATAATCCAGTTATTAAAAATGCTGTAGATTTTATAACTTCACCAACAATGCTAGCTATTGGTGATAAAGATAAATTAACTAGATTATTTAATGAGCTTATAAACAAAGATTGGTTTATGACTTTAATTGACTTGGTTGAGTACATTAAGGTCAAAGACAAAATGCTTAGAGATTATGAAAATCGCGAAGATTGGTTAAGAATGAGTTTAGTAAATACTGCTAAGTCAGGCTTCTTTAGTTCTGATAGAACTATTGGACAGTATAATAAATATATTTGGAAGATATAACTTACAATCAACTATGTTATTGGCGGTAGTAAAGATGCCTCTCTCTTGTTAAGAGAGAGGTAGGGAGAGAGTTTTTATATACTCCACCTAACCTCCTATAAAATAGAGGAGGGACTTAAAAAATTAGTAACATAGTTGATATGACAATTTATATTGGAGCTTTTGTGAAAAAGACAGGACTGTTATTAGCTATTTCAAGTTTGCCTAGTCAGTTTGGCATTGGTGATTTGGGTAAAACTGCTTATGAGTTTGTTGACATTTTAAAACAAGCAAATATTAAAATTTGGCAAGTATTACCACTTACACCATTGGGTTATGGTAACTCGCCATACCAGTCTAGCTCATCTTTTGCTGGTGATGAGATATATATAGCTATTGATAAACTAGTTGAAATTGAGTTGTTAGACACGGTTAGTCTCAAAGATTTTAATAGCAATACAGATGTGGTTAAATATGATATTGTTAGAGACTATAAAAGCCAGCTGCTACAGCAAGCTTTTGAAAATTTTAATAAATCTCAAAATACAGAGCTTAAATCTGATTATCAGAAATTTATAGCTCAAAATGGCTGGGTTAAAAATTATGCTATCTTTAAAGCTTTTAGAGAGGCTAACGATAACCAAGCTTGGAACTTATGGCCACAAGCTTATAAAAAATGGCTTAAAGAAAAAACTATAGAGCTTGATCAATTTCAAGAAGATATAGCTTACCAAATATTTTTACAATTTATCTTCTATAAGCAGTGGTTTGAGCTAAAAGATTATGTTAATAAAAATAATATTCAAATCATCGGTGACTTACCTATTTATCTAGGTTTTGACTCTGCTGATGTGTGGGAGCATCAGGAAGTGTTTTTATTAGATGAAAATCAAAATCCAACTTTTGTGGCTGGTGTTCCTCCAGACTTTTTCTCTGAAACTGGTCAGCTATGGGGTAACCCTTTATATGATTGGGATAAGCTACAACAAACAAATTTTGACTTTTGGATTGAGCGTTTAAAGGGTAATTTTAAACTGTTTGATATTGTTAGGATTGATCATTTTAGAGCTTTTGATACTTATTGGAGAATCCCAGCAGGTGAAAAAACTGCTATAAATGGTGAGTGGGTTGAGGCTCCTGGTTATGATTTCTTTGACACAGTATATAAGCGTATTCCTAATGCTAATATTATCGCTGAAGATTTGGGTGATTTACGCCCAGAAGTGTTTGAGCTACGTGATCACTATAACTTAAAGGGCATGAAAGTATTTCCATTTCATTTTGATCTTAAAACAGCTAGATTTATTGATGATGCTAATATCATTGCTTACTCAGGTACTCATGATAATAACACCTTAAAAGGCTGGTATTTTGATGAGTTAAATAGATACCAAAGAAAGTTATTAAAGCGGTATTTAAAAGCAAATGATAGAAATATATTTAGAAAAATTATTAAATATTTGCTTAACTGTGAAGCTGAATATATAATCTTGCCTGTGCAAGATATTTTAGAGTTAGGTAGTGGGGCTAGACTAAATACCCCAGGTACAGTGGGTTGGCCTAATTGGCAATGGAAATTGGTTGATTTTTCATCATTAAAATTTAAGACAGGTTGGTTATCACTGCAGATACTTAAGTCTAAGCGTTGCTAATATTTTGATACTTTTATAAGATACTTATTGATATCTAAATATGATAAAATCTTTTACAAAATTATAATTATGTGAAGATTTCAATTAGTATGCTTACATTTCAAGAAATTATTTTAAAACTACATCATTATTGGGCATCAAAAGGTTGTGCGATTATTCAACCATTGGATATGGAAGTAGGTGCTGGGACATTTCATCCAGCAACTACATTAAGAGCAATAGGTCCAGAGCCTTGGACAGCTGCATATGTGCAACCTTCAAGAAGACCTACAGATGGTCGCTATGGTGAGAATCCAAATCGTACGCAACACTATTATCAATATCAAGTTGTAATGAAACCATCACCAGATGATATTCAAGAGTTATATCTTGGTTCACTTAGAGAGCTTGGTATTGATACATTAGAGAACGATATTCGTTTTGTAGAAGACAACTGGGAATCACCAACATTAGGTGCTTGGGGTCTTGGTTGGGAAGTATGGTCAAATGGTATGGAGATTACCCAGTTTACTTACTTTCAGCAAGTAGGCGGACTTGAGTGTAAGCCAGTGATGGGTGAGATTACTTATGGTCTTGAGCGACTAGCAATGTATATCCAAAATGTTGATAGTATGTATGATATCTTATGGGCTAATACGCAAAATGGTCCTTTATATTATCGTGATGTATTTTTGCAAAATGAAGTTGAGATGTCGACTTATAACTTTGAAGAGGCAAATGTCGATGAGCTATTTAAGCAGTTTGATTTATTAGAGAAAGAAGGTTATCGCTTGGTTGAGAAAAATCTACCTATACCTGCTTATGAGTTTGTATTAAAAGCATCGCATACATTTAACTTATTAGATGCTCGTCATGCGATATCTGTTACAGAAAGACAAGGCTATATTCTAAGAGTTAGAAAATTAGCTCTAGAAGTAGCTAAAGAATATTACAGCGCTAGGGAAAAATTGGGTTTTCCAGCTTTTAAAAAGTAGTGTAGCTGAAAACTTCAACTGTCATCAACTATGTTGCTAATTTATTTATAAAATCTTCAAATCTCTTTTTAGATCTCTAATTTTAGCATTAGCAATGACTATAATTTTTCTCATAACAGCTACAAGGGCTACCATCTTCTTTTTACCCTTTTCAACAAGGTCTCTATAAAATATTCCAAGTTTACCTTTACTTCTAGCAGCAGTTAATGCTGACATAAATAATATAGGTTTTAAATCAGCTCTACCGCCGTAAGTCTTTCTATAGCCAACTTTCTTGCCACTTTCATACGGATATGGAGCTACTCCTGCTAAAGAAGCCACTTGTTTACGGTTTAAGTTTCCTAACTCAGGCATCAAAGCAAGTAAAGATGTGGCTGTAGCATTTCCTAGACCAGTAACCTCTTTAACTAATAGATCTCTAGCTTTTGCTAAGTATTGGCAATCATCGACTAACTCATTTATAAGGCTTTCTATAATCATAATTTCTTGTTTATAGAACTCTATCATTCTTTGGTGAGAATCTTTTGTATATTTTTGGTCTGGTGCTTGATATCTATTTTTTTCAGCTGTTAACTGTTTTTTAATATCTTGTTTTCTAAGAATATATTTTATAAGCTTTTGCATTTTATCATCATTAGGTTGATAAAATTCTAGGTCACGGTGTCTTTCATACCCATACTTAGCTAGTCCAAAAGCATCAATATTATCTGATTTACCTAATTGACCTGTAGAGCGAATAAAATGTTTAACTATTCTAGTATTAGCTCTGTGAACAACTATATTTTTAGTTATTAAATATTCAAGTAAAGCTTTTTCATAGCCTCCGGTAGTTTCAACAACTACAAAAGATTTATCCTTGAGTATAGGATGATCTGATAAAAGTTCATCAAAGCCAGTTAAGTTATTAAGGTATTTAAAAGTCTTTTTCTTACCATGAATTGCTACTACAAAATCATTCTTTGATATATCAATACCGATGAAATTATGATACATTTTAAATATCTCCTTAGTATGTTTACAAATATTTGCGATTGTAAGCGGTCGTTAAAACCAAGCAACTATACAAACGTATTAAGGAGATAACCCAAGTACCTTGATGACAACGATTGTTTAAATCTATCCTGAACCGGTCGCTTGGGTTATAATCAAAACTATTAAAATAGTCTTGATTTAACTCCTTGGTAAACACATTATACTAAGAATTTAACTTACAATCCTGAACTCGTTTCAGGATCTCAATTTAAAGTGCCTATCGTGAGATGCTAAAATAAACATGTGCTGAACTAGATTCAGTGTTCAGCATGACTTTCTTATATGGGAGCTCTATGAAATATAAAAATCAAATATTAAAGTTTCTTGGTTCCACAATTCTAGTTGGAGAAGATTTTCAAATTGAATCTCTATTTTTAGATAGTCGTAAATGTGATGATAAATCGGCATTTATAGCGCTAAAAGGTCAAACTACTGATGGAAATAAATATATTGATAATGTTTTGGCTAAAGGCGTAAAGCTTGTTTTAAGTGATAATTTAAGTTTAAACTACTTATCTAGCTATAATCCTGAGCCGGTCACTGAGCTCAGTCGAAGTGCAGGATCTCACAATAAGGAGTATACTTTATACAAACTAGATTCCGGATCGGAGTCCGGAATGGCAACAATTATATGTATAAAAGATTTAAAAGATAAATTACCTACTCTTGCAAAATGGTTTTATGATTATAAAAAACCACAAAATATAATTGGTATAACAGGTACAAATGGTAAAACATCGATCTCTAGTTATATTGCACAATTGCAAAAAATGCTAGGGCAGAAGTCTCTATTACTTGGTACAAATGGCAATGGGATTTATCCAGATCTACAAGAGAGTACCCATACGACATTAGATATATTATCTTTGTATCAAACTATTTCATATTATAAAAACTATCAAAATCTTGTCATGGAAGTTTCTTCACATTCATTAGATCAAAAACGTGTTGCCGGTTTAGATTTTGATATTGCAGTATTTAGTAATCTTAGTCATGATCATCTTGATTATCATAAAACTATGGAGAACTACTTTGAGGTTAAGGCAAAACTGTTTCAATTTAGTAGTCTAAAAAAAGCTGTAATAAATATAGATGATGAGTATGGCCAAAAACTTTGTGAAAATATCAAAAAACCGTCATTCCATTCCCCTGTTGAGAGGGGTGCTGGCAGGCGGGGTATGGTGGCTCCAACCACGGAATCTATTGATATTATAACCGTTAGCCTAAAATCAACAAATGCTGATGTCTATATAAATGTCAAAAATATCCATAATATGCAAACAAGTTTTGATTTGTATATTTTTCAGAAACTTATAGGTACTTATCAAACATCTTTAGTAGGTGAGTTTAACCTAATGAACTTAGGTCTAAGTCTAGCTGCATTAGATGGTTATATTGCTAGAGAACAACTTTTAGCAAATATAGCTTCAATTAAACCAGTAAAGGGACGTATGGAAATCATTGAGTTAGCTAATAATGCTAAGATTATAATCGATTATGCACATACTCCTGATGCTTTAGAAAAGGCATTACAAACTTTAAAACGATATTCAAAATCTAATTTGTGGTGTATATTTGGCTGTGGTGGGGATAGAGATGCAACCAAAAGACCTAAAATGGCACAAATAGCTGAGAAATATGCTGATAAAGTAATAGTCACAGAGGATAATAATCGCTTTGAAAATATTGAAAATATTTTTAGTGGTATTAAAAAAGGGTTTAGCAATCCTGAGAAACATACTTTTATTACTTCTCGTGAAAAGGCTATCAGATATTGTATAGAAAATACAAGTCAGGGTGACATTATCCTTTTAGCTGGTAAAGGTCATGAGTGCTACCTTGATAAAAATGGTGTTAAAGAGTATTTTGATGAAAGAGAAATCATAAAAAATTATGCCGGATTATTCTTTGAATATAGTAAATAAAGAAATATAATTTAACTTTTACATTGAGATTATAGGAATGATTAATAAAAAAGAGTTGACCGTATCAATTGTTATGATTTTATTAGCTAGTTGTTCATCTGTTCAATTAAATCCTGTAGCTAGTAAGGTAGAAATATCTAGAGCTGCTCCTGCGAAAGATTGTAAATTTATTAATACCATTACGGCCACACAAGGTAACTTCTTTACTGGTGCATTTACATCTAATAATAATTTGCAGGAAGGTGCATATAACAAAGTAAGAAATGAAGCAGCTGAAATGGGAGGTAATTATATTCAGTTAATTTCTAGCCAGGCTGGAGATACTGGTGGAGGAAGTGGATTTGATGGCGATTATAATTCTAGTTACCAACAAACAAACTATACCGTAACAGGTTCTGTTTATAATTGCCCAAGTAATAATTCTTAATATAACTTATTAGTTTTGTTTTAGAATTAATACTATAGGTAATATTGAAAAAATAAAAGTTTTAAACAATGGAAAATAGATGGGAGAAATCTATAATAACTAGCCTTTAGTCATTGATTATCTTAGAATATATCTAATTAAACCATTTGAGCTTTCATTCATGATCAAATCACTAAAACAATTAGCAATCCAAGCAGGTTTAGAATACTTGGGTGAAGATGTATCAATACAAACTGTAGCTATCAATTCAAATGAAATAAGACAAGATTGTTTATTTGTTGCCATTGTTGCTAATCGTGATGGACATGAGTTTATTCCAAGTGCTATTGCTAATGGCGTTAAAGCAGTTTTGGTTTCAAAAAAGCAAGATTTAGATATTCCACAAATAGTTTGTCAAAATACTATAAAAGGCTTACGAGCATTAGCAAAAGAGTACCGTAAATCATTAACTATGCCAATAATATCTCTAACTGGTAGTTGTGGTAAAACTTCTGTTAAGGAAATGATTGTAACTTTGCTTGGTGCAAGGGAAGTTCATTTTACTCAAGGCAATCTAAACAATTATCTTGGTGTGCCAATGACAATACTAGAAACCCCACATGACGTGGGTTTTGCGGTGATTGAGGCTGGTACAAATGTTGGTGGTGAGATAAAAGCAGCAGCTGATATTATCCAGCCAAATATAGCGATGATTACAAATGTAGGAGCGTGCCACCTTGAGAACCTTAAAACTCTTGATGATATTATGACTGAAAAAGGTGAGCTTTTAAAAGCACTACCTAAGAATGGTTGCTGTATCGTAAATCTTGATGATGAAAGAATTCCAATCTATGCTAAGCAACTTGAGTGTAAAAAGATTACCTGCTCGATGAGTAATCCAAAAGCTGATATTTTAGTTTTAGACTATCAAGTGACATCAAAAAGCTATGTTGTTAAGATTAAAATTTTTGATAAAGAATATGATTATCAATTACCAAATATTGGCAAGCATAATTTATTTAATAGTGTCTTAGCTATAGCTAGTGTAATTGCTGCAGGTATACAGCCTCAAGATTTTTTAATCAACACACAAAATATTAAAAACTATAAAGGTAGATTCTCAAGTGAGCAGCTTACAGATAAGCTAATTTTGGTTGATGATACTTATAACGCTAGTGCGGCTGCTGTTGAAGCTGCTATCGAAGATTTAGCAGAATTTGACGGTAAGAAGATTTTAGCTATTAGTTCAATGCGTGAGCTAGGTGAGGAGGCTGAAAATTATCATAGAAAGATGGGTCAATGGCTTAAAAAGGCAAATTTAGATAAGATATTTTTATTTGGCGAGCAAAAGCTAATAGATTGTGTTTTAGCAGAATATCCAAACCAAAATGCTAAGTACTATGACTCCAAAGATAAACTTAATAATGATTTAGCTAGAGTATTAGACGAATATAAATCACAAAATACTAAGCTAACTGTCAAAGGAGCTAGAAGCTTTAAGATGGAAGAGGTTGTGGCTTTTGTTAAGCAAAGAAAATAGATAAGATTCTATTTTGGAATTAAACTCTATCTTTAATAATATTTAAAGCTCGTCTCAGCGGTTCAGCAGCTCCCCACAGTAACTGATCACCTACTGTGAAGCAGTGAAATATATCATCAGCTAATAACGATGGTTTGATACGCCCTATAGCAATATCAAGAGTTCCTGAAGTAGCTTGAGGCGTTAGATACTTGAGAGTATCTTCTTTGTTATTATCTATAACTTTAATCCACTCATTACCTTGAGAGATTTTTTGCTTGATTTCATCAATAGTTAGTTTTTGTCTAAGTTTAATAGTCAGAGCTTGGGAGTGTGATCTTAAGCTAGGTACTCTGGCACATACACCATCAACAGAGATAATTTTTTTAGTATCAAGGATTTTGTTAAGTTCAGTAGCTGCTTTATACTCTTCTTTTGTTTGCCCATTTGGCATAGCAACATCTATCCACGGTAGTAGATTATAAGCTAAAGTTTGTGCTGTTTTTTGTTGAGGAATTTTTGATGAGTCTTTTGATAATTCTCTGAGAGTTTTTTCTCTAACTAGAATATCTTCATTTACATTATCAGCGTTGCTTAAAAGAGCTGTTTGTTGAAGTAGTTCTTGCATTGCTGCAGCACCAGCTCCTGAGATTGCTTGGTAGGTACTAGAGTTAACCCATTCAACAAGATCTCCTTTAAATAGTCCAGCTATAGCCAGCGACATTAAGCTAACAGTACAGTTGCTACCGATAAAATCTTTTTTATCCTCATTAATAGCTTTAACTATTTTATCGTGATTTAATGGGTCTAAAACCAATATGCTTTCTTTGTCTAAACGTAAAGTAGATGCAGCATCTATCCAAAAACCCTTCCAGCCAGCTGCTCTAAGTTTTGGATGTATTTCTTTAGTATATTCACCACCTTGACAACTTAGAAGTATATCCATTTTACTAAGTTGGTCGACACTATAGGCATCTTGTAACGTGCCATATTGTTGCATAAAACCAGTTGGCTGTTGCCCTACTTGAGATGTCGAAAAAAATGTTGGTGAAATATCATCAAAATCTTTTGATTCAATCATTCTAGACATTAAAACTGAGCCAACCATTCCGCGCCAACCAATAAAACCTACTTTAAGCATAAAACCCTCATAATTATTAGTGATAAAATTTACTGTTAAAGTATAATACAAAAGTAACTAATTTGATATTTGTTCAACATAAGAGTGTAAAGTATGATAGTGCATAAGTTTGGTGGTAGTAGTCTTGCTACGGCAGAAAAGATAAAAAATGTCTCCAATATTATAAATTGTAAAGATGAAGCCGTAGTAGTCTCAGCATCAGCAAAAACTACGAGAAATCTACAAAAAACTATAGATCAGGCTGCAGTAGCCCAAGATTATAGTGAAACTTTGGAGCAGATTTATGAGCATCATAATGAGATCATTAAGCAATTACTTCCAAATGATGAAACTTTAAGAGCTTTAATTGTTACAGATTTGGCTAATATCAAACATATTCTAAGTACTATTACTATTACTGGTTTTTGTGCCGATAGTTTAAGATTTTTTATCTTAGGCTTTGGTGAAATTTGGTCGACTAGGATCCTTACAGCTTATTTAAAGTCTAGAGGTAAAAAGGCAGCTTTTATAGATGCATCAGAGTGTTTGATTGTCAATGATCGTAGCTATCCTGTAACAGTTGATTGGCAACAAAGTCTAGAAAAGTTAGAAATTATCAAAAGTGATAATCCAGCAGAGGTTTATATTATAACTGGATTTATCGCGCAGAATAAATATGGTAAAAGAACTATCCTTGGTTTGAATTGTAGTGATTATTCGGCGGCTATTTTTGCTAAATTATTACAAGCAGATAAATTATATATATGGACTGATGTTGCTGGCGTTTATAGTGCTAATCCGCAAGTTGTGCCAGAGGCAAAGCCATTAATTCAGCTAACATACAAAGAGGCTTTAGAGTTAGCTTATTTTGGTGCATCTGTGGTACATCCACTTACAATAGCACCTATGGCGTTAGATAGGACACCAATATATATAAAAAGTAGTTATACACCTGATGAGGTTGGTACTAAAATTAGTGCTGATAAAGATGAGAACCAAGGAATTATCAAAGGTTTAACAAGTATCCCAGATGTTGCTATTGTTCGAGTCCAAGGTGCTGGGATGATTGGCGTGTCAGGTATATCATTTAAAGTGTTCGGAGCATTAGAAAAAGCCAATGTTTCGGTGATGATGATATCTCAAGCTAGTTCTGAGTACTCGATATGTTTTGCTATAGATAGTATAGATGCTGATAAGGCAACAGAGGCACTAAGACAAGAGTTTGCAAATGAGATAAAAAACAACCTTATAGAGGAAATAATTGTTCATAAGCATTATTCTCTAATTACTGCTGTTGGTGAGGGTATGAAATCTAAGACTGGTTCACTAGCAAAATTAGTCAATTCGCTTAAGTTAGCTAATATAAATATTCATGCTATTGCTCAAGGATCATCGGAGAGAAGTGTGACGTTTGCAGTAAAGGCAGAAGATGAGGCTCGCGGAGTCCAAGCAATGCACCGTCATTATAACACTGTAAGTGATGATATTGCGATTGCGGTAATTGGTGCAGGTAATATTGGCAAAGCTTTTATCAAACAGGTCAAGCAAACTTATGAAAAATGGTATGCAAAGGGTATAAACCTTGTATTAGTTGGTGCTACTAACTCAAAGAAGATGCGTGTATCTTATGAAAATCTATTATTTGAAAATGTTGATAATTTACTTGAAGAGAACACCGAGCAAGTAAATTTAGAAAGGTTAGCGGAGTTTATGTCGCATGCTTCTGCTACAAAGAAAATTGTTATCGATGCAACAGCTAGTGAAGATGTTTCAAAAAGCTATATTTGTTTCTTACAAAAAGGCATAAGTGTAGTTACACCTAATAAGTATGCAAATTCAGGTAATTATGAGTTTTATCAAGAATTAAGAAAAGTTGCTGAGTTAAATGGCACTAGATTTTTATATGAGACAAATGTTTGTGCTGGTCTTCCTCTTATAGTTACATTACAAAATATGGTCCAAAGTGGTGATTATGTTAAAACTATTAAGGGAATTTTCTCAGGAACATTAAGCTATTTGTTTACACAGTTAAACAACGGTGTGATTTTCTCTGATGCGGTTAAAATGGCGTATGATGCTGGTTATACAGAACCAGATCCAAGACAAGATTTATCAGGTATGGATGTCGCGAGAAAAACAGTGATACTAGCCAGAGAAATAGGCCTAAATATAGGTCTAAAAGATTTAGTTATCGAAAACTTAGTTCCAAAAGAGCTAAGAGAATGTAGTGTTGAAGAGTTTTTTGCAAAACTTCCAGCATTTAATCAGCAAATTATGCGACAGATAGCTGACAAAAAACAAAACTTAGCAGGAGTGCATTATGTTGGAGCTATACAGAATGGCTCTGCTAGTGTTGGTATTCAAGCTTATGATGAGTCTAGTCCTTTTGCTAATGTTAAAGGTACAGATAATATTGTGATGATAAATACCGATAGATATATCCAACCAATGGTTATCCAGGGTGCTGGTGCTGGAGTTGAAGTCACAGCTGCTGGTGTTTATGCAGATGTTATAACAGTAATCAAAGAAAAGTAAAGCTTATGAAATTTAATAATATAAAATCAGCTAAAGCATTTGCTCCAGCTACTAGTGCAAATTTTGCTGTTGGTTATGATTTGCTTGGTTTTGCTGTAGATGGAGTAGGTGATACTATAGAGCTTATCAAAAGAGATGACACAGAGTTAGTTATCAAGCACATAACTGGTGCTACAGGAGCAGATAAATTACCTTTTGATAGTGATAAAAACGTTGCTACAGCAGTTATTAAAAAATTTCTTAATGACAAAAATATCAGCATTGGTTTTGATGTTTATATACAAAAAGGCATTACTCTTGGTTCTGGTATGGGGGGGTCAGCTGCCTCATCAGTAGCTGCATTGGTTGCAATGAATGCTTTTTTTGAGAAGCCGTATAGCTACGATGACTTGATTGATTATGCTATCTATGGCGAGAATCTAATATCAGGATCATTCCATGGTGATAATGCTGTGCCATCTATGTTTGGGGGACTAGTATTGTTACAAAGCTCAAAACCATGTAAAAAAATAGACTTGCCAATAGTTGACTGTAATGTAGTTATTGTTTGTCCTGATCTTTCGATTGAGACTAAAAAAGCACGCGAGCTTTTGAAAGATCCTTATGATTTACCTACAATTGTTGAGCATAGTGCGTATTTGGCAACTGTGATAAGTGCGTTATACACTGGTGATATTGATTTATTAGGTCAGAGTTTAAAAGATGTTTTAATTGAACCAAGAAGATCTAAGTTAATAACAGGATTTTATGATGTACAAAAAGCTGCCTACTCTGCTGGAGCAATAGCATGTGGGATATCAGGATCTGGTCCAACAATGTTTGCGTTGGTAAAAAAAGAGTATAATGCTATTGAAATTGCTAAAGCAATGCAAGATAAGTTTAAAGAATTTAACTTAAAATCAGATAGTTGGATAAGTGCTATGAGTGACAAAGGCGCATATATATTAGATAAAAAATGATAAAGGTAAAGTATGAATTTTATTAGTACTAGAGATAAAAATATCAAATTTTCATTAAGCGAGGCAATGCAATCAGGATTAGCACCTGATGGAGGATTGTTTGTACCAGAGAGGTTCCCTACAGTTAATTGGCAGAGTTTTGTTAAAGATATGAGCTATCCTGAGTTTGCTGCAAGTGCTTTGAGAGAGTTTTTCAAAGGCGATGAGCTAGAAGGCTCTTTAGATAAGATCTGTAAAAATGCTTTTACTTTTGATGTGCCAGTTAAACGCTTAAATAAAAACACAGCAGTTTTAGAACTTTTTCATGGTCCAACTTTGTCTTTTAAAGATTTTGGTGCAAGATTTTTAGCAAACTGTTTAAGCTCTATAAATAGCGATAAGCCATTTACTATTTTAGTTGCAACTTCTGGTGATACTGGATCTGCAGTAGCGGCTGCTTTTCATGGCAAGAGTAATATTCGTGTTATTGTGATGTTCCCTAAGGGTAAGATTTCTAAAAGGCAAGAAAAACAGATAACTTGTTGGGGTGATAATATCCAAGCTGTTGAGGTTGAAGGTGTTTTTGATAATTGTCAAGCTTTGGTTAAAGAGGCTTTTAAGACTCTATGGTGGACAGAGAGAACAAAACTAAATACATCAAATAGTATAAATATTGGTAGATTATTACCGCAATCTACTTATTATGCTTATACATCGTGGCAGTATTATTTACAAACTGGTAAAAAAGCAAATTATATAGTTCCATCTGGTAATATTGGTAATATTACCGCTGCTTTCTGGGCTAAACAAATGGGCTTTCCAATTGATGAAATATCAATGAGCTTAAATGCTAATGATACTGTTGTTGACTATCTTGAGACTGGTAAGTTTAATCCTAAAGCCAGTGTCGAAACACTAGCGAATGCTATGGATGTTGGTAACCCTAGTAATTTTGAAAGACTTTTATATTTATTAGGAAATTATGAAAATTTCAAAAACAGTGTCAAAGCAGTTTGTGTCTCTGATTTTGAAATTATAGAAGAGATAAAGCAAATTTATCGCCAATATAATGAAATTGTATGTCCACATACTGCGACTGGCTTTGTAGCAAAAAGTCAGTTTGATGCTAATAAAGATTATATAATCGTAGCAACTGCACATCCTGCTAAATTTGAAGGTGTTATCGAGCCGATATTAGATATACAAGTGCCACCTACATCAGCATTACAAAAGCTCCTAGATAAACAGCAACATAAACTAACAATAAATAAATCTATGGATGAACTTTGTGAGGTTTATTCAGAAGCATTTGAGTTATAAGCTACTAGAAAATTATCTTAATGTAGTAACCTGCATAATTTCGCCATCTTTTGAAATTTTTATATAATTACCGTCTTTGAACCAATCACCAAGTACATATCTAATATAATCATCTGCAATGTGTATTGCCATTTTATGCGTATGGCCATGAACAACAATATCACAACCTTTACGATATTTTTCTACCCCTTTAGAGGTGACATCTACATTTGGGTGCTTGCGATTTTTTACATAACTAGCTTTACGGACATTTTTTGCAGTATATTCTCTTATAAATAGCGGTAATCTTTTAAAAATAAACCTTAAAATAGGATTGTAGGCGATCCATTTTCTATAAATTTGATAGCTTTTATCATCGGTACAAAATAGATCGCCATGTGAGAAAACTATTTTTTTATCAGCAATATTTAAATAAAAGGGATCTTTAATTAGTGTAACGCCACTTTGTTTAGCAAATTTGCTTCCTATTAAAAAATCGCGATTACCATACATGAAAAAAATTTCTAAACCTTTATCAGAAGCTAGTTTTAACCATGCTGTGATCTTGTGATAGAAGTCATCTCGATGATTATCTCCAATCCAGTAGTCAAAAAAATCACCTAAGATAAAAAGTTGATTCTGCTGTGATGTAATATTATCTAGAAACTTTTTAAAAAGCTTTGCCATCTCAGCATGATTAGCATTTAAGTGTAAATCAGAAATCAGATAAATATCTTTATTATGAGCCATATTTTTGACGGTATTGTTTAAATTTATTAATCATTGTTTCATCAAGGTTTTCTTTGACATACTCAAAAATACTTGCAAAGTTTGTCACAGCTGAAACTGGGATATTAAAATCTTGAGAGATTTTTTTTGTTGCTGAAATATCACAATCTGTGGCTTTCTCTTGACGATCAATAGCTAATACAACACCAGCTATTTCAGCATTAATACTTTTTAGTTTGTGATAGGATTCATAAAAAGCAGTGCCTGCTGTCATTACATCATCGATAAGTAACACTTTTTTGTTTGTCATATTAGCACCGACAAAAATACCTCCTTCACCATGATCTTTTGCTTCTTTACGATCAAAAGCATACGGCATATCAATATTGTATTTTAGAGCTAAAACAGTTGAAATTGCTGCAACTAAAGGTATCCCCTTGTATGCTGGACCAAATAAAATATTGTATTTGATATCACTTTTAATGATTAACTGAGCATAGTAATCTGCCAGTGTTGCAAGCTGGTTACCAGAGTTAAATAAACCAGCATTAAAAAAATATGGGCTTATACGTCCTGATTTTAGGGTAAACTCACCAAATTTAAGCACTTTACTTTCAAGAGCAAACTCTATAAACATCTTTTATCCTTAATATATCTAAATTTGGTATAAGTATAAATAATAACTTTGACAATACCAAGTCAATATAACACAAGAACTAAACTAGTATTGATATAATTAAACTTAATAAACTGCTATAATCTACGCACTTAATATAAACATTTTTTAAAAAACTCTGAATGTCAAAACATATTCATATCTTAGGTATTTGTGGTACCTTTATGGGTTCACTAGCAGTATTAGCAAAACAAAAAGGCTATAAAGTAACAGGATCTGATGCTAATGTTTATCCGCCAATGAGTACTTATCTTGAATCTCAAGGTATACAAATATTGCAAGGATTTGATTGCTCTCAGTTAGAGCTAAAACCTGATGAGATTATTATTGGTAATATTATGAAAAGAGGTATGCCAATAATAGAAAAAATACTTGCAGAAAGGTTAAACTATTTTTCAGGTCCTGAGTGGTTATACCAAAATATCCTCAAGTATAAAAAGGTTATCGCAATAGCTGGGACACATGGTAAGACCACAACTACAACAATCACTATCAAAATACTTGAACAAGCTGGATTAAATCCAAGCTTTTTGGTTGGTGGTGTTAGTAGTGATTTTGGCGTTTCCTCGCGCTACACTGATTCTGAGTATTTTGTTATTGAAGCTGATGAATATGATACTGCTTTTTTTGATAAGCGTTCAAAGCTAATTCATTATGATCCAAGTATTTTTGTAATTAATAATATTGAATATGATCATGCTGATATTTTTAAAAATATTGATGCGATATTCTGGCAGTTTCATCAATTAGTTAGAAAAATGCCAGCTACAGCACAGATTATCTATAATGCTAAGGATGAAAATGTCCAAAAAATAATATCTATGGGGTGTTGGTCAGAGCTTATTAAAGCAAATTCAGCTGATGGAGTTTTTATAACTAAAAATAGCTCCGACTACTCTAAGTTTGAACTGGGTAGTGCTGATAGTAATAGTATCCAAATAACATGGGGTTTAATAGGTGAGCATAATGCCTTAAACGCTATGAGTGCTTATGCTGTGGCAAAGCAGCTTAATATTTCTGATGAAAAGATTAGGCAAGCTTTAGAGGGGTTTAAAGGTGTTAAAAGACGCCTAGAAGTATTGTCATATCGAGATAATGTTATTTTGTATGATGATTTTGCTCATCACCCAACATCGATTAAATTGACTTTAGAAGCTGTGCGTAATAAAGCCAAAGATGCTTATGTAGTAGCACTTATCGATCCACGTTCAAATACTATGCGTCAAGGCGATAACAAAGATAATCTTCCGGCATCAATTGCCGAAGCTGATAGAGTGTTGTTGTATAATCATAGCCTACTAAAATGGGATGCTAAAGAACTGCTCAAAAACAATGATAATGTTGATTTTATCAGTAATGTTGAAGATTTTGTTACACAAATAAATGACTTACTAAATATTCATCAATACAGAAATTTACAATTTGTGATGATGAGTAATGGCTCATTTGATGGCTTAAGAGAAAAGCTAGTAAAACTTTTGGAGGCTAAATGAGTAGTTTAATTTATGGAATCCATGCTGTTGATAGTTTAGTAGTATCAGATCAGGCAAAAGAAATATTAGTATTAAAAAAACAAAATCTTAATCCTAAGATAGAAGCTATTATTGCTAAGGCAAATTCAAAAGATATAAAAGTTACTTTTATTGATGATTTAAAGCTACTTCCTAGCCGTATCAAAAAAGATGCTAATCATCAGAATATTTTTGCATTAGAAAAAAATACTTTTAAAAATTATACAGAAAATGACATTGAAAGCTTAGTTCCACAAGATAAAAAAGCATTTATTTTGGTATTAGATAATGTCCAAGATCCCCATAATTTTGGAGCGTGTATTCGCAGCGCGCATTCGGCTGGAGTTGATTTTATAATTATCTCAAAAGACAATAGCGCGCCAATAAATGCTACAGTTAAGAAAGTTGCTTGTGGTGCCACAGAGCATACAAAAATTGTCATAGTTACAAATTTAGCTAGGGCTATTGAGAAGCTTAAAAAGCTAGGTGTTTGGATTGTTGGCTTAGCTGGTGAAGCTGATGATAGTTTATATGCCATGAACTTAACTGATCCTATCGCAATAGTTGCTGGGGCTGAGGGAAGTGGTATGCGTCAACGTACCAAAGCAAGCTGTGATTTCTTGGCTAAATTGCCAATGTTAGGTGAGGTCTCTAGTTTAAATGTTTCAGTAGCTACTGGTATAGCATTGTATGAAACTGTTAGACAAAGAATAAGTGTTGTTTAGCCTCTAATAAGAGTTTTATTGTTGAAGATTTATTTTGTGGTTTGATATATACAAATTAATTAGAACTGAGACTACGATTAATATCGCAAAAAATAAATAATAGAAGTTAAAAACTCTCTAACAATTAAGCCAATAATGAAACTTAAGATTTTGGTGCTTAAGATTGTTATATCTATCTTTTTTCAGCGATCATATCGGAAAGGTTTAAAAGATTCATAGTATAAGCAACCAAATTTATTTTTGTAGAATGGAATCTATAAAGTATATTATTCATTATTACACTCATAATAGTAGCAATATTAGCAAGAATAAGAAAACCAAAACTATTATCATGTAGAGCATTTATATGTAATACAAAAGTGCCACTAAAACAATATCTAAGAACAAATAATAAAGATATAACAATACGAAACTTAATAGTCCTTTTTGCTATAAAGCCATGTACAATAACTCCAGAAATAACAAAGTTAAATAGAAGAGTTATTCGCACAAAATCAGAAAATTGTGGGTTTGTAATAAATATCAGCAATACTATATATAATGTTACCTGTCATTAATACAACGAATACTTTGTATAATAAAATCACCAAAATCGCATTATTAACATCCATTAATGAAAGCTAGCTGTTAGTGGTTTTTTATTTCTTGTTTCGTTATTTTAGCTTTTTTCGCTTATATTGTTATAATTAAGACTTAGCTTTTTCATGGCACTTAGTAGTATACAAAAGTACTATTGTGATTAAAATAATAGTTAATTGCTGTATAGGTAGGTTTGATACAAGCATAGAACCAACAGAAAAACTCATCACAAAGTTGGCAAAGCCAGCAAGTGAAAATTTGAAAAAGTTATTTACAGCTGTAGCTGCGCCAAAATGATTAGATATTAGCTGCAAAGACTGACTTAATAGTGAAGTCGAGCTTAGACTTAAACCATAACAAGTAACTAGCATTAAGACCATAAAAATATAACCATGCTTGAATTGTGTATGGCTATATATAATCATAACAAAAACACTAAGAAGTGATAAACCAAGACCGATACGTGTAAATAATTTAAGTTCAACTGATTCACTAAATTTTTTTAATGTGAGGTTTGCGAAGATAACTCCAATGATTGTTAAAGCGAAATACAACATATAAAGAGTGTAGCCAGTATTGTAAACATTAAGGTAAATTATAGAAGAGGCTCCAATATAACTAAAAAAAGCAGCAAATAATAAGCCCGAACAAATTGTATATATAGTAAAAGGTAAATTTCCAAGATGGTAGAAGTAGGCTATAAATAATTTTTTAATTGAGTTTTCTCTTTGCTCATTTGCGTGTGTTTCTGGAAGATTACTACAAAGAATCAGTAGCAATATACCGAACCCAAATAAAAAATAAAAAGAGCTTTTCCAGCTTTGTGTTGAGACTATTAATCCAGTCCCTATCATAGGAGAAATAATAGGTGAGATCAACATTATTATTGCTAGAGTAGAAATGATGCTTGTTAGTTTTTTGCCACTATAACAGTCTCTAGCAATTGCTAAGGCTATTACAGTCCCTGATGAATCGGTCAATCCCTGGATTAACCTAAATATAGCTAGTTGTGAAAAATTTTGACTATGGGCACATAATAAAGTACTTGCAGCATATAGAAACATACCTAAAATCAGACTAAGCTTTCTACCGAACTTATCTGAAAAAGACCCCCAAAAAAGCATTCCTATAGAGAAGCCAATAAAGTAGGTTGTAAAGGTGAAAATCACATCATTTGCATGAATTCCAAAATGCTCAGCAATATTTGGAATAGCTGGAGCATAAGTATTTACAGCAAATGGTGGTAACATTGCCAAAAGTCCAAGAGTAAGAATAAAAAGCTTACTATCCTTTTTAATCATGATGAAAATTCCTTAAAAAGTTTTGATTTAAATTTTTTTAAATTACTATGTAATTTTTGTATAACTATACATTAAAAATATAATGTTTTGTAACGAAAAAAATTATAACTTTTATTAAAAAAATTGATATAAATGTTTTAATTTGGTTTATGCCTTAAAATGAACTAATTTAAAATCTAGAAATATGTAGACTAATCATCGCTATTTACAAAACTAGTTATGTTTGATTTATGCTAAAATATAGAGAATGAAAATTTAGTATTTTAGTAAAACTAGATGCAGTTTGCTTTTTTAAATAGTAATAAGTATGCAGCGATAAATGCTTTTAAAGCTTGTGTAGCTATAGTTCTTGCCTACTTAATTGGCTCTTTTTTAGGTCCCATATTTGGTATAGAGCGAATGTATTTATGGATGACAATTACAGTTATGGTTGTGATGTCATCTCAACCAAACTTGGGTGGTGCGGTAGATAAGGCATTGATGAGATTCTTAGGTACAGTTATCGGTGCTATAATAGCGATAATAGTTGTTGCAGCTGTAAAAAATTATATTTATGAATTTTTGTTAATATTGCCATTTATATTTTTAGCAGTATATTTTGCTGGAGCTACTAAATATAGTTATGCTGGTACTTTAGCTGGTATTACACTAATAATTATAATGTTTAATCAACAGCCAGGTGTTCAGATTGCGATATATAGAGCTGTAGAAATATCACTAGGAGTTATAATTTCTTTAGTAGTAAATAGATTTATTTTACCAATTAGAGCGGAAACTCGATTGAAAGAAAGTTACTCAAAAACAATCGCTCAGATACATGATTTTTTTAATATTCTTTTTATCGAGCGTAATGAGTCGCATAGGAAACTTAGAGAAAGCATTTTTAATGAATTCGCTAAACATCTTACACTCATCAAAGAATTAAAATACGAGAAAACTGCAAAACAAGTACAAGAGTTTGAGAAAATTAGTCTATATATCCGTAGATTATATAGATATATGATTGTTATGTATGAGTATATAGAATTTTCTTTAGATAAACCTACTATTACAAAACTTGATAAAGAGCCTGCTTTTATAGAGTTTAAGAAATACATAATGAAGTCACTTAATAGCGTATCTGAGGAGATCAAAAAAACTAAAAGAATAAGTTACAAAGAGCTGTTGCGTTTTGAAAGACATATTTTACCACTACTTAATGAAGTAGAAGTACTAAACTATAAAGATGAGAGTTTTATCTTTTATATAAAGATGTTTCTTGATGCGCTTAAAAAAGTAGCGTTAGAGCATAACTATATCTTAAAGTTTTCTAGACTTTGATAAAAAACATCGTTAAGTTAGTATATAGTGTTGAATTTTTCTTAAAAATACTATTTTTTTTATAATTATATGAGGCCTAAAATGAATCTGCACGCAAAAAATATCTTAATACCAGTGCTTATTACAACAATCATAATAGATATAATGGGCGCAGGACTTGTTTTCCCTATTATGCCATCGTTATTTTTTGGTCAATCATGTATTACTTTTGGTGATCCAGGTGGTAATTTTCAAAACTGGTATTATTCAATAGCTTTGGCATGTTGGCCATTAGGTTTAATGATAGGCTGTCCTATTATTGGTGAGTTATCAGATAAGTATGGGCGAAAGATTATACTAATTATTGCTTTATCAACAACTTGTATATCGTATATTTTATCAGCATATGCGATATACTCACATCACTATCTATTATTTGTGGCAAGTAGATTTGTTTGTGGTTTAGCTGGAGGAGCTTTCGAAATTGCTCAAGCTGCGGTTATTGATATATCTACAGAGCAAGATAAGTCCAAAAATTTAGGTTATATTACGATGGCAGCATCTTTAGGTTTTGTTGTTGGCCCAATAGTTACAAGTTTTGTTTCAGTGATGAATGTCAGCCATACTTTACCGTTTATCTTTGCAGCGGTATTATCGCTAATTAATATTGTTTTTATAGCTATTATCATGACTAAAGATTTACCAAAGAATCCTGGTTTAGTTATCCAACTTGGGACAATATATAAAACGATATCATTTTTAATATCTGATAAGCGTGTTAGATTAATTGGAGTGGTATATTTATTAATTCAATGTGCGTGGGGTTTTTATGGCCAGGGTATAGCATTGTTTTTGAATTTGACTTATAACTATACAGTTTCACAAACTGGAGCTTTTTACGCACTCATGGGGCTATCTACAGCAGTTGCAAGTATTGTTATTCAACCTATGATTTTTGCGAAGTTGTCTAACCAAGTAGCTTTTGTGAGAGCTGCTGTTGTTTGTGGTATAGGTTTTATTTTTGTGGCTATTTTAATTAATCAAATTGCACAATGGCTGCTGGCAATAGTTTTATCAGCCTCTCAACTTATTTGTTATACAGCTCTTTTAGCAATGATTTCAGCAGCAGTTACTGATAAAGAACAAGGTAAGGCAATGGGTGCTGCTGGAGCAGGTTTTGGTTTGGCTTGGTTTTTAAACGATATTATGATGGGCCATCTTGTGTCAATATCTCCAAGTTCGCCTATTTCATTTGGCGGAGGGATGTATTTTATTGCAGTGATTATCTTTGTATTTTCTATTAAAATTTGGCGTGAAAGGGTACAATAATCAACACTGATTAAATTTAATTATTTTTCTTGAATGCAGCTAATATCTCTTAAAAATGTAAGTCTAAATTTTGGTACACAAATAGTCCTTGATAATATTAATTTAGAAATTTCAAAAGGTCAAAGAATCTGCTTAATTGGGCGTAATGGTACTGGTAAATCATCACTATTAAAAATTATTGAAACTAAAGTAATACCAGATAGTGGTGAGGTTATTGTGCATAATAATGCTATTGTTGCAAGTATGATTCAGGAAGTTCCTAATGATATTCAAGGCAGTATCACAGATGTTATACTCCAAGGCTTAGGAACGCTTGGCAAGTATTTAATTGCATATCAGCAGACTTTAGTGTCAAATCCAGAATCTGCTGAGCTTGAGCAATTACACAGTTATATTGATGAAAATCATGGTTGGGGATATCTAAATGATGCTGAAGTATTAGCATCTAAACTTAATCTTAACTCAACGGCATTGTTCAAAGATCTCTCCGGCGGGATGAAAAGAAGAGTTATTTTAGCTAGGGCTTTAATAAAAAAGCCTGATTTACTTCTTTTAGATGAACCAACTAACCATCTAGATATAGATTCTATTAATTGGCTTGAAGAGTTCTTAGTTAGTTTTAACGGGGCAATACTCTTTATTACTCATGATAGAAAATTTCTCAATAATATTGCTAAAAGTATAGTTGAATTAGATAGGGGACATTTGTATTGTTTTGATGGCAATTATACTAAGTTTGTTGAGAAAAAAGAACAAATACTCGATGCCCAAGAAAAGACTAATAGTGAGTTTGATAAAAAGCTAGCTCAAGAAGAAGCATGGATTCGCCAGGGTATCAAAGCACGACGCACAAGAAATGAAGGGCGTGTCAGAGCTCTAGAGCAGCTGCGTCGTGAACGCAAACAAAGACGTGAAAATATTGGTAAAGCAGATATTAAAGTTGTTCAAGCTGAGAAGTCATCAAAAAAAGTTATTCAAGCTGAAAAGGTCGCTTTTGAATATGTTGGTAAGTATTTATTTAAAGATTTTTCAACAGAAATTCAAAAGGGTGATAAGATTGCAATTATTGGTCAGAACGGTTGTGGCAAAACGACACTTTTGAATTGTTTGCTTGGGCTGGATAAACCATCTCAAGGTCGGATCACTCTAGCAGATAATATTAAAATTGCTTACTTTGATCAATTAAGAGATCAGTTAGATGAAACACTTAGCATCATTGATAATGTTAAAGAGGGTTCAGATTTTATTAATCTTAATGGTAAAGAGACTCACGTAATAACCTACCTTCAGAAGTTTCTATTTACCCCAGAGAGATTACATTCACCAATTACACATCTATCAGGTGGCGAAAAGAATCGACTTTTACTAGCAAAGATTTTATCAAAACCTAGCAATATCATAGTCCTTGATGAGCCGACAAATGACTTGGATATTGAGACGTTAGAAATACTTGAGGAAATGCTTATTAATTACCAAGGCACAATAATTATAGTAAGCCATGATAGAGAGTTTATAAATAATATCGCAACAAGCACTATAGTCTTTGAAGATGGTTGTTTAGAAGAGTTTGTTGGTGGATATGATGATTGGTTATCGCAGCGCAAGCAACCACAACAACCAGCTAAAATTACCAAGAATAATATTGAGCAATCAAAAAATAAGCTGAGTTATGAACAGAAAAAACAATTACGTAATCTGCCAAATCAGATAGAAAAACTGGAGGCTAATATTGCAATTATACAACAACAAATATCACAACTAGATTTTTATCAAAAGTCCCAGCAAGAGATTGCAAAAGTACAAAAGCAATTAGAAGATTTAAACCAAGATCTTGAACAAAAATATTCACTTTGGGAAGAGCTTTTAGAATTAGAATAATCATAATCTAGTTAGATATTTATGCTATCATAGATTCTAATGTAAGTTTAAGTTTATTTGTTTAGTTTAAATATGACTACCAAAGATATTAATTCTAGAGATCTTAGAGAAGAGAAAAAAGTTTTAGCAATTACATCACTAGCTGAGTTTGCTGAGCGTTATGGCTACTACATAATTCAATCATTATTGATATTTTATTTGATCGATAAGTTTCAAATTTCTCAAGATTTATCAGCATCTTTAGTTGGTACAACTCTTTCAATGGTTTATATCTCAGCTATTTTAGGTGGTTTTGTTGCCGAGAAGTATTTAGGCTATTATCGTGCTGGTTTGTTAGGTTCACTTTTTATGTTAGGTGGATTTTTTATATTAGCATATTCAACTAGTCAGAGTATGCTATATTTAGGCTTAAGTTTTGTTTCTGTGAGTACCGGCCTTATAAAATCAAATATGTCGGCTTTTATTGGCAGATTTTATGATAAATCTAGTTTAAATGATTCAAAGAGAGACTTTGGTTTTAATATCTTTTACATGGGAATTAATTTAGGTAGTTTTGGGGCTTTATTTATAGCTAGTTGGTTAAAAGACAACTATGGATATAGTGCACCTTTTTATAGTAGTATGGTGGTCAGTGTTTTTATGCTTTGTCTTTTGCTTGTCGGCTTTAGGTTTCTAAATAAGCATATCATTGAGTTTAAGCTCACGTTGACTATAGTTATAAAAGTAGCTTTATTATTAACAATATATATTATAGTTTTATTCTATATTTTTGAGCAGCCTGTAATAGCCAACCTCTCGATATTTATAGCAGTAATAGCATCTATGTTGATCCTTGTGGTATCAATAAAAAAATCTAATTTTAAAAAAGTGATTGTCTCAGGAATATTTTTCTTGTTATCAATTATATATTGGGGGCTGTATTTCCAGATATTCATAAGTGTATTACTTTTTACGCAATACTCTGTTGATAATTCGTTATTAAATCCTAGCCAGTTTTTAAGCGTAGAGTCTTTAAGTGTGTTATTTTTTGCCGGTATTCTTGGTAAGTTTTGGGTATATTTAGATAATAAGCAAACAAAAATAGGCGATATTGATAAATTTAACATAGCTTTTATCTTACTAATAGTAACATTCTTAATTATATTAATTTCAATACTTATTTCACCACAAGGGGCTAAAGTTACTGCATATGGAATTATTTTAGCTTATATTGTGCTAGGAATTTCTGAATTATCATTATCAGCAATAGGCTTATCAATGATTACAAAAATAGCTCCTAAAGGTTTTGTGGCTTTATATATGGGTATTTGGTTAGTTACATTAGGTGTAGGAGGCAAATTAGGTGGTTTTATTGCTAGTTTCTTCTATATTTCAGATAGTGATTTAGGCTTAGCTAAAGCAAATATGTGTGATGGTTTAGATACATTTATAGCCATAGCGGTGTTAACAAGTATAGCAACTTTATTACTAAGAAAATTTGTCAATAAGTACTCATAATAATAAACAATAGCAGTAGAAATTCTAAATTTTAGTTTTGTGGTGTTTCTCTACTAGATAAAATGATAATTTAACATCCGTATTCCTAAACTTATCTATGCTTTTAATGCTTGTACATTGGTGTGCCTGAAGACTAAAACCATTTTGTTTTAAGGTCATAGTGTTTTTTTGTTCATCACAATTTGCAAACACAGCAAGAATCTCTTGATTGTATGGTATATTGTGATCATTAAATTCGAGAAATACGTAAGGTTTACTTTTTAATAATGCTCCAACCGACAATGACATTTGATTATAAGCAGGACTATCACCTATGACATAGTCTATGTCATGATTTAAATTGTTTTTGACGAATTGCTCAGCCTTGACAGCAATTTTATTACCAAAGTTTCTAGTTGTTAGCTGAGGAGAAAAATATGTGAAAGCGTTATAAGTTATAAAAACGACAAACTCTATTAAAACAAAAACTAGTATAATATTATCGAATACTTTATCCTTTATATTGACTTCAAATAAATAGAATAACACCGGTAATGTTAGCGACATTATACACATTAGCCAGCCATATTCTAAATGTGTTGCATAGGTTTGCAAAATAAAAAAGACCACTAAAGGATATAAACCACACACTACTAAAGGATCAGTTAATTTTTCTAATAAAGGTTTATTTTTTTCAAAATATATTTTTTTGCGTAAAACGAGGAAAATTATAAATACTAATGGTATAGCTATATAACCTAAACTAGATAAATTAAATAGTTGTGCATAGAGTAGATTTAATATTATAGTTACATAACTATTTGCTGTGCTATTTACTTCGCCGATAGCATATCTGATAGGTGCAAAATGACTATAATATAAGCTAATAAATAATGGTATAACTAATATAACAAAAATAATTAAAGATATTAGCAGTTTAGCAAAATTTTTCTTGTTTAAAGTGATTAGTAAAAAGACAGCAATGATTAATATCAATAGGCCTATTTCAAATTTTGAGTACATTCCTAGAGCTGCTACTATAGCAAGAAGTATCCAATCTTTTAGTAAATTATATTTAGTTACTAAAATAAAGTAGTAACAAGTCATTATCCAAAAAGGTAAAAGTATTACATTTTGATTGAATTGTACAAAGCTGTAATCACCAAATACGCTAGATATCAGCGATAGTATTATCAAAAATAAAGTTATATTATGATTAAAATATAGTTTTAGAAGTTTATATAAAAATACTATTGCTATAAGCATACATATACAACTACATATAAGCCCGGCTAAAAGAGGATTAGAGGTTAGATATAGTACAAACTTCATTAGTAAAGAACCCATGATTGGGTGCTTATCGTAAACTATATTTAAGTGGTATGACCATTTGATATTTTCTAAAACATCAACATATAGCGAATACTTAGTGTATAAAGCTAAAGTTCCAAATATCCAGATACAAAAAAAAATAAAACCACATATAATAGTTTTCTTTGAGTTTGATAGCATTTTAGTATATTACCATTGAGTTAATTTCTAAGAGTTACAATGCGATTAAATACTAGCTTGTGCTGTGAACAGTCTTTTAAGTCCGCAATGAAATAACCAATTCTGTTAAACTGAAAGCGCTTTTCAGCTTTGACATTTTCAAGAGATCTTTCAACTTTGGCATTTTTGATAATTTGTAATGAGTATGGATTTAAAACATCCTCAATACGATCAGCACTTGCTGGGTTTTCATCATTAAATAGACGGTCATAAATTCTAACTTCAGCATCAAGACAATTATTAGCATCGACCCAATGGATAATACCATTAGGCTTGATACCATCATTTGGCTTTTTACCACCTAGAGTTTCCGGTAAGTAAGAGCATTTTAGTTCTATAACTTTACCATTAGTATCAGTGATTACTTCTTGACACTCAATTACATAGCCATTTAGTAAACGGACTCTACCATTTGGACTAAGTTTTTTCATACCTTTTTCTAACTCAAACACAAAGTCATCTCTTTCAATAAATATTTGTGATGATATTGTGATCTCGCGGCGTCCAAAGTCTGGATCTTGTGGATGGTTTGGCACATCTAGATGATAGCTAGGCATATCTTTTATGCTTACTTTTATTGGATCTAAAATAACATTTTTTCTTAAAGCATTTTTGTTTAAATCATCCCTAATTGCATCTTCTAAAATCGAAACATCGATAACAGAATCTTGTTTAGATATCCCTATCATATCACAGAAATTACGGATAGATTCTGGAGTATAACCTCTACGGCGATAGCCTTTTATAGTTGGCATACGCGGATCATCCCAACCATTGACAAGCTTATTATCAACCAAATATTTTAGTTTTCGCTTACTTGTAATTGTATAATTAAGGTTAAGTCTTGAAAATTCAATTTGTTGGGGTTTTATCTCGAATTCTGTTTCCTCAATAACCCAGTCATAAAATGGTCTTTGATCTTGGAATTCTAAAGTACATAATGAATGAGTGATTTCTTCAATTGCATCCTCAAGTGGATGAGCGAATGCATACATGGGGTAAATACACCATTTATCGCCTGTTTTAGGGTGATGAGAGAACTTTATTCTGTATAAAGCCGGATCTCTAAGGTTGATATTGCCAGAAGACATATCAATTTTTGCTCTCAAAGTTTTACTACCTTCAGCAAATTTACCATTTTTCATCCCCTCAAACAATTCGAGGTTCTCAGCAATATTACGTTCTCTGTATGGGCTATTTTTACCCGGCTCTTTTAGGGTGCCACGGTAAGTGCGTATTTGCTCTGCTGATAAATCACAGACATAAGCCTTACCCTTCTTTATAAGTAATACAGCTAGCTGATACATTTTGTCAAAATATTCAGAAGCAAAATGCGGTTGATTTTCCCATTTGAAACCAAGCCACTCTACATCTTCTTGAATAGCATTTATATACTCAATATCTTCTTTGTCAGGGTTGGTATCATCAAAGCGTAGATTGCATTTACCACCAAACTCTTGTGCAACCCCAAAATTAAGACATATTGATTTTGCATGGCCAATATGAAGGTAACCATTAGGCTCGGGAGGGAAGCGAGTCAAAATACTTGAGACTTTGTTTGTTTCAAGATCTTTCTTGACGATATTTTTTATAAAATTAGTTTTGTTTACTTTAATTTCACTAGTCATTTTTGTCGTAGAAATAATTCTTAAATAAATTTATTTAATAGTTTACTTTATTACAAAAACAATAACATATTTTTTTGAAAAAAAAGTATATACTAGCTATAATTTTTACTTAAAATCTAATTGCTCTGCAACCTAAAGGACTTTTGTTAATGGATCCTTCAACCATAGACGATAATAAGTATTTATATACTTGTGAAAATGTGCATAAAAACCTTTCTCTCGAAGAGTTAGCAAAATACGCACATAAGAGTAGCGGTTTTATAAGCTATGATGGTAAAACATTAGTTGTTGACAGTGGTAAAATCAAAGGTAGGCTTCCTGATGATAAATACATTGTTGAGACTAAATATGCCAAGAAAAATATCTGGTGGAGTGAAGATGGTTCAGATAATAAAAAGTTAAAAAGAAAAAACTGGAAGCTAATCAAACAAAAACTGCATCAAGAAGTAGCAACAAAAGATCTTTTTGTTGTTGATGGTTTTTATAATCATGATGAAAGATATACAATAGCAGTTAGATTAATAACTACTCAAGCTTCAGCTGCTTATTTTTTTAAGCTGATATCTATAACTCCGATTGAAAAAGAATTAGATTCTTTTGAGCCACAATGGGTAATAATGCATTCACCTGAAACTCAAATAGATGAATATCTAGAACTTAATTTAAACTCACCGCAGGTAATAGCAACTAATCTCAAACAGCGTGAAAGTATACTAGTCGGGACTATGTATCTTGCTGAGATAAATAAGGTGCTATTGTCGGTTATGAGTTATTATCTTTCATTGGATAATATTGGTGTCTTTTACTGTGCTGTCGGTGTTGATGCCGAAGCTAATAGTACAATGTTTTTTGGTTTGTCAGGTAGTGGTAAGACAACGCTAGCTTTAGATCAAAATAAGAGTCTTGTTGCTAATGAGGCAATTGCTTGGACAGAAACGCGTGGCGTGTATAGCTTAGAGTCAGGTTTGACAATTAAATCAGCAAGTTTTAAAAAAGATGACCCGCGTATTAAAGAAGCATTAGCCGGAGATCTTTTGATAGAAAATCCTAACTTTGATGATAGTCAAAATATTATATTTGGTGGGAAGAGTAGTTCACAAAGCAATACTTATGTAACTTTCCCGCGTGAGAATTTTGATAATGTTGTAAACACTGATAATCCTAGTACAATAATTTTTCTAGTGAAAGATGCAAAAGGTGTGCTACCAAGAGTTGCAAAACTTAGTAAAGGTCAAGCAATTTACTATTTTCTATCTGGTTATACTTCTACATCTATAGGTGTAGAAGCAGGTGTTACAGAGCCTAAGCCAGAGTTCACAAGTTGTTATGCGCAGCCATTTTTACTACTGAAGCCAACTAGATATGCTAACATACTACGCCAACGTTTAAAGCATAGTAATGCTAAAATTTACATGATAAATGTTGGTTGGATTGAAGGTGATTATAAGAAAGGTAGAAGAGTCCCTGTCGAAGAAACAAAAACTATTGTTAATTACTTATTGACTAAGCCAGAAAATGTTAGTTTTAAATTTACCCGCCAAAAATATTTTAATTTTAAAGCTTTAACTTCAATAAATGATAATGGTCAAGAGCTTCAGCTTAATAATAACTGGAGTGATAGCGCAGAATACAAAAAAGAATATAAATCATTAGCAAGGGCTTTTATCAAAAATTATGAGCAGTTCGAAAATGATGATTTTGCGCTAAAATACAAAAAATTTGAACCAACTATCTAGAGACTAATTTTGACTCTATAAAAAAAATAACATATCTATTATAATACTCCAAGGTCATTAAACATTTTAAATATATGCTGATTTATCTTTTTGAATGCTTAAGCTATTATTTCAAAGGCTTGGAAGTTTTTAGTAGTTATGTGTCTGTGAGAATAATTATGATTTCGATAACATCGTTACTAATTACTCTTTTTCTCGGTAGGCCAATGATTAGATGGTTACAAAAGATGCAAATAGGTCAAGTTGTTAGAGATGACGGCCCTCAAAGCCATTTCTCTAAAAGGAATACCCCGACTATGGGAGGAATTTTGATTCTTTCATCAGTTATTATTTCTTGTTTACTTTGGGGAGATTTATCGAGTATATATTTATGGATCTTGATTTTAGTAGTTATTTTCTTTGGAGCTATTGGTTTTTTTGATGATTATTTGAAGCTAGTACTTAAGCACCCTAAAGGTTTAAGAGCTAAGCACAAGTTTGCTTTGCAATCAATTTTTTCAATAGTTTTGGCTATAGTTTTGTTTTATTTATTATCTAAGAATGGTCAGATGAGTTTATCGATACCTTTCTCAAAGAGTCTATATATCCCAATGGGTATCGTATTGTTTGTAGTTTTGACATTTTTTATCATCAATGGAAGTAGTAATGCTGTTAATCTTACTGATGGCTTAGATGGTTTAGCTATTGTACCTGTTGTACTTGTCGCGGCTGGGTTAGGTGTTTATGCATACATTGAAACTAATAGTACTTTAGCAAATTATCTAATATTTAACTATTTAGGTAACCCTGGGCTTGCTGAGGTAGCAGTTTTTTGTGCAGCCTTGTGTGGTTCTGGTTTAGCATTTTTATGGTTTAATTCTCACCCAGCTGAAGTATTTATGGGTGATGTAGGCTCTTTGACATTAGGTGCTGTGCTTGGTGTAATTGCAGTGATGATACGTCAAGAGTTGATATTTTTTATTATGGGATTGTTATTTGTTGTAGAGGCTTTATCAGTGATGTTACAAGTAGGCTCATATAAGCTTAGAAATGGTAAAAGAATTTTTAGAATGGCGCCAATTCATCATCATTTTGAGTTAAAAGGTTGGCCAGAAACAAAAGTTGTAATACGTTTTTGGATAATTTCGTTGATACTTTTTTTAATCGGTTTAGCTGCTATCAAGATTAGGTAATGTTTAGTTTTTATTTTAATGATAAAAAAATAACCAAACTACTGATGGTTGGTTATGGCTCTACAGGTAAATCTGTTTGTGATTTTCTCGCAAATTTTAACGATATTATAGTTGATATATCGCAGAACGATGATGAGTTTGTTAATTATGATTTAGGTAACTATGATCTAATAACAGTTAGCCCAGGAATTCCTCTTAATAAGCCACCATATAGAGTGTTATCTAAATTCAAAGATAAAATAGTCAGTGATATTGATATATTTTATCAATATACCAAGGATACTAAAGCTAAAATAATTGCTGTTACAGGATCAAATGGCAAAAGCACAGTAGTGACAATGACTGATTTTGTCCTCAAGGATCTTGGTTATAAGAGTATTCTTGTTGGTAATATTGGTACGCCAGCTCTAAATAAAATAGATGAAAAATTTGATTACTGTATCGTTGAAGTATCAAGTTTTCAGATAGATTTATTCAATTGTGTTAGATTTGATTTAGGTTGTGTTATTAATGTTTCGCCTGATCATTTAGATAGATATCAAAATTTTGAGGAGTATAAACAATCAAAGCTTAATTTAGCAAAATTCAGTAATGATTTTTTTGTTTATGATGTACATAATAATGGCATCAAATATGCTGGGGAATATCAAACAGTAAGAGGCTCTATCTATAGGAACTCAGCAAAGTTACTAGATATTACAGAGACTAATCTTTTTGGTGAACATAACTTAGAAAATATTATTGTTGTGCTAAATATCCTTGAGAGATTAGGTATAGATATTAACCAATCAATAAACTCTATTAAAAAATTCAAAGGCTTAGAGCATCGCTGTAAGGTTGTAAAAAAAATAAATGGTATAACCTATATAAATGATTCAAAGGGTACTAATGTTGGTGCTACAGTAGCTGCTCTTAACAGTATAACAAATTCTAAAAATATAATATTATTATTAGGTGGAGTAGCAAAGGGCGGTGATTTTAGTTTGATGCTAAAAGCGTTAGATAAATATGTTAAATATGTCTATTTATATGGAGCTGATAAAGAATATATTGAAAGCTATATCAAAAGCTATTGTAAATATCAATTATGTAATAATATGAAACAAGCTTTCGAACTAGCTAGTCAAAAAGCTCAAGCTAATGAGATAGTATTATTATCACCAGCATGTGCAAGCTTTGATGAGTTTAATGGTTATGCACAGCGTGGAGAAGTTTTTCAAAATCTTGTTGCTCAGCTAGAGCAAAAAAGTTAGGAAGTAAAAGTGTTATATAGATTAAAACTGTTGTTAAGCGGAAAAAACTCAAAAAAGGAACGTGTAAGAGCCAAACTAGAGATTGATATTTCAATTGTCTTTATAATGCTTGGTTTGCTTACTTTTGGTTGGGTGATGGTGACTTCTGCATCAATGATTGTTGCTCTAGATGACTATAATAATCCTTATTTTTATTCTATTAGACAGGGCTTTTTTGCAATTGTTGCAATTTTTTTGTTTTTATTAGCTTTGTTAGTACCAACTAAGAATTATGAAAAGAATTACAATGCTTTTTTCTTTGTGATGCTGATTGTTTTGGTTGCTGTACTTGTGCCAGGAATTGGGAAAAGTGTCAATGGGGCTAGACGTTGGATACCTTTGATAATTATTAATATCCAAGTTGCAGAATTAGCCAAACTTTTAGCAATTATATTTTTCTCAGGCTATATTGCTGAAAACCTAAACAAAATGGCTAATTTCAAAGAAGGAATTCTTACACCAATTACTTTGTTAGGCTGTATTGCTATATTGTTGCTGATGCAGCCAGATTTTGGTTCTACTGTTGTTATCTCAATATGTGTTATGGGGATGTTGTTTGTATCTGGTAACAAGGTACGTTGGTATGGTTTACTTTTGGGTGCTATGATTATGACGGCAGCGATGTTGGTAATTATATCACCATACAGAATGCACAGAATTACAGGGTTCTTACATCCATGGGAAAATGCAAATAGCTCTGGATATCAACTTGTTCAAGCCTTGATAGGTTTCGGACGTGGCGGCTGGTTTGGTGATGGGCTTGGCAATGGAATTCAAAAACAGTTTTTCTTACCAGAGGCGCATACTGACTTTATCACTTCTGTAATTGCTGAGGAGTTAGGTGTTGTTGGTTTGATGATTCTACTTGCAGTGTATTTATTTATTGTATTTAGAGCTATGAGTATTGCTAAAATGGCTTTTGAACTTAAGAGATACTATCAGGCTTTTCTTGCTTACGGCGTTGGCTTTTGGATTGCCTTTCAAGTTTTTGTTAATATTGGTGTTAATACAGGTTTACTTCCTACTAAAGGACTTACACTACCGCTTATAAGTTATGGTGGAAGTAGTTTATTGATTATGTGTTATACATTAGGTGTCTTGGTTAGAGTTGATTTTGAGAACAAACTTTTAGCAGATACAATTAATCCAAGTTATGTATACAAGAAGGTAAAATAGTAGTGCGTACTACTGTAGTACAATACCCTGAGCTTTCTGATCGTTTAGAGCTTGATTGGAGTTAAAGTATGCAAATTCTTTAACGCGTGATTGTGATATCGGATCTTTTATATCAATAGCTACAGCAGGGTGGCACATTATTATGCCACCATCTTTAATCTCGGCATAAGCTTTAAGAATAACTTTTCTAAAGTCTTCAGTTTTATCCTCTAATGAGTAGACACCAGCAAAAGTTGAATTATGTTTGATATTATTTTCTACCAGCATGTTGTAGAATTTTTTTGCACCGCTACGATAGATTATTAATGATTTAAAATCTGATTTATCCATCTTATATGTTGAGCGGATATATGTTTGCTTACTATACATATTGAAATCTTTATATAGATTTATAACAGCTTTTCTAATCACCGGAAAATGATGAACATGCTGATGACCATCGATAAAATCAGGTAACTCCCCCCAACGCTCTACAAAGTTATTTATCTGAGCTTTTAATTCATTGTAAACATCCTCATAACTTATTGCTCTGAGCTTTGATTTGATAAGAAGTTTTGATACTGATAAAAAATTATCATTGCTAGTTATAGATGCTGCTTTTGTAAAAGCGGTACCCTCGGTTAAATTTAAATGTATTCCAACATGACTAAAGTCATTGTATATTTTTCTTAATTGAGTAACTCCTGATTTGAATGCTGGCATATTTGGCATACAGCTAGTGGCATTAATAATCCTTTTTTTTAAAAGATTAATAACAGCACTGTTAATGTTCTCACTCATACCAAAGTCATCTGCACAAATTATTACTTTTTTAGCCATAACTTTTATTTGCTAATATAATTATCACCTTTACTACTATGTATTTTATACTTTCATAGTTATAATAGCATTAATTAAGGTTAATATATTTTGTATTTGTGATGACAAGTAGGAATGTTGATAACCCGCGTATTTATGCGGTGATACCAGTTTATAATGAAGAAGCGCTGATAGAATCTTTTTTGAAGGAGCTAGCAGATAAGCTTAGCCAAATTACTTTAAACTATAAAATAGTTGTTGTTGATGACGGAAGTTCGGATGGCTCTAAGGGGATTATTCAAACATTAGTTGATCAGCTAAATATTAAATTTATTAGTTTTTCAAGAAACTTTGGTCAAGAGGCAGCTATTACAGCAGGATTAGAAGCATCTAAAGATGCAGATGCTGCTATTATTATGGATTGTGATTTCCAACATCCTATTGGAGTAATAGATCAGTTTTATAGCAAATGGTGTGAAGGCTACTCTAATGTCTATGGTGTAAGGACAAGAAATGATCAGAGTACTACGAGAAGTTTTTTATCTGAGACATTCTTTAAACTTAGTAATAAGCTTATGGGGGTGAAAATTCCTGCCAATGCTGGTTATTTTAGATTATTAGATAAACAATGTATAAAAGCATTTAATTCATTACCTGAGAATAGTCGTTTTATTAGAGGACTTTTTGCATGGATTGGCTTTAGCTCTTATGCTATACCATTTGAGGTTGCAGATCGTAAAGATGGTACTGCAAGTCGCTGGGGATACAAAAAACTCTTTAAGCTAGCATTTACGGGAATATTTTCTTTTTCATCAGTTCCACTTAGGTTGATATCTATTTTAGGTATTGTAATTTCAGTATTTGCATTGACTTACGGCTTTTATATTTTTGTCCAAAGCTTATTCTTTAATGGCAATGTAACAGGTTGGCCAACTATAGTTGTGAGTATTATGTTCTTTAGTGGTGTGCAGCTTATTTCTTTGGGAGTTTTAGGCGAATATATAAGTCGTATATTTGATGAAGCAAAAAAGCGCCCTAGATATATTATTGATGAAAATGAAAGTAGGAATATTTAAATGTTATTTAATTATATTAAAATCAATATTTTCATTAACTTTTTTAAACTTCTTTAAGAATCCTTGAGTCATATTACTATTCAGTAGTGACTTTACTTGATTTTGTGGTTAGGGGATAACATTAGTATAAAAAGTATAAAGAGTAATTTTTTATACCAGATTATTTGCGAAATCTAAATACTAAGATTTTAATGCTATAAAAACCCCTGATTTCGCTTTAAACTTGCTTATTTCTAAATAGAAATTAAGTTTTTTATAATTAATTCAATTAGTTTTTGTAGTATTTTGGTAATACCAATTTAGTTTAATAAACGAGATTTCAGATTGGTGTTTAGAATAACGATTATTTTTTGCCTATTGTGTTTTTAATTACAAATTTATTTTAACTTAAAAAATTGTAGTTGTTACATTAAGTATGCATAAACTTTATTAAAATTTCAATAATTGAATAATGGTGAATATATTGGTGACTATCAATAAATCTATTAACTTCTTGCTTAAATTTGGAGATGCTTTACATAGACTTATAGCGTTTAATGACACATTTTTCTGCAACATGGTTGATTAGTTTATTAATTATTTTCAGTGATACTAAATTTAACTATACATATTACTATATATTTTATAATTTCATAGTTATAATAGTATCAATTAAGATTTAATATATTTTGAATTAAAATAAAATGATGAGTAGAAATATTCAAAACCCTTATATTTACGCTGTAATACCAGTCTATAATGAAGAAGCATTAATAGAATCTTTCCTTAGAGATTTAGCTGCTAAGCTTGAAAAACTTACATTAAATTATAGAATAGTCGTTATAAATGATGGTAGTTCTGATAAATCTAAAGATATTATTCAATCACTAGCAAATGAGCTAAATATTAAATTTATTAGTTTTTCTAGAAATTTTGGTAAAGAGGTTGCTATTACAGCAGGATTAGCAGCATCTAAAGATGCAGATGCTGCTATTATTATGGATTGTGATTTCCAGCACCCTATAGAATTGTTAGATAAATTCTATCAAAAATGGTGCGAAGGTTACGCTAATATTTATGGAGTAAGAACAAGAAACGACCAAACTTTTTTAAAAAGCTTCTTATCGAAGTCATTTTATACTTTTAGTAAGAAATTTATGAAAATAGATATACCAGCAGACGCCGGTGATTTTAGAATATTAGATAAACAAGTTATCAAGGCTTTAAATTTATTACCAGAAAAAAGCCGTTTTATGAAAGGATTGTATGCTTGGGTTGGCTTTAAAGGCTATGCTATACCGTTTGAAGTTCCTGGAAGAAAAGATGGAACAGAGAGTCGCTGGAATTATAATAAACTTTTTGGTTTAGCTATAACAGGGATATTTTCTTTTTCATCAGTTCCGCTTAGATTAATCTCTGTTTTGGGTATTGTAATTTCTATATTTGCATTAACATATGGCTTTTATATTTTTGTCCAGAGCTTATTTTTAAACGTCAATGTAACAGGTTGGCCAACTATAGTTGTAAGCATTATGTTTTTTAGTGGTGTGCAGCTTATTTCTTTGGGAGTTTTAGGTGAATATATAAGCCGTATATTTGATGAGGCAAAAAAGCGTCCTACATATATTATTGATGAAAATGAAAGTAGAAATATTTAAATATTATTTCTTTAAATTTATATCGAAATATTTTTTCTAAAAGTTTAGATGCTCTTTTAAAAAAGATTCTAGTATTTAATTATAAGTTTTATTATTTACACTAACTACAACATTTTTATTATAACTGCCTTTGATTTCGAAATTTACATTAGGGTAAGTTTGTTTTAGTTTTTGTAACTGTTTTTTTGGAGTAAATATAATAATATTGTTATTATTTAGCAGTTTATTAAATTCAGAATATGTTATTAGATATTTAGGCCATTGACCATTATGTGCTTGTTTATACTGATTTATACCATAATAAAATTCTCTTGCCCAGTTATCGATCTCAGGTTTATAAGTATTCCAGTTGTAAACTATATAGATATTATCGTTTAATAATATTGGTAGGTCTTCCTCATAGCCTTTTTGTTTTAGCTCTTCTTTTAATATAAAATGCTTTGGCTGAGGTCTATTATAATAAACAAAAATAGTACCTTCATTAGAATTCTTGAGTACTTTAGCAACCAGAGACTCAGAAGTTCTTAGATCAAAATAAGGAATCACAAGTTGCCCTAAAATATTAAGAAGCATCAGCGCAGAAATTATTAGCATAATTGCTTGTTTAATTTGATTTTTTAATGACAGCTTGAGGCTAAAAGCTATTAGTAGCGCAGATATTGCCACTAAAGTAGTATATAGTATAGGAGCCTCTGTGTTTAAAAGACGCTTTTGCATTAAAGAAAATATGATAACACCAACAGCAGCTACTAGAAATATAATGCTTGCAATAATATGCATTCTTTTAAACATGATGACATTGTCATTATTTTTAATTATTTTCTCAAACGACAATGCCATTAATAGTGATAATGGTGCAAATATAGGCAAAATATAACTTACTATTTTTGAGCTAGGGATTGAGAAAAATGCTAAAATTAATAAACACCAAAGTGCTATTAAAAAAGTTGTGAAGTCTTGTTTTCTATTTTGCCAAATTATTTTTGCACCTTTGAATAATCTATTAAGAAGTAAGACACTAAATGGTAAGAATACGGCAAGAATAATTACAAAATAAAACCATGGTCCTATTGCATTATTAAAACCATGACCTACAAAGCGGTAGAACTGTTGAAAATAAAAGAAAAAATATAAAAAGTCAGGATTTTGTTGCTGCGCTAATACTAGCCAAGGTGTAACTATAGCAACAAATAATACTGTTCCTGTAGGTATGTATAATTCTTTTAGTCTATGCCAATTATTAGTTATAAGCATCCAAACAAATATAGTCATACATGGGAAGACAATAGCCATAAGCCCCTTAGTTAGAAATGCTAGGGCGGAGACAAAATATGCCGCATACATAAGCAAGCGTTTAGTCTTAATATTAGTTTGTTTTAAACTAGCTAAGCATAAAAAAAATGCAATCCAAAGTAAGTTGGCTACTATAAGATCCATATTTGCATAATGAGCCTCAAAAAAATAAAGTACATTTACAGCTAAAATAAAACTTGCTAGGATTCCAGCAAAGCGTGAATAGAAATATCTACCAAAAGTATATATTGAAATACAACCTAATATACCAAATAATGCTTGAGGTAGTCTAATTGCCCAGGGATTAATACCAAAAAAATGCATTGAAGTAGCTTCAAGCCAGTAATAAAGAGGCGGCTTATCTAAAAAAGGTACGCCATTAATAGTTGGAGTAACCCAATTACCAGAGCTTAACATCTCCCGCGCTATTTCAGGATAGCGACCTTCATCGGGTATACTTAGATGACGCCAACCAAGAAAGATAAAGAAATATACTATGTATATGCTTAGTAAAACCAAGGTATCAAAATAGTAAGAATTTTTAAATTTATTCATGTTAGTAGTATTTGTCAAGCAAAAGCATGAAGTAAATTTAGCGGTAATTAACTAAAAACTCAAGAAAATATTAGCTTTAAGCTACTGCAACTACATTTCACTGAACTGCTGTGGTTTTTCTTCTTTATTTTCAAATAAAAACTTCTGCATTTCTTCTTTGAGAAATTCCCTTGCTTTTGGATCGATTAGATTTAAGCGATATTCATTAATCAAAATAGTTTGATGTGCTAACCAGGCTTGCCAAGCTTCATTTGAGATTTCAGCATGAATTTTTTTACCTAGCTCACCAGGTAATGGTTGGAATGGAATTGCATCTAATTCTTGATTATATTTTTTACAAAAAACTTTTGTCATATGATTTTACTCCTTTAATCTTAAATACATCGTTTAGGTTTAGGCAAGCCAGCTAATTTTGCCGCTTGTACTGCTGGTGATACAGGAAATAAAGTTTGTAAATATAAACTATTACCTATTTTTTCACCGTATTTTTCTTTTAAAGCTTTTACAAGCTCTCTAATTGCTGGTGATTTATTGGTTTGTTGATAGAACTGGCGCAAAAAGTCTATAACAAGCATATGACCTTGTGTTAGTGAAATATTTTCTTGTGCAGCAGCTAAATTGCAGAAATTTATATCCCAACTTGCAAAGTCAAGTAAAAAGCCATGCTTGTCTATGTTGTAGTTATCCACAAATATGGTAAAATTTGTTTTTAATTCTTAATATCTACAATTATAGCAAACTAGAGTAATTGTTTTAATCTATTAAAAGGCATATTCGATGAAAGTTACATTATATACAACAAAGTATTGTCCATATTCTCTTAGAGCAAGGATTGCGTTAGCAGAAAAGAAAATGATTACAGATATCGTAGAAGCAGGAGATTTAGAACCAAGTATGATTAAGAAAATCTCTCCTAATGGTGTTTTTCCTGTTCTAAGGGAGAAAGACTATAGTATTAATAACAGAAAAGCATTGTTGATTTATATTGATGAGAGATTTCCTGCTCCAAGCTTATTACCAAGTGTGGTTAATGATCGTATAAAGATACGCCTATCGCTTGATAAAATTGATAATGAATGGTATCCAGTGCTTGACCAAATTCGCAAAAATAGAGTAGATCAATCAAAGCTTAAATCGATATTCAAAGATTTAAAAGAGAGTCTATTAGCAATGGAGAAAGCTTTTTCAGGTTCAGAATTTTTTATATCTTCTGGGTTTAGTCTTGCGGATTGTTATATTGCTGCTTTGATTATCTGTTTAGAAGCAGAAGGATTTATTCTTGATGAAGAGTACGGTGCAATTTATGAATATAAGAAAAGACTCTTTGCTAGAGATTCGGTTAAAAAAGCTAATCTAAAAGGCGGTGCTGGTGAGTCATTACTTAAGACTCTAAGAGCACATAGATAAGGTTATAATAATATGTGGTATCAAAGTTTTATAAGTTTCGTATTTTTTTTCCTTAGTACTTTATTAGTAGTTGTTGCCATAGTTTTTGTGATTGGTAGTTTTTTTTCATTACTAAGCAAAGCAAAACAAGAAGCCGCAAGGCTAGCAAAAGGTAAGCTTGAGATAAATAAAATAGGTGCTGAATATAAACAGACTAAGCAGCAGCTTTTAGAAACCTTACTCGAGAAAAAAGAGTATAAGAAGTATTTAAAGGAGCAAAAAAAGTTAGATAAGCAGGATAAACCAAAACAAAAAACTTTTGTCCTTAATTTCAAAGGTGATATCCATGCATCTCAGGGTGAAAATCTGCGTAATGAAGTTTCGGCTGTATTAGCAGTAGCTAATACAGAGGATGAGATTATTATTAGGATAGATAGTCCTGGTGGGGTTGTTAATGGTTATGGTTTTGCAGCAGCACAACTAGAACGCATTCGTCAGGCTGGAATAAACTTGACAGTTTGTATTGATCAAGTTGCTGCAAGTGGTGGCTATATGATGTCAGCTGTTGCACATAAAATAATAGCAGCGCCATTTGCTATAGTTGGCTCTATTGGAGTTGTTGGTACTATTCCTAATATTAGAGAATTACTTGAAAAAAATGGTATTAATGTTGAAATGCATACTTCTGGAGAGTATAAGCGTACATTAACAACAGTTGGTGTTAATACAGAAGAAGGTCGTGACAAGTTTAAACAAGATTTAGAGAATATTCATGAGCTATTTAAAAAGCATATTTTAATATACAGACCAAATCTAGATATCACTAAAGTAGCTACTGGTGAATATTGGTTTGGCAAAGATGCTCTTGAGTTAGGTTTGGTTGATAAAATTCAGACTTATGATGATTATTTAATCGATTTACTTAACAAACAGCATGATGTATATGAAGTAAGTTACGTTATAAAAAAAGAAAAAGGATTATTAAAATCTAAACTCACTATGCTTAAAAGAACTATGACAGACTTTTTGTATACACGTAAAATAATATAGGATAAAAGTGTTAACTTTAAGTACACATCAAAAACTTCTTGATAATTTTCTTGAGCAAAAAGCTAAGCACATGCTTCATCATGCTTGTATATTTAGAGTAGAAGATGCTGTGTTGCTAGATAACTTTATTAACTCTTTATGTCAATTACTGCTAGGACAGAAAATACTTAGTTATGATGACTCTCCGTATGTAAATATAGCAGCGATTGAAAATGATGAGGTTAAAGTTGCAGAAATAAAAAAAATAATTAAAAATTGTGAGCTGACAGCGCATAATGATTTAGCAAAGATTATTATAATTGAAGAGCTTGATTTATTAAACGAATCGGCTGCTAATGCATTGTTGAAAACATTAGAAGAACCAACGCAAAATACTTTCTTTTTGATGTTTACAAGAAACTACAGTGAGGTTTTGCCAACTGTTAAAAGTAGATCTTTAGTTTATGATATAAAATTTAGTCAAGATGATAAGTATAATTATCTAAGTTATACATTTGATATGTCAAAAGATGCTATCGAAAAGTCATTGCAAATGTCGCGTAATGACATAAATGTAATTGCTAAGATTAAACTTGAACAACATTTTTGGCAACTGAGAAATAACTTGATGAAAGTGCTAGCTAATCAGGTTAACCCAAATGTATTTTTGAAAGAAGCTAATCCACATTTTAAGGATACTCTTTATTGGTTAACTAGCCTAATTATAGATGTTTATTACTATAAACTTGACGAGCAAAATCAAAATATCGCAAACTATGATAAATTAGCGGTGATAAAGTATCTTGCTGCTAAATTTGATGCTGACTTTATATATAAACTATATTATAAAGCACTAGAGGCACAAAGTTATTTTGTAAACTTTAAAAATGTTGATAAGGAACTAGTCCTAGAAAACTTAATATTAGAAATTATAAAATAGGTAAAGATAAAATGGATGTAAAACAACAACAAAAATTAAAAGCTCAAGCACATAGCTTAAAGCCAGTAGTTCTTATGGGTGAAAAAGGCTTAACAGAAAATGTAATGTTAGAGGTTGACTTAGCACTAGCATCACATCAATTGATAAAAGTAAAAGCAGGCCGTTTACCTAAAGAAGAAAAACAACAAATTGCTAGTGAAATTACTAAAGCTACAAATTCAGAACTTGTACAAATTATTGGTAATATTTTAGTGTTATATAGAAAAAACCCAAATAAAGATAAAAGATAGGTAAAATATGAGTTTTCCAATATCACGTCCACGTAGACTTAGAGTTACGCAAACTTTTCGAGATATGGTTGCTGAGACAATTTTAAGTGTTGATGACTTAATGTATCCAATATTTGTGGTACATGGCCAAGGAATTAAAAAAGAAATTTCAAGTATGCCAAATCAATATCACTGGTCAGTAGACAAACTTGATGAGTTAGTTGAACAAATTGTTGAAGCTGGTATAAAAAGCCTAATGATATTTGGTATGCCAAAAATTAAAGATCTTGTTTCATCGGAGAATTATGATCCTAATGGTATAACACAGCAAGCAATTAGAAAAATTAAACAACTTGCTCCAGAGCTTGTAGTAGCTACAGATGTATGTATGTGTAGCTTTACACCACATGGTCATTGTGGGATTTTAGATGAATATGATTATGTTGATAATGATAAAACACTAGAAATATTACAAAAAACAGCCGTTTCTCATGCACAGGCTGGAGCAGATATAGTAGCACCAAGTGGTATGATGGATGGTATGATACTCGCGATGCGTCAAGCTTTAGATCAAGCAAATTTTGAGACAGTGAGTATTATGTCGTATTCTGTCAAATATGCTTCGGCATATTATGGACCTTTTAGAAGTGCTTGTAGCTCATCACTTAAGGGTGATCGCAAAACTTATCAGATGGACTATCGTAATAAGAAAGAAGCAATTCGTGAGGCAATGGCAGATATTGAGCAGGGAGCTGATTTTATTATGGTTAAGCCAGCTTTGAGCTATCTTGATATTATTAATGAGCTAAATCATATTATAGATTTACCAATAGCGGCATATCATGTCAGTGGTGAGTATGCGATGATAAAGGCCGCTGCTAGCGCTGGTTTGGTTGATGAAAAAGCAATCACTATTGAAACGCTTGTATCTATGAAAAGAGCAGGTGCTAAAGTGATACTTACATATACTGCTTTAGATGTAGCAGGTTGGATTAAGTAGGATGTTAAATATAGCTTTATATGAGCCAGAGATTCCGCCTAATACTGGTAATATTATTCGCCTATGTGCCAATGTTGGAGCTAATTTACATTTAATAGAACCATTAGGCTTTAAGTTAGAAGACAAACAACTAAGAAGAGCAGGTTTAGATTATCATGAATTTGCAGACCTTAAGCTCTACAAAAATTTTGCTGAGTTTTACCAAAACAATAAAGATAAGCAAATCTGGGCATGTACGACTAAGGCTAAGCAGTACTACCATCAGGTTAATTTTGACTGTGGTGATATCTTACTTTTTGGACCTGAGACTAGAGGCTTACCAGTAGATGTTTTAGAGCTACTTAAACAAACACAGCTTAAAATCCCAATGCATAAAAATAGTCGCAGTTTGAACTTGTCAAATTCTGTAGCAGTTATTCTATATGGTGCTTTAAATAATATTGGTTTTGAAAAATTGGGATTGTTATAGTTACAAAAAATTATAAATTTTGGTTTTTAATTTGCTTTTAGTAGTTTTTTTTGTAACCTTGATGTAGAATTATGAACCAATCCGTGTCTAACACAGCTAATTTATGCAACCCATATTTAAAAAAGCTGTAGCTGCTATAGCTATGTTCTTGCTTTCATATTTAGTTGCTTTAGCAGCTTTACCTAATGTGGATATTGTGGCAACTGGCGGTACTATTGCTGGTGTTGCAAAATCCTCAACTGATGCTGTCTATAAAGCTGGAAGCTTATCAATTGATGACATTTTAGAAAAAGAGCCTGCTTTTAGTAAATTAGCAAATATAAAATCTGAACAGTTTTATAATATTGATAGTGTAGATATGACAATGGCGATGCGAATTAAGCTTGCTGAATATATACAAAAACTCCTAAATGATCCAAAGGTTGATGCGGTAATAATAACTCATGGTACTGATAGTATGGTACAAACAGCGTTTTTTCTTAATCAAGTTTTAGATGTAAAGAAACCTGTCATTTTAGTAGGAGCTATGAGAGCTTTTACATCACTAAGCAGCGATGCCCTTATGAATTTATATGATGCGGTAGTTACTGCAGTAAATAAGCAGTCGATTGGTAAGGGTGTCTTGGTTGTAATGAATGAAGAAATCTTAACTGCAAATGACGTTGCTAAGACTAATACAACAAATATTGATGCATTTAAAGCTCCAAATTATGGTAAATTAGGTACAATAATAATCAATGATGTTGATTATTATCAAAGACCTAAATGTGTTGGTAATATAGTAAATGTTGATGATTTGCGAAAAATAAAAGCATTACCTAAGGTTGAAGTGATTTATGAATCAGCTGATATTTCACCGCAGTTTTTAGATAGTGTTTTGGCTATCAAAGGGTTAAAGGGTATAGTTCTTGCAGGTCTCGGCGATGGTAATATCCCATCTAATCAAGAAGATTTTCTCAGAAAAGCACGAGCTAAAGGCATTGTAGTAGTGCGTTCAAGTTATGTTGGTTTTGGTAAGGTTACCCATAATTACAATAATTTAGATGACAAATTTGATCTTGTATCATCGGGGATCTTTTCATCAGAAAAGGCGAGAATATTTTTGCAGTTGTGCTTAATAAAAACGCATAATGTTAAAGAAATTCAAAAACTATTCGATAGATTTTAGTAAGTTATTTAATTAAAAGTTGTTTTATTGGCTAATAAGTTTTCTCTTAAAAGATGATAAACTAAAAGAAATAAATGAAGCAATTATTGTGCTTACCTATGATCAGAAAAAGGTGAGTTTATAGCTAAATACAGATAAAAGTAGAGACGTTGATTTAATATGAAAAAGTCTTTGAGCTTGTCGAAATGTCTTTTTCAATCTAAGTAAAATAAGGCTTCGACTTAGGCTCAGCCAGCTTGTTTCTATTAAAACAATGGTTAAATCAACAGTTAGCTATATTTAACAAAGAACTAAACAAGTGATGCAGTTGATAGTAGAATGTGGGTTTCTTAATTATTCAGAGAAAATAATTATTACAACTAATTAAAGATTATCATAAGTTGGAATTTATCTCTTACATTCTCTCAGGAATAGAGATGCCTAATAAATCCGACGCGATTGTCATAGCTTTGACAGTTGCCATACATAAAGCAATTCTTGCATTTTTTAGTGATTTATCATCAAGATTAGTAATAGGACAATTTACATAGAATTTGTTAAAACTGTTAGCTAATGAATATGCGTACTCACAAATATGATGTGGTTGCGAATTTTCATAAGCTCTTGACACAGCGATTGGAAACTGTATCAATTGTAATTGAAGTTTTTCTTCATGTTCATTGTTTGCACTTAATATTCTATAATCTTTTGTTAGAGATTGTATATCATAATTTTCACCGAATATTTTTTTAAGAATCGATTTGGCTCTAACTGCAGTGTATAAGAGATAAGGGCCTGTTTTACCTTCATGCTGCGCAAATTTTTCTAAATCAAAGATATAATCATTAGCATAGTTATTAACTAGATCACCAAATTTAATAGTTGCTATAGCTATTTGATCAATAATAGTATCATCTTGCTCGTTAGGCATTCTGTTTTTGGCATATTCTTTTGCTTGAGAAATTAAATCTGCCAAGTGCATCACACCACCTTCACGAGTTTTAAAAGGGCGACCATCTTTACCATTGACTGTACCGAAGGCTACATGTTTAAGCTTACATTTTTCACTAACAACTCTTGTTCTTTCAGCAATGCTAAACACTTGTTTAAAATGAAGCGATTGCCTTTTATCGACTACATAGATTATTTCATCCGGGTCAAGATCTTTGCTGCGTTGCCATAAAGTAGCCAGGTCTGTAGTACCATACATAATACCGCCATCTTTCTTGATAACTATAAGAGGAGGTACACCATCTTTATTTGTATCTATAACCCAAGCACCTTCATCTTCATAGATAAAATTATTAGCTTTAAAGTAACTAATCATCTCATCTACAAATTTATTAGCGTCGCTTTCACCTAACCATAAGTCAAAATGTACATCCAAGCTATCAAAATCCTTTTTAATTGCATCAATCGAAATTTTTACAAAATGTTGCCACAGTGCAACATAGCCTCTGCGACCTTGTTGTAATTCAAAAGTAGCCAATCTTGCTTTTTCCATTTCAATTATGTCAGATTTACACCTTTTTGAAGCATGAGGATAGATTTCAGCTAACTCTTGAACAGTTACTGGTGATTCAGTTGGATACTCTCCAGTATAATTTTCATCGAAATATATAAGTTGTGGGGATTGCAGTTTTATTTCTTCTATAAGCATACCCATTTGCGTACCCCAATCACCTAGATGTACATCAGAGACAACAACATCATCACAGAAACTGTGGATTCTCTGTAAAGCATCACCTAAAAGTGCTGATCTAATATGGCCAACATGCATCGGTTTAGCAACATTAGGGCCACCAAAGTCGAGAACTACTTTTTTTGCTGATGAATTATTTTGTGCGCCAAATTTAATAGAGTTTAAAAACTTATCTGTAGTTTTAGCTAAGAATTTTGGTGCTAAAGTCATATTGATAAAGCCTGGTTTAGCAATTTCTAGCTTTGCAAAAACATCTTCAGCGTCAAGATGCTCTATTATTTCTTCAGCAATTATAAAAGGTGGCTTTCTAGCAAATTTAGCTAAAGGCATAGCACCATTACACTGGAAATGACCCACTCCTTCACGGGTTGAGGTTACAACTTTGGCAAAACTTTCTGCATAACCTAATTTTTGGAATACTTTTGCAAGAATTTCTGATAAATAATTTTCTATATTCATTTAAATAGCCTAATTGTTTTGTTATATCTAGAGTTTAAAGAATAGAAATATTTTTTAAATGTAGATATAATATCACGGTTATTTTAAAAAACTCAAATAAATTAAGGCTCTCAAAGGTCAATTATGTTAAAGGGGATTCATAAGTATCTATTAATGTTTTTTGGCACTGTATTGTTTACGGTGCAAGCAAATGCTGCGCGGATAATGAGTAATAACCCTATTAAAGAAGATTGGCAATGTAAGGTTGTCGATGGTGAGTGGAATTGTAAACGAGCAAAGAAGCCAAAGAATGTTTTTAGTAAAGAGCTTACTACAGCTGAAAAAGAAAAGGCTCTTGCTGATGACCTGGCATGGGTTAAGAAACCATCATATTTTGTTGGTGGTTACTACAGTAATGATAGCCAGTTTACTAAAGCATTATGTGAGTCGAAAAAGACAGATCTTAGCTATGAGAGATCTGAGTTTGATAATGATGGTACATTAATAGCATCTGGGAATGTTCAAGTCCTACAGTGTGATCAGGAATTGTACGGTAATAACGCGATAATAAACCTAAATGATGATAATAGTGCAATAGGATCATTAGTGATGACTGGAAATGTTATCGCTAAGCAACCATCCACAGGTATAGTTATACGTACTACAGAGTTAGATGCTGATATGAGAAATGGTACTTATAGTACTGATGAAGCATACTTCAGATTAGCGCGTGAAATGCCAAAAACTAGGATGTATGATAAAGAACATTTTAGTGGTTACTTACGCGGCTATGCTAAAACATTCAAAAAAGAATCTTCAGGTGAGCTAATACTTAATGATGGATATATTACTTCAGGTGATCCTTATGATAATGCTTGGAAAATTACTGGTAATAACATTGATATTGACACAAATACTGAGATGGCGTATGTCAAAAATGGTTATTTTGAAATCCAAGATATTCCAGTAATGTACATACCGTACTTTTCACACCCAATTAATGATAAAAGAAGATCTGGTTTCTTATATCCCGGTTTTGTACAAAATGCCAACTCTGGTATTGGTATATCTGTACCTTATTATTTTAACCTTGCCCCTAACTACGACTTTTTACTAAACAGCGTTGTATGGTCTCAAAGAGGCTTAATGGAGGAAGGTACATTCCGTTACATGACTAAATATTTTCAAGGCCAGTTTGAAGGATCAATAGTCCCTTATGATTTTAAGGATAAGAAAATGCGTGGTGCTTTTACTTTGTCAACTACTGGACAATATGAAGGCTTAACGACGAACTTAAATTATGAATATATAAGCGATCCAAATTATTATAATGATTTTTCATCAGGTAATGTTAATTTAGTTACAAAGACACTACTTGATAGAGAGTTTGATTTAAATTATACCAATAGCTATATTGATTCGGGAATAACGGTACTAGATTATGGCGTTGTAAATCCAATTATTGACCTTGCGAATATACCTTATGCCAAACTTCCTGAAGTCAAATTTAATATTACCTCAGCAGGATATACACCAGATTACCTTACAATTAGTGCAAATACTTTAAATACCTATTTTTACAAATCACCATGGCCAGTGAGTCCTAGTGTAAGCCCTGTACAAGGGACTAATGTTAGTGGTTTTAGGTCTTATGATGCTCCTAAAATACAAGGTAATTTCTCTAACAGTTGGAGCTATTTTAATCCGTCATTACAAGTGCCTATTCGATACTACCAATTAGATAATAAAGCTACCGATACGGTACAATTTACTAATAGTACAGTCACTAGTGTATTACCAATATTTAATATTGATGCCGGTGCTTATTTTGATAGAGATTATACTACCGAGAATGGCTCATATACTCAGACTTTAAGACCTAGGTTATTCTATACCTACATTCCATATCAAAATCAAACAGATATTCCTCTATTTGATACAAGCTTACAAAATGAACAATATATGCAGATGTTCCAAGTAAATAGATTTACTGGTTATGATAGGATTAATAATGCTAACCAGCTAACATACGCATTAGAAGCTTCTACAACAAGAAATGATGACGGAACTACTTTAGCATCTGCTAAAATTGGTCAAATGGCTTACTTTGCTGATAGAAAGGTTAATTTGTGTCAAGGAAACTCCGCTTGCCCAAATCCAGGGTTAATGGATCCTTTTTCGACAGATACTTTCTCTCCAATTATGTCTTCATTTGAATTTCAAATAATGAAAAATATATATTTATCAGCTCAAGTCAATTATAGAGTTAAGCAGGAAGTTGTTGATTACCAAGTGTATCAACTATCATATAAAGATGAAAATGAAAACATCTTTAATGTTTCGTATAACAATATTGCAAACAACTGGAATTCACTAACTGAGCAACAAATTATTAATGGACAAAAGCCTCAACCACAAGAAACTATTACTCTTTCTACGTTATTAAATATTACTGATCACTGGGGCATTACAGCTTTATGGAACTATAATTTTTTCCAGAAGAAGATTGCTAATGTATTTGCAGGCTTACAATATAATGCTAAGTCTTGGGCATTTAGAGCGTTATGGCAGGCAAGTGCATATACTAACCAAGACCCTAATAATCCAACCCAACTTGGTCCGTTAGTTAATACTTATATGTTTGAGTTTGAATTAAAGGGGCTTGGAGGTATTGGTAATACTAGTGATATATCTTCGCGTCTACAACAAATAAATGGTTATAATGTAGGAGAGTGGGGAGAAGGAGAATAATGAGGAAGTTAACACTAATTATTTTGTTGATATTTATGCTAACTGATGCTTATTCAGATATCTCTTCAAGTATGTTTCAAAATTCTTTTGATTCCGGCATTGATGACACATCGCCAGCATCAATGAGCATATCAGGTAAAAAATACCTTGTAAACAAGACGGTGGCGATAGTAAATAGTAAACCAATTACATCTTTTGAGTTAGATCAAGAGGTTGCTAAGCTAGAGGCAATGCAGCCAAATTCAACTTTTAATACAGACCCTCTAAAACTAAAAAGACAAGCACTACAAGATTTGATATCCCAAAGTGTTTTGCTACAACTTGCAGAACGTAATAATATCACAATATCTAATCAACAAATAGATACGGCAATACAAGATATTGCCGCAAAAAATGGTGTTTCAGTAGATTCTTTAAGACTTAATATCGAAGCAGCAGGGATGTCATTTGATAGTTATAAAAAAAGAATTAGAGATCAGTTGATGATAAGTCAACTACAACAGCAAGCTATAGCACAGCAAGTATATGTCTCACCTGAAGAGATACAGAAGTATATTAAAAAACATCAAAAACAGTTTGATAGAGAAATGGCACCTGTTAAGTTATATACGCTTAAAAACCTTATTGTAGCTTTGCCAGATTCTAAAAAAGCGCGTCAAAAGAAAATAGATTTATTTAAAAAACTAGCTCTTGCTGTCAATGACAGTGGTATTGATTTTTCTGAAGTTGTCAAACAATTTTCCCAAGCTCCAAATGCAATCTCCGGAGGTATAGTTAGTCAACAGGTTAAGTTTGATTCGATACCCGAGATATATAAGAAATATGTAAAAGGACTTAAAAATCATCAAGTATCACAACCATTTATAGTTAATCATACTTTACAAATGATATATATAGATAATCTCGATGAAAAAGCACCGATATTAAGTAAAAAAGTAACGAAGTATTATGTCTACGCAATAGAAATTAAGCTTGATGGTGGTATGAGCGAGGAGGGAGCTAAAAGTTCTCTTGAAAGAGCAAAGCTTGCTATCGAGAGTGGTCAAGAATTTACTAAAGTTGCGCTGAAATATAACCAAGATTATGACCATCCTAATGGTAAGTTTAAATGGGTATCAGAACTTGATAGTCCACCTTCGTTACCTTCAGCTGCATTTGCGCAACTTAAGCAATTAAAAGAAAACGAGTTATCAGAACCTTTCCAAGCAGATGGCAGAACTTGGATGATTATTAAATATACCAAAACCAAAGAGTATGATGCTGCTGAGCAGCTTAAAGAACAAAAAGCCCTGGAAGCAATATTCTCTGAAAAGGCTCAAGAAATTTATAAAACTTGGCTAACATCGATGAAAGACGATGCATATATAGAAATACTCGAAGATGATTTAAAGACACCAGAGCTTTACTAAAATGCAATATAAGATAAAAGCAAAGAAATCACTAGGACAGAATTTTCTCCAAGATGAAAATATAATTCGTAAGATTGTCCAACTAGCTAATATAAAAAAGCATGATATCGTCCTTGAGATTGGACCTGGGTTAGGGGCTCTGACAAGATACTTACTTTCAAGTAGTGATAATGTTAATGTTGTTGAGTTTGATACAAGTGTTATCGACACACTAATAGCAAATTGTCAAAAATATGGAACTCCATGTGTATATAATCAAGATTTCTTGAAATTTGATATAACTTCTTTGGAGGATATTTCAAACCAAAAAATAAAATTAATAGGCAATCTTCCCTACAACATTTCCTCGCCAATACTTTTTAAGGTAATCAAAGATAGTGAGAAAATTGTTGATGCTCATTTTATGCTACAAAAAGAGGTTGTTGAAAGAATAGTTTCTTTACCTAATAGTAAATCATATGGAAGATTATCGGTGATACTACAGTATCACTTTGATTGTAGTATGATTTTAAAAATTCCTCCAGAAGTTTTTTATCCACAGCCTAAAGTTGACTCGGCTATTCTACGACTTAAACCTAAAAATAATAAAGCATCGCTAAAAAACTACAAATTTTTTGAAGAAATTGTCAAACAAAGCTTTGCGCAACGTAGAAAAACTTTGCATAATAACTTAAAGTGTATATTAAAAGCGCAAAAGATTGATCTTAACACCTTGCCTGTAGATACTAATCTGAGAGCAGAGAATTTAAGTGTTGGAGATTTTGTCAGCTTAGCAAACTTTTTAAGTTAAGGCATACAAAATGGCTACATATGTTATTGGTGACGTACAGGGCTGTTACGATGAACTGCAATTATTATTACATAAGATAAAGTTTGATATACGAAAAGACAAGCTTATTTTTGCTGGAGATATTATTAACAAAGGTCCTAAATCTCTTGAAACTATAAATTTTATCATGTCTTTAGGCGATTCCGCACAGGTTACCTTAGGTAACCATGAAATATTATTTTTAGCGGTTAGTTATAATTATTTACCTTCAAATAATAAGAATACATTCAATGATATTATCAAAGCAAAAAATCTAAAAGAGATTCAAGATTGGTTATGTAATCAAAATCTTTTAATAAGAACGGGTAATGTTTTTATAGCTCATGCAGGAATTCCGCATATTTGGTCACCTAAAAAAGCAATGAAAAGGGCAAATGAAGTTGAGTTTGTTCTAAAAAATCAAACGACAAGAAGACTTTTATTGGCAAATCTTTTTAATAATGAAGGTGATAAATGGGATAAGGAATTAGAAGGTATTGAAAGATGGATATGTATTCTTAACTACTTCACGCAGATGAGAACAATTGATAAAAATGGTTGCTTGAATCTTAAATTTAGTTCAACTATTGATCAGATACCTGAAAACTTTAAGCCATGGTTTAAATTAAAGCATAAAAAATTTGCAGATAAGTATAAAATAATTTTTGGACACTGGGCAGCTATTAAGGGTGAGACAAAAGATAAAAATATAATAGCTTTAGATACAGGTTGTGTATTTGGTGGTAAGCTTAGTTGTTATTGTATCGAGACAGATAAAAAATATGCAGTTAAATCATTCAAAAGCTATAAGGATATTTAGAATATGAATATTTTAGTTATTAATGGACCAAATCTTAATTTATTAGGCACTCGTCAGCCTCAGTTTTATGGACATAAAACTCTAGATGATATTAATAATGATTTATTAGAAATCGCTCAAAAGAATAATCTAAGTATTGATTTTTATCAGAGTAATCATGAGGGTGAAATTGTTGATAAAATACAGCAGACAGCTGCAAAAATCATTCTTATAAATCCTGCAGCTTATACACATACAAGTGTTGCAATAAGAGATGCTTTTTTAGCTATAAATAAGCCTTTTATTGAAATACATTTGTCGAATATATATAATAGGGAAGAATTTAGGACTAAGTCGCTTCTATCAGATATAGCTTATGGGTGTATATTTGGGTTTGGGCCAAATGGTTATAAATTAGCTTTAATAGAAGCAATAAATTATATAAATATGAAAGGAGAGTAGAAAAAAATGGATTTACTAAAAGCAATTGATAAATTAGCTGAAATTCTTAACTCAAGTGATATAAAAGAAATCAGAGTTAAAGATGGTAGTTCAAGCATTTTTATGACAAAAAATAATACAGCATCTGTTACAAGTGTTGTTTCTGCAGCACCTGTGGCTAGTAGTGTTGCTCCAGCAGCGACTGCGGCTGTTACTTCAACTTCAACTGCTCCAGCAGCAACTAAAGCAGATATGGCTGAAGAAATACATGGTGAAGAGATTAAGTCTCCAATGGTGGGTACTTTCTATAGTGCATCTTCACCTGATGCAGCTCCTTATGTTAAGGAAGGCCAAGAAGTTAAAAAAGGTGATGTACTATGTATTATCGAAGCAATGAAAATTATGAATAAGATTGAAGCAGAGAGAGCAGGTAAAATTATCAAAGTTATTGCTAAAGATGGCGATCCTGTTCAATTTGATCAACCTCTATTTATTATTGAGTAATAAGCTATAAGCTGATAATTTAAATAGAGACTTCATAGCATAAACTTTTTAAAGGTAATACAAAATGATTAAAAAAGTACTGATTGCCAATAGAGGTGAGATAGCCCTTAGAATTTTAAGAGCTTGTAGAGAGTTGGGAATTAAGACAGTTGCTGTGTATTCTACAGCTGATGCTAATCTTATGCATGTTAAACTAGCTGATGAAGCAGTTTGTATAGGTCCTCCTGCTCCTAATCTTAGTTATCTAAATATCCAAGCAATTATAACTGCTGCTGAAATTACTAATGCTGATGCAATACATCCAGGTTATGGTTTCTTATCAGAAAATGCAAAATTTGCTAAAGCTGTTGAAGAAAGTGGCTTTATATTCATCGGTCCACGTGCAGAAAGCATAGAGATAATGGGTGATAAAGTTGAAGCTATCAAATACATGAAAAAAGCTGGCGTTCCATGTGTACCAGGTTCAGGTGGTCCGTTAGGAAGCGATGAAAAGAAAAACTTAGAAATTGCTGATAAAATCGGCTACCCAGTTATTATCAAAGCTGCTGGTGGTGGCGGTGGTCGTGGAATGAGTATTGTTAGAAAGAAAGAAGACCTTATTAGTGCTATTTCTCTAACAAAGAGTGAAGCAAGAATAGCTTTCAATAACGATATGGTGTATATGGAAAAATTCCTAGAAAATCCACGTCATATTGAAATTCAAGTTTTTGGCGATGGTAAAGGTAATGCTGTATATCTATTTGAAAGAGATTGCTCTACTCAAAGAAGACACCAAAAAGTTATCGAAGAAGCTCCAGCAATAGGTCTTACTGATGAGGAAAGAAAGCGTATTGGTGAGCAGTGCGTCAGTGCATGTAAGATATTAAAATACCGTGGTGCGGGTACTTTTGAATTCTTGTATGAGGATGGTGAGTTCTACTTCATCGAAATGAACACTAGAATTCAGGTAGAACATCCTGTTACTGAGTCGATTACCTCTACAGATCTTATCAAAGAGCAAATCAGAGTTGCTAATGGTGAAGGTCTAAGCTGGAAACAGGAAGATATCGTTATAGTAGGGCATGCAATAGAGTGTAGAATAAATGCAGAAGATCCTGAAAGAATGATTCCTTCACCTGGTAAGATTGATATGTATCATCCGCCAGCAGGGCCTAGAGTGCGTGTGGATTCTCATATATACTCAGGGTATGTTGTCCCACCAAACTATGACTCAATGATCGCTAAGGTTATTGTGCGTGGTCATAACAGAGAGACAGCGTTACAGAAAATGCGTGCAGCTTTAGAAGAAATGGTGATTAATGGTATCAAGACAAATATACCACTTCATCAAGAGATTCTAAATAATGAAGTTTTCATCAAGGGTGGAACTAACATTCACTTCTTAGAAAAGCTGCTAGAACAGAAAAAAGCTAAATAACTAAATTAATCTTTCTATATATCTGCATTTAATTTTTACTTTTTTTCTTATATAATTTTGGCTAGTATTATTAAATAATTAGTCAGTTGTAAAATTATGTATAATTTTCAATCTTTTCTTAAAAATGTTAGAGATTCTAAAGAGCTTAAACGAGAAACTATAGCTGACGCTATTAATTTGTCGGTAGAAACTATAAAACTCATAGAAGAAGCTGAAAATGATAGTTTATTACTAAATTCTAGTAGTGTACTTAAAAATCAAATTAGAAGATATTGTGAATATCTAGAGATTCCTGAAAAAAAAATAGTATCAATACTTAATAAAATTGATATTCTTTATTATAAAAAATCACGCTACGGTAAATTGAAGTTTTTTGACTACATTAACAGATTAGCAATACTAATAATAGCAATAGCTATAATTGTTTTGGTAACTCAACATATCAGAAAAAACATACATCCTGTAACTCCAGAAAATTCAAAATCTGCTATTATATATACTCCGATTAATTATGATATTGTTAATTCCGAGCAACAGCAGCCGTCTATATCCTCAGATACTATTAATGTGAAACCTACTGATAATACAGACCCTAATAAAGCTAGTGAGATACCAGCAACAGCTGCAGATAATTCAACTGCAACAAAAACACTAGTAGCTCACCCACCGACTACCGCAAATATCAATAATGTTGTGATTGATGATGAAACAACATCACAAAGTCAAAATAACTAGATACAAACATATAATTTTAGATATACCTAAGTTATAAAATATATTAATATATAAATATATTCTTTAAATTAAATTATAAAATGAATCTTTTAAACCATATACTCTTAAGAGTTGAGAACTATTCTACTACATATATACTTTTTATTGATTTTGTTATATGTTTAGTTCTTAGTGTGATTATATCTTTATTAGGAAGTCTTTTAGTAATTAAGCATAAAAATACAATTAGATATTCATTTGTAAAATCATTTAAGCTGACCCTGTATTTAATTATTTGGTCGTATTTTATAAAAACATGTGTTGACCTACCTGTAATAGTACATTTACCAGACTATAAAGCAGTTATTATTTCATACTCGAATAAGATTTTTGATTTTTGTATTTATTTAGCAATTATTATCAGTCTATTTAGATTTTTGTATAAAAGTAAAAACATTGCTATTGAAAAGAAAAAAGCTGAAAAAAAAGATGCTTATGATGATTTTAGAGATATCAATGCTATATTTAAGGCTTTAGAGCTTGGTGCTATAGTAATATCAGTGATATTAATTTTGGCAGCTTTTCGCGTTCCTCTTACCGCGTTAGGTGCTTTCAGTGGGGTTGCTTTTGCTGGCTTGACTCTTTCACAAAGTACTCTTCTGACAAATTTATTTGGTGGCTTATTTGTAGTATTTAATCGTAAATATTCCGAGGGTGATATTATTTCTTCAGATATAAATTCTACGATTAAATTTAGTGGCACTATCAAAAAAATTGGCATTTTAACTACTAGAGTTGATAATTATGAAACAGCGCCAATGCATATACCAAACTCTGTATTTCTTAATACTTGTATAACTACAACGTCTCGTCGAACGCATAGGCGCATAGTACAGTTTATAACTATTGATTATAAATATATTGATAAAATTCCAGTTATTAAACAAAAAATTTTAGAGATACTTAAATCACATCCAAATATTGACCAGAATAAAACTCTAGCAGTTTCATTAGCATCAGGTGGCACTAATATTTCTGGTAAGTCAGAGGGTAGTTTTGGTAGTAATGGTATTAATATACAAATTTATGCGCTGGTTAATAAAGTTTTTTTTATTGATTTTAACAATGTTCAGGATGAAATTTTTATAAATATTGCTAAAGAGTTAAATGACTTAAATATAGAGTTTGCGATAAATCCAATTACACTGCACAAATATGAATAGTTTAATCTAAAATAGTTAGATTTTTTATATTGCTAATACCCTCTAAACTCATAAGTAGTCTATCAAAGCCTAAAGCAACTCCCGAACATTCAGGAATATTTTCTAAACAATCTAGAAGTTTAGTATCAATATCTAAAAGAGCCTTTTGTTGTTCTTTTCTCGTTGCAAGATCACTCTCAAAGCGCTTTAATTGCTCTTTTTTATCTATAAGCTCATAGTAACCATTTGCTAGTTCAATACCATTATAAAAAACTTCAAATCTTGCGGCAACTAATTGTTTGTTTTTATCATTAACTTTCCTAGCTAAGGCTGACTGGTGTTTTGTATAGTCATAGATAAAATAAACAGTATTTTGCTGATTAAGGTTTTTTTCGATTTTATAGCTAAAAAGGATATCTAAGCAATCTGCAATAGTTGGATTTTTAAATCCCTGTATCTCACCAACATTTTCTCTAATTATTGCTTGTAATTCAGTTAAAGAAATATTGTGTGGGTTAATGTTATAACATTTTTCAAAAGCTTCTTGATAGCTTAAATAGATAAACTCTAAATTTGCTTTAAGCATGGTAAATAGCTTTTGCATTTCTTGCATTAGCTGAAAGTAATTTATACCAACACGGTACCATTCTATCATCGTGAATTCATGATTATGCAACTGACCACAAGGCTCGTCACGAAACGCCTTACAAATTTGATAAATGCTACCACTGCCAGCGGCAAGTAATCTTTTCATAGCATATTCTGGAGAGCTTTGTAGATACCTCTTTCCAGCTACTGTATTTATACTAAATACCTCTATAAATGGATCTGTAACTGCAAAATCATAGGCTATAGGAGTATCAACTTCTAGAATATCTAAATCTTTGAAAAAGCTGCGAATCTTTGCAAGATATTCAGCGCGTTTTTTAATATTTTCTAATCTCATTTTATAACTCTAATTTTATTAATATTCGCTAGTTCAAATTCAAAATAATTATTATTTTCATCTATAATTTTTAGTTTAAGATCTTTTGAAATACCTTTGGCAATACCTTGATAACTTTTATCAGCATAGTTAAAAATAATTTTTTTATCTAAGATATAGTCATAACTAGCTAATTGCGATAACGCAGCCACATCACTTGTATCAAAGCTAAAAATAATACTTTTAACAAGATCAACTATAACTGCTGATGAGTTTAATTGTTGGTTATTTATGCTTGATAAAGATGTCCATTCTCGATCAATATTTTCATCAATATTCGTCATATTGACATTGATACCCACCCCAATAAGGATATCAAAACTATCTTTTTTGATATTTTTGGTTTCTATGAGTATGCCAGCAAGTTTTTGATCTTGAAAATAAATATCGTTCGGTAATTTTATTTTTAGGTATTGTTGTAGATTTTTCGGAATGTATTTTTTGATAGCTGCTAAGACACTTAATGCTATTTTGACACTTTTAAGCGAGTCAGTTGTGATAGCAAAATTACAATGAAATGCTAATGTTGAGTAGATATTATCTTTACCTTCAGAAATCCATTTATCGCCACGACGACCACGACCTTTTGTTTGCTTATCTACATAACAAAAGTGGTATTTATGCGTCAAATTCGCCTCTAAGAAGTAGTCATTTGTTGAACCTATAGTTGGAAAATATTCGACTTTTATATCATCTATATACTGGCTAAGTTGCGTTGTTATGTAGCTATGATCTTTCATTTTTCGATGGTTTTAATATTAAGTGATAAATTTACTTGACCTAAGAATTCTTCTTTTTGTAGCTCATAGCAGGCTTTTATAGAATCACCAATAGTTATTTGCTTTAGAGTTTTATTATCAGCAGCATTAAACCATATTGCTTTGATTGATGATAGATCTTTATAGCGTAATACTAGCTGAGCATGATTTCTATCTTTACCAACTAAGCGTAAATTCTCAATCATAAATTGATTACAAAATAAAGGTTTTTCAAATTCTCTACCAAAAGGTTCTAAAGCATCTATTTTATCTAAAGTTTCTAATTCAAAATCACTCTCTTCAAGCTCAAAATCATATTCTATACTAGGTTCAAGAACTATATTCTGTTTAGCAGTGATGTCAGTGATTTCGATTTCAAATAATTGATAGAATTTGTCAAAATCACATTTTTTAATTGTTAAGCCTGCAGCACCTTTATGACCACCGTATTTAATCATTAGTTGTGGCTCTTTAACAGCTATGTTATCTAAGATACTTTTGATATGAATATTATCTAGGCTTCGTGCTGATCCAGATATTACAGTTGAATCATTTTGTGTTTGCGAGAAGATAATTACTGGCTTACCAAACATTTCTTTGATTCTACTTGCTGATATACCATGAATTCCAGAATGACCATCTTCTAGAAGAATACATAAAGAATTTTTTTGCTGATTTAATTGGTGGGCTTGAGCTATAGCTTCTTGAGTAAGTTTTTTTTGGATTTCTTTGCGCTGGTTGTTTTGTTGTTTAAGATTATTAAAGATAACCTCTATGTTGTGCTTATCTTCCTCGAGTAAAAAGCTAACAGATCCTAAAGCATCAGAAACTCTACCGTCACTATTTAGAATTGGTGCGATATTAAAACCGATATATTCACTTGATAATTTATCTTTATCTAGAAATTCCCAACATAAGCGTTGGTTATTTTTTAATTGTTCGATACCAATTTTTGTTACAATGCGATTGTTATGACTAGTTGCCATACTTACACAATCAGCAACTGTACCAATAGCGACAAAATCTAATAAATTACTTAAACCATATGTTTGAGATATTGCTTTGTTATTTTGAAGGTACTTCCTACGTAGTGCAGCCATAAAAAGCCAAGCAACCATACAACCAGCGATAGCTTTATCAGGGTAGTTACAGCCTTGTTGAGACGGATTAAGCACAGCTATAGCACTTTTAGGAGCACCTTCTGGAGGTATAGCATGATGATCAGTTACAATTGTATCTATGCCATTTTGTTTGAGGATAGCAATTCGTGGTTCATCTGTAGAACCATTATCTGCTGTTATAATTAAACTTGGTCTTATCTTATCTGTAAGAATTCTATTCATTAGCGATTCTGATAAACCATAACCTTCCTGTAATCTATGACCAATGTATGAGCGAATCTTTTCGTTAGGGTAGCCAAATATTTTTACCAAAGCCTCATATAAAATCGCGTGTGAAGTTTGACCATCGCAATCATGATCAGTTTCTAGACCTATAACTTCATTATTTTGTAGTGCTTGATAAAGACGTTCTACAGCTTTTTTGATATCTTTAAATAAAAAGGGTGATGATAGATCTTTGATTGAACCATTTAATACTAGATTAATATTATCTATTTGGGTTACTCTAGCTGAGATTATTTTTGCTGTAAAAGAGTCATAGCCTTTAGCTAGTAGGTTGCTAAAGATATTGTGATCAATTTTTTTTTGTTTAATTAGCATAGGTTTATATTAGACTGACTTTTTTTACCTTTAAGGTGATTTCTAAACATATTTACGCCTGAAATAAATAGTAGACCTAATGGTATTGCAAAGAATATTCCCCATAGCCCCCATATACCACCAAATATAAGAATTGCCGAAACAACACCTACAGGATGTATATCTAAAACTTCTGAAAAAAGTAGTGGAACAAGTAAATTACCATCTAGGGCCTGGATTATAAAAAATACTACCAACATTGATACAAAAGTGCCATTTAAGCCAAACTGAAGGATTCCTACCATTACAACTGGAATTGTAATAATTACCATACCAACGTAAGGAATTATTACAGATAAGCCGACCCCGACAGCTAAAAGTACCGCGTAGTTTAGATTAAAGTAGGCAAAACCAATATAAGTAACAGTAGAGACGATAATAAGCTCGATTGCCTTTCCTCTTACATAGTCAGCTAGTTTTGGTTTTAGATCATTCCAAACATAGTACAAAGCACCATTTTCTTCCGGCAAAAATGATTTAAACCAATTAATCATTTTTTCTTTATCTTTGAGAAAATAAAAAACCATTAACGGGACTAGAAACAAATAAATTAGTACAGAAAATAAAACTGGCAATGTTGTTGCGGTATTTTGCAGAATAAAAGAGCCGACATTTGAGCTGATTTTTTTCCAATCGATGCTATCAAACCAACTTACGATAAAGTTGATTCTATCTTCAGTAAGAATTGCAGGATATTTTGCTGATAGCCCCTCTAAGCTAGTTTTTAAGCTTGATAATATATGTGAAGCTTGTTTTACAAAATCAATAAGCTGATTAATAATAATTGGTAGTAAAACAAATATCAGCGATAGAAGTGCTATCAAAAACATAATATAAACAATATATACCAAAACTATACGCTTAAGTTTTGTGATTCTTTGTAAAATATTTACAAAAGTATCAAGTAAATATGCAATTACTAATGCAGCTAGTATTGGAGCGATATAGTCACCTAAAAAAGTTAAAACTAGATAAAAAAACAACATCAAACCAACAAATGCTATTGGCTCATTATTTTGATATCTGTTTTGATACCAATCTTTTATAGTTTTTAAAAGCATTTAATATAAAAATTTTGTCAGTTAAAATTGTTAATATTGTAACAGTTTTAGATAATATTTGAATATTTTTAGAGTATCAAAACTTTTTATAAACATTTAAGATTTATTTTTTAATTGTTATGACTGCGGGAATAATTAGCGCAACGACAATACCGATAATAAGCATCATATCAAAATTGAAAACTGACATAGCCATATTATCTATTGGAATAAATCCAACAATTATCGCAACTAAACAGCCAAAACAGCCTAATAATGCCATTAGTATAGTACCAAAAGATCCTTTAAATATTTCGTACTGACCCTGTTGAAGAGGCTCGCTAATCTTTAATTTCACAGCTGCGATAAACATCAATATATATGCTAACACCGCTAGTTGTGCAGTCAAATCACTAAGATACCAGTATGCTTCATTTACAGACGGCATAAAAATATAAGAGAAACAAAATACTGTAAAAATTAGTGCTTGAGTAATAAGCATAGTATCAGGAGCATCATTTTTATTAGTTCTACCAAATATTTGTGGCAAGATGTTATCATTACTGACAACCATAAAAGCTCTAGATAATCCCATAATCCAAGCAGATGTTGTTGTAAATGCACCAAATATCAACGTTATTGCAATGATATAAGTCAACCATGGCATATTAATTTGACTAAAGAAATAATGGAAAGAAACCATCAGACCTGTAACGATATCGACATCACCAATTTGTAACTGGCTGCTTACTAATATCACAGCGATATTTGATAAAATCAAAGATCCTAATATTACAGATCCTGAAATTAGTAATGCACGTGGGAAGTTTTTCTTAGCATTTTTGACATTTGCTGCGTGAATAGCACTCATCTCTAAACCAAAAAGACTAAACATAACTGTTATAAATAAAGCCCAGCTGCTGATATTGTTACCTGATGGAATAAAGTCAGAAATCTTTGGTGCAATAATTTCGGCACTATGAGACATTGACCATATTATTGCTATTATGATAATAATAAACATCGGTAAAAGTGTACCAATAATAGCACCAAGCGTACTTACTGCACTTGATGTCTTGATACCAAATAAATTAATTGCTGTTGCACTCCAAAACATCACTAAACTCATTGAAATCATATACCATGGGTTAGCGACTAATTGATTAGCGCCTTCCCCTGTCAGCGGTGCTATGACATAGGCAATTACTCCAGCAAAAAAACCACAAATAGATGGAAACCAAACTAAGTTATAAACCCACTGTAACCAGATAACTAAAAAACCTAATCTCTTACCAAATGCCTTTTTAACCCAAATATAAACACCACCAGTTTCTTGTGAAGAACCTGTAGACATTTCTGCAGTTAGTAGTGCACATGGAATCAAGAAGAAAATTCCAGCTAAAATATAAAAAGTTATAACGATCCAGCCAGCGTGAGCCGTGATAGAAATATTTCTTAAGCTATCAACAGCAATAATGTTTATCATTATTAGCCTTATAAGCCCAAATTTTTTACTACTAATAATTTGTTCCATTATTTTACTTTTTATTTCTTCAATACCACGCTTTAGTATATACTTAAAGGAATTTTATAACAACTAGAGTGTGTGTTACTTTTATGAAACGAAAGGTTTTTATTTTTGGCCTGCTTGTTAGCTTGTTTAATTTGGCATACTCAAAAGTTGAGTCATACATTTGTGATAATAAAATTCTTAAAAGTCCTATCACAGCTACACAAACTAAAACACAACTAAATTTTACTAACTGGGCAGATTACATATCTCCTAATATAGTTCCATGCTTTTCGGAGCTATCTAATACTAGAGTTAAGTATATCTATACCTCTGATGATAATATGACTCGTGCGAAAATAATGACAGGATCATCCGGTTTTGATCTAATTGAGCAAGGTGCATTGTATTTAAATAGTGAAATAGCATCTAATGCACTAGTTAAGTTAGATAAGTCAAAGTTACCAAACCTAAATTATCGTAATAAAGTAATTTATGATAAAGTTTCACAGATAAATGATCCAGGTAATAACTATGCTGTAGTGTATAGTTATGGAACAACAGGACTAGCATATAACAAACAAGAAGTAGAGCAAAGGCTTGGTAAAGATGTAGTTCCTAATAGTTGGAAGTATGTTTTTGATAAAAAATATCTCAAGCAAATAGCGCCATGTGGAGTTTCATTGCTTGATGAACCTGAACAAATATTTGGAAACTACTTTTTTTATCATGGAATTGATCCAAATACAAATAGCAAAGCTGAGTATGAAAAAGCAGCTTTAGATATTATTAGAAATGTGCGTCCATATATTAAATATTTTGATAGTAATAAATATCAAAATGATTTCACCGCAGGCAACCTTTGTTTAGTTATGGGTTACTCTGGAGATGTGGTTAGGTCTGTTGAAAGAGCTAAGTCAGTAAATCCAGATGTTACACTTGCTTATGTTATCCCTAAAGAGGGTACTAATATTTGGTTTGATATGTTAATGATACCTAAAGGAGCTAAAGATTTAGATAAAGTTTATGCTTTAATGAATTATATTATAGATCCATATGTATCAGCGCAAAATAGTAATTATTTGTACCAACCCAATGCTGTTACGCAAAACAAAAAATATCTAGATGATATATTTGATGATACTAATATCAGACCTACTGATGAGATGATTAAGAAAATGTATGTTCTTAATATCCATGATGCAGAAATGCAGAGTTTTATTAGTAGAATGTGGATGAATGTTAAATATGGTATAGAATTTACACCGAAGTACTATAAGCCTCAATAAAATAAATAATTTAAATACTATTTTTTCTTGTAGCTTAATATCAGTAAGAATTATATCCAATTTGAAGGATATTTAGCTGTAGCTGATTGGTTGATAATAATTGATGTATTTTGCTTTTTATTTTTTAATTTCTGCTAATATTCTATGGTAATTCTTAAAACGAATAAGGTTGATATTACCAAGGTTCACTTGTTTGACTATCTCACAACCTTTTGAGTCCTCTTGATGTGAACAGTTTCTGAATTGACACATGCCTTTATATTTCTTAAAGTCTAAGAAACCATCAAAAAGTTCTTGCTGAGAAATATGCCAGAGTCCAAACTCTCTAATACCTGGAGAATCAATGATAGTTGTATTGGCATTAATCTCATACAAGGTTGAGCAAGTAGTAGTGTGGCGTCCTTTCTTAGTGGAGTCTGAAACCGCTGTTGTGGCAGTGATTTTCTCACCTAAGATAGTATTTAGAGTTTCAGACTTACCAACTCCAGATTGTCCTAAAAAAATAACTGTCTTATTATTAAGAGCATCAACTAATTCATTTATGCCGGTGTTATTCTTTGCTGATATATAAAAGATCTTATAACCTATATTTTTGTATATATCTACAATATTGTGTAGATGGTGTTTATCATCTTGAGATTGATCATCAATCTTGTTGATGACTATTATAGGTTCAATATCACTATTGTGAAGAGCAGATAAATATCTATCAATGTAATGTTCAACAGGAGCAGGTGAATGTGCGATAATAATCACAGCATTCTCTATATTAGCAGCGATATTTTTATTCTTACGTTGATATTGATTTGGACGCGAGATAAGATTTTTTCTATCAAGCAGTTTAGTAATTACATAGGTGGAATTTGTGTATTCTATTTCAACTTCATCACCAACTGTAAGTTCACCCTTTAGGTGACTGCGCTGTAATGCTGAAACTTTTTCGCCACTTATGAGTTTTACACAAATATTACCACCAAAATTTGTTATGATTTTTGCTTGCAAAAAATACTAAAAAGTTATTTGTTATTAATAATTAATTATAAGCTTTATTTATAAAATTGTTAATAATAGTATTAAGTATATTTGAATAAAAACCTCTTCTTTGTTACTATCGAGAAGTTAAGCAAAGAAAATTTGTATTTATGAAAAAAGGAGAAGTAATGAAAAAATCAAAAATTTTAGCATCGATAGCAATTGCAGTTTTTGGAACTACAGCAATGTCTTTTGCAGCAGATACTGATAAGTCCAGTTCAACAGACAAACTATCGCCAGAAGGTTATTGGGTTCAGTTTGATGAGGATAATGATGCTGGTCGTGGTAAAATACAGGGCATTATTCATTCTTACTTTGCAAAAAATGATGAGTATGCAAAGAAAGGTACTTTACAAATGAAAATCGTTGTACCTATTATGAAAGTTGATAATAACAAAATGGTTCCGGCTCCTATCCATTGTGATGTTTGTGGAAAAGGAGAAATAAATGGCTTTAAGTATAACTATACTGATCCAAATACTAACTTTATGCAAGGCTTGGTATTTACAGGTAATTTACAGCCTCAAGCTGGTACTGAGGAGAAGGGTTCTAAGAGTGTGGTTTATGATAAGGGTGGAGTACTAAATCCAAATGGTGGCGAGACTTATAACTCTAAGGTACAGGTTCAAAATGGGGGAGACACAATGTTTGCTAGGGCTTATAAAGGAAGTGGATGGTTCGCAGTAGGTAAAAACGCACACTGGAAAAGAATAACAAAAAATCAATACCTGGTTTATAGACAAAAGTGTGGTTTTGATAGCTCTAAAAAAGATTCTCCTAAACATGCACCATATTTGAATGACAATGGTGAGTTAATAAATGAGAAGTTATTTAAAGAATGTTATAATTATGATTTTGGCATTCAAAACCCTGTCAAATAATTCTCTTAATAAAATTGTATAATTACAAATTTTCTTTATAATTTATTTTAAAAGCTAATCTAAATAATTTTTAATAATGTTGCGTAAGTTGATTATTTTAATCGTTGCTATTTTTGTAGTTTCTTTTGCTTATACACAAGAAAATTGGCAAAGCCTCTATGCTACTGGCTACTGGTTGCAGCGAGATAATGTTACAAAAACAAATGTTGCTGTAATCTATGCTTATGATAATCAGTACGGTAATTTAAATGCCGAAATCTATGTGCCATTATCAAATGTTGATGATGGTGTAATCCATGAACCAATTATTTACTGTAAAAATTGTGGAAAAGGCGATGCTTATGGTAATCTTTATGATTATTCAAGTGGCAAAGATAAATATCAAGGCTTAGAATTTGTTTGGAATGCCAAAAAAGCTGACTCTGGCGATCCTGCTAAAGGTAAAGGTCCGCTGTATACAGATGGTGCGGTCCTAAATCCACATGATGGTAAATACTATCATGTAAAAGCTCGAACAATAGAAAACGGTAAAAAGATATACGTAAGAGCTTATTGGGGGTTCTTAGGTAAGAGTGAGCAATGGCAAAGAATATCTGCTACTCAAGCTGAAAAGATAAAAAAACTATGCGGTTTGACAGCAGGTAATGTCTATAGCTATGAGGATAAAAACGGTAAGATCAACAATAAAAAGCTATTTAAAGAATGCGCCACCAGAGACTTTGTAAAAGATCCTTTATAACAAGCTATGCAACCACAAAAACATGATTATCGTCAAATAAAACTTCTCCCAGAAAGCCTAGCTAATCAGATAGCTGCTGGTGAAGTTATCGAAAGGCCATCTTCAGTAGTCAAAGAGCTTATCGAAAATTCTATTGATGCTGGAGCAACTCAAATAACAATCGAAATTCAAGAGGGTGGTAAGTCGCTGATTAGAATTAGAGATAATGGCAAAGGAATCGCACACCAAGATTTAGAATTAGCATTAGCTCCACACGCGACAAGTAAGGTTTATACCCTTGATGAGCTTGAGGCTGTTGCTAGTATGGGTTTTCGTGGCGAGGCTTTAGCAAGTATTGCCTCAGTTGCTAAGCTAAAGATTATCTCTAAATATCAAGGTGATCAAGATGCTTGGCAAATCAATAATCATACTAAGGAGGTTATTCCTGCTGCGCATGTCACAGGTACAACCATTGAGGTTTGTGAGCTTTTTTACAATACACCTGCACGGCGTAAGTTTCTCAAAAAAGATAATACCGAGTTTTTGCATATTTATGATTTACTCAAGAAGTATATGCTTTGCTATTTTGGAGTTGCCTTTAAGCTTATTCATAATGGTAAAGAGGTCAAAGATTTACTTGTAGCAGAAGATGCTCAACTTAAATATAATCGTGTCTTAGATTTATATAGTCGCGAGTTTATTGAAAATGCTATTTACATAGATCAACAAGTTGGTGATGCTCATCTATGGGGATGGGTAGCTAGTCCACGCTTTAATCGAGCTCGTGCTGATATGCAGAGTTTCTATATTAATGGGCGTATAATTAAAGACAAAATTGTCTCTCATGCGATAAAAAATGCTTATAAAGATGTGATGTATGGTAATCGCTATCCAGCATTTTTACTTTACCTTGATATCGATTATCGTGAAGTCGATGTTAATGTCCATCCAGCAAAAAGTGAAGTGCGTTTTAGGAACCAAAAATTTATCTATGATTTTCTCTTTGGTAGTGTCAATAAAGCGATAACAACTAGTGCAGATATCAAAATATCCAGTCATCAAGAAGTAATTGGTCAAGAGCGACATACTAGTGATAACAATCCGCTTAATATTGGTAATATGAGCTTGGATATTAGCATTGAAGATGAAGTAAAGAATGATACAAATATTAGCTTGATTGATAAATATTTTGACAAGCAAGTCACACAACAAAATCAAATTAGTATCTCACAACAACCAAAATCTACGGGTTTAGGTCAGGCTATTTGTCAGATTCATGGTATATATATTCTCTCGCAAATTGAGGATGGTATTGTGCTTGTAGATATGCATGCAGCACATGAGAGAATACTCTATGAGGAGATGAAAAAAAATTGGCACGCAGGTACGGATAAATTTAAGCAAAATTTATTGATGCCTTTAACTTGTCAGCTAACTAGTAATATAGTTGCAACCATTGATGAGAATATTGAAATTTTTGAAAAACTAGGTTTCGAGATATCTATAGTTGCTGATGATGCGATACTTGTCCGTGCAACACCAATATATATCAAAAATAAAGATATCCAAGATTTAATATCAAATGTAGCTACAGAGCTTAGCTCTTCTAGTAAGACAAAGAGTGTCGAGTTCTATTTAAATCATATTTTAGCTACAATATCTTGTCATGCAGCTGTTAGGGCTAATGATAAGCTTAGTATTCCAGAGATGAATCATTTACTTAGACAAATGGAAACTGTTGAGAATTCAGGGCAATGCAATCATGGGAGACCAACTTGGGTAAAGCTTAATTTTGCACAGTTGGATAGTTTCTTTTTGAGAGGTAGATGAAAAACAATATATATCTAGCTCATTTTAATTTGTGCAATAGCTACAAAAATATACTGCTCTTAAATTATTTTATTTAATAATTATTGATTGTTATAATAGAGAAATAGTATCTCCTGCAGTAACTTTTAACGTTCCAAAGTTAGAAATTTGAGAAATATAACCATCATCTAATTTATAGGGACTCAATTATGACAGATTATACTAATCCTCAAGGAGTTTTAAGCTTAAATAAAAGTTTCATTGGTTATTTCCTTATCTATGAATTAGCTGTCTATTTGGCAAATGACATGATCATACCAGGTATGCCTCAAGTAATCTCTGATTTCCAAAGTGAATCTTCTATGATTCCAACTTCATTAACAATTTTTATATTAGGTGGAACTACATTACAATTATTTATAGGACCTATATCTGACATTGTAGGAAGGCGCCCTGTGATGATATTAGGTTGCTTATTTTTTTTGTTAAGTACAATTTTTATTATGTTTTCACCAAATATTAGTTACTTTATTCTTGGTAGATTCTTACAAGGTATAGGATTATGTTTTATAGGTACAATTGGTTATGTCATTGTTCAAGAAATATTATCAGAAATGGCAGCCGTACGTACCACTTCAATTATGAATAATATTGCTAATGCAGCTCCATTAGCAGGTCCTTTGTTAGGCGCGATTATTGTAGAAATATTTCATTGGAGAGTGATTTTTCTAATCCTTGCGTCATTATCTGCCATAGCCTTGTGGGGTATAATAAAACATATGCCTGAAACAATAATATACAATAATACTTCAAGTCAAAACCTTAAATTAAATTTCGTAAAAATTTATCATAATTATCGTAAACTTTTGATTTCACCTACATTTCTTATTGGTGCTGTAAGCTTAGGCTTTTTAAGTGTTCCTTTTATAGTATGGCTTGGAATAGCGCCTATTATACTTATAGAAAATTCTCATCTAAGCACTATAGAGTATGGTTTATGGAATCTTCCTTTTTTTTGCTCAGTTTTATTAGGAAGCTTTATAATGAGAAATAAAAGTCGAAGCTTTTCTCTAAAGTCACTTATAAAAATAGGAGCTATATTAGTATTAACTTCCTTAATTGTGTTTTGTTTAATAGTATATGTGGCACAAAGTTACATTATAATTATTATCGGATTAATTTTATATGGATTTAGTTTAGGGTTTAGTGGAGCACCTTTAATAAGATTTACTCTTTTTAGTGTTGATATTTCTAAAGGAACAACTTCCGCTTTAATGGGCTTGATAGGGGCTTTAATTAATGCTTTAGGTAATCAAATTATCTCATGGTTATATTTTCAAAGTGGAATGAAAGTATCTATTTTTGGTTTAGCTTGTATGTTTTGTGGTTTAGTCTATTTTCTTTTACAATTTAAGCTACTAATTTTTTCAAAATAGTGGGTTTAGGGTAGTTTAGTTTATTTTTTAAATAAAATACCTAAAGCCTTCTCAGCCTTTAGTAATAAATGGTTCTACATCCTAGCAATACTAGCTTTGTTTAATTTGTGGCCACTATCTAAAGGTTTGAAAATCTTATTCTAGAAAAGTAAGATATAGCAAGTATCAATCATCATTATTATATTGTTTTTTCTGATAAGCTGATATTCCATGAATTATAAAAACTACGGCTAATAAGGCTAATAAAGACCATATTAAAAGCATTATAATACCACTATGGAAATATGGATTAAGGTTATTTGGTAATTTAAAGATTTTGTTGAAATCATATGAGATTACATCTGAGAAAATTATTTGTCCAGCCATTGCTCCTAATACTACAAATAAATTATTCAAAGCTATTATCAGTCCTTTATCTTGGCTATTAAGGTATTGTATGATAAAAAATCCTAGAGCAATTCCTGAGCCTGAAATACCACATAGAATAGTTATGACTATAATCATAGGATAGCCAAATAAAACCGGTGTGATAAAGATCAAGTGAGCTAACATTCCAAATAATGCTAATATAACTATATATTTCTTAGCTTGCACTATGGTTTTTGTACATGCACCAACTACAAGAACAGCTGCCAAAAAACTTATCCAATATATCCCTTCTATTGATAACGCATATTCTTTACTATAGTGGTGCATATTTATATAGTAACTTTTTGCCCAATATCCAGCAAAAGACATGATTATACCCCAAGTAAAGAAAGAATATGTAAATACTGCTATATTAGTAGGTTTCCGTGCTAATCTAATTATTTGATGTATAATTTGTTTAAAAGCCACTTTTATCCTATTATCTGAGGATAAATTTATTTTGATTTTGTTGAATTTTCTTACTAAAAATAAAGAGTAAAAAAATAGCAAAGAGATCATAGATATTGTAACTAAATTTGAGATATTCCAACCTAAACATTTGAATGTATATAGATAAATATTTCCTGCAAAATAGTCACCAAGTCCTACAGATATTTCACCTAAACTTATTAGTAATGGAATTATAGATTTCTTAAAATATGTTGTAGCTATGAATATTACCAATATATATGAGCTTGCACAGCCAGCGCCAATAATTAATCGACTAAAGCCTATTAGGATATAATTACCACAAAGCCAGTATATAATAGATCCTATTAAAACTAGAAAGATACAAAAAGGTAGTATCTTTTCAAATCCTTTTGAATCTATAAGATATCCATAAGGTATTTGTAATAAAGCATATGATAAAAAGTATAGTGTCGATAATTTAACAAATAAAACTTCACTGATATTTATCCTTTCTAATATAAAATCACCATTAACACTTGGAGCTATTTGCAAAAAAGCCGAAACCATTGTAAAGAGCAAGGCGACAATAAATATTTGGGTGCGAAGATAAAGTGACATTATTTTAAAATTAAATAAACTGTCATACCTGATATTTTAAAGCAAAAGTACTTATTAATTAAATATTATACTGCAGCTAATACTTAAATTAAGAAATGAAGAATTATATTTTATTGATCTAGATTATCTAAATACTTTTCAGCATCCAGAGCAGCCATACAGCCAGTACCAGCTGAAGTTACAGCTTGTTTATAAATATGATCCGCAACATCACCAGCAGCAAATACTCCTTTGATATTCGTTTGTGTAGCATCACCAGCTAGCCCTGATTTGACTTTTATATAGCCACTCTCCATCTCAAGCTGACCAGCAAAAATACTAGTGTTTGGTGTATGGCCAATAGCAATAAATACACCAGCTACTTCAATTTGAGATTCTTTGTTAGTGTTGATATTTTTAATACGCAGAGCATTAACTCCCATATCATCACCAAGTACCTCTTGTAGTGTGCTATTCCAGATGATGTTTATATTGCCATGCTGTGCTTTTTCCATTAGCTTATCAATAAGGATTTTTTCAGACCTTAGAGAGTCTCTACGATGGATTAATGTCACAGACTTAGCGATGTTTGATAAAAATAGTGCTTCTTCAACAGCTGTATTACCACCACCAACTACTGCAACATCTTTATTTCTGTAGAAAAATCCATCACAAGTAGCACATGCTGATACACCTTTGCCCATAAATTTCTCTTCTGATTCTAACCCTAGGTATTTAGCTGTAGCACCAGTTGCTATGATTAGAGCATCACATGTATATTGCTCAACTTCACCAATTAGTTTAAAAGGTTTATTTTGTAGATCTACACTACTGATAGTGTCATAGATTATCTGGGTATCAAACCTTTCTGCTTGTTTTTGTAATTTATCCATTAGTTCAGGGCCCATGATACCATCAGGTTCACCAGGCCAGTTGTCAACATCTGTAGTAGTCGTAAGTTGACCTCCTGGTTGCATACCTGTTATTATTACCGGTTTTAAGTTTGCACGAGCTGCATATATTGCTGCGGTATAGCCAGCAGGGCCAGATCCTAAAATTATTAGTTTATGATGATTCTGCATTTTAAATATTATTTAAATATGATTATGGCGGAATTATAGCATAGTGCTTGCTCAAGTGAAATTTCTCACTTGTTTAAACAGTTTATTTTCTAATCATTCATTTTTGAAACTACTAACTGCTGATCTGCTTTTTATAGATTTTATTTCTTCAAGTTGACTAATTTTAATTTCTAAAGCAGCAGCTGCAAATGCTGTAGAGTGACTACCTCGTAAAATTTTCTTAGAAGCAGAGCAATGAACATTTCTAACTTTTGTAGTCTCTAAAATTTCTTTTACATTGACAGAGTTAATTCCGCCACCTGGCATTACTTGGATATGGCTACCAAATTGTTGTTGCAGCGATTTTATAGTTTCTAAACCTTTGATTACATTGATAGCAGTTCCTGATGTCAGGATTCTATCGAAACCAAGAATAATTATCTCTTGTGTAGATTTGTATATATCTGTAGTTAGATCAATAGCTCTATGAAAAGTTAGCTCTTTACCAGTTTGTTTTGTAAGTTGAATAAATGGTTTTAGAAAATCTTTATCTACTTTATTATCTTTTGTTAATGCACCAATAACAATACCATCGACATCAAGCTCAAGCATGGTTTTTAGATCATCAAGCATAATCTGTTGATCTATTTCATCGTAATAAAAATCTCCCGCACGATGGCGAATCATAGCTTGTAGTGAGCGTGTGAAATTTTCTTTAGCAAACTTTACTAGGCTAGGTGAGGGTGTAAGTCCTTCAACACCTAATGCTGAACAAAGTTCCAATCTATCAGCACCAGCTTGTTGTGCATTTAAGATTGATTGGTAGTTATCTACACAGATTTCTAGAGTTATCATTATTTAAGAAGTTTCACAGAGTTATCTCTATATTATAGCTAGTTGCTTTTAAGAAAGTCTATAAATAATGTTTCGCTACTTACTGAGTAAGTTATAAAGTTATAGCGACATACTTTTTTCATGGCAGTCCTTTGACACTGCTCAGGAACCTATATGCAAAACTGCCTAGCACTACGCTGACTTAGTTTTAAATAAATGGAAAATAAAAAACAACCAAGTCATTTTGAACTAGTATCAGGATTTCATAAATTTAGTTATAATTAATAAGGGAATTAAACTTAGGTAATGTTTATGAGTCAATTATTTATAGTATATTTAGGCGGTAGTGCACCAAAGGCAAATATTGAGTTACATGATATACAGTTTGTAATTGGTGACATTATCGAAGACACATATGAGCAACTTAGAAAAAATTGGTTTGGTAGTGTCAAAGGTCTACATCTAGATAGTTATAAAGCTGTCAAAGGTGCTGATGGGTATAAAATATCATTACAAGATAAACCTCAAGTTTCTGATAAAAAATTATATTTTGTAAATCTTGGTGGCTATGTTAAAAGTAAGCTAAATGAGCTACATGAATTTGGGTTATTTGTTGCTACAGATAAAACACAAGCAAAAGAAAAAGCTAAAAAGAGTCTACTAAAAAATTCATTACATCAGCATAAAGATAATCTTATGGAGGTTGATGACTGTTTAGAGCTTAGTTCTATAAATGGTAAATATATTCATCTAAATCCAAATGATGGAAAATATGATCTAAAACCTGATTGGTTTGGGTATAGGGTGATTGGGTAGTTTATGATTCTTTATCAATATAGAGGTAATATACATGATAATAGTAAACAGGATAAAAATTACTTTATTGAATTAATTACAAAAGGTCATATGAAATTTACTGCTCCAACAGAGTTTAATGATCCATTTGACTGTTATCCAAATTTATGGAGTAGTGAGCTTCCTATTGGATCATTGCCACATGCGGTTACGGATAGTAATTGTTATCAACTGCAAAAAGCTCTATCTCAGAGAATTGGGGTTACGTGTTTAACACCGCATAATAATAAAATGCTTATGTGGAGTCACTATGCAAGCCAACATAAAGGTATTTGTATAGGTTTTGATACTAATATATTTATCGAAAAATGTAAAAAAAATAATCATGGTAATCCTGTGATACATTCTCTTAAAAAGGTGATTTATACAAATCAAAGACCATGTGAAAGAGATGTCGATATGGTTTTTAAAAAGTCTAATGAATGGGATTATGAAGATGAGTATAGATTGGTAAGCCATGCAGTAAAAGGAACTCCTCAATGGGGTCCAGGAGTTTGGGAAATACCTAAAGAGTCTATCAAAAGAGTTATTTTTGGAGCAAGAACAAGAATTCCAAAAAATATTCAAGAAGAATTAGTAAATGAAATAAAAAAGTATCGACCAGATATAGAATTGAAACAAGCAGTTCTCGACACTTATACCTATAAGATTATTATCGAAGATTTAGATGCGCAACCACATATTGCTCCAAGTAGTGGAACGCTTATTGGGCCAAATGGGAATATTAAATTTTAATTCGGATTACAATATCAAACTAGCTTGTTTCTTAATAGGCCAATTATATTATCTTTCCAAACCCAATAACTGGTTCGCTGTCTTTAAAACTTGCAACATATAGCTAAATCCATATAAAACTAGTACGTATAACAATCTGCTACAGCAACTTATATTTTCTTATATATGCTTTCTTCTCAACCCATTTATTTTTAATTAGATTCAAATCTGCTGGCATCTGTAATAAGCTGTAATACATCTTTGTTTTTATGAAAAGTAGCATTATCTATAACAACAACTGTTTTTATGATACAAACTGTAGCCAATTTTTAAACATTTGTCAGTTTGTGACAGAACTTTTAAGCTTGATGATAAAAATCCCTTGATTATTATAAATTTTAATATCTTTTACCTTGTTTTCCTTACAGAACTTTAAAAAAGTATTTCTAACGATACTCTCATTATCTTTGGAATGAATACCTTTGCCAGTAATGAATGTTATGGTTTTTTGTTGACCAGTAAAGTGTTTTTCCTTTAAATAATGTCTTAAAATTAAGTCTGTGGTACTTTCATTTTGACCATGTAAGTCAATTATGCCTCTTTCATACTATTTATCAATGTTAGGGTAGAGATACTGTTGTGCTAATGTCTCTGCTTCTTGTGTTTTTTTATTTTCAGGTAAATTAGAATTCATTAATACATTAATAAAGCTGTTATAAGTCACCGCATCTACTTGTTTCTTCTGCTTAGCTTTTTTAAATGCTTGTTGAGCTTGTTTAAATTCACCGTTTTTGCCAGCAGCGTCAATAAAGGTGGCATAAGTCACCGCATTTGCTAGATTATCACGCTTAGCATCATTAAATGCTAGTAGAGCTTGTTCAAATTTCCCATTTTTGCCAGCAGTATTAATAAAGCTGTTATAAGTTACTACATTTGCTAGATTATCACGCTTAGCATCATTAAATGCTAGTAGAGCTTGTTTAAATTCCCCATTTTTGCCAGCAGCGTCAATAAAGGTGGCATAAGTCACCGCGTCTACTTGTTTCTTCTGTTTAGCTTCATTAAATGTTTGTTGTGCAGCAGCAAATTTACCATATTTACTTGCAGCTTTGATAAAAGTGTTATAAGTATATTTGTCAGGATATTTTATTATTTGAAAAAATGATTGACAAGTTTCAAACGAAATAAATGATAGCTTGTAAAGCAGTTGGTTTGCGATAACCAAATTAATGGTTGGATTATGGCGTAAAAACACATTGATATCATTTAGAGATCCTTTAGATTTCAGGGTTTGGGATAGTTTTTTGTATTCCCATTCATTTTGATTAGTATAATCAATTTTTACACGCGAAAAATCAATTTTTGTTACAGTAGAGGATTTTGTGGGTAAATAATTTGATCTAAATTTTTTTTGCATGCCATAACTAAAATTATTCAAAGACAAACAAACAAGTACACTTCCTATTACAATAACTTTATTTTTTTTCATAGTTTCAATTTAATTTAAATCAGATAACCAAATAATATTTAATTTAACATAAATTTTGGTATATAAATTATTAATTAATATTAAGATATAAATTAAATGACACCAACCATGTCTAGGCTGTCTACTATTATAGCTAAACCACAGTGTTTTGTTTGGCTTAACAAATAATCTGAGTATAAATCTAAAAGATTCTCTTTCTTTTCTTAAATTAACCAATACATGATTATATAGCTTAAGCTTTTTATCTTAAATTACAGATCTTGCGTAAGGTGAGTATTATTATTTTTTTTTTGAGTTTCTAAAAGCCATTATTGATAGTAAATATAGACAAACTGCTAACTTAATGATTAACTACAGCTAACTACATATAAAAATGACATGCTGAATTTATTTCAGCATCTCACTATAAGTATTGATTTTATTGAGATCCTGAAACGAGTTCAGGATTGTAAGTTAAATTCTTAGTATAATGTGTTTACCAAGGAGTTAAATCAAGACTATTTTAATAGTTTTGATTATAACCCAAGCGACCGGTTCAGGATAGATTTAAACAATCGTTGTCATCAAGGTACTTGGGTTATCTCCTTAATACGTTTGTATAGTTGCTTGGTTTTAACGACCGCTTACAATCGCAAATATTTGTAAACATACTAAGGAGATATTTAAAATGTATCATAATTTCATCGGTATTGATATATCAAAGAATGATTTTGTAGTAGCAATTCATGGTAAGAAAAAGACTTTTAAATACCTTAATAACTTAACTGGCTTTGATGAATTTTTATCAGATCATCCTATACTCAAGGATAAATCTTTTGTAGTTGTTGAAACTACCGGAGGCTATGAAAAAGCTTTACTTGAATATTTAATAACTAAAAATATAGTTGTTCACAGAGCTAATACTAGAATAGTTAAACATTTTATTCGCTCTACAGGTCAATTAGGTAAATCAGATAATATTGATGCTTTTGGACTAGCTAAGTATGGGTATGAAAGACACCGTGACCTAGAATTTTATCAACCTAATGATGATAAAATGCAAAAGCTTATAAAATATATTCTTAGAAAACAAGATATTAAAAAACAGTTAGCAGCTGAAAAAAATAGATATCAAGCACCAGACCAAAAATATACAAAAGATTCTCACCAAAGAATGATAGAGTTCTATAAACAAGAAATTATGATTATAGAAAGCCTTATAAATGAGTTAGTCGATGATTGCCAATACTTAGCAAAAGCTAGAGATCTATTAGTTAAAGAGGTTACTGGTCTAGGAAATGCTACAGCCACATCTTTACTTGCTTTGATGCCTGAGTTAGGAAACTTAAACCGTAAACAAGTGGCTTCTTTAGCAGGAGTAGCTCCATATCCGTATGAAAGTGGCAAGAAAGTTGGCTATAGAAAGACTTACGGCGGTAGAGCTGATTTAAAACCTATATTATTTATGTCAGCATTAACTGCTGCTAGAAGTAAAGGTAAACTTGGAATATTTTATAGAGACCTTGTTGAAAAGGGTAAAAAGAAGATGGTAGCCCTTGTAGCTGTTATGAGAAAAATTATAGTCATTGCTAATGCTAAAATTAGAGATTTAAAAAGAGATTTGAAAATTTCATAAATTAAATTAGCAACATAGTTGATGACAGAATATACTACTTTTATGCCTAGAGGCTATATTAATCAAGGATGATTTTAAATACGCAGTTTATAATCGAGAATCGACTAAAATAGTATAAACAAACAACTTAGTTAAGTTTAATTCCAAACTGAGAAGCAAGATTTTGGACATCTTTTTTATTGATATTCTTTAAATCGTTGGCATTTAAATCTTTGATAGACTTGCCATTTATCCTAGTGTTGTCAATGACTTGCTGTGCTTTTTTATCTAAATCTGTTTGCTTGGCTATTTGTCCCGCAGCATCTTTGACTGTATCAACACTTAGCAAGTTTTGTAACGATGATGTATCAACAGCAAAGCTAACATTATTTAAATTTCCTGAGATAGCTCCCTTTAATGTTAGCTTAGGAATATTTTGTTTAAACTGGTTAAAACTAACACTAACATTGTTAAAGTTTAGTTGAAGTGGAATATTAAACATTATGTTTCTTATGCCACTAAACTGCCAAGTTCCCTGACCTGATATAGCTAAGCTCTCAGCATCTAAATCGACTCCTTGGATAGCTAAACCTTGGATAGCACTACCTGCAACATTTTGTAAGTTAAACTTAACCGTATTATCAACATTTGGTTTATTGGCAATAATCACATTAACATCAACATCATTATTATTTGTTGATTTAACAACTATCGTGGTTGGTAATGCTAATAACTGAGGGTTTGTTGATATATTAGTTATACTAGCATTATATACAGTGCCTGCATTCATATAATCTTTAATAGCGATATTTTGAATTACAAAACTTGGATATTTATCACGTAAATCTTCATTCTTAACATTTGCATAGCCATATACCTTAGCTTCAGCTTTTGGTGTAATACTTTGATCCTTCTGCCCCGTCTCTGAAGTATTATCACTGGTAGAGCTAAAGTTAGATAAAAATTCAGCAGCTTGTTTGATACCATTAGCAACTTCTTTAGCTTGTTTGGTATTTTCTTTTAGTTTTTGAAGATCAACTTGTTGTAGTTTTTCGCCAACCTTACTAATAGCCTCAATAGCTTGTTGTTTTACAGCCTCTGAACTAGCCTTAGATTCTTGTGTAACTAAAGATTTAGTATTGATGTACAACTCAGCTTTAGTAGCTCTTTGTTTATCTAAAGCCACTCCAGTGACAACAACATCTTTTAGCGTAATTTGTCGTGTAAGTAAATTTGAGATATTTATACTAGCACTGACAGATTGAGCGTAGAATCTATCTTTATTAAGATCAGTCGGATCTGCTGCTCCTAAACCTGTTATTTCTAGTTTGGCATTAGTTAAATCTAGATTTAAAGATTGGTAATCAACAGTTGCGCCATTAGCTTTAGTTAACTGTTGTTTGATGATATTTGATACCATTGATGTTTCTAGAAGCTTTGGTGAGTATATTAAAGCCACAACAATCAAAGCTACTAATACAACACCAGTTAGTCTAAATGGTTGTCTAAACTTACGTTTTTGCATTTCGACCCAGTCAATTTTCGCAATATTCTTGCCTAAGAAGATCCAGCTAGCAATTTTCACAAAAAAGTTTTTTGTGATTTTATTATAAAGTTCTGTACCAGACTGAACTACTGCCATTTTTGCAACTATTTTTTTATAAATCTTTGCGATAATAACACCAAAGATTAACCCCAAAACTATTGCAACAATTAATGCACCAGTTACCAGATAATAGTCAAAACCTGCATATGCAACTACAGGGGTATTTACTAAAGTTTTAAATAATGGCTGGGTAAAACCATCAAGTAAAAATGTCCCTACCGCGAAGCTAAGTCCTTGTAAAATATAAGAAAGAGCTTTCGCAATAAGAGCGATCAACACAAATACTCCGATATTTATTCTTAGGATTATAACTAAAACTAGCACTCCTATGAAAAGTAATGGTGAATACGTTATTCCTGGAATAAATCCAAATACAAAGGCTAAAACAGAAGTAAGAAGCAATTGACCTGGAGTAATTTTAGAGAAAATAGTCGCCTTGATTTTGTTAAATATATAATCAAACATTTTTAGTTACCTTTATTTTATAATTTTAACAAATTAACATTATCATATTATAAGCAAATCAAATACTAATAATAAGCATTTTTATTAGAAAAAATAACATAAATGAGTTATTATTTTATCTGTTATCTAACAAAAATTTTCGTCAAACGTTCAAATAAGGAAGAAAATCAATGAACTTACATGAATATCAAGCTAAAGATCTTTTAGAAAGCTATGGTCTAAAAGTTCAAAAAGGTATCGTAGCTCATAACCCTAATGAAGCTGCTCAGGCATTTGACCAACTAGGTGGCAAATTTGCTGTGGTTAAAGCTCAGGTACATGCTGGTGGTCGTGGTAAAGCTGGTGGTGTAAAAGTTGTTAAATCATCTCAAGAAGCGCGTGAAGTAGCAGAAAGCTTAATCGGTAAAAATCTTGTAACTTTCCAAACTGATGCTGAAGGTCAGCCAGTTAATTCTGTTGGTATTTTTGAAGACGTTTATCCTGTTACACGTGAATTATATTTAGGCGCTGTAGTTGATAGATCTAGTCGTAAAGTAACTTTCATGGCGTCAACTGAAGGCGGTGTAGATATTGAAGAAGTTGCACACAACTCTCCTGAGAAAATCCTCAAAGTAGAAGTTGATCCATTAGTTGGTCTTCAACCTTTCCAAGCGCGTGAAATTGCTTTTAAAATTGGTTTAGAAGGTAAGCAAATCAATGATTTTGTTAAAACAATGTTAGGTGCTTATAAAGCATTTATCGAGTGTGATTTTGCTCTGTTTGAAATAAACCCTCTTGCTGTAAGAGAAAATGGCGAAATTGTCTGTGTTGATGGTAAAATCAATCTTGACTCAAATGCTCTTTATAGACATCCAAAACTGCTAGCTCTAAGAGATAAATCTCAAGAGAATGCTAAAGAGTTAAAAGCTTCTGAGCATGAGCTAAACTATGTAGCTCTGGAAGGTAACATTGGCTGTATGGTTAATGGTGCTGGCCTTGCTATGGCAACTATGGATATCATTCAACTATACGGTGGTAAGCCTGCAAACTTCCTAGATGTAGGTGGTGGTGCTACTAAAGAAAGAGTAATCGAAGCTTTCAAACTAATCCTAGATGATGAGAATGTAAAAGCTGTTTTAATTAATATTTTCGGTGGTATTGTTCGTTGTGATATGATCGCAGAAGCTATTATCGAAGCTGTTAAGGAAGTAAATGTAACTGTACCAGTAGTTGTTCGTCTAGAAGGTAACAATGCAGAAAAAGGTGCTAAAATACTAGCTGACTCAGGTCTAAAACTAATACCTGCTGATGGTTTAGCTGATGCTGCTGAAAAAGTTGTGAAATCACTAGGTTAATAAATATAAAACAGTTAAAAGGATATTAAATAATGAGCGTATTAGTTGATAAAAATACAAAAGTTTTAGTACAAGGTTTTACTGGTAAAAACGGTACTTTCCACTCAGAGCAGGCTATGGCTTATGGTACAAATATCGTAGGCGGTGTAACTCCTGGTAAAGGTGGCACAACTCACTTAGGTAAGCCAGTTTTCAATACAATGGAAGAAGCTGTAAAAGCTACTGGTGCTGATGCATCTGTAATTTATGTACCAGCTCCGTTTGTAAAAGACTCTGCCATTGAGGCGATTGACTCTGGTGTTAAGCTAGTTGTAATCATTACAGAAGGTGTTCCTACTCTAGATATGCTAGTAGTAAAAGAATACCTAAAAGATAAAGATGTAAGAGTAATTGGTCCTAACTGTCCTGGTATCATCACTCCAGGTGAGTGTAAGATTGGTATCATGCCTGGACATATTCATATGCCTGGTAAAGTTGGTATCATCTCTCGTTCTGGTACTTTAACTTACGAAGCAGTTGCTCAAACTACTAAGTTAGGCTTTGGTCAATCTACTTGTATCGGTATAGGTGGTGACCCTATCCCTGGTATGAATCAAATCGAAGCTCTTAAGTTATTAGAGAATGACCCGCAAACAGAAGCGATTATCTTAATTGGTGAGATTGGTGGTACTGCTGAAGAAGAAGCTGCTGAGTACATTAAGCACAATGTCACTAAGCCAGTAATCGGTTATATTGCTGGTGTTACAGCTCCTCCAGGAAAGCGTATGGGTCATGCTGGTGCAATTATTTCTGGTGGTAAAGGTACAGCAGAAGAAAAATTCGCTGCTTTTGAAGCTGCTGGTATTGCTTACACTAGATCACCTGCTGAGATCGGCAAAAAGCTTAAAGAAGTTACTGGTTGGTAATTTCTTTCTTCTTAAAATTTCGTCTTATTATTTTTCAATTTATATCCTATATTTATTACAACTTTGATTTAAAGTTATATCCTTATACAAAATATTTTAGATGCTGAGATTACATTATATGACTATAAAAAAATAATAAACAATTAAAAGTTTTCGGAAGGGTATTTTATTGTGGTTGTGCTGAATAAAACTTATGTTTTATTGATAAGAAGTTTTATTTTATATTTAGTAGCGTAATCATAACTTAAAGTTAAAATCATTAAGATGTGGAAAATTTGATAGTTCTTATTAATTTTTGATAGTCAATTATTAAAAATTTTTTAAATGAGATAATTTTAGTTTAACTCTTAAGAATTAAATCTAGTAATATAAAATACTATCGTTTTAGTGACTTTAGTTTATATTATTTTTGTATTTTCAGGGGCTGTTGAAAGCTTACCCAATTTGTGTGTTTAAAGCTTAATTCTTTAACGCTGTGCATCTTAGGCCACTATTCTAAAGTTTTTCTTTATGTTTTATTAATATTTCTGATATTTGGATACACTTATCCTAGTTCAAGCACAAATTGAGTGGGTCAAGCACTACAAGTCGCTTAAGATTGAAGCAAATAGATTTCATCAGTTCAGCAAAGTGATTTTTTGAAACTCCTCTATATCTAACACGTTTATCCTGATGAGCAAACACTCTTTCATAAGGTGAACGTATAGCACTAAACCAACTGTCTTGATCATGATTTTTACCAAGCATATTATTCTTCTTTATGGCTTTAAGGTCACAACAGTTATCCCTGGCAGTTTTGTTAGCATATTTTGTACAGTATCCCTTATCAGCATAAATCGCACCACCATCAGGGCAAACATATTTTATACCCTTTGCATCTGTAACGTTGGCAGGTGTCACAGCTACTTTATTAATCAGTCCACTCTGCATATCTACACTAGTATGTTTCTTATAACCATACCAAAATTTATCTTTACCTTTACAGCCTATACGTGCTTGCTTATCTATAGCTACTTTAGGAAGTATTTCATTATTTAACTTTTCATATTTCTCTTTGATAGCTTTATCTCTTTCTTTCCAAAGATTAGCTTTAGCTATTAAGTGACTAGCATCAACAAAACTAAAGACTTCATTGATAAATCCTTGTTGTTTTAATTGCTTTCTTAAATCATTAAAAATTTCCGATATAAAACGAGTACCTATATTCTTTCTAAATTTACAAAATACACTATGATCGGGAGTTTTTTCTAATAATGTAAATTCACAAAACCATTTTGCTGCGTTATTTTCTTGTAGATATTTCTCTAATTCTCTATCGCTAAGATCTTCCATAAATTGTAATAGCAAACATTTAAATAAACGTAGCATTCCATAACCTTTATAAGGGTTATCTTTTTCAAACTTTTTTAATTTCTTAGCAACATTTTTAAAATTCCAAATCGATACAAACTTACGATATATATGATTTCTCGGTACTAAGTCATTAAGACTTATCATCTCTAGTTGATTCATCAGATAAGCATATGAAAATTAATATAACTATATTTTAACAAATATTATTCTATATATGGCTAGTTTTCAACACGCCCTTTCATTATAGGCTCCATAAACAAAAATTCTAAGCCTTGCTTGATTATTTGTATATAATCCTTTTTGTGATTGCAAAAATTTTAATATTGTTGACCAATTAGATTCAGATATATAGTATCTCATAAGTACTTCATGTAGTTATTTAGCTTCAGAAACTATGTTTAACTACATGTCGTACTATTTTTATAAATAATTTCGTTGATGGAATCTAGTATTTTTAATAAACTTTAGAATTTTTGCAACAGAATATCAATAGAAAAAAGACATTATTTTTTTGCAAAATCATTCGCAAGAAGTATAATAATTTAAAACCATATCAATATTATGTAGATATTATGAAGAGATTGCCTTACTCTAAAATTATAGAAGATTACGAAGCTTTATTGCCTTGGAGTTTTCATTGTAAACAAAATCTGTTAGTAACCAATGCCTAAGTCTAAATATGATCTTTTAAAAGATAATATAAAAGATATATCAGATAAATCTGATTGGGGAGATTATTACAATAAATTAGGCTTGCCTGATGGTTTATGTTTTGGTCTAGCGTATATGTGGGGACAAGCTAACTTAGCTGGTGATCAAGAAACTTTCTATGACCGTCTAGATATCTTGACAAAAGACTATAGTAACGAAGTTAAACTTAGTAAGATCGTAAGAGAGTATACTGATCTACAACGCAAAAACTCTCCATATAATAAGTCTGTTGCACGTTATAAAGAGAATCTACTAAAAGATAATTATGATCTAATTTTATCAATAAGAGCATTTTTAGACGGTTTACTTCTTTACCATAACCCTTCTAAAACTTATTTTTTTTCTTATCGAATAAATTCTAATTTAGTTTCTCAGAATGGATATGAGGCTTCTAAATACGTTATAAATGGTAGTTTATTTCAAAAGGACAGTACCTATTATGATGCTTGTAGTTTGCCTTTATTAGAAATATATAATAAATCATATGCTGGCAATGAAAAGAGTTTTGTAACATACCTTGAGCCACTAATAACTAAATTGAAAAATCCGTTATCTAAAAACCCATATTTAATTATTTTTAATACACATAATCATGTTATAGCTTGTACTACTCAATTTATTTTTGATGCTAACTACCTTGAAGTTAAATACCTAACAAAAAACTATTTTTATTATAATGAATATAAACAAGAAGCAGAACTTGCAAAACGATTATTTGAGTCATTTCTTCCTGAAAATAAAAATGGAATACTAGCTGTAAATGTTACTATATTTATTGCCCCCACACAGATAGTTGATTTTGATATTATGTCTTTTAAAAAGAGACTTTCTGAACACTTTGCAGATAAGTTTAATATTGGACTAAAAAGCTACTATAAATATAATAATGAAAGACTTTCTGAAGAATATAATAATGAGAGACTTTCTGAAGGCTACTATAAATATAATAATGAATATAAAAACCATATTTCTAAGAGTCTTAATCTTAATAGTCGGTTCAATAAGCTAAATAGCATAATAGCTACTTGTAAAAATATTAATGAATTACTATACATTTTTTTGGAAGAAAAGAATTTTTTATCTAAAGTAATAGATATTAATCAAGAGTATACTAAGCTTGTATATTCTCTACTAAAGCAAATACAATCAAAATTTATTAGTGATGCTGAAGAAAATTACAAGAAAAACTTAAAAGATATGGTTCAAAAAAAATACCATATAAACACTTTCTTGCTATTCATAGCTTCTGAAAAAAATCATACTGATGTAGTTAAGTTATTACTATTAGATCAAAGAACTGAAGTAAATCAGGCAACAAATAACGGCTTTACCCCTTTTTTGGTAGCTTGCAAAAATGGTCATATAGATATAGTTAAGTTATTACTATTAGATCAAAGAATTAAGGTAAATCAGGCAGATAATGACGGCACTACCCCTTTTATGATATCTTGCGAAAATGGTTATATAGATATAGTTGAGTTATTACTATTAGATTCAAGAACTGAAGCAAACCAGGCAAAAAATAGTGGTATTAAATCTTTGAGTAATAATCTCCTATTAGAAGTATCTAATTCTATAGCAAGCTATTTTATAGCAGGATGTTCTAATAGCTCTAACAATCTTATCTTAGAGAAATTAAAAGAGAATTTTCCTACTCATGATATTAATACTGCGTGGAAAATGCCTATTATTAATACTGTGTGGAAAATACCTGCATATGAACGATTAACTCCTTTAGTACAAGGGTGTTATTTTATGTGTAATAGAAGTATTAACTGGCTTTTAGATAATTATAATACATTAAATAAAAAGGCAGCTTTCAAGAACAGAAATGCTTTACAGTGGTATCTCACACATAAAGGGAAGGCCGGGTATGATAATGAAATAGAAAGAAAATTAAGACAGCTGTAAGCGCCTTATTCAAGCACGGTTAAAATTAGATCTCCCCTTCGCTTTGGGACATTTTTGATGCCAGAAAAAGGAGAGAACAATGTAAGCCAGCTAACTACTTTGCAACCTAAAATTATAGAATTTTAAAATATGGATGCAAAATATTTAAAATAGGTCCATAGAGAGCTAATGAACAGAAAGTTACGTTTTATAGATAGCCTTGATACCTATTAACGAATTATTTTTGAAAGGAATTTAGATGCCACATATAATTTTAGAAATACCGCAGCAGTTTGATATTACTATAGCAAAAAAAGCTATTGATTACTCACAAGAGTTTTTAGCAGATAGCTTATCTACTAGATTAGAAACCTTTAAAAGTAGGATTTATAGATATAATTTTAGTAGTGTTGGGGGTGAAGACAAACTAGATCTAATCCATATGCAAATCAAAGTTTTAGCAGGACGAAAACAGCAACATTTAAATAATCTTGCACTACAGTTAAAAAATCAGCTAACAAAATTGTTCAATACACACATTAATATGCTTAAGCATAGCTTGACGTTAGAAATTATCGAGCTATCACCTGCTTATGCTAATTAGTATTTGATTATCTTTGTGATTTTACTAATATATAAAAAAAATCTTTAAATTTTGTTAATTAATGAAAAATTATAATAGGTTGTTATTTTCAAGTTTAGGAGCAGCTTTTGAATACTATGATCTGGCAATATATTCTATATTTGCTGTGTCTATTGGAAGTAAATTTTTTGATAAAAGTAGTTCTATTAGTAATACTTTATTAGTTTTCTTGGTCTATATTGTTGGCTACCTTGTACGTCCACTTGGTGCTTGGGGATTTGGCTATCTTGCTGATAAGAAAGGTAGGGCGTTTATTTTAAGATTGAATATGATCTTGCTATTTTTCTCTACCTTAGCTTTAGCTCTGTTACCTACTATTGAAACTATTGGAGTATTAGCAACTATATTGTTTGTTGGCTTGCGTTGTATACAGTCATTGGCAGTTGGTGCTGAAATACCTGTTTCAGTTGTTTATATAATTGAGAACTATCCTCAACGGCAAGGCTTAGTGACGAGTATGGTATTTTGTTGTCTAAGTATTGGTATTATGATGACATCATTAGTGTTGTTTATTTTAAATCATTTTACTAGTCAAAGCTTTATACAAGATTATGGTTGGCGTATTGGATTTTTCATAGGTGCTTGTTTTACATTTCTATTATTTTTCTTAAGAAAAAATATTATCGATATCCCTAGAGTTGTTGAAGCATTAGATAAACAACGCTCTCATAATTATATATTTATTATAAAATTAACTATTAGTATAGCCTTAGTTGCTTGTATTGCTATGCTTACGACACAATTATATATGTTTTTACCGGCATATCATCAAATGTATATTGTTTCTGATTTTGATGTCTCTGATTTACTTTTAACAGGTTCAATTGTTATGGCAGTTAGTTGTTTGATTGGCGGCTTTATCAGTGATTATGTATCTAAGCCTAAGATGATGGCTTTGCTAATACTTATAACAATTGCTATAGTGCCATTATTTTATAAAAATATGATTGCAGGAACTGATGTTTTTGCTTGTTTCATTATTCTATCTATAATTATGGGCTTCTTTGCGCCAACTTATAATGTGATTATTGCAAATTTCTTTAGATTAGAATATAGATGTCGTGGTTATGGTATAGCTTATAACTTGGGTTATTTAGTATTTTCTGCAGGGGTTCCAGTATTGACAATATCTCTTATTACAGCAACTAGTAGCCTATTGGTACCAGTGTACTTAATCGTATTTGCTGGGGCAGTTTCTTTTATTGGAATAGCAGCGGCTAGTTGGTTTATGAAAAAGGCTTAAAAATCATTGTTGAAGGGTCAGATTTAAATTGATTATAAAGTTCGATTATATATCTATCAGTCATAGAAGATATATAGTCGCTGATTATTCTAGCTTTGCCTTGAGGACTAAGCGTGTTATAAAATATCATACTGATATCATCAGGTAGTAAGCTCTCATCAGGAGTTGATTTAATTAGAATATCAAAAATTTCTGAAATTATCTCTCTACCACGATATCTAAGAACATTTAACTTTGGTGATTTTATTATCTTAAATAATATATATTTTTTGAGAACTTCAACTTGTTTTCTGACTTGGTTATTCAGATAAACTCTTGAGAGAATCGGGATGTGCTGATTAAGCTCTAGCTCAATATTTTGGATACAACTATTAACTAACTTAGATGTTAGTTTTGTCCGTAATAGGCTATTATTGGCGATGTTTTTAGAAATTCTATAAATATCTCTACTATCAGCAGCAAAATCTATATAATCTGAGAAAATATCTTTTAGAATATTCTTAATTTCATTCTCAGTAATCTCTAAGTCATGTGGCATTGCGTTGAAGACTTTCTTAACAAGTTTATCATCAATACTAGCCATAGAGAGTGGATCAATAAAACCACCTTTAAGAGCATCTTCAACATCATAAGTAGAGTAGGCAATATCATCAGCTACATCCATTATATAACATTCAATAGTTTTAAATTCAGCATTTATAGTAGTTATGCCATAGGGTTCGAGGAGTTTATGCTTGATATCCGCTACTAGGTGTGCTTCTTCGCTATAGTAGCCTTTTGTAAGCTTACCTAAATCACTAATAGGTGGAATAAGGTGATCATACTTTATTGTTGCTGCAAGAGTTCGATAAGTCAAATTTAAACCAAAAGTTTGCTTTTGATCAATATCTTTCTTTGCGGTATGTGATATCAATCTTAGAGTTTGTGCATTGCTCTCAAAACCACCAAATTTACGCATTTTTTTGTTCAAAGCAACTTCACCGTTATGACCAAAAGGGGGATGACCAATATCATGACAAAGCGCAGCTGTTTCGATTAGATCATAATCAAGGTTAAGCTCACGTTCAGCATTAAGTTTGACTGCTATAGATTTAGCTATTTGTGCAACCTCAAGTGAATGGGTTAGTCTATTTCTAAAGAAGTCATTTTCAAAATTTGGAAAGATTTGTGTTTTTGCCTGTAACCTACGAAAAGAAGAAGAATGTATAACGCGAGCATAATCTCTTCGAAAAGCTGAGAAATTCTCTTTTTTAGAAATAGTATTATTTTGTCTTAGATAATCATTTTGATGATATAAATTTATAGCCATATAAAACCTAATAGATTGGTGTTTATATAGTTACATATTAGATTAAATGGTTACAGATGCAATAGATTTATCACTAATAAATATTTTAGAAGTTTTTAGCAGAGTTATTGTTGCACGACAAATTTGCCAAGCATCATAACTTTATGCCAAGCTTTTACGAAATCATTGATAAATTTCTGCTCATTACCATTTTCAGCATAAAATTGAGCTACTGCTTTAAGCTCTGAGTTTGAACCAAAAATTAGATCCACTGGTGATGCTGTCCACTTTTGCTTACCAGTTTTTCTATCTATGACGATGTATTTGAGCATCATTATTAGCAGACTTTTTCCATACTGTAGACATATCTAACAAGTTCACAAAGAAGCTATTATTAAGCTGACCTGGAGTAGTAGTGAATACAACTTCTTGAGAATTATTGCAGTTTACATTTAGCGCCCACCACCAACTAATACTGTCATTTCTGGGATATTTAAGTTAAGCATGCTAGCTTTTTCTGCCAAAGCTTGTGGTAATTTATCCAGACTACCATCAGTATAGTTTATGAAACCATCAGACTTGGTTTTTAGGTAGTTAAAAGACTCTATATCAGTCTGTGCTTGTGTAGCATCTTCTGCAACAGTGCTGTTAGAAGCTAATAGTATTCCAGACATTCCTAAAGCAGTTACAATTTTTTAGCATTATGGCTCCCTTGATATTATGTTAAGACTTTAATATGAGATATCTCATATATTTGCTAAATTAGCCCAATTTTATCTTTAAAATAAAATTAAAGCCTATAAGTGATTGTATTTAAACAAAAAATCTTAGTCAAATAGTAAATAATTATTTAGTGGATAAATATTTTTTATAAGTTAGCATTAATAATTATTGTTAATCTATAAAGAATATTTTTATTTTACTTACCACCAGCAATATCTATAAAAGTTCCAGTGCAATAATTTGCATCCTCTGACAGCAGCCATACCACAGCACTAGCAACTTCTTTTAGGTATCCACCACGCTTAAGAGGAATTTTATCTTTAAGTCTATCAATTCTGTTAGGATCACCTGATAGTTTATGAATATCTGTATATATAAATCCAGGACGGATACAATTTACTAAAATTCCATCATCAGCTAACTCAGCAGCTAAACCTTTTGTAAGAGTGTCAATAGCTCCCTTAGTACAGGCATAGTCAATATATTCATTTGCTGCTCCTAGTCGTGATGCTGCAGATGAGATATTGATAATTTTACCACCATTGCCTCTGTGATTTTTCGATAGGTATTTGATAGCATGTTTAGCACATAAGATATTACCAATTGCATTTACAGCAAAAATTTTTTCTAACCTTTCAAATGAAATATCTTCTAATCTTGAACTAGGAAAAATTGTACTAGCATTATTGATAAGAGCATATAAACAGCCATGATTTGTGATAAAATCATGATACATTTTTTTAATATCATTTTCATTTGCTATATCAGTATGATAAGTTGAAATTTTAATTGGACACTTAGCAATTTGTTTTTTTATTTTATCAATATTTTCACTATTAGTATGATAATGAAGACCAATATTATATCCGACCTTTGCCGCAGCTATAGCTATAGCAGAGCCAATACCACCATTAGCGCCAGTAATTAAAATATTTTTAGACATTTGAGAGCTTATTAAATTGTCATATTGCAATATTAGCAGATACTCTCAAGCAAATCTCTCTCTAAAGCAACAGCGCTTGATTTTTGTGAGTTTTTGAGGTTATTAATCAGTATTGAAAAGATATATTGTTTATTATTAGCATAGAGATAGCCAGAAAGAGTGACTGCAGTCGTCCCAGTACCAGTTTTGGCAAAAACTTTACCTTTTAATAATTTACTTGAGCGGTTTTTAAGCGTGCCAGTTTCTCCATATATTGGCAGTAGACTTTTAAAAACCTCAAAGTTGTCGTGCTGTGACATTTTTTGCAATAGGCTACTAATAAAATCAGCAGATAATAAATCATTCTCTGACATTCCGGCACCATCTTCGATTTGAATGCTATCAGTATCAACTTTAAGCTTGGTTTTTATTATTTCAATAATAGCATTTTTACCAGATACAATACTCCCAACTTGATTATGATAGTAGCCGATGGTTCTTGTGATTGTTTGAGCATAGAGATTATCTGATGTTACAAGCATATGCTTCAAAAGCTTGGTTAAATCTGCTGATTTATGCTTTGCTAAGAGTATTAGATTGTTTGGTAGTTTATTAGTAGTTTTTATCTTATTAGTTAATGAGATTTTAAGTTGTGCTAGTTGTGCTAAGATAGCTTGTTGCATAAATCGTTGTGGATCTTCGATAGCGAAACTAAAAGTATAACTATTTGAAGGCAAGCAGCCACTAAGTACCAGCATATTATCTCTATAATAGGAGTTAAACTGGCAGGTTTTTAACTGCTCTGGGCTAGCTATAAAAAGTTTATTGATAAAATTAAATTTCTCACCAACAGTTTGGCTTACTTTGAAAGTATTTGAATTAGGTGTGAGTTGTAAAGTTATCGCATTTTCATTTAGGTTATATATTGAGCTTGGAGCACCATAACCAAATATAGAGCTAGTATTACTTTGATTAATTGGTGTATCGCGACCTTCAAAGTAACGATTTACAAAGTAGATATTTTTTATATTATTTATATCGTTTTTTTGTAAGTTTATTAAGAGCGTATGTAAGTTTTCGCGAGTGAAACTTGGATCGCCTGAAAACTCAATATAGAGGTTATTAATGCTATGATTGTTAATCTTGTCATAATATATTTTAGTTTGAAACCTAAAATCTTTGCTAAGAAACAATAATCCTGCAACCCCAGTTAGTAATTTAGTATTGCTAGCAGGTGCGAAGTTTTTGTTAGCATTTCTTGACAAAATTACAGCGTTACTTTGAGAATCAATAATCTTAACTGCAACTAGAGCTGACTGAAGATTATTGCGTTTAATAGAGTTGTCTAATAGTTGATTTAATTCTATTGAGTTTAGTGGATATGCTATAGAGATTGCTAATATAAAAAATAATAGTGATTTGAGTAATTTTGTAGACATCACTGTTCTAGTATTTAATTCTCAGAAACTTGATTATAGCTAAGATTCCAGCAAATAGCTAAAAGTGTTGTAGCGATTATACAAGAGCCTAATAAGAATATAAATACAGCATTCCAACCCAACATTGTCGCGATGATACCAATCACCGCTTGTGCTCCCACTGTACCTAAGAAATAGCCAAATAACCCTGTAAAGCCAGCTGCTGTACCGCCAGCTTTTTTCGGTACAAGATCTAAGGCGAGTATTCCTATCAAAGCTACAGGACCATATATAAGTACTCCCATAGCAGATAACGAAAGTAAAAGTACCCAAGCTGTATCACTATACCAGTATACAAATAAAGCGCAAATAAATAAAAGCATACAAATAACACCCATCGGTGCTCTACGACTGCCGAAGAACTTATCTGTGATCCAACCGATAATGATAGTTCCTGGTATTGCTGGTAACTCAAATAGAGCAAAGCCTAAAAGTCCCGTAGTAGTAGACATATGCTTTACATTAACAAGATAATAAGTCGACCAGCTAAGAAGACCATATCTAGCACAATAAACAAAAGCATTAGCCATAGCAATTAGCCAAACCCACTTATTGTTTAGAACATACTTAAAAAAGATTTCTTTAGCCGAAAATTCTTGTTCATGGTGAGCTTCAGTAGTGGTATAACCTTTATATACTTCTATCGCTGGTAGACCAACTGATTGAGGGGTATCTGCACCAAATATTAATACTAATATTGATACAAAAATACACATTGCCCCAGCAACATAAAAAAGACCATGCCAGTCATCATGAAATAGTAATAATCCAATAGGCACAACAGCAATAGCTAGAAACCCTGCACCAACATTATGAGCAGTATTCCAGATACCCATTTTAGTACCACGCTCATTGGCACAAAACCAGTGTGTCATAATGCGTGCACAAGCAGGCCAACCCATACCTTGAACCCAACCATTTATAAGCATAGCTATAAACATTACAAGCACACCTAGTGATAGTAAGCTTGGTAGAAGTAAATTGATAAGACCGGTTATAAATAAACCAATTGCTAGAAATACTTTTGCATTACTTCTATCAGAGATATTTCCCATTAGAAACTTACTTATACCATAGGCAATACCAAGGCCTGCACCTATTAATCCTAACTCATCAGGAGTTAGAGTTGTAATATATTGCTTCGAGACATCAAAGCTACTGCGCCCAAAATAGTAGGTAAAGTAGCCGATATAAGCTACTAAAAACATTCTTAAACGCCACTGAGGATAAGCTTTTTGGATTTGCTCTTTTGCCAATAAGGGTAGAGCTTTTGCAGGTTTAAGGAAATTCATAATTAAAAGTAATTAAGGTTAAAGACTATTAGTAGGGTAGTTTAGTTTAATTTTTGGTGTTGAGCAATATAAATTAAGCTTTCAAACAAGAGATTTTTTTGAGAATTTTTTTAATATTTTTAGGAAATGGTACATTCGGATATGCAGGTGGTAAATCTAATCCTTTTGCGGCTTCTAGTCCTCTTAGAATATCAGGTCTATCAGTTATAATACCATCAACTTTCCAATCAATTAATTTATTGGCAATTTTATAGTTAAAGTCAGTTCCTTCAGCTTCAGTCCATCCCCATGTTACAACTTTGACACCTAATTTATGAGCTTCATCAAGGTCTTTTTTTGTTAAGTCTTTTTCATAAGGCTCCCAGAAGGTGCCACCTAGTTTATGTACCATCAGTGGGTAATTATAATTATAATCTTTAGGATCAAGAGGAGCTGTCCATTTTTGGTAGTCAGTCATTTGTTTTGCTTGTTCAGCATTCATTGGTTCTGTAGTTCGATCTGTTAGATATGCTGTTTTAACTTTTGGGTTTAGTTTTTGTAGATCTACCAAAGCTTGCCATTCAAAAGATTGGACCTCAACATTATCAGTCATCCCAGTTTTGACTAAAACTTTATTTAACGCTTCAGCCATTTCTTGAGCTGTCCAACTTTCTTTAGGGTCGTAAGGATTAGTTTTTATTTCTATTTGTAGGCGAATTCTGCTACCAACATTTGCTTTAACATAATTAATAACTTCTTCTAGTGTTGGTATATGAACATTATCCATGCCAATATGATCAGGGTACATCTTTGCGGTTGCAGAGCCTGGTTTTAGGTAACCAACAGTATATTTTTTTAGCTGTGCTAAAGTGAGGTCTTTAATTGGAGTTTTTTCTGTTATCCAGTTACCTTTCTCATCTTTTGTCAGGTCAGGATTTAGTGTCAAATCATGTGTTACAACCAAAACTTTATCTTTGGTCATATTTACATCCATATCAATAACATCTACACCAATACGCATAGCTTCAGTGTAAGCAGGTAGAGTGTTTTCTGGAGCAATAGGTCTATATCCTCTATGTGCGTATATATTAATAACATCAGCAGTAGCTATACTAATACTACAAAGAGTAAGGGCAGTAGCAGTAATTCTTTTGAACATTTAAAAGTTAAGTTAGTTTAAAATAGTGATTATAATTACTATTTTAGGGTTAAATAGCAAGATTTTTTTATTTATTTATGTTGTTTATTTGCCTTATAATTCTAATATATCGTTATATTGAAATTACAAATGTTTATAAAACTAAAGGTTATAGCCACATTAACTATTGTAGCAGTTATTATCTTAGGGTTAACCTATTATATTTTTAGATCGCATCCTAAAATTATTCCTGGTTATATTAATACAGATATTAGGTATATATCCGCAGAAGAAAGTGGTAGGCTTCTAAGTTTAAAAGTCAACGAAGGAGAGCCTATTAAAAAGGGTCAAGCTTTATTTTTAATCGATTCATCAAAGAATCAAACTTTATTAAAGTCAAATAAT